>JAZUCU010000042.1:0-125011 GCA_045639325.1 Victivallales bacterium
TTTCCTGTTTTTTATTTTCCAAGGGTGGAATACTTTGATTTTGCCATTGCTCCATATCTGATGGCGTAAATCACCTGCATGGCAGCGTTGGGCATCTTCCAGAAGAACAAAAGGAGCTTCCTTCAAAGAACGCCCTTTCCCGTAATAGTTGATAAGGTATCTGCTATTTTTAACGGTGAAAGTGTCGGTCAGTTTGCCTTTGTTTTCATCAGCATATAAAGAAATTTGACGATAGGCTTCTTTTAATTCTGACGCACATTGCAGCCGTCTGCCGACTTCACGGGGAGCACACAAACACGGCATCAGCATCAATGTCATCAGAAAAATAATGACAGCAATCAATATGTATTCATAACTTTTTTGCAGTTTGCCATTGAGTTTCAAAGACCAGATCAGAGAGCAGACAATAATCAGAAACCCGCCGATTAAAACAATCGGAGAATTATGATTGATATTCAACGCCAAAAATTCTTCAATAGGAAAATAAATTTCTTCAGGTAAAAAAGTGAATTTTCTCCATTGAGGACAAAGGAATTGCGAAAATATCCACAAGCATAAAAAAGCAAGAGCTGTTCCGCAAATCAGTATGATCCCGGCTTTGCGTTTTTTAGGATGAGTTTTTTTATTTTCGTTCTGATCCATAACGAAAATGCTCCTTGCCTATAAAAAAATCCGTTTCATCATTATCCGCCTTTATCTTGAAGTATAAAAATTTATAAATCAGATACCGTCAATGTAATATAGCATCGGCAAGATAAATTTCAATTTGCGATTTTCTTTTATTTGTAACAATTTTTCAAGGGGATGATGCCAACTGAATGCTTCATCCGGCTTTTGCCGCACGCCGCCGCGACACGCCCCTTAAAACGCAAAAAATTGCCTTTCCGCAGTTGTATACGCCTGTGGATGGTGATATCAAGTTGTAAATAACTGACATCTACGCAAAGATAAAAACGGCTTCATCCTGGCTTGTCACGGAGTAATCAAATGAAGCAAAATAAAACTTCGAAAAATTCATCATATCGGTGCTGATGTTCGCCTTGAAATTCAAAAGGATATCAAGGTGGATTTCCTTCATTAAAAATCGCGCAGCAAAGATTATTTATTTTTCAATATTTTCCGCGTCTATTTCTGCACATCCCCGGGCATGCAGATAAGGAGGAGTACAATGGAGAAATCTATTATTCCTGATCCGGATTCCATGATGAAGCGGATACTGATCGTTATTATTGGGATTAATATTGATTGCCGGAACAACACAACCTTCAAATGTGTTTTCTTCAATCAACAGATCGCGCACACCGCCGGATTCGTACCAGCTGCTGGCATCAGAGGCAATATGAATTGCCGGACGCGGCGGTGCTTGAAGAAACGTATTGCCGCGCACGATACCGGGTGCAGATGTTGTAATAAGCAATCCCCTTGTCGGATAGCAGCTGAAACAATTATTTTGCACAAGGACTTCAGGACAAGCCGATAAATTTTCAATGACATATCTTTTCCCTGCGTCTTCAATATGGAATGCCGAATCAAGATATAAGTCTATGTGCAGAAAATCTTTGAGGACAGCATGGTGAACCTGTGCAAACTGCAGGCGTTCCTGTGTTTCTGCATCGACTAATGCAACTTCATCACCGGAGGAAAACGGAAGGAATCCCCATGTTTCCGGATGTTTGAATTCAAGCAGAAGCCTTTTTTCATCAAATTCATTCACGCCCAGATAAGTACCATGGATATTGATGGGATCGTCCTGCGAACCGGAAAATTGACTGTCGGTAATACGCACATTCCCACGGCAGCTTGAGACCTGAATACAATCCGCAAACGCCGCACAAACCCGACCGGATTCCTTTGCAGGCGCATGGATATGATCGTGTATATTCAAATCCCGACACAATTGCGCCACGATCCCCAGACCGGGGGTAAAATACAGCCGCAAATGATTCAACTCAATATTTTCACATTCATGCAGGAATATCCCGTTTTCGTTTCTGGTCGGATTGCGGAACTGCCAGACACTGCCGACTTCGATCTTTTTCGGTTCATCATACCGGAACCGTAATTTTCCAGGAGCAGTTTCGACACATTCAGCAGCTTCTGCATAAGGGTGAAACGGAGAACGCTTGTTGCTTTTTCCATCTGCTGAAGCACATTGAACGATCCATTTTTCCGCGGCTTCTTCGACTCCATCCGGATTCAGGAAAATCAATTTTCCATCGCGAACAATGGCACGACTCGACGAATGCAGTTCAAACTCGACATCATGGTCACAAGACGCCGTACACCGCATTTCAACGACCCGGGGATGAAGCCAGTCAACTGAAAAATTACGCAACGTAATATTGCGGCAATTCAGCAACGCAATACCACTCATGTCGCCATCAAAAATCAGCTCTGCGCCATTCCCGTCAATCGTCAAATCTGAAATTCCGTCCAGAAGCAATCCGACATGTTTATACGGAACATTTCCATCGTAAACAACCGTATTGCTGACCGGCTGACTGCATATCTCTGCCTCATTTTTACAAAACAGATATCGTCCGGGCTGTAACGATATCACCGCAGGTGCGCCATTTGCCTTGATTTGCCGCAGTTGTTCCGAAAAATAACGCCCCGCATGTTCATGGGGAATCGAATATGATTTCATGTTGTCAGCTCTTTCCATCAGGATTCAGTTCATTTTATATTATATTCAGCTCGAGAGTTTTGCAGAAACAGAATCCGGCGCAGCAGCGGATGTAGGCCCCGGAGCCCAGCTAATCGGCTCACCTTTGACTTGACGGGAAAGCCATTCCAATGCTGCCTGTTCGTAAAGGTCATGATTGCCATCAAAAATAGTCAACCGGACATTATTGGAAACCCGGCGGAACAAAACCTTATGTTCTCCGAATGCGGGATCGACTTCATTACAAACCAAATGTTCGGGGATGGCTTCATTTTTTACAATATACATCGCATCATCCCAGGAAATCCGGTCTTCCGGAGCGGCAAGCACATTAAAGGCAAAAATCGACTGATCAACGGGGACAGTCCCCTTTCCCACGTGACCATCATGAATACCACAATTAATAGCAAGAGGAAGCTCTTCCGCATTCCGGAGCCAACTGATCGGCGAACGAACTATTGCCTGTTTCCGGGCGACGGCATCCGTTTCCGGATTACCTCCACATGCGCTTTCGATGTGCTTGTAATACCCTAAATTCATGTCGCGACATTGTTCATGCCAATAGCGGATATCTGAAATCGGACACCAGGAACTTACCGCAGTCCAAAGATCCGGACGCCGTCCCGCGAGCAGCAGGGAACAATGTCCTCCGCCGGAACCACCGCAAAGATAAATCCGTTTTTTATCGACATTTACCGTTTTGCAGACATAGCGGACAGCATCTTCGATATCGGAAACGACGAAATCCGAACCACACGCTTCGGGCCACCAGTTCGGACCACGGAATTCGGGGAAAATAAAATGCCAGTTGTTTTCCTCGCAAAACGCTGCAAATTTTCCATAATGATCGGAATGATTATAACTCCATGTATGGAGCCCAACCAGCAACGGGCGGGCGTCAGTTCCTTCTGCTGCTTGAAACATTGCAGGCTGACGGGAATTATCAATTTTGCAATCGTAAAGAATTTCCTGAATCATTGAAACGAACTCCTTGATTATTTTTCGATTTGCGGAATCACGGGCTTGCCATTATTCGGGAAGAATTCCGTACTGGAACGGTAGACCGCTTTATGTCCCGCAGGAAAGACTTTTTTCACATAATCAACAGTATAATCTTTCCGATATGCCCGACGATCCCAGATATATCTTTTCGGCGCAGAAGAAGCACCTTCTACAAGCTCGATTTTCGTATAAAATGCATCGCCGGAAACAGGATCATACATTGCCACGTTGGGATAGTATGTCATCATTCCCGCAGGGTGACCGTTATCGGACTTGAATTGAAGATTCGTAACTGTGCCATCCGGACGGAGGAGATGCATTTCTTTGAAGCGGGTTGACCAGGGGTGCATGAAGAAATACAGACAGTGGCATTTGACAGCTTCCTGACTGGTGACAATATATTCTTCATCCAGACGATTCTCATTGATTTCAAAAGAATACTGAACAGTAAGCGGTCCAATACCGGAAATCTTTTCCATGCGAATCTTCTTCCCGCGAATCGTATCTTTCCCCGGTTTGACTTCTTTTCCATCGGCGAAGATACGCAGAGATGTTACCTGTTCGCATTTTCCGGATTCACAATGACCGCTGCCAATGAAGTAGGGACTGTTCAATTCACGATAGACCATACCATAGTGTGAACCGGAACTTTCCATACCAAAATTACGTTTTTTGCCGTTGTCAATAACGTCGATCCGGTTGATATTCCAGAATTTCTGACTGTCCAGTTTCAACACGACCTTGCCATTACTCAAGTTGATCGTGGCAGGCAGATTCAAACGCGCCATCTGTTCCGCGGCAAAAGCGGACGGCTGGGAGACATTCGTTTTTGCCGCATTGGGAGCTTTTGAATTCGATCCGATGCGGATAAATTCCGGGCGTGCAGATATCTGATTCTTGGAAAACACAAACTCGGCATTGGCAGTAATCAAGCCATTTTTCATTTGCAAGTTAAACGATTTTTTCTGGAATCGTGTACCTGGCCGAAGGGGAAGAAGCTGAATGGAAGCATCTTTCATTTCCGGCGGACAGGTAATTTCTGCATAAACTTTGATTTCCGGTTTATTGCGGAAGAATTGCCAGACATACCGGGCAGACACTCCGGGAATAACATTTTCCTCTCTGGAATCCTCGCAGAAAGTGCCACGACATTCAACCACACATTTTTCGCGCGTATTTTCCACGATTTTCCGCTCCGCCCAACGTTCACGATTCAGCAGATATCTTTTTTTACCGATTCGAATTTCATCAAGTCCGAAAGGATCTGTAAAATACCGCAACGGACTCATTCGTTTTTGACCATCCGGGATACGGAAAGAATCAGGGAACATGCAACCTGCAAAAAAGCGGCATTCATAAATTCCGGTATCAATTGCAACCGTATCGGCTGTTTTATCAACGTTCGCCAAAAACTTTCGTTCGTCAGTCAGGAACGGATCCGGTTCATCAATAAAAGAAGCAATCGCCTGGAAACTTGCTCTGACACGATCAAGAAGCAATTGCCCATCCGCAGTTTCAGGAACCTTGAGCAAAATCTGAAAAGAACGGGGCGGAAGCGTAACAGGTACCTTGTTCATTTTTCCGGAATCAAAACTTTCTTCTTTGCCGGAACTGGAAAAACGATACCATTTTCCCGATGAAAAATTCTGTGCAAACGGAATCTGATTCGATTGTATACGGTCCGTAGGATTCAACAAAGTAATCACTTCAGCCCCGTTCCAGCGCCAGGCAGAAGTTCTGATAACAGGACTTTTCACGTTTTTGGTGCCATAATTACCCCAGCGCAGACTGCGTTCCGGGACAGGTTCGGTGAAACGGACCGGACGCATCATCATACCGGCATTGAAGAAATCAAGAAGTGCAAATCTCAACCGCGTCAGCTGTTTGGTCCACACACGATAATTGTGCAAATCCGGTCTTACAAAGGTATCGAGCGTACACCATCCCAACTGGGCCCCGACAGAAAATTGCCATGCTGCCTTGTCCAATGCTGCAGCACGATCGGCATATTGATAGGCCAGACCATAGAGCTGGATCCTGCCGGAATAGACAGCATTGAATGCAGGAACCTGATTGGTATAAAACCAGCGATAAATCAACAGAAGGTCAAAATTGGAGACACAGGTTTCGGCATTATCTTCCGTTGTCCATACCGCCTCCGGATGTGCTGCACGCATTTGGTTACGGATTTTTGGAAATACACGATTATGTCCTTTGCTGAACCATGCCATATCATCCGGGATGGCATGACCATGTTTCGGATTATAACAGGGCAAATGGTAAGCTGCGCCAATCTGGTCGATATAGAGTCCGGACGCACCCCAGGAAGGCACTTCCATACAGTATTTCCGGATGGAATTTTCAAAAAGGTTTGTGTACGGACATAGAATCGCAAAATCACGATTGTTGAAGTTATTGATTACCAGTTCACCTTTTTTATCCGTTACGCAATTGGCTTTGGCGATTCTGGTAAATTGCCAGTCTTCATTTCTGCGGTCAAGCAGTTCCCACAATCTGCCATTGACATAAACAACACTCCGAATCCCCAATGCCCTTAATTTTTCCATGTGAGATGTAAAACCGGGCAATGCATGGGCATGAGGATAATCTCTGTCCCATGTACCCGCAAACCAACCACTCAAATGTGCTGCAAAGGGGATTTTCATATATTCGGCGACCCTGCGATATTGTTCCGGGCTGGTGGAATAATGGGTACAGAGCCAGAAAAGATTTTCTCTTGCCCAGGCAGGTGTATCTTTTCTGGGCAGAGACGCCATGGAAAACCAGGGAGCTTTGATTTCTTCCATAAGATTCCGGTAAATCATTGCACCGTCATACCAGTCACCATGGAAAAGTTCCAAACGGATTCCGTTCTTACACGGAGTAAAACCTCCATTACGGGGCGGAATCCATGTATACGTGACTGAAAGGCCGCGGCCACCGGCAGAAAAGTTCAATAATTTCCCGCGTGCATCCGGATCCGCAGATGCCCAGAAAATGCCGCCACGTTTATCATAGAACAAACCATACTGCATGGATGCGACGCCACGCGGATAATCGGCTTCATAACAAGTGCTCTTCTTTGCCGCATCCGGGTATATCACACCGGACATTTCCGGCGTAAAAAGAGTAGCTCCGGGATCAAATTTGGTCAATTCCAATGCCGGATATTCTACTTTATCAAAATGACTGCCCGGTGCAACACGCACGAAATAATTCAATTTTTTCCCGTCGATCTGAAATTCAGATTCCGCCCGGACGTTCGGAAATTCGCTGATAATACGAAAACGTTTCACGCCTTTTTCAATATTCGGAAGCGGTTCAAATATGGAGCGTTTTTCTCCTTCTGCCGGAGAAAAAGTTTTATCGCCGGTAATAAGACGGAAAAAAGGGTTTTTCGGTCGAAGCAGTTCACGGCGGTTCCCTGTATCATACATTGAGACGAGCACCGCAAAGTCTTTCGTTGCAGCAACGGTAAGAATCATTTCACCGCATTCGTACTGAATCAGTTCCTCCGGCAAGGTATTTTTCTTCAATAAATGCGTTGCCGCTTTCTTCCAGTTAAAACGATCTGTGCGGCGGGCAAGGTTCTGGATTGCGGACGCAGCCGCGGCCATTTGACAGGTACGAACTGGCAAAGATTTCAGCAATGCCTGATCTTCCTTACTTAAAGTAAGTCCATTTTCCGTTTCTCGGATCAGAGGAGAAGCCTGTACAAATTCTTCAATCTCATTGAGGCTCAAAACCCGGTTATAACCATAAATTTCACCAATTTCTCCGCCCCAATGCCATACATCGCCGAAACCATTTGCATGGCCGATATTCAAAGAATTTTTATTATCGGCAACCGTAATATTGTGAAACCGCTCAGATGCAAGCAACGTTCCATCAAAATAAGCCTTAACTTCCAGATAGTCAAGCCCCTGAGTAATTTCCCGTATCCGCTGTGCCGTCATACTGACAGCATGAAATGCGCCATCGGAATGGTTGACTTTCACGTGCAGCGGCGCACACCATTTTTTCCCGTTATGGAAATTAATGTAAATGCGTTTCTGGTTGTAGCCGAAAGTAAACTGGTCATGCCGGTAAAGAATCTCGTCATACGCCTTGTCATCGTCTGTATTTCCGGCCATAGGAGAAGTTTTGACAATGGCTAATACGGAAATGCCTTTTTCCGGATTCTGTAATTTGTCATTTTTTATTGTAATCTCTGATGTTTTACCATCCATCAATAATGTTTTTTCCGCCGTTATGCGAAAATTTCCGGATGGTTTCGGAGAGTTAAATGGAGGCCGCACTGCAAAGACATAATCCCCCGGTGCAGCAGCAACGGAGAACAATACAAAGAAAAACAGAACATTACAAAAAAGATATTTCATGATAACACCTTATTTCTTGACCCGGAGATGGTACCAGATTCCCCGGTAATTGGCGAGATCGTAAGAAAGTGCATATTTTGCATTTCGATACGATGCAACATGTCCATCCGCCCACAAAACACTTTCGGAACGATTATGATACTGACCTGCCGGGTATCCGGATGTGGTTGTCGGAGGGAAACTGCCAGTGGAGGAATGTACCGCTTTGTGATTGTTCCCGCCTGTAATATCCTTCTGCTCCGCACAAAGAATTGTCTTTGACGGCATCTGAACGGAAGTGACTTTGAAACGACCATTTTTGACTTCTGGATCAAAAGAGTCATAAGCAGATGACCCTTTTGCGCCGGAAAGATAGGGATTGTATCCATAAGCAGTTACAGTCAAAACCCACGAGGTGTTCAATGAGATTTCATTGCGTTTGGCAGAAGCGGAACGGGTTTTGTAAGTGGCATCCACACTGTACAAAGCATCTGCACCGGGGCAGATAAAGTTGGATGGTGCAACATGTTTTGTGACGGTGGTCAGAACATAACACCAGACACCGTCTGAACCGGAGGATGCAGTCCGGTCCGCCGGATAATAATCATGGTAGTCATTTGCGTACATCATAAAGCCCAACCCCATCTGCTTAAGATTGTTTTTGCATGTAGCAAGTTTGGCATGATCTTTTGCCTTGGATAAAGCAGGCAGCAGCATAGATGCCAGAATTGCGATAATGGCAATAACAACCAAAAGTTCAATCAAAGTAAAAAATCGGCTTTTTCTTTCTGCAAAGCTCCCGGTAAACGGTCTTCCACTCTCATTTCTCACAAAACAACAAAAACGTTTTTTCATTTCATAACCTCCTGTATTTTATTTACACAAAAATTTCTGAAGCTCATTCCAAGCCAATTTCGGACGGCGATATTCATCCACGATCCCTTTATTGTTAAAGCCTCTTGCTCGCGCAAAAATGCGGGAACTGCTTACATAAGAACGGGTATCCGCATACTGCCAGATGCTTACTCCGGCACAATCCGTTTGAGTAACATACTTGAAAACTTCCAAAAGTAATTCGGCCTGATATTCTTCTGTCCAATACGTTTTCAGCGGATCACGGAATCCAAGCAGCGCTTCCGCTCCAATTTCAGAAATCAGGAACGGTTTATCCTGCGGCATGGCTTGCGATAATGCCGTCAACCGGGGGAAAACCTGATTGACCGTATTAATGGATTCATCGGTGGAATCATACCAGCCCGGATAGGGATTCATCGAAACGATATCGACCAGATCCGTGCAGACATCTGCCTCATATTTGTTGGAAGCAAAGCTGATCAGCACGTGTTCATCAATGGAACGGATACGGTCGTAAAGTGCTTTAATGACCGGGCGGATATCCGGAATCTGACTGTCCGTTTCGTTCAGGAATCCGCGAATCACCACGCAGGGATGATTGAAACTTTGATACGTCATTTTTTCCACCTGTTCAAGTTGCGTATCAACGTATTCCTTTTCCGCCAACGTCGGCGCTTTGATATTCCAACCCAGGGTTTCTTCCCATACAAGTATCCCCATGCGGTCACAGAGTTCCAACAACGTCTTACGCTGCGGATAATGACTGCCGCGGATGAAATTGAAGCCTGCATTTTTCAGCATGGCAACATCCGTATTCATAATCTGCGGAGGGACCGCAGCACCGGTTGTCGGGTGGCTCTCATGACGGTTCACGCCGTACAGTTTCACTTCTTTCCCGTTCAGCAACAGCTTCCGACCGGCTGTAACAAATTCACGAATACCGAAAGTTTCAGTAACTTCATCTTCTCCGGCTTTCAATGTAACGGTATGCAGCGCAGGGGAATCCAAATCCCATAATTTGAACTCCGGCAGATTTATTGTGCAGTCAAGAGAGCCATCCGTAAATTGGGTGTCAAGCTGGAATCCGGTATCGAAGGTCAACTGAACGGGGACGGTTCCCTTCTGTGTATATTCTGCCCGGATGCGGATCCTTCCGGTTTTATAATCTTCCGTGGAAATCCGGATTTTTGAAATAAAGTCCGTGGGAATAGATGTTATTGTCACATCGCCATAGATTCCACCGTTTGCAAAAAAGTCAAAGTTCGCATAAAACTGTTTACTGTGGAAGTTATTCAGGACAATTGTAAGGGTGTGTTCCCCGGCGGTTCCGGCATCAAACACAAAAGATTCGGGCATATAAGCATATTTGATACATCCGATTTTCTTATCATCCCAGAAAACTTCACCGGCGATTCCTGCGCCGTCAATTTCCAGTATATTCATTCCGGATGCCTGAACCTTACGGGTATAAACCGCATATCCGCGTTTACCGCAAAATGGCTCGATCAGATCAAAGCAGCCGGGAACTGCCATGGTATGTTCACTTATAAACGGACGTTCCGGGGTGCAGTTTTCTGAAAAAGAGAAGCCCCAAACACCATTTAATGTCTGAATGTAACGCATTTTTTATACTTCCTTATGCTTTTCATATTGTATTTACATATATTCTGTTGTATATTATAACACAAAATATCAATTATGGCAAGTGCAGAAATGTAACATGGAAAGGAAAATTTGTAACATGGAAACAGACCGCTCTCTATTTTACTTCTGGGGTGCAGAATCTGCACGCAAACTTTATGTGCGGAGCTGTGGTGATTTTATTCTCGTCCCTCCCGATCATGAAATGTGTCGTACCGTTGATTTTGCCGAACTTTTCTGGCCTGTTTCCGGTCAATGCCGTTTTCACAGTGACAAAGATTACATCCTGCGTCCCGGGTCAGTCTGGTATTATCCCCCCGGTTCAAAACATGAATATTATCCTGTAAAGCCTTTTCACTATTGCTGGTTGACGATTGCCGGTGAAAATGCAGGAAAACTTTTTGAAATCCTTGACATCAAGCCCGGGTTGAATAAAGCGGGTCCATGCCGCCGGCAATTATTTTCCTCATTAGGCAATGAATTACTGGAACACACATCAAAACACAGACAATCCGCGCTTTCCATTGCATTTAAGATTCTTACAGAAATCGGGTTCTACTCTAAAAAGCTCAGCGAACCTCAAGATTACATCCTGGATGCAAAAAAGCAAATTGATACCGATTTTTCCGATCCGGATTTGGATGTAAACACTTTGGCTGCAAGTTGTCTGATGCACCGTGGCAGTTTCAGCCGGGCATTTCATAAAACATTTGATATAACAGTCCGGGATTACATCCTGTCTGTTCGCTTGAAAAATGCCTTTGACATGTTACGTGACACGGATTGCACCATTAAAGAAATCGCAGAAGAATGTGGATTTCATTCTGCGAAATATTTTTCCAAAGTTTTTTTGGAAAAAGTCGGGATCAAACCGATGGAATACCGGAACAAAAAATATACCAAGTAAAATGTAATGCTATTGCTGAAAAACTTGAGTGTACCGAGGCTCATGCCACTGTCCGGATCAAACAGATTTACGGCAAGACGTTCATTGTTGAATGAACGTCGGATTAAAAATACGTTATGGCTTCTCCCCGAAATCTTTTTATCAAAAACAAGAATAACAGTCAAAACTGATTTTTATTCTTTCTTTCCCCTTCAAGAGACAATAAAAAAGCGGGAGGACAAATGACTTGTCCTCCCGCAGGAAATCAAATTCCGTTACGGAAAATTATTTCACGTTGGCAAGCAGATATTTTTCTGCTTCTGCACACCAGAGACCGTTATGGGCTTTGACGATTTTATCCAATTCGGCGAAGAGAGGTTCTGTTTTACCTTTTTCTTCGAAATCAGCAATCGCTGTCAAAGGCATTTCGATGTGGGTGTAGATCAGCTTCTTACCGCCGGGGATCTTCGGCAGGTTCAATGTGGTCGGGATGACCGCATCAATACCACCGACGTGGGTGATCATAGCAGCAGGATTGATCTTGCCTTCTTCCATGAGCTTAATGGATTCTTTCATGTCATCGGTGTTACCGCCGGATGTACCGACGATGTGTGTGGAACCGTAGTGGACATTGTAGAAGTTGAACATGGCGCTGAACTTGGTGTCGATCGGACCGGCAAAGAAGTTCAAGCAGCCGTCACGACCGAGGATCTGGTCGCCCTGTTCCACAACCGGTTTCACCGGAGCCATGCAGAAGACGTCATCATAACCTGTGCCGTCAGTGAGAGCCAGGAGTTTTTCCACAGCATCACCGGAACCGGTGTTGAGGAAGACGAGTTTCACGCCATGAGCGGCAGCATCTTCCACTGTGTAGAGCTTCTGAGCACGTGCGAGGCGGGCATCGTCGATATCAGTGACAACGAGCAGTCCGGGACGGCGGGGGCCGTGGATCGCGTAGTCGATTGCACCGAGACCCATGGGGCCGACGCCAGCGAGGATCGCGCATTTACCGCCTTCGACGATACCCATGCTATGGACATAGGAACCGTTTGTGGTGTGGTAGTTGGCATGGAAAGCACCAACAATGCAGCTCATCGGTTCCGCAACAGAGCCGAAGAAGAATGCGTCACCAGCGTAGGGGAGCAGGTTACCGGTTTCCATGACTTCTGCGGGGATGATGACGTAAGTTGCATCGCCGCCGACGTATTTGTAGGAGTAACCGGGAGCAGCCAGAGAGCCTTTGTAGTTGATGGCGGGCTGGATGGCGAATTTATCGCCGACCTTGAACTGATTCTGCCATTTTGCGCCGACTTCGACGAGTTCGCCGCAGAATTCATGACCGATGATGATGGGATTTTCCGCAACATCATTGGGCACGCGTTTGTGAGCAGCACCCTGTTCTGCAGCTTTGAAGCTGGACATGCAGATACTGTCAGAAACGATTTTTGCGAGAATTTCATCTTCTTTGATGGCGGGGAGCTCAAAGGTTTCAAGACGAAGATCTTCTTTGCCGTAAAGACGTACAGCTTTTGTATTCATAATCTTTTTTACCTTTCTAACTGACCGGACATCAGATACCGAGTTTTTCGCGGCGGATGAGTTCTCCGCTTGTGTAGTTCATGCCGGGAACGTAACCGGGGAGCGGGAGGATCTGCTGATGGATAGCATCGAGGATCCAGCTGTCCTGCGGGAAGTAGAACTGTTCGAGTTCGGGGCAGGGGCTGATGGAGTTGGGAGCGCCAACGACAGCGACCGGGGCATCGAGGTAGTCGAAGCAGAGCTGAGTGATCTTGGAAGCGATGTCATGGAGCTGGCTTCCGCGTTCGCAAGCATCGGAGATGAGAACGACTCTGCCGGTCTTCTTGACGGATTCGATGACTTTATCGTAGTTGAAGGGAACGAGGCAGCGTGCGTCGATAACTTCTGCAGAGAGATTGTATTCTTTCTGGAGACGGTCAGCAGCTTTGATTGCCGGATAGAGAGCAGCACCGACGGAGAGGATTGTCACATCGGAACCGACGCGTTTGACATCGGGTTCGCCCAGCGGAATTTCGTAGTAACCTTCGGGAACGCCGCCTTCGTGGAACAATTCGGGAGTATCATACAGTCTCTGGCTTTCGAAGAAGACGACCGGGTCGGAACCTGCGAGAGCAGCGTTCATGAGACCTTTTGCGTCGTAGGGAGTTGCGGGGAAGCAAACTTTCAAGCCGGGGATGTGTGCGCAGAGAGATGTCCAGTCCTGAGAGTGCTGAGCACCATATTTTGCACCGACGGAAACGCGGAGGACGACGGGCATGTTCAGGAGGCCGGCAGACATAGCCTGCCATTTTGCCAACTGGTTGAATACTTCGTCACCAGCGCAACCGAGGAAGTCGCAGTACATGAGTTCCGGAATTGCACGGCCGCCGCAGAGAGCGTAACCGACAGCTGCAGCAACGATTGCGCTTTCAGAAATCGGGGAGTTGAAGAAGCGGTGGTAGGGCATAGCTTCTGTTACGCCGCGGTATACACCGTAAGCTCCACCCCAGTCACGGTTGTCTTCACCGAATGCGATGAGGGTCGGATCCTGGTAGAATTTGTTGATGATGGATTCGAAGAGAGCGTCACGGAAGTTGAAAGCTTTGAGTTTGGAAACGGGTTTGCCGTTTTCGTCATAACCGAAGCGGATTTTGCTCTTGACTTTCTTGACGTTTTCGTTTTCTTCGATGGGCTGAAGAGCTTCAGCGGGACGATCGTCCATTTTTTCAATCTTGAGATTGGAGAATGTGAAGTGACGGATCGCATCGGGATTTTTGATCATATCCATACGGGGAGAGATCGTTTCGTCGATCGCCAATTTCATGATGCGAGTGATACGAGCTTTGATGTCTTCGTTGTAAGCATCGAATGCTGCATCTTCTTTGATACCTTCGTTGACGAGAGCGTTACGGAATGCGGGGATGGCATCCACTGCACGCCATGCTTCGATTTCTTCCTGTGTACGATATGTGCTGCTGTCTGTAGCAGAGTGACCGACGAAGCGGTATGTGACGGATTCGATGAAGGCAGGACCTTTGCCCTGTTCGAGGAGTTCGCGTTTGCGTTTGAATGCATCGATCACTGCCAGCGGGTTGTAACCATCGACAGATTCGGAGTGCATCATATCGAGGTTGAAACCAGCGGGGAGACGGCAGGGTTTGCCGTAAGACATGGTTTCGCCAGCTGTCTGACCGCCCATACCGTAGCTGTTGTTCAAGCAGTGGAAGATCAACGGGAGACCGCCTTTGTAGCCATCTTCCCAGAGTTTTGTGTACTGATCCATGCCGGCGAAGTTCATGGCTTCCATGAGAGGACCGCGAGCCATAGCACCGTCACCGCTGTTGCAGATAACGAGACCGGGCTTTTTGTTGATCTTCTTGTAGAGAGCAGCACCAGCGGAGATACCTGCGGAACCACCGACGATCGCGTTGTTCGGGTAGATACCGAAGGGGAGGAAGAACACGTGCATGGAGTTACCCAGACCGCGTGTGAAGCCGTTTTCGCGGCCGAAGAGTTCAGCCATGAAGCCGTAGAGGAGGAAGTCGACAGCGAGATCTTTGACGTTGCCGGACTTGTTTTCTTTTTCAACGACAGAGAGAAGTTTGCCGTCGAATGTTTCTTTCATGATCTGATACAGTTCTTCGTCTGTGTGATTGCGGATGGCGTTGAAACCTTTAGCAAGCACTTCCCCGTGAGAACGGTGAGAACCGAAGATGATATCGTCGTTGTTCAGGCTGTATGCCATACCGACAGCGGTAGCTTCTTCACCGGAGTAGAGGTGAGCCGGGCCGGTGTAAACGTAGTCGATGCCGTTGTAGTGCTTAGCAGTACGTACTTCGTACAGCATGGTTTCGAATTCACGGATGTACTGCATATCCTGGTAGATACTGAGGAGCTGATCATCTGTGTAGTTTTTGCGTTCCTGTTTCAGTGTTTTCTTGTACTGATTGACGGGAATGGTTCCGAAAGTAATTTCAGATGCTTTGCGCATTTCTTTCGGATCGACAAATTGACATTTAGGCATGTTTGTTTTCCTTTATGTTGTTATGTGTTGTGTTTTTCAATGAACTTCATTCATGATCGCTTCGCGGAAGATTTCTGCAACAGTCGGATGCGGGAAGACCACTTTAGCCATATCGTTGCAGGAGAGGCGGCGTTCGACAGCCACTGCGAGAGCGGGGATGATTTCAGACATGGGATTACCGATCGCGCATGCGCCGATGATCACATCATCTTCATCCAGGATCAATTTGATGAAACCGTTGCCGCCTTCGTTTTCAGCCAGGTAACGGCCGCTGAACTGGAGGGGAAGACGTGTTTCGCGGAATTTCAGACCCTTCTTAGCTGCAGTTTCAGCTGTTTCACCGACACTGGCAACTTCCGGGTTTGTATAAATGACGGCGGGGATCGCACGGTAGGTCATGCGGTCTTTTTTGCCGGCAATCACGTTGACTGCAACTTCACCTTCGCGGTATGCAGTGTGAGCGAGCATGGATTTACCATTGACGTCACCGATCGCATAAACGTTGGGGATGTTGGTCTTCATTTCATCGTCTGTCGGAATTGCACCGCGTTCCACGTAGACACCGATGCTTTCGCAACCGATTTCAGCGGAGTTTGCACGACGGCCGACGGAGACGAGGATCTTGTCGGCTTCCAATGTGGATTTGCCGTTGGCATCTTCGATATCAACTTTGCCGCCATTGACAGCTGTGACTTTTGTGGAGAGAAGGAACTTTACGCCGCGTTTTTCGTATTCCGCCTGGAGGAGCTTTGTCATATCGGGATCAGTCAGACCGCCGATACGGGGCATCATTTCAACAACGGTTACTTCAGAACCGACGCTGTTGAAGTAGGAAGCCATTTCGAGACCGATGACACCGCCGCCCATAACCAGAAGTTTCTTGGGAACTTCTTTGAGGTCGAGGATTTCACGGTTTGTCAGCGCGATACCTGCAGCAACCGATTCTTTCAAGCCCGGGATCGGGGGAACCGCTGCGCTGGAACCGCTGGCGATGATCAAGTGTTTACCTTCAAAAGTTTCGCCGTTTGCTTCGACAATGAAACCATTGGCTGTTTTGCCTTTGATGACTGCAGCAGCTTTGACGACGTTGACTTTAGCACCTTTCATCTGCATGGCGACGCCGGAGACAAGCATTTTTACAACTTTGTCTTTGCGTTCAACAACTGCAGCATGATCGATGGTTGCGCCGGTAGCATCGACGCCGTATTTATGAGCGCCGCCTTTGGCGTAATCATAAAGTTTTGCAGAGTAGAGAAGAGTTTTTGTGGGCATGCAGCCTTCGTTGAGGCAGACACCGCCGAGAGCGCGTTTTTCAAAGAGAGCAACGCTCATACCATAGTGACCGGCACGTTCTGCAGCGCGATATCCGCCGGGACCGCCGCCGATGATGAGTACATCGTAAATCATTGTAACATTTCTCCTTGGGAGGTTTGATTATTTTGCAAGCAGAAGACTGAAGTTTTCCAATTTTTCTGCCAATGCTTTGAGGAAGTTGGCTGCCGGAGCACCATCCAATGCACGGTGGTCGAAGGTCAGAGAGAGACCCATGGCTTTGTAATATTTGATTTCGCCATTGACTTCTTTTGCACGGAGTGTGAAGGTGTCAACACCGAGGATACCGGTCTGCGGAGGATTGATAACCGGAGTGAAGCTTTCGATACCGGCTGCACCGAGGTTGCTGACTGTGAAGCTGCCGCCTGTGAGTTCGTTAGCAGGAATGCTGCCGTCTTTGCACTGAGCTGCTTTTTCTTTGACAGCTTTGGAAATTTCAACGAGAGACATTTTGTCAGCGTTTGCAATTACGGGAACGAGCAGACCGCGGGGAGTATCGACAGCGACACCGAGCTGAACGCCGTTGAAGTAACGCATTTTATCGCCGAGGTAATGAGCATTGAGTTCGGGGAATTCCGGCAATGTGCGGGCAACAGCGTAGAGGATGAAGTCGTTGAGTGTGAGATCTTCCACGCCCATGCCTTTGGAGGCTTTTGCCAGTTTGCGGTATTCCATGATGGCAGTAGCATCGAATGTACGGTTGAGTGTGAGCTGTGCCATTTCGGAAAGGGATTTGTGCATGTTTTCTGCGATGACTTTCCGGATCTTGGAGAGCGGTTTGTCTTCGTATGCGGCTGCGGGAGCGGCAGGAGCTGCGGCGGCTGCAGGAGCAACAGCTGCGGCCTGTTCGGGTACACCGTTCTTCAACAGAGTTTTGACATCGCGTTCGATTACGCGGCCATCAGGACCTGTGGGAGTAGCCAGTTTGACATCAACGCCAGTTTCTTCTGCCAGCATTTTTGCGCGGGGAGAAGCTTTGAAACCGTCAGCAGAGACAGTTGCGGCAACAGGAGCAGCAGCTGCAACGGGAGCGGCAGCTTCTGCGGCGGGAGCTTCAGCAGCGGCAGGAGCATCTGCAGCAGCGGCGGGAGCTTCGACCTTTTCGCCAGCCTGCCCGATTGCGCAAATGGGCACGCCGACGTTGACTTCTTCGCCTTCCTGAACAAAGAATTTCAGGACAACGCCGTCAAAGGGGGATTCGCATTCGTAAGAGGATTTACCTGTTTCCTGCGTAAAGAGAGGCTGATCTTTCTTAACAGTATCGCCTTCTTTCACGAGCCACTGCGCCAATACAGCGCTTTCATCAGAGACGCCCTTCTGGGGCATCAGAACCATTTCTGCCATTTTCTCTTCTCCTTGTGAGTAAATTGGTTGTAGTTATATTTTTGTTAAAGAATTGTTACATTCGCTTCCTGAAATACGTCCTGAATTCCTTCCGGCAGTTTGCCATCCGTTACCAGAATATCAATATCTTCCGGGCGGGCAAAGGTGAAGGGCATCAGAGTACCCGTCTTGGAACTGTCGAAAAGCATTACGACCCGGCGGGCACGGGCAATGACCGCACGTTTCAGGTCACATTCATGTTGACTTCCTACGGAAAATCCGGCTTTTTCGGTGAATGCGGATGCACTCATGAATGCTGTATCAATATTCAAATTATGCAATTGATCCAATACATTCATACCGGAAATGGAAATTGTTTTTCTGGAAAGAGTTCCGCCAAGCAGGATCACGGTCGGATTCTGTTTCTTCCAGGCGATTTCGAGGGCAATATTCGGGGCGGAAGTGATAATTGCGGTATTTACATCGGGCAGCTGACGCGCAAGTGCCATGATGGTACTGCCGGCATCAAGAAAAATTCCGGATTCCCGTTCCACCAGTTCTGCGGCTTTTTCAGCAATGTTCTGCTTCTGTTTATAGTTGCGCTTTTCCCGTTCACCGTAAACGTCTTCTGTCAAACCATAACTGGCAGGAAGAATACGTGCACCGCCTTTGGTGCGCAGAATATACCGGTTCTTTTCCAGATATTCCAGGTCTCGGCGGATCGTCATTTCTGACCAAGAGGAAAAATGTACTGCCAACTCACTGATCTGGGCTTCCCCGTGTTCTTCAATATACTTACGGATTGCTTCCTGACGTTCCTTCATGATTTCTATAAACCTTTCCTTAGAAATTCATATTACAGTAAAGTAATATAACACATGTTTTGTGAATTTCAATATTAATTTTGTGATTTTTTATCACTTTTTTTAGTGCACTCATTTTTTTTGATTTTTTCCCTTGATTCCATTGACTTCTGTGGTATATTACTTCTATTATGATAAAGATAACAATATTCAGCCGGAAAGGATTTGGAATATGACAGTTCCTGAAATTAAGGCCGCCCTGATGGATGGCGCAAAGCTGTTTTTCGCAAAACAGTATACTGAAAATGAAGAAATCCGCGCTCTGTGGGGTGTCACGTTCGACCGCAGAAAAGGTTTCCATGTGGTCGAAAAAAAGTTGAAACAGGTACGCAGTATCATCGAGCGGGAAGGCGGCGCTTACCTTTTGAAGATTAAAGATGATAATCTGATCGGTGTCACCCCGTACGGTCAGAATCTCATTACCGAATTGCCGGAAGACCCGGATGCTGAACGGGAGATTTATCAGAAACTGCCCCGTTATGATTTCACTCAGCAGGTACAATCTCAGAAACTTTTGAAGAAAATCGGATTCTTTTGATCCATATATTATGGAAAGGTATTATAATATGGCTACATGGAAAAAAGGTGCATTGCACACCCATTCAAGCTGGTCTGACGGAAGAGCGATTCCGGAAGTTGTCCTCACCAATTACAAAAAACTTGGTTATGATTTTGTTTCGATTACCGACCATAACCTGTTCCAGGAAGATCCCAACGTCTGGCAATGGATCAGTTATGAAGGCTCCATGTTCGGCATGGCTTTTACGGCTGATGCTTACGAATGGACCAAAGAAATACTTGGCGAAAATGCCGAGCAGATGCTGGATGTCAAGACAATCGGTTCCCGTACTTATATCCGCATGAAAGATTATGAAACTTTCCGCGCACAGTTTGAAGAACCGGGGAAATTCCTGATTATGCCGGGGAATGAAATTACTATCGGCGGATTCAAAAACTCCGTTGAAGGCTGGTATGTCACTCATCTTAACTCTCTCAACCTGAAAGCGGAATATCCGGAACTCAAAAAGATTCCGCAGGATACACCTCAGAATGAAGTGTACCGTAAGGTGTACGATAGTTACAAAGAAAAAGCCGGCGATGCGCTGGAAGATACAATCCTTATGGCAAATCATCCGTTCTGGATTTTCTGGGATTGTGATCCTTCAACATTGCTGGATGTCCCGGAAATTAAATTCTTTGAAGTCTGCAACAGCGGCGCCCGGGAAGATGCACCCCGTGATCCTATGTTGACCATCGAAAAATTCTGGGACTTTGTGCTTGCACACCGTCTTGACCGCGGTCAGGGGCTGATTTATGCGACGGCTACTGATGATACCCATCATCATCATGTGGATAAAGCCCGTTTGCCCGGGTTTGTCGATACCGGCTTTGTTATGGTGAACTGTCCGGGTGAATTCACATACAAGTCTATTGTTGCTGCTTTGAAACGCGGTGACTTCTATGCATCCTGCGGGGTGTATCTGGATGATGTTGTATTTGATAAAGATACCAAGACATTGAATGTGAAAGTGAAAGCGGAAGAAGGCGTCAACTATCGTGTTGAATTCATCACAACCAAACGTGATTTTGACCGTACCATCAAGAAGCAGGTATACAAGTTCGAAAAGCCCTTCTTCAACCGGGAAATGACCGTTGTGCCCGAAAATATCGGTGTTGTGGTTAAGACGGTGGAAGGCTGCGAGGCTTCTTACACCATGGCAGATGATGATATGTATGTCCGCGCGGTGATTTATTCCGATAAGAAGGGACGTATTGACAATCCCTTCTATCATCCGGAATTTGAATGTGCCTGGACGCAGCCCGTGTGCTGATTACAAGCCGTTGACGGTTGCAGCGGAAGGATCGACTTTGCCCATATTGAAATAGGTATTGCCCAAAGCGTCTTCCGCTGTGCCGGGAAATGATTCAATGCACGGAATGAATTGTTTCTTCAGCATTTCCGTGTGACCATCCAAAAATGCCGTTGCGGCTTGTTTGTCGTGACGGAAAAACGGTGCTCTGTTATTCCCGTAACTGCTGCCAGTGGCATGAGTCCCTGTGGTATTTGTGCATTTGTAGGAATAGCAGAGATGCCCGTAATTTTCGATCAGCATCCCTGTTTTAGCCGGATTTTTGAATTCGGTAGTCGGAATCCCGAAATTGCCGGATGCGGTTTCTCTTGTTGCGATCAGATAATTCAATCCATAATTTGTCGCAATATCTTCCATCACTTTTTCTTCCGGGCAGCGCAAAACTTTTTCCGGCGTAACAGAGGCTTTGCTGCCGGTCTTCAGATACATCATAATCAGATCATCCAGCCAGTTTTTTGCGGTAAGAGTTCCGCTTGCGCCGCCCATATTATTCAGGCAGGGTAGATAATCGTGAAAATCAACGCTGTACATTTTGTACACGGTTGAGAGTTGTTTCATATTATTCTGGCAGGATGTGGCACTGGCGATCCGCTTGGTTTTCTGTAATGCGGGCAATAACATCCCCGCCAGGATCGCGATGATGGCAATAACAACTAAAAGTTCAATTAACGTAAAACGTTTCATAAAGACAGAAAATCTCCTTTCTGTTTTTTGTATTCCCCAGGGGAATGTTGCGTATCTTCGTGATACGCATTTCAAAAAATTACAAAAAGGAGATCTTCAGATCTTCAGCAGAAGTTCATCTTCTGCATTGCATTATGAAATGGTTTCTCAGTTCATTTCCACGATGGATGCATCATAATCGGCAGGGGGAACATAACCCAGGAAGTCGATTACGGTTGCGGGAATGGAGCTGATACCAAGACCTTCTTTCAAGGTCAGGGAGTATTCATTTGCATAAGCCGGGTCAAAGATGATTGCGGGAACGGGATTGAGAGAATGGCTTGTTTTCCGTTTCGGAGCGCCGGTTTTCTTATCCAGTTTGACCGCGCCGGTCTTATCGTGTTCATACATATCGTCAGCATTACCATGGTCAGCAGTCATGATCATGACGCCGCCGGCTTTTTCCACTGCGTTGTAGAGACGTTCCAGGCAGATGTCGAGAGCTGCCATGGAGGTCTGAACTGCCTGATACACGCCGGTGTGACCGACCATGTCGCCGTTGGGGAAGTTGAGGCGGATGAACTGATATTTGCCTTCTGCAATGGCATCGCAAACCTGATCGGTGATCAGAGCGCACTGCATCCAGGGACGCTGTTCAAAGGGAACGACGTCGGAGGGGACTTCCACGTATTTTTCTGTGTTGGGATCGAACATGCCGGAGCGGTTGCCGTTGAAGAAGTAGGTCACGTGACCATATTTCTGCGTTTCGCTGATGGCAAGCTGAGTGATGCCGGTTGCCGCGAGGTATTCACCGAGGGTGCGGTCGATTTCCGGAGGATTGACCAGGTAATGATTGGGAATGTGCAGGTCGCCGTCATATTCCATCATACCGGCATAATAGACATCGGGGAGGGGAGCGCGTTCGAATTTATCGAAAGCGGGATCTTCGAATGCCTGGCTGATTTCGAGAGCGCGGTCGCCGCGGAAGTTGAAGTAAACAACGGCATCGCCATCCTGAATGGCACCGACGGGAGTTGCGCCGTCATCGGAGATCACAAAGGGAGGCAGATCCTGGTCGATAGCTTTTGTTTCAGCGCGGAGAGTTTCCACCGCTTCGTGAGCGTTTTTGAAATATCTGCCTTTACCGGCAACGTGAGTTTCCCAACCTTTGCGGACCATATCCCAGTTTGCACCGTAGCGGTCCATGGTGATCACCATACGTCCGCCGCCGGATGCGATACGGCAATCTGCGGAAACAGCGGCAGCCTGTTCAGCGAGCCATGTTTCAAAAGGATCGATGTAATCGAGAGCGGAAGTTTCGGGAACGTCACGGCCGTCGAGAAGGATGTGGAGACGGATCTTCTTGACGCCTTCCGCCAGAGCTTTAGCGATCATGCCTTTGAGGTGATCGATATGGCTGTGAACGTTACCATCGGAGAAAAGACCGAGGAAATGGAGTGTGGAATTTTTACCGTTGACGCGAGCAACGAGTTCTTTCCATGTTTCGCCTTCGAACATACGGCCGGTTTCGATTGCCTGGGAAACGAGTTTTGCGCCCTGTGCAAAAACGCGACCGCAGCCCATGGCGTTGTGACCGACTTCACTGTTACCCATATCCGCATCGCTGGGGAGACCGACGGCTGTACCGTGAGCTTTGAGTGTGGTCATGGGCAGAGTGTTCATCATGTGATGAAGGAAGGGAGTATTGGAGTCGAGAACAGCATCGCCTTCGGCATATTTACCGATACCGACACCGTCCATAATAACGAGTACGACCGGACCTTTGCGGGTCTGGAATTTAGGATTTTTTGCGAGAGGATTGAGCATAATTACATTCTCCTGTGTGTTAATATATGTTGTTTTGATTTGTTATTTTTTCGTCGTCATGGCAACCAGCAGCTTCATAAATTCCAACGCTGCATTCTTTTCTGAGTCCATCTGTTCGGAATAGGTGATGCGCACTTTAATGATGCTGCCTTTGTAGTCCCAGAGATAAAGCAGGGACATGAAAGTTTCGTCCCGGACCGTTATCAGAAATGCCGTAGAGGCCTTCACCGGCAATTTGTTTTCCACCTTGATCTGCTGCACGGATTTAATCTGTTTCGACCGGGTGTTGATGGTAGAAAGATTCTGTACCGTTTCCTTGATATGGGCCTGAAGTTGTTCGGGCGTAATCTTTTTCCCGGTTTCCGCTGTTAAACGGTATAGAAATACATCGGCAAAGGTTCCGGCTTCATTCTCGTAAGCAACGACGCTGCCGAACCGGGGATCGGGATTCACCCGCACAGAAACCTTTTCAAAGGTATGGAGGCGCGGCGGGAAGACCAATCCGGTTGCGGGGTCGTTGTAAGAGGCAGAAGCGGACTTGCGTACGACTTCCGCCCCGGCGAGGGGTATGGCGCCCAGAATGATTGCCGAAAGACAGGCAATTCTTATTTTATTCCGAAGAGTTCTGTCCATTTATCCAACTGCCTCCGGACTTCGTTGAACCCGGTACCGCCGGGGACTTCGCGTCCAGCCACCGCATGTGCGGCAGAGAAAAGTTTTTTCATATCTGCATCGGCTTCGGGGAAAACTTTCTTCATTTCCGCGAGCGTGACTTTATCAAGAGCTTTGCCTTTATCCTGTGCATAACGGACCAATGCGCCGACTTTATGGTGTGCATGGCGGAAGGGAACGCCCTTACGGACGAGTGCTTCTGCCAGGTCGGTTGCCATCAAACCGGGTTCGGATGCTGCAACGAGCATACGTTCGGTATTGAGTTTCATGGAGAGAATCATTTCCGGATAAACGGAAAGGATGCCTTCCACGGTATCGATGGCATCGAAAAGCGGTTCTTTATCTTCCTGCAAATCCCGGTTGTAAGTGAGGGGCAGACCTTTGCAGATGGTGAGCATGGCAACCAGGTCGCCGTAGACTCTGCCGGTTTTACCGCGGGAAAGTTCTGCCAGGTCGGGATTCTTTTTCTGGGGCATCAGGCTGGATCCTGTACAGAACGCATCGCCGAATGTCATGAAGGAAAATTCCTGACTCATCCAGAGGATCAAGTCTTCGGAAAGACGGGAGATATGCATAGCAAAAATAGACAATGCAGAAAGCAGTTCGCAGGCAAAGTCACGGTCTGCCACCGCATCCATACTGTTCTGTGTCATTGCCGGAAAATCAAGTTTCTTGCGGACAAATTCGCGGTCGATGGGCAATGTTGTACCGGCGATTGCACCGGAACCCAGCGGCATGACATTGATCCGTTTACGGGCATCGGCAAGACGGCCCAGGTCGCGTTCCAGCATTTCCACATAAGCCAGGAAATGATGCGCGAAGAGGACGGGCTGTGCATGCTGCAGGTGGGTGAAACCGGGGAGAATCACCTTATCATTCTTATCTGCCTGTGTGACCAATGCTTTCTGAAGATCGCGGATTTTGCCGGAGATGATGTCGATTTCATCGCGGAGGTACAACCGGATATCGAGCGCGATCTGGTCGTTACGGCTTCTTGCGGTGTGAACGCGTGCGCCTTCATCGCCGAGCGCCTTGATCAGTTCGGTTTCGATGTGCATGTGGATATCTTCCAGTTCTGCGGTGAAGGTGAAATCACCTTTTTCGATCCGTTTCAGGATTTTATCCAATTCTTTGCAAATCGCGGAAGCTGATTTTTTCGGGATGATCCCGGCAGCTCCGAGCATGGCGGCATGTGCTTTACTGCCGCAGATGTCGTGTTTATAAAGCCGTTTATCGAAGGAAATGGATTCGGTAAAAACTTGAACCGCATTCAACGCATTTTCAGAAAATCTTCCGCCCCAGAGTGCCATATTCTACAACCTCTCAGTTAAAATATTAATAAATCATATCAATATAGCACAAATTCTCAGGAAGTAAAATAAAAATATGATTTTTTTTCAAAAATAAATCGCCGCCATATGGATAAAACATCATTCCCCAATCGGAAAAATAAAAAACGGACAGCAGCAGAACCTTGTTGCAGGTGCTGTAACTGTCCGTGTCGTTTTATAGCATCCCGATTTTATTCTTCTTCCGCTTCCAGACGGATCACCGGAATATTGTTGTATTCGGGCATCGGTGTGTTATGAATGATGACGTTGTCATTTCTGTACTCAAAGGTCAGCTTGCGGCTTTCATCTCCGAGCAGAGTGGCGGATTTGAATTTCTTATTACAGCCGGGGATGGTGATGAAACCTTCCCGGGAGGCGTAATGGAGAAACAGATAATAATATTTATCGTTTTTCGCAGAACAGCCGTAGGAGCCGCCGTCGAGTTTGCCGGAAGTGACGCCTTTCACCGCTTCCTTGTTGATCTTCATCCAGTCGCCGATCTTCTCCAGAATGCGGATTTCGTTTTCATTCAAACGCCCGTAGCGGTCCGGTCCGACGTTCAGGAGAAGATGTCCGCCGGAACATGCCACGCCGGTGATTGCGTGGATGATTTCAAACGGAGTTTTGTAATAGGGGTCGGCAGGATACCAGCCCCAATGTTTGTTCATGGTCATGCAGCCTTCCCAGAGTCTTCCCGGTTCTTTGGGCGGAGTCAGATTCTGTTCCGCCGTGTAGAAGTCTTCCGGAAGAAGGGAACGGTCATTGATCAGAATATCGGGCTGAAGACTGCGGATCATCGCATTGAGTTCCGCGGAACGGTAATCTTCGGCGGTCAATTTTTCGTCCTGACCGGAACCTGCGGTTTCGCGGAAATTGACGTTATGATCGAAGGAATGTTTGCCGTTGCTCATGCCGATAATGTTATCATACCAGAGAACATCGAACTTGCCGTACTGTGTACAGATTTCCCGGACCTGCGGAAATACAATGCGGTCAAGGAATTCATTCCATGCTTCCGGCGTGAGACGGGGGCCGGTGAAGAAGGCCGGTTCGCTCCAGTCGGGGAGACTGAAATAGAGTCCGCACTTCAAGCCGTATTTTCTGCATGCTGCCACGAAGGGGGCAACAAGATCCCGTTTGGGACCGCGTTTTACCGCATTACGATCCGTCGTCTTTGTATCGAAAAGACAGAAGCCGTCATGATGTTTAATGGTAAGGACCATATATTCCATTCCGGCCCGGAGAGCCATCTGCGCCCATTTTTCGGGATCGTATTCATCGGCGGTAAAGAGATCCATGTACCGCTGATCATATTCTGCTGTGGGGATGCGTTCCTGATACTGACACCATTCACCTCTGCCGTGAACGGAATACATCCCCCAGTGAATAAACATGCCCAGTCCTGTATTTCTGAACCAATTCATATTACTGTGTTCCCGGGTTCTTATTTTTTCTGTCCTTCGACGACGGGGATGACTTTCATATCATCAATGTAAAGATCGGCTTTTGTTCCGGTCAATGCGAATGTGCAGTGAGTGATTTCCGGATTCCACTTGCCGATTTCCATTTCCCGTGTATAGGTCTGCCATTCCGCCTTTGCCATAGCCGTCATCGGGGCGTTGGATGTAAGATGAACGCCGCGTCCGGTTTTGGGATCTTTTTTGTAGCAGTAGAAACAGATCGTAACGCGTCCGGAACCTTTGTATTTGAAACTGAATTTATATTTGCCCGGTTTCAAATTCCGGGAGTTGTAGAGGTGGAAGCCTTCGCCGGAAATGTGCAAGGCATTTTTGCCTTCGGTTACATTTTCTTTGTTTTCACCGTTTTCGCCGATGGTGACAATGCGCAATTTGACTTTGCCGGTTGCCACGTTGGGAACCCAGTTGGCAGGGATTTTTGCGACCGGGCCCATGCCGAAGTCCCAGCCTTGTTTGATTCTGCCGACAATGTATTTA
Organism: Victivallales bacterium; assembly: GCA_045639325.1. Classification (GTDB taxonomy): domain Bacteria; phylum Verrucomicrobiota; class Lentisphaeria; order Victivallales; family UBA1829; genus RGIG8244. The sequence goes on from JAZUCU010000042.1 coordinate 27,287, forward strand.
TCGGAGGCTTTTGCAATTTTGCTGACTTTTTCAAATCCGCCGTTTTCCAGCAGATTGGTTTCTTCCTGAGCGGAAACAATAGCTGTCAGAGCAGCGGTGAGAGCAATCAATGTTTTTTTCATGATAGTTTTTCCTTATTTAAGATTGACGTTCAATACGGTTTCTGCGCCGCCGACAATGTTTTTGACACAGATCTTGTATGTGCCGGCAGGCAGGTCAAAAGACGGTACAAATTTGAATCCGGCTTTTGCTGTGACGTTGCGTGTGAAGATGGCTTTGCCGTCCGGTGATGTGATGATCACACGGCAGGGATTTTTTACGCCGCCGATGGCGTATTTCGCAACTGCACCTTTTTTCCATTCCGTTGCACCTTTGACTGTGGGTGCGGGTGCTTGGGCGGATGTGACGGCAAAGACTCTGCCCAGTGCAGGTTCCAGTTCAAATTGGAATGTTTTGACTTTACCGAGATATTTACCCTTGTTCAAGTCATAAACATGCATCGGGGATCTCAAAGTGACGGTACGGGTCATATTGCCGGTGGAGACGACTGCAGCAGCAGCGCCGCTTTCCGCCCCGGCTGTACTCTTCTTGGCTTCACCGGCTTCCGTGATGGGACCGAGGAATGTCAGGTAGTGGTCTCTGCCGTTGGTGAATGCTTTATATTCTGCAATATTGCCCTTGGAATCGACTGCATTGGCATAGGGAGCAACATTGGCATATTTTTTCAGCATGGTGAGGAGTCCGCGCTGTAAACCGGTAGCAGTTCCTTTCTGAACTTTCTGTGCAGCACCGTCAAGGTAATCATAAAGAATGACGGCGACACCTTTGCCATAGCGTTTTACATTGAGCTTATCCATGGGGCCGAAAACGTCTGCCATGCTGGAGTTATCCAACACTTTACCATGTTCATCCATAATGCCGGGGTTGAAGTCGGCAATAAGCAATCCGCCGTTCTTGACGAATTCTTTCATGGCTTTGACTTCCGCCTGAGAGAGCGCCTGGGAGTTGGGCATGAACAGAACTTTGAAGTTTTTCAGCTTGCCGGCTGCGATTTCTGCCGGTGTCAGATATTCATAATCCAGACCGGTACTTTCGATGAGATCACCCATGTTGCCGATGGAGAGTTCCCAGGTTGTGAGATCAGGATTCAGATTTGCGGCGTGGAGACATGCCTGTGAATAGTGGACTGCCACTTTGTCACTTCTGAATTTGCTGTCCTTGAGCAGTTTACCGATACCGGTGTTTTTGATCTTTGCGATTTCATCTGCGGTATGTTTGAACTGTGACTGGAAGCCCAGATCCATACGGAAAATGGTTGCATTGGAATATCCAGGGTTGCCGGCATACCAGTAGAATGCACCACCCAGACCGGCAAAGAGATAACGCCACGGGGGCTGACGGGAGAACTGTTCGTTCATTTCGCCTTCGTATGTACCGAACCATGCGGATTTGACGGCATTCTTGCCCATATATTTCAGAGCATGAATATCTCTGGAGATAAAGTACGGAGCGCAGAATGTGAAGTTCGGGAGCATCTGTGCCAGGTTGAAGCCGGAATAGGATTTTGCCGGATAAACCAGACCTTCAATCCCGATGGGGGAAGTTTTATCCAGTTTGCGGACCTGACCGGCAACCATTTTATGCCATTCGGTGAAAGAATAATCCATGAAAGCACGGAAATCCATCCACATGGGGAGCAGTTCTTTATCTGCTGCGGTATCCAGCCCAATTGTCTTGATTTCGTCAAAGTTTTTGAACTTGGAATTGTACTGTGCATTGAGTTTTTCAATGGTGCCGTACATGTTTTTCAGGAATTTGCGGAAACGGACGTTACATTCCTGGCAGAAACAGGACTCAAACTGTCCATGATCGGTCAAGGAGTTTTCGTCGCCCAGATTATAGAATGCTGTGCCGAAATCTTTTGCTTCCGTAACAATTTTCTGAATGGTGTTATAGTTGTTGGCAAAAGGTTTGCCGTTCTTATCCAGATAGGATTTATTTTCGCGGACTGCATCTGCCAGAGAAAGGTTACACAATTTCTGATATTTGTGGGTGCCGACAAGGCGGCACAGGTAGATCGCGTATGCAAGACCGGCATCGTGCAGATTGCGGGGAACCACTTTTGCAGATGCGGCATCGAACATGACCGCGGTATCCATGACCACGTCGATTCCGGATTCTTTCAACCGTTTCATGACCATTTCTGTGATACGGCTGTTGGAAGTCGCGGCATCCCAGATGGCGAACTGGAAGTCGTTATGAATCAATTTCTGGTCGATGGGGAAATAGACAGAAACTTCATGTTCGTCTGCAACCACATTCTTTTCCAGATATTTTACATTCAATTTTGCGGAAAGACTTTCAAAGGGCGGGAAGGTGTATGCGAATTTGTTGACGCCTGCTGTTGCTTTGACATCATTCACATAAATCAGGCGTCCGTCGTTATCAATGGCACGGAAAGAGAGGATGCCGTCCGGCTTGCCTGCCATGGTCACGGTCCAGGAGAGTTTACGGCTTTTGCCGACAATATCTTTTGCAAGTTTCACTGCCTGAATTTTGTTTGTGCGGGGTGTGACAAATTTTGTGGAACCGAAATTGATCACTTTGCCTGCTGCATCAAGCAGCGTGGTATCCATCAGAACCACACTGGCAGGGAGTGTGGCGGGATGTGTAATTTTATTTGCGCCTGCCGCTGCATTCATGGTTGTTGAAGCCACAACTTTGCCGAGACGGTTCAGGTAATCCACACGGATTTTTGCGCCTGCAGGGAGTTTGCCGTTGACGGTTGCCACATCCTGTGCCGGGATGATGACCGGTGCATCTTTCGCCAATTCCTGACGGACCAGAGTGCCGAGGAGTGCATAATAATATTCGTAATAAAGCGGGTGATTGCTTTCGTACGGAGTCAGCACTTCGAGGGGATAGCGGCTGCCTTTTTTGTTATAGGAAACCGTGATGATCTTGCCTTTGCCGAGGTCAGCAGACTGAAGGGTTGTCTTCTGCAAATCGGGGATGACGGCAGCGGGAATATTTGCCGGCATGTTCGCGGCTTTGAATGTTGCGCCAGGGATCACGGGCATCTTGCCGTCTCTGAGAATCAGGATCATGACACTGCCTTTTTTGACCTGATCAAGCATGAGTTTACGGATATCAGCAGGGATATCGGCGAAATGGAATTTACCGATGATGAGAGCATCGCATGTTTTCAAATCGTCAAAGATCCGTTTGCGTTCTGCTCTGTAATCTTTTTCATCCATGGATGCAGCATAGACTTTCAGCGGCTTCGGTTCGAAGACAGAGAAAGCAGTCTTTGTTGCGGGCCAATATTGGAAATCACATTCAAAACGCTGGCGGAATTCCGCAATTTCGCGCATACCTTTGTTGTAACCCAGGAAGAAGATTTTCGGTTTCTTGCCGGAAAGAGGTTTATAAAGTTTACGGTGCTGAGTGACGGTTTTGTCATCCAGTTTTCCCCACGGGTAATCGCCATCCTGAGACCAGTCGGCGAAAACCGGTGCGGCACAGAGCAATGCCGCAGCCACAGCAAATGCGGATTTGAATTTCATGTTCATTATTTGATCTCCTTCATAGCTTTCATCAATTTCAATTCATCTTTCACTGCCTGGATCTCAAGTTCGTTGCAATCTTTTTCCAACTGTTTGAGACGGGGCGCAAAATGTTTGGTAAAGCCGAGTGCTTTGATTTCTTTGGTCACACCGGCAAGCATGGCTTTGTTTTTCTGCTGATTGGCTGCGAGAAAACTTTTGGCTGTACCGAAACGCAGTTCCGCAAATTTTGCGGGTGTATTGAAATAGGTTCCGACTTTGGCAAAGGTGCTGAAATAGGGTGAGGCATGTTTTACGTTACGGCAGATGTTGAAGCCCCAGATTTCACCGATTTCCGGCTTTTTGAATTCCTGATCAAAGGGAATGGTGAACTGGAATGTGATGCCACCCTGGAAGTCGAGACGTTTCACGGTCCATTTAGCAGCCCAGGGCTTTTTGACATAACGGTTGTCGAATGCATTGCCATCCACACCGGCTGCAATCTGAACGTATTTGGAACAGCTTCTGCCGGGATCGAGGAAGATTTCCACGGATTCTTCCGACGGCCAGACATTTTTCTTGAGCTGGAATTTGTTCTTCTGGAAATCCTTCCAGTGTTTGCCTTCCAGTTTGATTTCCACGATCAAAGCCTTATCCGTCAGATTCAAACGGAATGCGGTCGGTTCCGGAATGGGCTTGCTGTTATCGGTCGCATACATGATTTTGTTTACAACCCACTGATTATCCGTATAGGCTTCCACGGCGGAAAGCTGGGTAAGAAGACTTCCCATGCCGCAGAGCAGTGCAAAGAGAAATGTTTTTTTCATGCGTTGATTTCTTTCTGTATTCTGTGAGATTAATAGGATTCGCCCGGAAACTTTGTCCAGTTGACATAATAACGGGCAGATTTTGCATAACACCAGTCGCCAGCCATACGCAAATTTGCTTTAAAATCCGCCAGGGTAACCAGTCCGGCGTGACCGTCCAAAAATCCGAATCCGACTTTTTTATCATGATTCATAGAGCCGTCTTCGTTTTGGAAAAATGTGTAGGTGTCTTTGTAAAGACGCTGTTCATAAACGTTGGTGGAGTTCCAAATCGGATGCAGCATTTTGAACCCGTCGGCTCTACAATTTGTTTCCGACATAACGATATCTTTGGCAGGATATTTCCAACGTGTCAATTTTGACGGAATACCAAATGTCCCCGGGTTAGCCGCAGGGACAGTATAACGTCCGCCGATTTTTTCATTATAACCATAGGAGTAGTTGTTTTTAGCACCACTGTAAGGATGGAAGTGAACTTCGCTTGTACGGGTACGGTCGCTGGGACAATCCATGAGCTTGGGAGAAAAATATTTTACTTTGCCCAATACGATGGTTTTCAGGAAGGAAGAGTCCGCACCCCCTGATGATGCATCCGTTGCGATCGGCAGCCAGTCGCCGTAATCTCCGGCGTAATAGATACAAGCCATGGAGAGCTGTTTGAGGTTGTTGGTACAGGTGGAAATTTTGCCGCTTTCACGTACTCTGCCCAATGCAGGCAGTAACATGGATGCCAGAATGGCGATGATTGCAATGACAACGAGCAATTCGATCAGGGTGAAGTTTGAAGTTGTTTTTTGCATTTTCATAAGTTTTTTTTCCTCTTCCTTGCAATTATTTGTTTGACATGCTAACATACTTAACGTTTAAAATACATCACTTTTCCGTATTTTGCAAGCTGAAAAATCTCAGGATCGCCACTTTGTTTCAAGTACCGGCAATCCTGTCCGTAATGTGATTGTAACTTATTTGCCAGCCGGAGCAGCTGCCGGTGTGAGGGAAATATCGTCAATAAACAAAACACAGTCCTTTGAAACGGCAAGGGCAAACGCAAAGGAGTTTGTCAGCGGATGGATTTTTGAGATATCAACAGTCTTTTTGTATTCTTTCCATTCATCGCTTGCAACTTTATTATTCATCAGAACTGCGATGCGGGTTTTCTTGTCGCTGCAATAGCAGTATGCAACAATGTTGATTGTTCCATTGCCTTTTGCCCAGTAGGAAATATCGTATGTTCCGGCTTTTGCTCCGGAGGTATAGATGTGGGATGTTTTTGTGGCTGAAAGTTTCAACGCATATTCGCCGCTGTGGACATTTTTCGCATCATCGGCTTTTTTCACGACTTCCACTTTGGCTGCGCCCATGTTGAGTGTCCAGTAAGTCGGGAGCGTTGCCAGAGGTTTATTGCCGACGTTCCAGCCTTCTTTGATTTTCTTCAGCAAATACTTGTCGCTGGATTTTGTTACTTTTTTGATTGTCTCAAAACCGCCGTTTTTCAACAGATTGCCTTCTGCTGCGTTCAGTGTGAGTCCCATAACAAGACCGAGTGAGAGAATGAGTGCTTTCTTCATTTTCATTTTTCCTTTATGTTAATTATAATTGTTTTTGTCATCTGTGTGATCGGGTTGGTGATTTTCAGAGAATATTTCCCCGGCTTGTCATTGAATGCAGTCCGGAAAGTGAATTTGCCTTTTTCAAAACGGCAGCTTTTCATCAGACCCGGAATTTCTGCAAGCATGACCGGGGCAGGATCTTTCACGGTCACCCGGAGTGTATCACCGCATTTCAACGTTGTTTTTTCTGCTTTGACTGTGAACGGTTTGATAGGCTGTGCCGTCAACACCAGTACGCGTCCCGTATACGGTTCCAGATTGATCGTATACTGATCGGTTGCCTGTGCGGACTGCTTTTTGCCGAACATGTCGTAAACATAAAACTTTTTGTTGAATTTGATTTTGCGGAGGACGGCTGTTGATTCCCCGAATGTTTCTGAAACGGATTCTGCACCGCCTTTGATTTTCTTGCTCAATGCTGTCGGACCGACAAAACACAGATAGGTGTAGGCGCCGTTTTGGAACAGGAAATAGCTTTCCAGTTGATTGTATTCATTGTTCACCGTTGCAAACGGTTTGATTTTTGCATAAGTTGTGATAAGGCGGAGGAAGCCCCGTGTGATGCCGTCGGTTTCGCCTTTCTGCTTTCTTGCCTGGAAGGAACTGATATAGTCCATCAGGTAAACGCTGACACCTTTGCCATATTTATGAATGGCAAGCCGTGTTGTTTTGGGGAAGATATCCGCGAGAGAGCTTTTCGACAGAACTTTACCATGTTCATCCATAGTACCCGGATTCCAGTCGGCGATAATCAAACCGCCATCGGCAGTGAATTCCCGCATGGCTTCGGCTTCGTTTGCAGAGACAGCCTGAGAGTAGGGGAGGATCAGGACTTTGAACCGTTTCAGGTTGCCCTGTTCAATTTCTGCGGGACTGAGCAATTCATAATTCAGACCGCAGCTGCTCAAGACGTCGCCGAAATCCCGGTGGGAATTTTCCCAGCTGGATTGATCCGGATTCAATGTTGAAGCATGGAGGGAATTATTGGAGTAATGCACGGCGATCTGTGCTTTTTCCGCTTTCGCCGCAACAAGCAATGCGCCAAGTCCGCTGTTACGGATCTTGTTGATTTCATCCATTGCCCAGGCAAAATGGGGCAGGGGGCGGAAGTCGGCGGAAAGGGCAGTCGAAGCCGCAAAAGAGCCGCGGCTTGTCATCCCGCCGGCAGTCCACCATGCCGTGGAGTTCAAACCTTTGTAAAGGTGTCCCCAGGGAGTGGAACGCATACGGGATTCGGTCATTGTACCTTCATAAGTTCCGAACCAGGCACCGGTTACAGCACCTTTTTTCAGATACTTCATGGCTTTGATTTCTCTGGTGGATGGGTAGGGGGCAAAGAAATCAAGAAGGGGGAGCAGGTCATAAAGGCGGAACCCTTCATAAGAACGGAAGGGATAGCTCAAACCTTCGATTCCGCACGCACCTTCGGGATCCTGTATGCGAACCTGTGCGATTGCCCATTTATGGTAGTCAATAAACTGTTCTTCCATGAAAAGGCGGTGATCCAGCCAGAGAGTGGTGAGGTTTTTATCACAGGCTTCTTCCAGATTGATGGATTTGATTGCATCCCAGGAAGTGTATTTTGTATTGTGTTCCTTGTTCAACGCATCCAATGTTTTATAAACGCGTTTCAGATACAGTCGGAATCTTGCCTGACATTCCGGACAATGGCAGGTATCGACTTCCTTATGCGGGGAAAGACTGTTTTCGTCCCCCAGGTTATAGAAGACGGTTCCCATATTTTTACCGGCGGCGGCGATGCGCTGAATACGGGCATTGTATTCCAGTTTTCCGGTTTTCTGGTAGTTGTACCAGTGGGAAAGAGAGCAGGGTGATCTGTATTTGCCGTTTTTCAGCGGCATGGGACCGGTGAGACGGGTGGTATAGAATGCAGGACGCAGCTGCATCTGTTTCAATTCTCTGGGCTTCGGCTTGATGTTCTTCGGATTGCACCACATGGCTTCCGTTTCCATGACGGTGGTCACGCCACATTCTTTCAAGGCGCGGAAGAAGAATTTTGACAACCGGCTCTTGGGCATGTGATTTGCCCAGACCGTAATGGAAAAGTCATTATTCACCCGTTTACGTTTCATATAAATATCCGCATATTCCATATCCTGCAGATTGCCTTTTGCGATGATCTGCAGCGGAGCATGTTCCATATCAGGAATGTCCGGAACGGAAATTTTCAGCGTATAAGTTTTGCAATCTTTCAGCGGGATGGATTTCTTCTGCACGATACGTTTGCCGGGAGCAAGGATGCGGGCTTCCAATGTGCCGGTGAAGGGGACGGCGAATGTAATATTGGCTTCCGCCGTTTTGCCGGGGATGACCGCTTCATATTTCAGTTTGACGGAGTCGATGCCTTTCTTTGCGGATTCCTCAAACAATTCAAATGCAAAATCGGTCACGGCACCGGATTTGTCCATCTGTTGTGTCAGGATAAGATTTTTTCCGGGTGAGGTGGATTTGACTTTATCGCCGTGGCGGTTATAGATCAATTTTTCCGTTTTGGCGGGGGCAGGAATTTTTTTGCCGCTTGCCATCTGCATGAGTTTTGCCATGGCAAGGTAATAGGCATCGTAAAGAATGGGATCGTCAGACTGGAACGGCGCAAAGGGTTCGACATAATACCAGACGACGTCCTTTTTAACAGGGGGATATTCTACTGCATAGACGGAACCTTTGCCGATTTTACCTTTCCGGATGGAAACGAGATTCGGCAGTTTGCCTTTGAAGATGGTTGCGGGATCGACCTGTTCCGTCAGATTCAATTGTTTTACCGGAAGTTTCTGTGTTTCATGCTTGATGTAAAGCAAACCTGCTCCTTGTTTCACCCGGTCGAAAATAGCTTTTGTGACGTGAGGCGGGAAAATATCCAGATCGGTTTTTGCAAGCACGATCACATCGCAATCTTTCAACTGTTTCAGACGGTCGGCTTCGATCTTTTTATGCTGTTTTTCTTCTACCGCGAGAGCATATAATTTCTGGGGTTTTTTGTACCAGGGGGAATACTGTATGAAAGATTCCGTCTGCAGAATGACGGGTGTCAAATCCCGGCGCAATTTCATTTCGTTGACTGCGGCGGAAACTTTCCCGGGGAGCAGGAAAAAGACTTTGAGCGGGACTGCACTTTTCGGTGCTCCGGCGATGCGGTTTGATTCGGGGATATTCGTCAAATCCTTTCCATAAAATCCGTTGGTTTCGACGGCAGAGAGTGTGATAACGCTGATAAAAAATAAACTCAACAACCAGTTTTTCATTTGACACCTGCTGCTTTGATGGCTGTTATGACTTCCAGTTCATCTCCGATTGCCCGGAGCATTTGCATGTTGAACTGATTGGCGAATAAAAGGGGGAATTCTTTTTCGACTTTGAGTGCCTGTGCTTTTGCTTTCAATTTATCGGCAAGAGCATATTCGGCTTTCCGGACGATTTTATCCACATCTGTTTTGCTGCCGAGATAGAGCTTGCCGAATTTGCCCGGACGGTGGAAGTTCGCACCCACTTTTGCCCAGGTGGAATAATATTCGCCATCGTTTTTCACATTACGGCAGAAATTAAAGCCGGAACAGAAATTGGATTTTGCGGGGTAGGGGATGGTGATTTCAGCAATCCACTGTCCGGGTACATGTTTGACCTGACTTTTCCAGTTCGCCTGCCAGGCTTTTTTGACGTAACGGTTGTCAAACCGGTCACCATTCATCCCGACAGCAATCTGATAATATCCCTTGCCATCGGCACCGGGATCGATAAAAATTTCAATGTTTTCTACGGATGGCCACTTGCCGTCCCGGTTGGTGAGCGCGGGGAACGGATAATCTTTTTTGACGTTCATGACTGCCCGGATGAGCAGATTTTTCCCATCATGGCGGAATGATACGGTGGTTTTATGTGCAATGGTTTTTGTATTATCCGTTGCATAATACAGTTCCTGAATTTTTGCATCATTCCAGTTGTTGGTTACGTATAAGGTTTGTGCGCTGCACAGTGTGACAGCAGTAAAGCAAAGAATGGTATACAAAATTTTCATCAGTAGTTTGCCCATCTTGTTGTTGTTCCGTATATCCGTTCTCCGCTGTTACGCAGAACGTTTGTATAATGAACGATGTTGTGTTTTGCAGCGTGTCCGTCAACAAACGCAAAGTTGTTGCCGCGATCATGATTGTAACCTTCCAGTTCCGTCAGACGGTTGGAGTAATACCACATGGCATCACCCACATGTCCCCAGAGACCGTAAAGGTTTTTCACCGGGCTGAGGGATCCGATTTCCGCAACCATGATTGTGCTGCCCTGTTCTTTGACTCTGGAATAACGCATTTCATGATTGTAATTATTGGATGCCGTGCCGATTTTTGCAGAAGTCAGTTTCCGGTTGAACCCGTAGGAAATGTTATATTGAGCTCCCAGATAGCCGTGAAAATGGACTCCTTCTGTGCGAGTCTGGTCGCTGGGACAGTCTGCAATTTTGACATCTCCTGCATAGCCCATACCGATGGTCGGAGTTTTATACATGATGGAAAGAAAACCGTAACGTGCTTCCTGTGCGCTGCTGTTTGTATCTTGGGAAAGACGGGGGAAGAAATCATTAAAGTCCGCCGTGTAACGGATACAGCCTTTTGCGATCTGGGAAATATTATTCATACAGTAAGCTGCTCTGCCGGATTCCTTCACTTTGCCCAATGCAGGCAGTAACATGGATGCCAGAATGGCGATGATGGCGATCACGACGAGCAGCTCAATCAAAGTGAAACGGCTCATCCATAATGATTTTTCTCTTACTTTCATAGTTTGGTCTCCTTCAGTTTGTTTTTATTTTATCACACTTCCATGCTTGATCAATATCGGCGGAATCATAACTTTTGTACGGGTATCCGCACCGGTCAACATATTGACCGCTGTTTTTACAGTCAGGTGCGTTTGAATGTCAAACGAATCCAGATTGCACGCTTCTGCCCATTTTGTATTGAAATTTCCCAACAGGGCGAAATCCTTAAATAAATCAATTCCGTTGGCTCGTGCAACGTCCGCAACTTCGTGGGCAAGATTAAAGTCCGACCAGCAGAATATACCGGTCGGCAGAGTGCGGTCCCGCAGACGTTCCGGCAGAATATCTGCGTAAGGTGTGCCTTTGAGTGTTGCGGTAAATAATTCATCATCAAACATCATGCCGTTTTCTGCGGCATATTTGCGGATGTGAATGGATAATTGTTCCTGAAGAGAACTCCACACCCCGCGATGTTCAAGTTCTTCAATCGCAGGGAAAAGAATCCGTTTTACACCGGCGGATGCGAAATGCTCTACAATCATCTTCCCCATGGCATGATAATCGGTCAATACATAACGGCACCAGGGGATTTCTTCTTTTCCATGATAACGGAACATAAAAATAAAGTTGGCATATCGCGCCGGATCTTTGAGTAACAGGTCATAAGGGAAAAAGGTATCACCCATGGTCAGAAATCCATAGGGCTGATTTTTATAGGTCATGCGCTCCAGGAACGAAGCAATTTTTTCTTTGTTTCTGACAATAAAGTTATCCAGCAGTACAGGGAACAAACCGTGTTCCAGCAGCAGTTCATCGCAGTACGCAGCGGTGTCGGCATACAATTCACCGGTACGGATTGTTAAAAATCCCACTGAATTTGTTACCGGGCGGATTACGGAGCGTTTGACAATGGTTCCCAGTTTCGGGGCACGCTGAAGAAGATTTTCTGCAACCAGTTTATTCAATCCCTGGGCAACGGTACGCTTGTTGACACGGAAAAGACTTGCCAATTCCTCGTCGGTCGGCAATTTTGCGCCTTCCTTGAATTTTCCGGAAAGGAGCCACTGACGTACTTCCTCTGCAATAAAATCGTATTTTAAGCTCGTTGTAACCATTGTTTTAACTCTGTTTTTTATACAATACACCAGAACTGCACTATAATTATACACCAAATATACGTTAAAGTCAATACCTGATCGGGAAAATTTTGCAAAAAATGTTTCTTATGTGTGACAATTTGTCTCAAAATATCTATCTTGTAATATTGGCATGGTATTTGCTTAAGAGGTGATGAAAACAAACAATCAACACAAGGAGGTTGAACTATGGATATGGGAAAACTTACAGAAAAGAGCCGTCAGGCAATGCTCAATGCCCAGCAGCTGGCTGTGGAATACGGCAATCAGGAAATCAAAGGGATTCACCTGCTGAAAAGTCTTTGTACGCAGGAGGACGGATTGATTCCGTCGTTGCTCAAACGGATGAATGTAAACCGGGAACTTATGTTGCATCATATTGATCAGGCAATCGCTAAACTGCCGAAAGTCTCCGGCGGCGGCGAGCCCTACACCGGACGCGAATTCAGTGCGATTCTTGTCGGCGCAAAAAATAAAGCCGAAGAAATGAAAGATGAATACATCAGCACAGAACACCTGTTTCTTGTCATCTCCGATGCGTCTCCGGATTGTGGAAAAATTCTGCAAACCATGGGCATCACACAGGAATCCATTCTGCGTGCATTGATGGAAGTTCGTGGTAATCAGCGTGTGACCAATGAGAATCCGGAAGCATCCTTCGAGGCGTTGGAAAAGTACGGGCGTGACTTGACGGAAGCTGCCCGCAATGATAAACTTGACCCGGTGATCGGACGGGATGATGAGATCCGCCGTACCATTCAAATTCTTGCCCGGAGAACAAAAAACAATCCGGTGCTGATCGGTGAGCCTGGTGTAGGTAAGACGGCAATCGTGGAAGGTCTGGCTGTCCGCATGGTTCGTGGCGATGTGCCGGAATCTTTGCGCAACCGTAAACTGATTGCACTCGACATGGGTGCATTGATTGCGGGTGCGAAATACCGGGGTGAATTTGAAGAACGTTTGAAAGCGGTACTCAAAGAAGTTTCCTCTTCCAACGGCAACATTATTCTGTTCATTGATGAATTGCATACGGTTGTCGGGGCAGGGGCGTCGGAAGGCTCCAAGGATGCCGGGAATCTTTTGAAGCCTATGCTTGCCCGTGGCGAATTGCATTGTATCGGTGCCACAACGTTGGATGAATACCGGAAGTATATCGAAAAAGACCCGGCACTGGAACGCCGTTTTCAGAGTGTGACGGTTGCAGAACCGGATGTGGAAGATACCATCAGTATTCTCCGTGGTTTGAAAGAACGGTATGAACTCCATCACGGTGTCAAGATCCGTGACGGTGCGCTGGTTGCGGCTGCGCTTCTTTCCGACAAATATATTTCAGACCGTTTTCTGCCGGACAAAGCCATTGACCTGGTAGATGAAGCTGCGGCGAAACTGCGTACGGAAATCGATTCCTGTCCCACTGCCATTGATGAATTGGAACGCCGTTCCATGCGTTTGGAAATTGAACGTGCGGCATTGAAGAAGGAAACGGATAAAGATTCTCTGGAACGTCTTGAGATTCTGGAAAAGGAATTGGCAGAAGTGAAAGAATCTGCCGCCGCCATGCGTTCCGCCTGGGATGCAGAGAAAAATGCCATTGTCAATCTGCGTACTCTGCGTGAAAGTTTGGATACAGCGAAACTTTCTCTTGACAAAGCGGAACGGGATCAGGATTTGGAACGTGCCGGTGAATTGCGGTTTGGAATCATTCCCGGTATTCAGAAACAGATTGAGGAAGCGGAACAGAAACTGCATGAGGAAGATGGCAATAAACTTCTGAAAGAGGAAGTTTCGGAAGAAGATATCGCCCAGATCGTCAGCACCTGGACCCGTATCCCCGTCAGCCGTCTTGTGCAGAGTGAACGTCAGAAACTCATGCATCTCTCCGATGAGCTGCACAAACGGGTGATTGGTCAGCATGATTCTGTTTCTGCTGTGGCGGATGCGGTTTTGCGTTCCCGTGCCGGATTGAAAGACCCGAAACGGCCGGTGGCATCCTTCCTGTTCCTCGGTCCGACGGGTGTAGGTAAGACGGAACTTGCCCGTGCATTGGCGGAAGAACTGTTTGATGATGAACGTGCAATGATCCGTATTGATATGTCGGAATACATGGAAAAATATTCGGTATCCCGGCTGATCGGTGCGGCTCCCGGATATGTTGGTTTTGAAGATGGCGGACAGCTTACGGAAGCAGTCCGGCGCAGACCTTATTCGGTACTGCTTTTTGATGAAATCGAAAAAGCACATCCGGATGTGTTCAATCTGTTCCTGCAGATTCTGGATGATGGCGTGTTGACGGATTCCCATGGCAGAACGGTGAATTTCAAAAATACGATCATCATCATGACATCCAACATCGGCAGTTCGCTGTTGCTGGATGCGGTGGAAACGCAAGGGAAATGCGATCCGGAAGAATTGCGTCCGGAATTGATGAAGCTGCTGCACAGTCATTTCCGCCCCGAATTCTTGAACCGGATCGACGGGATCCAGCTGTTCCACCCGTTGACGCAGGAAGATTTGATCGGTATTCTGGATATTCAGCTGAGCCTGTTCGAAAAACGGTTGAACGATCAGGATATCAAGCTGGAAGTCACACCCGAAGCCAAAGCCTATCTCGCCCAACAGGGATATGACCCCGGATTCGGTGCAAGACCGCTGAAACGGTTGATTGTCAATACGCTGGAAAGTCCGGTCTCCCGCATGATCATTTCCGGCGAATTGCAGGGGGATATGACATTGCACGTTGGTATGGGCGGTGACGGATTGGCGCTTTCTGCCCGGAACTGATTCTTTTGAATTTTACAGGAAACCTGAAAAAAAAGAAAAAAAGTTTTTCAGGTTTCTTGTATTTTTTTTTCCCTTATACTATATTATCGTCAAGGAAGACAATCAAACAACAAAAAAACAAGAATAAGGAGAAAAAACAGTGAAGAAAAAAGTCATTTTCAGTATCGTAGCACTGGTCGTCATTATCGGTGCATATTTTGCATGGGATTACCACAAAAATGCTCTTTATCGTAATAAAGCCCTCACTTGCGGCAACGGACGTCTGGAAGCGACCGAAATTTACCTTGCTTCCAAACTGAACGGCAAGATTGAAAATATCAACGTGACCGATGGCGATTATGTCAAAAAAGGTCAGGTTCTGGCGATGATGCAGACCAATACCTTGAAAGCGGAATTGGCACAGGCACAAGCAAAACTGCTTCAGGCAAAAGCGGATAAAATCAGCGCAGAAGCCACTGTTCAGCTCAAAAAGAGTGAATTGGAAGCGACAAAAGCAAAACAGACTCAGATGGCCAGCAAACTTGACAGTGCCAAAAAACGTTGGGAACGTTTCAAACCTCTGCGCGATTCCAAAGCCATTTCTCAACAGGATTTTGAAAATGCAGAAACCACTTATCTGACTGCAAAAGCTGAACTGGAAGGCGCAAAGGCCGATGTCAAAACCGCACAGGCAGATATCTCCGTTTCTCAGGCTCAGCTCAAAGCCGCGGATGCAAGTATCAAAGCCGCAGAAGCTGATGTTCAGCGTATTCAGGCAGACCTGGATGACAGCCGCATTATCGCACCGCTGGATGGTCGCGTACAGTATCGCATCTCTCAGCCGGGCGAAGTCCTTTCTTCCGGCGGCCGTGTGTTGAATATGGTTGACCTGGAAGATGTTTACATGACATTCTATTTGCCGGAAATCGAAGCCGGTCAGGTTAAAATCGGTTCCGATGTCCGCCTGGTTCTGGATGCGATTCCGGATATTCCGCTGCCTGCGACAGTTTCCTATGTTGCCAACGTTGCCCAGTTCACACCGAAAACGGTGGAAACCAAAGCGGAGCGTCAGAAACTCATGTTCCGTGTCAAAGCCAAAATCGCTCCGGAACTGCTGCGTCAGTATCGCGAATACGTTAAAACCGGTCTTCCCGGCATGGCATGGGTAAAACTCAATCCGAAAGCCGAATGGCCTGAACAGCTCAAACTCAGAAAAGACCGGGAGAAAAAATGAGCGCAGAACCGGTTGTTGTCGCAAAAGATATTTCCTTTGCTTTCGGCAAAACCGTTGCCCTGGATCATTTATCGTTGACGATTGAAAGCCGGAAACTGATCGGGATGATCGGGCCGGACGGTGTGGGGAAATCCACCCTTCTTTCTCTCGTTACAGGTGCAAGAAAAATGCCGGAGACCGGAGAATTGCAGGTGCTTGGCGGCGATATGCGGGATCGTGAACATAGAAACCGCATTTGTCCCAAGGTTGCCTACATGCCTCAGGGGTTGGGAAAAAATCTTTATTTTACGTTGACCGTCGAAGAGAATCTTCAATTCTTCGCCCGGTTGTTCGGACACGATGCTGCAGAACGCAGACGTCGTATTGATATGTTAACCAAAAGTACAGGCCTTGCCCGGTTCCTTGACCGTCCGGCTGGTAAACTTTCCGGCGGGATGAAACAGAAACTCGGCTTGTGCTGTTCTCTGATTCATGACCCTGATCTGCTTGTATTGGATGAGCCGACTACCGGGGTTGACCCGTTGGCACGGCGTCAGTTCTGGGATTTGATCGATGTTATCCGGGAAGCCAATACCAATATGAGTGTCATTGTTGCCACTGCTTACATGGATGAAGCGGAACGGTTCGAGCATTTGATCGCCATGGATTCCGGTAAAGTTCTCACCACCGGCACGCCGAAAGAATTGTTGACGCGTACCGGAAAAGATAATCTGGATGCCGCATTTATTGAACTGTTGCCGGAAAGCCGCAGGGAAGGGCATCATGAAGTGATCGTCCCGCCGCTGGAGCTTACGGGCGAAGATGATATTGCCATTGAAGCGACAGGATTGACGAAAAAGTTCGGCGATTTTATGGCTGTCGATCACGTCAATTTCAAGATCCGGCGCGGTGAAATTTTCGGGTTTCTCGGTTCCAACGGGTGCGGTAAGAGTACCACCATGCGTATGTTGTGCGGTTTGCTTCCCGCTACGGAAGGGGAAGCGAAACTCTTCGGCAAAACTGTTTCCGGCAATACCATGGAAATGCGGAAACACTTGGGGTATATGACGCAGCTGTTCTCCCTTTACGGTGACTTGACCGTGAAGCAGAACCTTGAACTGTACGCCAATCTTTACGGTATCGAAAAGGAATTGATTCCGGAAAAAGTCGATGCCATGATGAAACGTTTTGATTTGGATACCATCAGCGATGCATTGCCGAAATCTCTCCCGCTCGGGATCAAACAGAGACTTTCCCTTGCCGCTGCGGTGATCCACAGTCCCTCGATCCTCATTCTGGACGAACCGACGTCCGGTGTTGACCCGGTTGCCCGTGACGGATTCTGGGAGCTGATTATCGAACTTTCCCGCAAAGACCATGTTACCATCTTCATCACGACTCACTTCATGAATGAAGCGTTGCGCTGCGACCGCATATCTCTCATGCACGCCGGTCGTTCGCTGGCTTGCGATACGCCGCTGCAGTTGATGAAAGAGAATCATTGCGATACTTTGGAGCAGGCCTTCATCAAGTTGCTGGAAGAAGCCGACCCGGCAAATCAGGTTCAGCCGGAAATGGTCATTCCCGATCCGGTGGATGAAGAGAAAAAACGGCAGAATATGTCCCCCATCAAACGCTTTTTTCAGGAAAAATTCAACATCCAGAGATGTTATTCCTGCGGCTGGCGTGAATGGCTGGAACTGATGCGTGACCCGGTCCGTGCGACTCTTGCCCTTTTCGGCGCGCTGCTGCTGATGCTGGCGATGGGATACGGTATCACCATGGACGTGGAAAATCTCCACTGTGCCGTGCTGGATAACGATCACTCTCTTGCCAGTCAGAAATACATTCAGAATATTGCCGGTTCGCCCCGGTATTTCGAACAGCATAAGGATGTGAAGAATTATGCCGATTTGGAACGGCGGATGAAAAATGGCGAGCTCTCCATGGTTCTGGAATTGCCGCCCGGATTCGGACAGGATCTCAATCGCGGCAACACGCCACAGATTGGAGTCTGGATTGATGGAGCCATGCCCAGCCGTGCGGAAACCATTAACGGCTATGTTAATTCCATGCACAGCAAATGGCAGTCCGAAGAACTCAAAAACAGATATCCCACAGCCGCAAACAATTCTCTTGCCGATGTGGAAGTCCGTTACCGGTATAACCCGGATGTGTTGAGTTTGCCTGCCATGGTGCCTGCCGTGATTCCCATTCTGCTGCTGATGATTCCAGCCATTCTTGCGGCGTTGGCAGTTGTCCGGGAAAAAGAAATGGGATCCATCATCAACTTGTATGTAACACCGGTCACCCGGTTGGAATTCCTTCTCGGCAAGCAGATCCCCTATGTGATTTTTGCTATGATCAGCGGGGTGCTCCTTGTTTTGATGACGGTGTTCCTCTTCAATGTGCCGGTCAAAGGCAGTTGGTTTGTTCTGATCCTTTCCCTCTTCCTGTACAGTGTGACATCCACCGGTATGGGCTTGCTGGCATCTTCCGTCACGCGCAGTCAGATTGCCGTTATCTTCATGACCATGCTCGGTACGGTGCTGCCTGCCACGCAGATGTGCGGGATGATCGACCCGGTTTCCTCTCAGCAGGGAGCGGCGTGGGTGATCGGGACATTGTATCCGACATCCTACATGCTGCTGATAACCCGTGGTGTATTCAATAAAGCCCTGGGCTTTGGCGATTTGAATGTGCAGATCCTCTGCATGGCATTGGCGATTCCGGTATTGACAGTACTCGGCGTGCTTTGCCAGAAAAAACAGGAGTCCTGAGATGAATAATTCTTTGAAACAATCGATTCGCAACATCTTTCATCTCGGCGTGAAGGAAATCCGCAGTCTGATGCGTGACCCGATGATGCTGATCCTCATCCTTTATTCTTTTTCATTGGGGATCATCATTACCGCCAACGGTTCCACGGATACCATTACCAAAGCTGCCATTGCGGTTGTGGATGATGATAAATCCATGCTCTCCCAACGGATCACAGACAGTTTTCTGGAGCCCATGTTCCTGAAGCCGAAGATCATCACCCATCCGGAAATCGACCGCGGCATGGACCGTGGCGAATATACATTCGTTGTTGTCTTCCCGCCTGATTTTCAGAAAGATGTCCTTGCTGGCAATTGTCCGAAAATCCAGGTGAATGTGGATGCGACCCGTATGTCTCAGGCATTTACCGGGGTAGGGTATATTCAGCAGATCATCAATCAGGAATTGCAGAAAGCGGTTCCGCAAACCAACGGCTCCCGCAATACTCAGCTGGCAGAGTTGGTAATCCGCAACCGGTTCAATATCAACTTGACTTCGTCCTATTTTGATGCCATTGTGCAGTTGATCAACAACATCACCATGTTGGCAATCATTCTGACGGGTGCGGCATTGATCCGGGAACGGGAAAGCGGAACGTTGGAACATTTGCTGGTTTTGCCGGTGACGGCATTTGATATTATGGTGTCAAAAGTGTGGTCAATGGGACTTGTCGTTCTGGTTGCCGCTTTTGCATCTGTCATGCTGATTATTAAATGTTATCTGCATATTCCGATAGCGGGTTCGGTGCTTCTGTTCACTGCAGGGATGGCACTGTATTTGTTTGCGGTGACATCGTTAGGGATTTTCCTTGCGTGCAAATCTCAGAATATGCCGCAGCTGGGCTTATTGTTCATTCTGGTCTTTCTCCCGATGAACATGCTTTCCGGCGGTTCGACGCCTTTGGAAAGTATGCCGCGCGTTCTGCAGATCATCATGCAGGCATCTCCGACAACCCAATTTGTCAGTTTCAGTCAGGCGATTCTGTTCCGTGGTGCGGGGATTGCCGTTGTATGGAAAGAATTCCTTGCGCTATTTGTGATCGGCGGCGTTTTATTCGGATATTCTCTGATTCACTTCCGCAAGAGTGTGACCTGATTTATATTAACCGGTCAAATAAAAAAACAGGCGGTTGTTCCATAACGAGGAGCAACCGCCTGTTTCAGTTTTCAGAGAATTTATTTGTTGTAACGGAGTGAGGGGAATCTTATTTTTGAAGATACGGTTTGTGCATTCTCATTGTCAAACATTTTTCCATATCCCTGATATGTACAACGATAGGCTTGTGTTTTCCCGGAATACTGGACACCAGTTTCAGAAGCAATGAATTTGCAAGAGTTGAAAAATGCAGATTTAAAACTGGCATTGACGGCAGACTTATTTCCGGTAAAAATACAATTTTCAGCATAAAGATTGCTTTGTGCAGTAATCGCCGGACCATTGGTGTTGCTGATCTTTGTGTTGTGAATTCTTGTAATTGCTTTTTCTGCAAGATATATTGCACCGTAATTATAAATCCCCGTTATTGTCATATCTTTGAAAATTGCCCGGGTGTTGTCGTCAATTTGGACAGTGGCACGTGCACGACCGGATGTATTGGTGATCCTTCCGCCCACAACCCCAACAAAACAATTACTGCCGATATCCAAATTACCGGTTTCACAATTTTCCAATGCTAAAACGCAATTTTTAAATGCAGAGATGGCATAATAATATTCCCCGGAGACTTTACAATTTCTCAAAAATAAAGTTGTACCTTCTCTCATTGAAAGATAACTGCTGTTTTTGAACTCAATTGTGAGCTTTTCCATTGTGATCTCTTTCCCTCGGGTCGTTTCCCCAATATAGAAGTCTCCTTTTGTAAAACGGATAACTGTTCGAGTCGGATCTTCTCCAACCAGTTTTATCGGCGTACGAATCCATACAGAATCATCGAAATCGTAATAACCCGGTTTGAGACGGATTGTTTGTTGCGGGGATGCAGATTTGATCAAATCCTTCAATTCAGAAGCATTGGTGGCAATCAGCTGTCCATTGTTAGCTTTCAACACTTTTTCCATCAATATTTTTTTGATGGCGGGATCATTTGCCATACTCATAGGTGTACGCCCTGAAGCGTCAACTTTCATCGGATCTGCACCCAATTCCAGAAGCAGTTTGATCATGGGGATATCTTTATCATAAATTGCATTGATAAGAGCAGTGCACCAACCGGCTTTTTTATCATTGCTTGCGTTCAAATCAGCCCCGTTTTTGCAAAGATAGCGGATGATCTCATGATTCTTTTTCTTATTACAGGCGAAGTAGATCAAAGTCCATAAATTGTTATTGCAGCGGGCATTGACGTCTGCACCTTTTTGAACGAAGTATTTGACCAGGTCCAAATTATCCTGGTCAATGGCATAGTACAACGGCGTATATCCGTACTTATTCTTTGCTTTGATATCCGCACCTTTTTCGAGCAGAATCTGAATGATTTCTTTTTGGTTATTCCTTATTGCATCCATCAATGGGGTAGTATCATTATTATCCCTTGTGTCAAAATGCACATTTGTTCTCTGCATAACATACTGGAATATTTCCTTTGAACTTTTTTTTCCGCAGGCTGCATGAAATGCAGTATTCTTATTTACTTTATCTGCAACTGAGAAAGACAGTCCAAGAGTTTCCATGTATTGGATGAGTTTCATATCGCCGGAATAAATTGCAAAAATCATGAGGTCTTCCACTTGAGCTGCTTCGGTTGAATGTTTTTTAAGATAATCCAACTTACCTGCTCTTGCCGCTTTCCGGTAAATATCTTGAGGATCTTTTAATTGTGCCCCTTTGGAAACCAAATATTCTGCGATTTCAAAATCCTTAATATCTGCCAGAGTTTCTCCTTTTTTATTCTTCCATGTAACATCAGCTCCGTTTTCCACCAGCAACTTTGTTATTTCCAACGTCTTTGCGTAATGAAGTGGCGGAAGACCATAATCTACCTGATACTGCGGATTACAGGTGGCGCCCCGTGAAAGCAAATATTTTATAACCGGAATATTATTACATTCCACCGCGCGGCACAATGCAGTATCATAAGTGTATTGACCAAAGTTTTCTACCGGTTGATTTTTTTGTTCTACCAGATAACGCACCGCAGTCAAAGATGCTCCCAAGGATATAGCATCACAAAGTAACGTATAAGCCGGCCAGCTATTGTAACCTTTCTGTGAGAAATTTTGAAATTTGAATGCCATCATTCGTTTTGCTGCATATTCCTGTGTGTAATCCGGTTTTTTCAGATTCCGGCAGAGCCGCAGCAAATACTGTTTCAGAGAATCATCATCTGTTATGAGGTTATCTTCTGCCTGTTTTCGGATTTTTAGAGCTTCTGTGTGATTTGGAAAAACTTTCAAAGCAGCATCTGCCAAATCGACGACTTTTTCCCAGTTTTCATTTTTTAATTCCCGTTTTGCCTTACGGATATTATTATGCGCTTCTTCTTCCCGCTTCAAACGCAAAACATTTGCTTCTTTTCCAGCCAGAATCTTGTCGCCGGGGAAAAGACTTTTTGCTTTGTTGATCAAGATTTGAGCGTTATTCAACTGTTGTTTCGTAATTGCGGAGTCAATTGACCGCATGTGTTCCATGTGGCATTGTTCCTTTGCATCGGCAATAAGTTTTTTGCTGAGTTGATCAGCCTGATTGATTTTATTGATGGATTGTTCAAAGTTTGCATCATTTAGAAGTTTAATCGATTCATCCCGAAGCGTTGTCGCATTGGAATATTGAACAGAAACATATTTTTTCGCAGAATATTTCTCAGCTTCTGCAAGCTTTTTTTGCAACTGATCGATCTTCTGTTTTGCATTTTGCCGGAGCGGTTGATTTTTTATGATCCACTGACATTCTTTTTCACAGTCGAGAAAGAATTGTTTTGCATTTGGATAATCATTTTTATCAAAAGCTGTTTTGGCGATATCGAAATATTCTTTTGCTTTGTCAATGTGCTCACCGAAACGCTGACCGCGGTCAATCTTATCTAATGTTGCCTTTTTCAGTTTTGATGTTACATTAATTTGCAACTGATATAATTCTTTTTTCAACTTGTTGAGTTTTTCTTCTTCCGTAATTTTTTCAATATCGGCTTGGATTTTTTGCGCAAGTTGATTTGATGAATCTATTTTCAATGCCGCTTTTGCATGTTCCAATGCCTTTTGCCAGTTGCGTGAGGCAAATGCGTTTTCTGCTTTTGTAAGAGTTGCTTCCAGTTTCTTGCGTTTTTCTTCTGCAATACGTTTTTCTTCTGCGATGCGAGCCAATTCTTTCTGATGCTTGTCGTAGAAATAATATCCGGCACCGCCTGCGCAAAGAAGTGCAAGGAGCAATACAGCGGCAACCCATTTGAAAGAACTGCCATTTTTTGTGTTGTTACTGCTTTTGATTTTTTTTGCAGCTTTTATTTTTTTACCACTCAACGCCGCAACAAAATCTGAACAACTTTCGAAACGTTCTGCAGGATTTTTGCTCATTGCACGCTTGATTGCATCTTGCGCTGTCTTGGGTAAAGACGTAATTTCTTCCGGCATTTCATCCAGAACAGCCTGTTTCAATACTGCCGGATCTGTGCTCTCAAAAGGCAAATGTCCAGCCAGCATTTCATAGGTCATAACACCAAGAGCATACTGGTCCGCCGGAGCTCCCTGCGCACGTCCACGCCATTGTTCCGGAGCCATGTAAGGTCCGGTACCGGATGTTCCCTGATATGCCATGGATACCCTTGTCATAGACGTGTGAATTTGAGCTGCAAGCCCGAAGTCAAGAATTTTGATATCACCATTGGGAGCGATCATCACATTGCCCGGTTTGATATCCCGGTGAATGATTTTTTGTTTATGTGCATAATCCAGTGCTTCTGCAATTTGCTGAATGATGGGCAGAACGGTATCAAGAGTCAGATCGCCATCTTTCCGTTTCTGTTTCAGCCATCTGCGCAAGTCATCCCCCTCGCAGCATTCCATAATCAGGTAATAATTGCCATTGACAGTATTTTTTTCCAGATTTTTGGAAATGGCAATATTCTGATGAACCAGTTTTGATACCAACTGGAAATTTTCTTTGATATCTTCCATTTCCAGTGTATTATGGCTTAATTCAGGAGGCAGGGCTTTGAGTGCAACTTCGATCCCCGCAGTTTCGTCCAGACAGCGGTAAACGACACCCATACCACCTTGACCGAGTTCTGCCAGAATTTTATATCGCTGCATAACCAGATCTCCGACGGCAAATCTGCCATCATGTTTCTGATTGCGTTTTCCGGGTATTGTTATATCATTTTCAGCAATATATTCATTCACTCTGCGTGGCGGAATCGTTTTATCAGAATCATCCATTACACTATTCTCCTGTCTTATTTTTGCATAATATACACGCTGCTACTGTTTTTTCAATCTTTTTTTTTGATTTTCTTTGATTTTGATTTACTTGCAAAAACGGAGTCAAACGTGGAGAAGAGTTCCTCGAAGGTAAATTGCAAGCCATCGGGAGAAAATTACAGGATTTTTCTGAAAAAAGATGATATTTTCTCTTGATTTTCAAAGAAAATGGCGTATAGTTACTCCATTATGAAAACATTGCATATCGAACATCTGCGCGGAGTCAGGTCTCTTGACTTTGAAGTACCCGCTTATCCGGGTGCGTTTTTGCTCACCGGTGCAAACGGCGCCGGTAAATCCACTGTGCTCTCGTGTCTGGCTCAATTGGGCGATCCCGAGGCGTTGAATCATTTCTTTGTTCCCGATCTCCCGTTCGCCGGTTCTGCCATTGGTGATGTCTTTGTTGCTTCCAGCGTCCGCTACGAAACGGAAGCAGGACAGGTGACCTTCCGCTGTCATAACGGAACGTGGTCTGCCGATAATGGCACCGCGCCGGAGAAAATATTCCAATCCTTCGGTTACAGCGAGGTTGTCTTTACTGGCGCACGCAGAAAACATTATCCGCCGGAAGGTGAGGTGTTTTCCGTGGATGATGTGGAACGGGTTCCGGATGTTGTTTCCCACGGACTTGCGGCGATTTTTGATGATGAACGTTTTTCCCCGCTCTTTTCGATAAAAAGCAAGACAGACGGACGGGAATATTTTCTGATTCACCGTTTTCATAAGGGGAAAGATTATTATTTCAGCGATAACAATTTCAGTGCCGGGGAACGTGCCGTTCTTCAGCTGTTGATGCTGCTCTACCGTTTACCGCGTCAGGCTCTGATCCTGATTGATGAAGCCGAAATGGCATTGCATCCGAAAGCGCAGAAACGCTTGTTGGATTATCTGGTACAGGCGGCGCATAAAATGGAACATACCATTCTGGTATCCACACAATCGGCCAGTTTGATCCGAATCAGCGATCCGCGCAACATTCTGTTCCTGGAGAACGAAGATGACGGGAGCATGGTATGCCGTCGCAACGTTTATCCTGCGGCGATCCTCGGTGAAATGGCGATTGTGGAAGAAATTCTGCCGGAAATTCTCCTGCTCGTGGAAGATCCGGAAGCCGCCATGCTGCTGGAAGCCATTGTGGAAAAATTACGCAATAATATGGATATTCAGTTCCCCTATACCCGAATCCTCCCCGTCGGCGGATATATCCAGGTTGTCATCCTGATGGATAATCTGGCGCGGGTGTTCCCGCCTTATGTGAAACGCCGTGCAGTGCTGGATCAGGATGCGGAACGTTCCATCCGGAAAGCCATAAGTGACCCCGGTGCATCGCGGCATGAGGTGATTGCCCGGAACAGTAAAAACATTTATTTCCTGCCTTGCGCTCCGGAGCAGGGCGTTGTCCGGCTGTTGGAATCCGGCATCCGGCGTCATGAAGAGGGGTTGACGAAAGTCTTTGGCGGAACTCATGTTCCCTTATCGAATATCATGAACGATACCCGTTACCGCAGTATTGGCGGCGATACCCGTTCTGACTGCAAGGATAAAATGACCTTTATTGTTCGCGGCATCAGCCGTTACATTGATGAGCCGGACGTATTGGTCCGCAAGAAATTGTACCGTTATTATGCGGACAATCATTACCGTAATCTGCGCGATTTGAAAGCGGATTACTGTCCCCTGATTTTTGGAAAATAATATCTGATTTATATTACCTATTTGGAGAAAAACGATGGCAGATTTTCAATTTACAGGCATAGAGAAATCATTTACCAAAGGCGTGCCCGTCCTGAGCGGTTTGGATTTGACGGTGAAAAGCGGAGAACTGTTTTTCCTGCTTGGTCCTTCCGGATGCGGAAAATCCACGCTGCTGCGCATCGCGGCAGGTTTGTACGATCCGGATAAAGGTGATGTGATGCTTGACGGCAAATCCATTCTCGGTTTGCCGCCGGAAAAACGCAATACTCCGATGGTGTTTCAGAATTATGCTCTCTGGCCTCACATGGATGTGTTTGAAAATGTGGCGTTCGGTTTGCGTGCAAGAAAAGAAAAAAGTGCGCAGATCAAAGAAAAAGTCGATCAGGTATTGGAATCCGTCCGCATGAGTGAATACCGGAACCGGAAAGTGACGGCATTATCCGGCGGTCAGCAGCAGCGCGTCGCTTTGGCTCGTGCCCTTGTGCTGGAGCCTTCCGTTTTGCTGTTGGATGAACCCCTTTCCAATCTGGATGCAAAGCTCCGGGATGTGATGCGTTCTGAAATCCGCAATATCTGTAAATCCAGAGGCTTGACCGCAATCTATGTGACCCATGACCGTCGGGAAGCATTGGGAATGGCCGACCGGATTGCCGTCATGAAAGACGGTAAGTTCCGTCAGATCGGTACCCCGCGTGAAATCTATCAGCGTCCGGTGGATCATTTTACGGCATCCTTCCTTGGCGATGCTAATTTCCTTTCCGGCCGTTGTCTGGAAAAACGTAATGAATTTGCCAAGTTTGCTACATCATGCGGAGAAATGCTTGCGGTTGCCGATGGTTCCGTGGAAGTTGGCAAAGAATATGATTTGATGTTCCGCCCGGAAGCCGTAAAGATGGATGTGGAATCCGAACGTGCCAATTCTTTCAAAGCTGTCGTGAAAGAAAGCATGTACCTCGGGGAAATCACCCAGATGTCATTGGAATGTGGTGACTTCCGTTTTGAAGCCGGCGAACAGGCTGCACCGGAACGGACAGCAGGCATGGAACTCCGGGTGGCAATCCCTGCCGAACACCTGATTTGCCTCGGTAAAGCGGAGGATTGATCTTATGTGGAAACGTGCATTTTTTGCAGTGCTGCCGTTGGCATTGCTGCTGATATTGCCCTTTGCGCTGCGTCCGTCTTCCCCGGTCAATACGGAAAACGGGCAGCAGGAAGCCGATCAGCTTGTGATTGTTACACCTCATACGGAGCAGATCCGGTATGAATTCGACCATGCATTCCGCAAGCATTATCAGAAAAAATATGGCAAAGATGTCAAAATCGATTGGCGTAATGTTGGCGGTACATCGGACATTGTCCGCTATATCGCAGACCGTTTTGAAGCGGCATTCCGTCTGGAATACGAAAAAAGCGGAAAAGAATGGAATGATCAGGTCGCAAAGAATTACAAAAATTACCGTGTCGATCCGAAAAAGTGCGAAGAACGGAACATGTTCCTGAATTCGTCCTGCGGAATCGGTATTGATATTTTCTTCGGCGGCGGCTCGTACGACCATAACCGGTTCGGCAGAATCGGAATCGCTGTCCCCGGCGGCGTGGAGAAACGGCATCCGGAATGGTTCCGCGATACGGTGTTCCCGGTTGGTCATGCGGGGGAAACTTTGCGTGATCCCCAGGGACGTTATTACGGCGTGTGCCTTTCTTCCTTCGGCGTCGCCTACAATCCGGACCGGTTCCGCGATCTCGGTTTAGCAGCTCCGAAAGGCTGGAAAGACCTGACCGATCCCCGTTTATTCCGTTTGACGGAAGTTGCAGACCCGACGAAATCCGGATCCATCACCAAGTGTTATGAGATGATTATTCAGCAGTGCATGATGGAATCAGCCAAAGATTTGAACAAAGGCTGGGCGGATGGCTTGATGCGTGTGAAACTCATCGCCGCCAATTCCCGCTGCATTACCGACAGTGCCGGTAAACTGGTGCGCGATGTTTCATCCGGTGCCGCTGCCGCCGGTATGTGTATTGACTTTTACGGTTTTTCCGAAGCCGCATTTACCAAAAAACTTTCCCGTGGCGAAGACCGGTTGATTTATGTGATGCCGGAAAATGGTTCCTGTGTCAGTGCCGACCCCGTACAGATGTTACGCGGTGCTCCGAACCGGAAAGTGGCGGAGGAATTCCTTGATTTCCTGTTGTCGGAAGAAGGTCAATCCATCTGGTTGAAAAAGGCGGGAACAACGAACGGTCCGGTGCGTACAGCATTGCTTCGTCCCGGTGTCCGCAAAGATGTATTGGATAAAGTTCCGTTGGCGGAAAATTCCCTTTCCGGCTACAATCCTTACCGTTCCAGCGGGACATTCCAGTATCGCGGCGATTGGACGGGACGTTATTTCAGTCTGATCCGTGTTCTGATCAAATGTATTGCCCTTGACCCGATCGATGATTTGCAGCTTGCCTGGCAGGCCGTGATTGAGAATGGAGGGCCGGACGCGAATCCGGAAGCGATGGCATTGATCCGGAAATTGCCCTTTGAATTTTCCGAAGCCTCGGCAGCATCAAAAAAACTTTCCGGAACGGCAGCCGAAGCAGCAGCGGTACGACGTCAATGGATGGAAGAAGCGGCGGCAAATTATCGTAAGGCTGCGGCATTAGCGAAAGGCGGTAAAAAATGAAACATATATCCATAGCAAAAACCGCCGGTGCGGTGTTCCTGACTGTATTCTTCTGTCTCTTTCTTTTTGTTCCGCTCTGGACCGTGTTGGAACAAGGACTCGACTGGAAAGTGATGACGGAAGTCTGTCGTAATCAGCTGTATCTGGAAGGGATTTGGAATTCTTTGCGGATCAGTGTAGTTACTACGCTTTTTGTGTTCCTGTTCTCCTTCCCGCTGGCATTGCTTTATGACCGTTATGAATTTCCCTGGAAAGGTGCTTGCCCTGCGCTCATGATGGCGCCGATGATTCTGCCGCCCTTTGTTGGTGCGCTGGGATTTCAGCAGATCCTGGGGCATTATGGTGTATTGAATACTATTCTCGCTCATTTCTCCATTGCTCCGATCGATTTTCTCGGTGGTGATGGCAAGTTCTGGAGCATTTGTGTGATGGAGGCGTTACACCTTTATCCGATTGTGTATCTGAATTTGGTGACAGCATTGGCTAATCAGGATCCGCAGTTGATGGATGCCGCCCGGAATATGGGGATTTCTCCCTGGGATCGTTTCCGCCGGATCACATTGCCTTTGACAAAACCCGGTATTCTTGCCGGCGGCAGTATTGTGCTGATTTGGAGCTTTACCGAGTTGGGGACGCCCCTCATGTTCGGCTATAATACCGTGACACCTGTCCAAGTCTTCAACGGCATTACGGAGCTCGGGACCAATCCGTCTGCGTATACATTGGTGATTGTGATGCTCGTCTTCTCCACACTTCTGTATCTTTTTGCCCGGTTGATGCTTGGAACTTCCAACGATTCCTTTACAGCGAAAGGCAATTCCGGGGCAGGGGCAAAGGCGCTGCCGGGCTGGAAACGGTATTTGCCGACTGGTATTTTCTGCTTGTTCACCTTTATCACGATTCTGCCTCATCTGGCATTGATTTTGACTGCTGGCAGTGAATCCTGGTACCGGACCATTCTGCCGCTGCGTTATTCTCTGATTCATTTCCAGAACGCGCTGTCTGACAAATTGGTTGCCCCCAGTATTGTGAACAGTATTGAATATTCGCTGATCGCAACGGTTCTGGCTGTTGCTGCCGGATTCCTTGCCGCCTGGTGGGCAAAACGTTCCAACAGTTTTCTTGGCAAGATTTTTGACTTGGCCGCCATGCTGCCTTTGATGATTCCCGGCATCGTGCTTGCCGTGGGATTCCTCGGTATGTCGATCCGTTATTCCTGGGCGCAGAAAATCTTTGATCCCATCAACAATCCGGTTCTGCTGATTTCTGCCGCGTATGCCATCCGGCGTGTGCCTTATGTACTCCGGGCTGCGGCAAGCGGATTGGAACAGACGCCGATTGAATTGGAAAGTGCAGCGCGGAATATGGGCGGACGTCCCTTTGCTGTATTGTGGAAAATTTCTCTGCCGTTGATTGCGGCAAACCTGCTGGTGGGCGGTTTGTTTGCGTTCAGCTTCTCCATGCTGGAAGTTTCGGACTCCCTGCTTTTGGCGCAGAAAACGGAATTTTACCCGATTACGAAAGCTATCTTTGAATTGTCGCAATACTTCGGATCCGGTCCATGTGTAGCGGCGGCGTTCGGTGTGTGGGCGATGGCATTTCTTGCTGCGGCATTGATTGCGGCATCTGCCATGCTCGGGAAGAAATTGGGGGCATTGTTCCGGATGTGATACAAGACCACATCCGGGGGGGATAAAGGGAGAAAAAAATGAGTTCGTTTATTTTGCTGTGACTTCAATCAAAACTGCGATTTCGTCACAGCAATTTTTTTTCGGGCAAATGGAGCAATCGCTCCAAATCTTCTGGGGAAACATTTCCTTATCGACGGTATGGAATCCCAATTGATGGAAGAAATTATCCCGATAGGTCAGAGCGAATACCCGCAAAGGCAGTTCGTCTTTCCGTTCGACTTTAAGATTTTCCAAAAGTGAAGAAACCATTGCAGTCCCCGCACCTTTACCCAGCATATCTTTGCAGACTGCAAGAGAACGGACTTCAAACAAGCCGTTGCCGTAATTGCGCAAAGCGACACAGCCCGCAAATTTTCCATCCAGTTCAAGAATGGAGAAATTGGCGATGCGCTCCCGTAAATCCTCCGGAGTCCGCGGGAGCAGCAGTTTCTCTCTTGCATAAACGGCAAGGAGATCATGAATATTCATAACATCGGATTCATTCGCTTTACGGAGAGTGAATCCGGCAGGGAAATCATGTCCGGTCATTCTGCAGGTTCCTGAAAAAAGTGAATGGAACGGAAACGTTCATACCGTTGATTTTTCAATTCTTCGGGGGACATCTTCATCAATTTCTGCAATTCGGCGGCAATGCCTTTTTTCAGCATTTCAGCAGCCTGATCGTAGTTCTTGTGTGCACCGCCGGGAGGTTCCGGGAAAGTTCCGTCGATGATATTCAAACGGAGCAAATCACTGCCGGTCAGGTTGAGTGCCGCAGCGGCTTTTTCAGAATATGCGCGATCCTTCCAGAGAATGGCAGCACAGCCTTCGGGAGTAATCACAGAGTAATATGCGTTTTCCAACAGGAAGACTTTGTTGCCGACGCCCAAGCCGAGGGCACCGCCGGAACCGCCTTCACCAATCACAACGCAGAGGATGGGGACGGTGAAAGAGAACATTTCACGCAGATTGACTGCAATCGCTTCGCCGATGTGACGTTCTTCGGAAGCAACACCGGGGAATGCCCCTGGGGTGTCAATCAAGGTAATGATCGGGCGGTTTGCCAACTGTGCCATTTGCATCAGACGCAGAGCCTTGCGGTAACCTTCCGGGTGAGGACAGCCGAAGTTGCGGAACACGCTTTCCTTGGTGTTTCTGCCTTTCTGAGTACCGATAACCATGACAGGTTCACCGTTCAACTTTGCAAAGCCGCCGACAATCGCCGGGTCATCTGCAAAACGGCGGTCGCCGTGGAATTCAGTAAAATCAGTAAAGATGCGTTCGATATAATCGAGGGTATACGGGCGGTTGGGATGCCGTGCCAGCTGGACTTTCTGCCAGGGTGTCAGATTTTCGTATACACTTTTTTTCAGATCTTCGAGTTGTTTTTTCAACTCGTTGATTTCTTCTTCTGTATGGGTTGTATTACCGCCAACGGGGTTTTCCCAAGCTTCGAGCCGGGCTTCCAGTTCCGCTACCGGTTTTTCAAATTCCAAAATAACATTTGCCATAATTGTTGTCTCCAAAAAATTATTTGGTGATTTCGACCGTCGTATTGGACGGAATCAATTTATAAAGTTCCTGAATTTCGGGTTCCGTCAGAGAATACCAAACTTCGCTCCGTTCGGTTGTTCTTGTTCTGCCATGTAGTGCAGTACGCTTGCCGGCAGCATCGCCGGTTTCGCCTGCAAGGACCATGATGCGGGATCCGAGGGGATTTTCTGTAATCCCGCCACGCAACGTACGGTTACCCTGTTTCCAGGAAGGATTTATTTGTTTACGATGAACCTTGTAGACTCCGGGCAAAGTTTCTTTTGCACGGTCTGCAATTTCCAACGGGTAAATCTTGAAAAGACGTCCATTGCTGTAAAGCAGCAGACGTTTTGTTCCACATTCAAGGCGGATGCGCCAGGCACTGCGGGGGATCCGCAATTTCTGTCCGATACGCAAATTATGGGTCGTCAACTGATTGACTTCCATCAAATCTTTCACGGTTGTGGAATTCTTTGATGCAATCTTGGAAAGCATATCGCCGCGGCGGACAACATGTTCACCCCATTCTGCCGGATCGGAGCCCTGATAATACAGTTTCATATTGGAATCGCCCAGAATCTGACATGCTTTATTGTAAAGGGGATGTCCCGGCTGAATCGCCATTTTATCCAGAAATAATCGCATGGCATTACGTGCATTGACGTAATTATTTTCGCCGAAAGCACGGAGTCCGGCATTATAAACACGCAATTCGTTCGGGGTGACAGTCACGGGTTGGATAACTGTTGTTTCGGTTGCAGGCTTTGCTTGTTCGGACTGAACCGGAGTTGTTTTTACCTGCTTTTCCGGCTGTTGGATAACGGGTTGAGTTTTTGTTTCAACTTTATTTCCGGCGACAGTGGCATCGCTTTCTTTTTCGTTGAGCTGTTTGACAAGAAAGAAAATCCAGACCAGGACACTGGCCAGGACGAGGACACATAAAGAGTAGATGAAAAACACCAGACCGCTGTTCTTTCTGCGTGAATTACTCCACGCGGAAGCGCGCCCCGGTTTGCCCCGCTGATCAATGGGGCGTCCTCTGTATGTATATGTCAGTTTTTTCTGCATGATCCGTATCCTTGTAAAAAATACAACCTTTTTAAATATACACCCGAAATACGTAATAATCAAATAACAGTTGGCTCATAACTTAAAAAAAGACCGATATTTTTTTATTTTATCGGATATCCGAGGCATTCTCCGCATTTTACAAGCGTTTCCATGCCCTCTGATGAATACCGGATCAGGTCTTCCGCAAAACAGAATTTCTCTTTTTCCATAATCAGAATGACCGTCGAGCCGCCAAACTTGAAATAGCCTTTTTCGTCCATGCGCTTATGTTCACCACATCCGCCGGTCGGCACCATGGTGCCGACACCGAATGCGCCAACTTCCAACATCCACACTGTGCCGAATAATTCGGAGTCCAGTTTCGTGATACAGCGGGCATTTTCCACAAAAAGATCCGGGCGTTTCTTCAACGCAATGGGGTTGACGGAATGATATTTTCCCGGAATCCGTACCGGCATTGTTGCCTGACGGCATGCACAGGGATAATGATATCTGTGATAATCCACCGGAGCCAGACGCAGAACGGCGGCAGCATATTCTTTTTCCGGCAGGTCTCCTCCGCACAATTCGGATAAAGTCCGTTTTGCGCCTTTGACCGGAACGGGATCGGATGCCTTGATGGAGGGATAAACAAGAAGCCGTCCGTCACCCGGAGAGATAAAGACCGATTCATCTGCCGGGACCGGGCGTGCACCGGGCTTGAGGTGGCGGGTGAAGAATTCGTTGAATGAGGCATATTCGCTGACCGGTTTTTCTGCTTCATCCGGGTTGCATCCCGGGATGGATGCCAGAGATTGGATTGCTTTCTTTGATGCAGTGGAATCGTAATATTTTCCCATGAGAGAGGAAAGCCATCCATTGCGGAAAAGGACACACCAGAGCGATCTGCCCAAAGCGGTTTCATAAGCAAATTTCAGTGCACCGTCACCCATTACGGATTCGGTACAGCGTTCGCCGGTTTTGCGTAAAATGTAAGATACAGTTCCCATTGTTTTTCACCCGTAATATTTTTCAGAAAGAGCGGCGGCATTTTTTACACAATCAACACAAGTCATACCCTTCTGTTTCAAATCTGCGCAGAGAATGGAACCGTATGTTTGTTTGAATTCCTGAATGAGTGCATCTCTTTTTTCTTCCGGAAGCAGTTGTGCGGCACCCCAGACTGCACCGCAAATGCCATCGGGAGCACGTCCGCCGCCGCAGGTCGCCATCGCCATTTTCAAATCTTCGCGTCCGGCGCCGCAAACGACAGCCTGTGCACAGTTATGTTGTTTCGGAACAGCTGTAAATAATTCTACTGCATTGTTTTTCATAATGTGTTGTTCCTTTCTTGAATTTACTTGTTGAGTATGGCAAGTGCATCTCCGCAGAGATGAACTGAACCGCATAAAATTGTGAGATCCTGAGGATCACGCAAGGCTTCTTCGAGAGTCGTGCAGGACCATGGAATTTCATTTGTGGCAGCCTGGGATAATTCATCTGCCAGTTCATGTGCTGCGTGACATGCCCGCATGGTTTCCATTTCCAGAAACGTGAATGACAATGCCAGCGGAGCCAGAATTTTCAACGACGTCAAGGTGTCTTTATCGGCAAATGCTCCGAAAAGAAAATGGAACTTTCTGTCTTTGTAAATTTCCTGCAACGTGGATGCCAATACGCCGATGCCTTCCGGGTTGTGCGCCGAATCCAGAATCAGATGTTTTCCCGGAACGAGTTGGAATCTGCCGGGCCATTGTACATTTTTCAACGCATCAAGCGCGGTAGAAAGATCGAATCCCAACATGGGCTGAAGCTGTTCCAGAACGGCAAAGGCAAGTGCGGCATTCTGACGTTGATGCGTACCGGTCAGGGCGATGGTCAATTCTTCGCCTTCTTCGAGCTTGAATGTTTGCAGGATCCGGTCGCTTTCCTGCTTGAATGTCCAGCTTTCCGGGATGACTTCCGGAGAAAGAACGATTTTACATTCGGATTCGGCCGCTTTCTGAATGATCACATCCTTTGCTTCATCCGGCGTGGCAGATGCCAGAAATACGGGCACATTTTTCTTGATGATCCCGGCTTTTTCCGTTGCAATCTTTTCTATCGTATCGCCAAGGAATTTTGTGTGTTCCAGAGAGATCCCGGTAATGACGGATGCAATCGGCGTGACGATATTGGTTGCGTCAAGACGCCCGCCCATTCCGGTTTCCCAGAGAACGATCTGGCAATTGGCTTCCGCAAAAAGCAGCGCGGCGAGGGCGGTTGTAGCCTCAAAGTATGTAATCTTCATGCCGTCTTTTTCCATATCGGCGGCAGCGATGCGCAGTTTTTCAATTGCGGCGCAGAGGGTGTCGTCATCAACAGGAATCCCATTGATGCGGAACCGTTCATTGACCTGAATCAGATGAGGGGAGGAATAGAATCCGGTTTTCATTCCGCAAGCACGGAATGCGGCTTCCAACATGGCACAGGTTGAGCCTTTTCCATTGCTTCCGGCGACATGGATGAATGTTAATTTATCCTGTGGCGAACCGAGTCGGCGGAATAATTCCGCGGTCTGATGCAATCCGAGTTTGATCCCGAAAAATTCCAAAGATGCGAGATAATCAAATCCGTTCATATAAAAACTTTCTGTTATTTAAGCAAGGTAGACCAATCCGGTTGACCGGCACGGGTACGCCCCTGGAACAATGCCCGTTTTTTGCCAAGCCAGGTATCCACAATATAAATTTTGCCATTATTTTCCACCGCTGTATGACGGTTATCCGGAGCCCAGGAGGGGCCTTCACCGGCAACCGGAGATGCATTGGCGGCACTGGTCATCATTCTGGGTGTGCCGGATGCCATGTCAACGACGGCGACAACATAATCTCTGCCGATTTTTGCCGAGTAAGAAATCTTGTTATCCGCAGACCAGTCCGGTGCAACTTTTTCGCTGCCGGCCAGACCGGGGATGCGACGGCTTCTGCCGCCTGTCGGATTGACCAGGTACAGATTTGGTCTGCCGGTTGCGTCGGAGACAAAACAAATCTGTTTGCCGTCGGGCGACCAGCAGGGGCTGGCTTCGACTGCTTTATCCCGTGTGAGACGGCGGAGTGAGCCGCCTTCCAAATCGCGGACATAGAGGTCGACCTGATTATCCAAATTCAGAATCATGGCGACTTTTTTGCCATCGGGGGAAACGGCACCTCCGGCATTGATTCCGCTGTAACGGGTGATTCTGCGGCTGAGTCCGCTGGTTGTATCAATTTGAACCAGATGGGTGTAAGAGGGACCGAAATAGGAGTAAATGACTGTTTTGCCGTCCGGAGTCCAAACCGGATCGATGGAAAGCGTTCTGTTTTTTGTCAGAACCTTGAGATCGGTACCGTCAAAATTGCATACGGCGATTTCTTTTCTGCTGCGGCCGGTTTCGACGGTGAAGACGATGCGGCTCTGGCAGATGCCGGGGATGTTGAACAATTCTTTCAGGACCCGGTCAACGCCCCGTCTTGCGGTTTCACCGGCATTGCTGCCATTTGCTGTGACGGTTGCGATTTCCTGTCCGGCGGAGTTGGCGATCCGGAGCGTGACACTGTTGCCGGAAGCCTTGCCGGAGATGACATAATCGGTGTTATTGCTGCGTACGACATCGAACCAACCGCAGAGGATCAGGTTATTGCGGACGATCTGATTGACCTGAGCATCACCGGAGAGCCCGTCAAAACGCAGTGTTGGGTTGGAGGATCGAGCCTGTTTATCGATGACGATCATTTCCGTTTGTGCGGCGAGATGGAAGGATGCGCAGAAGAGGAGCGCTGCGGCGGTAAGAATACGTATCATGGAGAAAACCTTTCTATTCGGTGAATTAAAAAATGGATAACCTGTGTACTCTATACCATTTTCTGATTTTCGCAAGGGGAAAAAATGACTTTTTTTGAAATATCTTTACTTTTTGTTATGTTTTGCCCGGTCACATGTATATAAAAACATGGAAAAATGACTTGCAAAAATGCGGAAATGTGATATATTATCAACGAATCTGAAAAATATAAATCCGTTACATTTTAAGGAACGTAATCATGGAACAGGAAACAGAACAGCAGCAGCAACAGAAACAGGACGACATTTTTACACAGCGTCTTACCAAACTTAACGATCTCTATGCCGCAGGAGTCAACCCCTACGGTTCCAGAGTTGATGGCATTGTCTCCAGCAAGGATGCCATTGCAAAATATGTTCCGGATCAGGAAAAACAGGAATCTGTTATTGTTGCCGGTCGAATTGTTGCATTCCGCGTTATGGGTAAAGCAGCATTTCTCCACATTAAAGACCAGGAAGGTAAAATTCAGCTCTTCGTTCAGCGCGATCAGCTTGGCGAAGACAACTATAAACAGTTCAAGAAACTGGATATCGGTGATATCATCACTGCAAACGGTGAACTTTTTACAACCAAAACCGGTGAAATCACGATTCGTATGGAATCCTATCGCCTCTTGAGCAAATCCCTGCGTCCGCTGCCGGAAAAATGGCACGGTCTGACCGATATGGAACAGCGTTACCGGCAGCGTTATGTTGACCTGATTGTGAACGATGACAGCCGTGAACTGTTCAAGAAACGTATCCGCATCATTCAGGAAATGCGTAATTATCTGACAGAAAAAGGCTTCATGGAAGTCGAAACTCCCATGCTCCAGTACATCCCCGGCGGTGCCGCAGCCAATCCGTTCAAGACTCATTATCAGGTATTGAATTGCGAAATGTTCCTGCGTATTGCTCCGGAACTGTATCTGAAACGTCTGCTGGTCGGCGGATTCGAAAAGGTGTTCGAACTGAACCGCAACTTCCGTAACGAAGGTATTTCCCGCAGACACAATCCTGAATTCACCATGTTGGAACTTTATCAGGCATACGGTAACTGCGAAACCATGATGGAACTCATCGAAGGTATGATCACCACCGTTGCCATGAATGTTTTCGGCACTCTGCAGATTCAGATGCCCGGCGATAAAGTCATCGACCTCTCCCGTCCGTGGCGCCGTGCTCCCTACAAAGATCTGATCAAGGAAAAAGCCGGTGAAGACTGGTTCGATCTCCCGCGTGATGAAAAATACAAACGCGCCAAAGAAATGAATCTTCAGGTCATGCCCGACTGGTCCGATCTGGAAATCACACACGAAATCTATGAAAAATTGATCGAACATACCCTGATCCAGCCCACATTCGTCACAAGACTCCCGGCGGAACTCGTTCCCCTGGCAAAGAAATGCCCGGACGATCCCACATTGGTCGATGTTTACGAATTGGAAATCAACGGTCAGGAAATCTCCCCCGGTTACACCGAATTGAACGACCCCGTAGACCAGCGTGAACGTTTCATGCACCAGGTCACACTTAGCGGCAAAGACCCGGCACAGGCTGTGGATGAAGACTTCCTTACCGCTCTGGAATACGGTATGCCTCCTGCCGGTGGTCTCGGTATCGGTATCGACCGTCTGGTGATGCTGCTTACGGGTGTGGAATCCATCCGTGACGTAGTGTTGTTCCCCCAGCTCCGTCCTTCTGTCAAACAACAGTAATCTCAACATTATTTATACGAAAGGTTTATTCCCATGTATCTCGGACGAATCGTAGCAGCCGGTCTCACGGCAGATGGCAAGCCGGTTGCGGCTTATCGTGTATCTTCCCGTTCTTTCCCGAACCGCAGTGCAAATCTTGCCAACGGCATGATTTCCATTATTCCGCGCAAGGGACATGAAGATGATCTCTCCAAGAACCCCTATATCGCTTATCATTGCGTCCGTCTTTCCGGTTCTGTTGCATTGGCAACAAACGGCTCTCAGACTGACCCGATCATTGAAAAAATCATTTCCGGCATGTCCGTGCGTGATGCTTTTGCGCTCTCTCTGCTGGCAATGGATTATGAAAAAGATTCTCTGGATACTCCCCGTATTGCAGCTGCGATCGATGCAGAAACAAAAATCTGCACACTGGGTATTGTCCGTAAAGATGCGATCCTGGTAAAACAGTTCGAAGCGAAAAACGGTGCAGTGTATTATCTCTCCACCTATGAAAAGAACGCTCCCTGCAAGAAACAGATCGACGAAGCATTTGCTGCAACCGATGCCGCATCTGCATGTCAGGCTGTGATCAATGGCGGTATCTTTGCCGGTTTTGATAACCCGGTTACTGCTGCTGCTGCAGTTTGGAACGGCACATCTTACGATCTCGCTGTCCAGGATGCATAAATAAAATATAGTTTTTTACTGTTTTGATTTGACTTTTCAGTAAAATGTACTATGTTACCAATATACCGGAGTGACTACGGTGGTCATTCCGGTTCATGATTCAGGAACGTCAGGACATCGCCGACCGGTGTTCTGTATTTCGCAATAAACTATTAAACTAACGAGAAGGAGGTCTGAAATGCCTGCTAAAGTTGATGATTCTAAATGCGTCGGATGTGAAAGCTGCGTCGGAGAATGCCCTGTAAACGCTATCTCCATGGCTGATGGAAAAGCTGTTATCAATGCTGATGAATGCATTGATTGCGGTGCTTGCGTTGGTGCTTGCCCCACTGAAGCTATTGCTCAGTAATCGCTTCCATTCGGAACGACATGATGCCTTCGATCCAGATTATTTTGGGTTGAAGGTTTTTTTTTATCACAGGAGCCCACTGATATGATCCGTAAAGCATTTTATATGGAAGTCCGCCCCGGACATCTGGCTGAATACACCCGTGTGCATAATCCGATTCCCGCAGAACTCAAAGATATTCTGAAACGTCACGGGGTGAATAATTACTCCATCTTCCATCATCCGGAAACCAATGTGATGTTCGGTTATATGGAAATCGAAAGCGAAGAAGAATTTGAAAAAATCGCATCCTATGAATGTTGTCACGCATGGTGGAAAGTCATGACGCAGCATCTTGTTACTGCAACTCCGGATGCAGAAAAGGCAAAAGAGGAACCGATGGATGAGGTCTTCCATCTTGAATGATGATCAAATCATATCGGAAATATATTTTTTGCAGATCAGGCGGAAACGTAATTCAGTTTCCGCTTTTTTGTCTAAATAAGTAATCACTTCCACGGGATTCGATGCTGCAATTTCGCGGATTTCTTCCCGGGTACACCGGAACAGAACGGCACGGGGCTTGCTGATTCCGCCCTGACGCAGATTTTCTTCCGCACGTAAAAAAGTACGACGGGTCAGCATATTGCGGATAATCAGCCCGATTGGTCCGGCAAGCGCCAGGAGCCAGAAGGGATATTCAGGGATACGCCACCCCATAAAGGCGTTCAGAAGCTGTACTGCCAGCAGAATAAATACCGGCACAATAAAAATAAATGCATCCAATTCTTTCCGGAAACAGTTACCCATGAACCGGCGTAATCCGCTGCCGGCTGTCATGTATGCAAAATGTTCTTCGAATTCCGGATCGTTCAATCTGCTGCGTGCAACGTGGCATAATTCATGCGCCATGAGTTCACGCCGGTTGTAAATGAACCATTGTTGTTTTTCCCGGAAATCTTTACGGATGAAGAACAGGGCAAGGTTAGTATCGGTCACAACGGTACATCCGCCCCAAATCGCGCCGAGTCCTTTGGACAGAAAATAGGCAGGAACCCAATTGATCTGGAAATCAAAGAGCTGGCGGTTTTCTTCTTCCGCTTCGCTCAAGACTTCGGCTGTGATGGGGATTCCTTCGCCGATTTTGAAGCCGACAATGGCATCGAGGGATTTTCCTTTTTCCAATGCGGCATAAATAACGGAATAAGAATCCCGGAGATGACGGACGTAATCCATGAACTGTTCCTGCGTTTCTCCGGGCGCGGGGAAAATCCCCCGGTCATCCAGAGAAAGCAGAAAATCAAGATCCGCTGAATTCAGTTGGTCATCATCCGGGAACATAAGAACCTCTTATCAGAGATTGCAGGCGAATTCTGCGCCCTTGAGGAACTGAGCCATCAGTTTCTGCAGCGGTTCCTGAGAGAAGTCGTCCACCAGTTTATTGCCGGGGCTGTTCAATTCGGTACCGGCAGTGATGGGCAAGCCCAGTTTTTCTGCAGCAGCGGCAACTGCGTACAGATTCTGGATGGATGCTTCTTTCTTCGCCGGATCGGAAATATTCCAGTTACGGTCGGGAATGATCGCCAGAGCTTTGAGGCCTTTGGATTTGTGGAAGGAGAGCAATTCTTCCGGATCTTTTTCACCGGCAGAGAAGCCGTTGAGCCATGCTGCACAGGGCAGGGCGCCACATTCTTCCACGAATGCATTCATTTCCACCAGAGAGGGGAATGTGGTTGCATCGGGCTTGATGTAACCGGGACCGCCGCTCTTCATGAGGGAGGAACGGATGGAGCCTTCGAGTTCCACGATGGATGCAGCTGCTTTCTTGGCTTTGTCGTCAGAAAGATTCAGCGCAGATTTCCAGAATTCCATTGCCTGATCGCCGAACTGTTTGATCGCTTTCATGCGGTATGCACTGCAAACATGGCGTTCTGTGGGATTGCCGGAGGGAGTCAGCGGGATCACATCGGCATCGAAGTCGAGCTGAAGATCTTTCAGAGCTGCATTGACACGTTCCACAACGGTACGTGTGCGGTTGCCGGCGCGCTGAGCCAGATCGGCTGCAAAGGCTTTTGCTTTACCGGTCAGCTGTTCTGTATGGAAGCCGAGACCCATGTGGTAAGCAACTCCACATTCGCCGGGGGAGTTGATTTCACGATCGGCATATTCGGGGATGTATACGCGTGTTTCCATACCGACTGCATTTGCAATACCGAGGCGGTTACATGCGGTGCGGAATTCATCGAGACCGTTGAGAACGTCGAATTCCACTTTGCCCAGATATTTCAGGCCGAGGATTTTTGCAGCGAGAACAACGTGCAGGGGAGACCACTGCATGAAGTTGTAGGAGTAGAAAGTATGGCAATGCATGTTGTGCCAGTCGGAGGGAGCATCGACAGCGATTTCACCTTTTTCGATGGCATCGACAATTGCATTGAATTTCTGCAGACGGACGGCTGCATCAAAGGAATCAAGTTCCGCATCCGCCTGTGTCAAGAATGTATTACGATCAAAATTAATCATTGGTAATTTCTCCTGATTATCAGTTCAACATGATCTGGCCGCCGGTGACAGGGATTGCCTGCCCGGTTTCAAACTGCTGTACGCAAGCATAAACAATTGCTTTTGCAACGTCAGCCGGGAAGCAGCCGCGGTGGATCGGGGACTGTTTGAGATAGAATTGTTTGACGTCTTCGATGGATTTTGCACCGGGAACTTTACCGGCATCCAGATACTGACGGAACAAACCGCGTTCCGGGTCGGACCACAGGGGGCCGTCGTAGTAGTTACCGGGGCAGACGGAGTTGACTTTGATGTTGTCAGCAACCAGTTCCATAGCGAAACTCTGTGTCATACCGATCGTACCGAACTTACCGGCGGCATAAGCGGCGTTCTTGTTGGAACCTGCCAGACCGCTCTTGGAGTTGATCTGAACGATATCAGACCAGAGACCGGAAGCGGCATTCTGTTTTGCCATCATCGGAGCAAAATGTTTGACGACCAGGAAGTAACCTGTGTAGTTGACAGCGGTAACAAAGTCCCATGCCTTCTTTTCGAAGACTTTAACGGAACCGGCTTTGAGGACCCCTGCATTGGAAACGAAGAGGTCGAGACCGCCGAACTTGTAAATAACAGAGTCAGCCAGTGCGGCGACGGAATCTTCATTGGAGACGTCGACAGCCAGAGAAGAAGCATTTGCGCCGAGACGTGCAGCGGCAGCAGCAGCACCTTCTGCATTCAAGTCGGCAACGATAACGTGTGCACCCTGTTTGATGAGTTCTTCGCTGATACCATAACCGAAGCCCTGAGCACCACCGGTGACCAGTGCGATTTTTCCGGAAAGAGCACCTGCAGCAGAGCCGGATGCGACTTTACTGCGATAGGCTTCCATTTCCCATGTTTCGATGAATTTGCGTGCAGCATCGGGGAGAACGTGTGCGCCGCCGAAAGCTGCGGTGAGTTTCAGAATTGTTGCGGAATCCTGAATGAATGCAGCCGCTGTGCGCATGGCTTTGACATCTTTACCGGCTGCAAAGAGAGCTTTGCCCGGAACTTTGATTGCCATCGGCAGATAACCGTGTTCGGCTTTGAAGTTTTCCACTGCTTCTTTTGTGATTTCGTCGGTGACGAGTGCAAAAGATTTGGAGTAAACAATGTGGTCGGGAGAGAAGGGACCGCAGGGCAATTCCAGCTGGGGCATTGCACAAACTGCAGCGGGGACACCGTCAGCAGCGAGAAGACCGCGGAGGACCGGAGCATTTTCGCGGACGAAATCCATATCAGAATCTGCGCCGGAAGTATCGTCGACACTCACGCCTTTGCTTTCGCTGTAAGCGGTGATTTTAGCGAAGATATCTTCGTACATGGGAGCAATCTTTTCCGGATCATCGGATGCGACAAACACGCCGTGATTCTGGAGGAAGACCAGTTCGGGCACTGCACCGTTATTGGCAGCAGACCATGCGGTGAATGCTTTCTTTGCTTCGATG
This sequence comes from Victivallales bacterium, assembly GCA_045639325.1. Lineage (GTDB taxonomy): Bacteria > Verrucomicrobiota > Lentisphaeria > Victivallales > UBA1829 > RGIG8244. The sequence continues at coordinate 70,541 of JAZUCU010000042.1, forward strand.
GCAAGTGTTGCGCCGGGATCGACTACGCCCATCCACAGAGCAGAGGGGAACAATTCTTTGCAGATTGCTTCGCCGTTATTGCCGCAAACCAGTGCGCTGACCAGTGTCGGGTGCAGGTGCATCACATATTTCTGGGGGAACAGAGTATGGAGCGGAGCTTCCACGGAGGGACGACGGCCGTTTTTGCTTGCGAGGACGGAGAAATCGGTATAGCGTTTTACAACGGCTTCCCGATCTGCCGGATCAGCTGCTGCGCCTGCATCCATACAGGCATCGAGCAGAGCACGATCCATTTTTACCAGATCATCAGCTTCCATGACGGCGAGAGCAACGCCGCTGGGTTTGATGTAGAGATACTTTTCATCCTTCCAGGAGGAGTTGCCGCCGCCTGCGAGGACATAACCTTTTCTGCTTCCCAGATCTCTGGAAAGTGCCGCAATGATTTCTTGTGACATGATTTGCATTTCCTTTCAGTTTTTCGATGAGGCGATTTCAAAAATCCGTATGAAACGCGAGTTTTCAATCAGCCTCCGTTTTTAAAACAATATTCTTTAATATAACAGTATATACTGAAAATGCAATTTTTTTCCTGCAAAAAAATCAGAAAAATCGTAACAAATATATCACTCATCCGGAATTTTCTGACTTGAACCGATTTTTTACGGATGAATATTTGACATTTCCCCGATGGGGGTATATATTAACTTTTCGTCATCAAAACAAAAACAATGTAATTGGAGTATTCAAAATGTTTCGTACCCCGTCTGTCAGTGAGTCCTGGAAAATCTTTGTCAATGCCGTGCTTGCCGGTCTGTTCATCGGTATCGCCGGAACCGTTTATCTGGCTTGTCCGATTCCCGTACTCGGGGCATTTCTGTTCGGTTTCGGTCTGTTGACGATTGTCTGTAACAATTTCAAACTGTTCACTGGCGCGGTGGGATACCTTGCAAATCAGGGGAAGAACACCTATTATTATCTGTTTGTTCTGCTTTGGATTTGGCTGGGCAACCTGTTGGGATGCTTTGCTGTTGGTTCCGCTGTCCGTGCCACCCGTTCTTTCATGGGGCTTTCCATTGCAGGTAAGGCGGCAAAAATTTGTGTTGCAAAAATCAATGATTCCCCGTGGAGTCTGTTGATTCTGGCATTTTTCTGCGGTATTCTGATGTATCTTGCAGTGGAAACATTCAAGCGGGAAGATCTGAATCCGGTCATCCGTATGACCACAGTTTTTCTGTGTGTTGCGGTCTTTATTCTTTGCGGTTTTGAACACTGTATTGCCAATATGTATTATTTCTCTGTTGCAGGCGCCTGGAGCCGTGATGTGTTTCTGCTTGTGCTTCTGATGACATTGGGTAATTCATTGGGCGGCATGCTTCTGCCCATTGCGGATAAATTCCGTAAGTGAGCGGTGAGAAAACAGATAAATTAAAATTTCCCGCTTGACAAAAGAAAAAAGCGTGCTATTGTACAAAAAACAATCTTAAAGGATGTGTTGTAATCCAATTAAGTTTATACATTTCAGGAGAGAAAAAATGAGTGAAAAGAAATCCGGTGGAGATTTTCGCTATTCTGTAGGCGAAAGCAAAGTCCCGTGGCATGCCGTGGGTGAGTTTTTCAATGGATCTGATGCCTTGAATCTGGTACGTTTCCTTTTGCCGGATAACGGCAATCCGGAATATGATGCTGTTTTCAAACAGGCTGCTGATGCCATTACAAAATTGGAAAATGTCAGCGGTCGCGCAACCAAATTGACACTCGGTCAGAACGTTGCCGCTGCCGAACAGAAAGCGGTGGAATACTTCGGTTCCAAATACGCCTGCTTTGTGGATAACTGGACAGGCGGTATGGAAATCGCTTATAAACTTGCCGGTCTCAAAGCCGGTGATGAAGTGATCATGCCTGCCGTTACCTTTATTGCTACCATGGCATATCCGTTGAGTATCGGTGCAAAAATTGTGTTTGCCGACGTGGATCCGGAAACGATCAATATGGATCCGGCAGACGTTGCCCGCAAGATCACTCCCAAAACAAAAATGATCGTTCCCGTACACCTGGGCGGCTATCCGGTGGATATGGACCCGATCATGGAACTGGCAAAGAAACATGGCATTTGCGTCATGGAAGATGCTGCTCATGGTATGGGCGGTGCATACAAAGGCAAAAAGCTTGGTGCGATCGGTAACTTCGGCGGTTTCTCTCTCCATGAAGTGAAAAACATCAACTCCCTCGGCGAAGGCGGTGTTCTCCTTGCCAACGATGATTATGCCGGTAATCAGCTTGCCAATGCCCGTTTCCTCGGTCTGGACTTCACCAGAAAGATCAAAGACTGGTTGTATGATATTTCCCCGCTGATCGACCGTTTCGGCAATATTCAGGTTGCACAGAATCACTCTGTTACTGAAATTCAGGCTGTCGGCTTGCTTCTCCAGATGCAGCGTCTGGATGAAATTATCGCCATCCGCCGGAAAGCTGCGGAATACATGAACAGTGTCCTTTCTCAGGAAGAAGGTATTCTGGTGGAAAAAGCCGATACAGCAGAAACTTACGGTACACACCACCTGTATCTGTTGCGTATCGATCCGGAAATCTGCGGCGGCAATATTCAGACACTCTCCAAGAAACTGGCAGAAAAAGGTCTGACCAATATTACTCACTTCGGTCCCATGTATCGTTTCAAGATCATGAAAGATATGGGCTATGATGAAGAAGCGATTGCGGCAACATGTCCCAACACAGAACGCATGTTCTATCATTCCTACACTCATCTGCCGTTGTATCCGTTGACGGAAGAACAGCTTGTTTACCAGGCAAATGCGGTTGTGGAAGCTGTACGGGAAATGAAAGCCGGCAAATAAAATTTAACGGCATTTGTTATCCGAATATCAAGGAGTGTATACTTTCCGGTATACATTCCTTTTTTTATTCTCATTTTTACAGAAAAATATTTGCAAAAATGCCTGCATGGCGGTATATTCCGTAAAAACTGAAAAACCGAAAGGAATATACAAATATGAGACTTGTTGAACAGGAAAAAGCAAAATTTCCCGCCAATGCCGAAAATTATGATTTTCACGGATTCGCCGGATATAAATTTGATTTTTGCGGATACGAAGCCATCGTGGTCTTCCCCGAAAAATATGCCGTAAACAGACCTTGGGTTTGGCGCGGACGCTGGTTCGGGCATGAACCCCAGACCGACATTGCACTGTTGGAACGCGGTTTTACACTTGTCTTTTTGAATACTTACATTTTCTACGGTGCACCCGGTGCGGTGACATTGTGGGAAAAATATTATGATTTCCTGCGTGAAAACTTCCAACTTGCCAAACGTGCCGCTTTGATCGGTATGAGTCAGGGCGCATTGATTGCACTCAACTTCGCCAAGAAAAATCCCGATAAAGTCTCTGCCATCTACATCGATAACGGCGTTTGCGATTTCAAGAGCTGGCCCGGCGGATTCGGTAAAAGCGATGTTTATGACGACTGGATCCAGTGTCAGAAATCTTACAACCTTGCCACCAGAGAAGATGCACTCAATTACAACGATCAGCCTTTTGACAATCTGGAAGAGCTGGCTGCTGCAAAAGTACCCATTCTTGCCGTCTGCGGCGATATTGACAAGGTCGTTCCCCTTGATGAAAATATGGATATCTTTGCGCCCCGTTATGAAGCATTGGGCGGCCCGATCCGTGTTGTCGTAAAGAAGAATAACGACCATCACCCCCACAGTTTCAAAGACCCGACTTACATGGTCAATCATCTCCTCGCATACAGTGCAGGCTGGAATGATTACATTGCCCCGCGTAACGGCATTGCCCGCTCCATGAAAAAGTTCATGACGGAAAAGAAAGGTACGGTTGCATTCCTCGGCGGCTCCATTACAGAAATGAACGGTTATTCCAAGTTGACCGAAGATCATTTGCGCCGTCTTTTCCCCGAATGTGAATTTACCTTCATCAATGCGGGGATTTCCTCCACCTGTTCCGACACCGGTGCATTCCGTGTGCTGAAAGATGTTATGGCGCATAAACCGGATTTGCTTTTTGCCGGTTTTGCAACGAATGATAATCAGGATGGCATGTTCGAACCGGAACATACGGTCCGCGGTATCGAAGGTATCGTCCGCACGGTAAAGACTGTCAAGCCGGAAACCGATATTGTGCTGCTCTTCACGACCAATGAAAAAATGCTTGCACAATACTCCAAGAATTCCGTTCCTGTTTCTCCGGACCGTGAAGGTGGCGCATACAACAATACCCGTGAACCGGGCGAAGTCCCGCCGCAGATCATGGCTCATCTCAAAGTTGCGGATTATTACGGCATTCCCTCTATCAACTTCTCTGCCGACCTTGCGGAACGTATCCGTCATGGCGAATGTGACTGGGAAAAATTCGGCGGTGTACACCCTGCACCGTACGGCAATGCCATCTATGCCGAATCCATCCGCTCCTTTGTGCAGTATCAGCGTGATTATGCCGATGGTATTGCGGAAGCGGCAACTGTGCTGCCTGCACCGATGAATCCTTATTGCTATGCCAACGGGGATATGATTCCTGCCGATCAGATTGCCATTTCCAACAATAAATCCTGGACGGTCGGTGAACCTGACTGGGATGCGTTGCCGGGTGCAAAACGGGAACGTTTCCTGGGAATCGCCAATCTTTACGCCGATCAGCCGGGTGCGGAAGTCACCATTTCCTTTACGGGTAAAGTCATCGGTTTCTATCTGACTGCGGGCCCGGATGCCGGTATTCTGGAATACAGTATTGACGGTGGCGAGTTCCGGAAACAGGATTTGTATCATCATTACAGTGCCGGCTTGCATTATCCGCGCAGCGTAGTTCTTGCGGATGAATTGTCTGCGGGTGCTCATACGGCAGTCTTGCGTATTTCTGCGGAAAAGAATGAGAAATCCAAAGGCCATGCTGCCCGTCTGATTGCTTTGGAAGTCTGTAAAGACTAAAAAATAAAAAGATTTATTTTAATTTGTTTGAAAAATTGCGTTTTGGTATTATATTAGATGCCAAAACGCAATAATTATATAAACAGTAAGGTATTTTTACGATGAGCAATCTCAAGTTCAATTATGCCCGCCGGACAATCAATCCGCCCATGAAGATGGGGCTTGCCGGTTATTTCAATACACGAATCTGGGAAAACGTGCTGGATGATCTGGAAGTCCGTGTTGCCGCGTTTCAGGATGGCGATAACTTTGCTTTTCTGATTCAATACGATTTGATCACATGTCCGCCTCCCATGTTCAATATGTTGAAAGAAGCATTGGCGGCGAACGGATTTGCTCATGCCACGCTGGTTGTCACCGCTACCCATTGTCATACCGCACCGGAAGTCCGTGTCGGCCGTGGCGGATATTGCGAAGATTACCTGCCTTTTGCGGTTGAAAAAACAATCGAAGCATGTAAAGAAGCCGTCAGCGCATTGGAAGATGCCACTATGGAACGGACCATGGTCATGGAAGGCAGCTGCTGTTTCAACCGCCGTTTCTGGATGAAGAACGGCGAAGTTGCAACGAATCCGGGTAAATTGAATCCGGATATTGTGCGTCCGGAAGGGGAAATCGACCCCGAAATCCCCATGCTCCGTTTCCGTTCCGCCTCTGGAAAAGAGCTGGTTCTTTTGAGCATCAGCAATCATGCCGATACGACTGGTGGGAACGATGTTTCCGGCGACTGGCCTTCCTGGACGCGCCGTCTGGTGGAAGCCGAACTTTCTGCCGGTGCGATGGTGATGCCGTTGATCGGCTGTTCCGGTGACATCAATCATTTTGATGTTTCCGTTGCCGGCGATCAGACGGAACCTGCGGAAGCGGAACGGATCGGGCGTTGTTATGCCAAAGCTGTGATTGCCGGCTTGCCAAAATTCAAATCTGCACCGATTCAATTCAGCTGCCGGAGTCGGGACTTTGATATGCCGGGCCGTGAGATTTCCGAAGAAGAATTGGCGGAAGCCAACGAAATCATGGAAAAATATGCGGATATCGAATTCAATCAGGATACGGCGAAGAATCTGACAGCGGAAGATTTTGCAAAGAAATCCCCGGTCGTTCTGAAATATTTTGCATCCAATCTGTTGAATATTGCCGCAAATCCCAAATCCTTCCATTTTGAAATCAGCTATCTTGATTTCGGAACCGGTGCGGTTATGGGCGTTCCCTGCGAACCGTTTGTGGCGACCGGGCTGTTGATCCGCCGTGAATACCTTTTCGGCAAAACTGCATTGATTGCGATTTTGAATAACGGCAGCGGGACCGGATATTTCCCGAATTCCTGGAATTACGGCCGCGGCGGTTATGAAACGGCTCCCCGTTCCAATCCGTTCTCTGTTCATGCCGCCGGTATTGTATTGAATGAAGCCTTGAAGATTATCAATTCCTGATGTAACAACGGAGTTTTACCATGATTGAAGAAAAATTAGTTCATTTTGTCGAATGGAAAAAAGTTGCAGATGCCGATCTGGAAAAGACCATGCATGACGTCCGTTCCTGGGGCGTTACCGATATTGTTGCCCACCCCATCTGGTGGTACAAGGAATGTGAAAATAAAGGCTATCTCAAACGCATTGCATCCATGCTCAAAGCTGCCGATTTGAAAACTCCGGCATGTCACGCATTGTGGGGGCAGGGGAGAGACCTTGCCTGCAATGATGAAAGTCAGCGTCTCAATGCCATGGAAAATCACAAAGCATTTCTTTATGCTCTGGCGGAAATGGGTGTTTCCTCCTACACGCTTCATCTCGGTCTTGCCGGAGCAACCGATCTGGCGTTTGCACGGGATCAGATCCGCCGCAGTGTGGATGCACTTCTGCCGGTTGCGCAGGAAACATCCATTGCTCTGGCGTTGGAAAACAGCGGTGAATCTCTTGATAATATGCATTATGTGATTGATCTTGTTGCCAGTTATGCAGATCCGGTTGTCGGACTCTGTTTCGATACCGGCCATGCCAACTATTATCCCGAAGCCGGTTTGTTTGAACTGCTTGAATTGATGAAAAAAGATATGGTCACCTGCCACATGCATGATAATTATGGCACGGAAGATGATCACAATCCGCCGGGCGAAGGCAATATTCCGTGGGGCAAACTGGTCGCCGCATTGAAGGCTTGCCCCCGTATGCATCATGCAGAAACGGAATCCGGCAATTGGAGTCATGAATCCTGGGATAGATTCTACGCAGCCTGGAATCAATAATTGATTGCTTACGGAGTTTTCTTATGAATGATATGTTAGCTGATCCGAATAAATTAACAATCCGCGTTCTGGAAAAACAGAACAGACATGACGTCATGTATGCCGCCGCGGCATCCCCGGATAATAAAGTTTATTTTGCATTATGTGCGGAAGTCGGTTTCGATGGCGCATTTACAAAATTGATGCAGTATGATCCGGCACTGGATAAATTTTCTCTTGCTGTTGACTTGGAAAAAGTAATTCATTACAGTGAAGAAGACCGGGTAAAACGGCATCCCCATTCCAAAATTCATACCGCAATTGCATTTTCTCCGGAAGGAAAATTGATTGCTGCAACTCACATGACCGCCCCGCCGGTCGGGGAAGATTATTATCATTACTGGCATGTGTGTAACGATCCGGAACGGAAATTTCTCGGTTCCCATTTGATCATTCACGATCCCAAAACGGGGTCGACGGAAGACTTCGGCGTCGTTGTTCCCAATGGCGGCGCAAGATGGATGACCTACAATCCGGAGCGTAACGAAGTTTATATTACCGGCTTCCTCCGCTGTCATTTTCATGTTGCCAACCTCAATACCGGGGAAGTGAAAGATTACGGACGAATTGCCCAGCATGACTATCTCGGCCCTTGCTATTCTCCGGCGGATGGATGCGTTTACACCTCAGACAGTCAGGGTAATTTCCTCCGGTTCCGCCCGGATAAAGGCACGTTTGAAACATTGCCGATCGGTGTCCCTGATGATTTCTGGGCAGTACAGAATGCACGCGGTATTTTCAACCTGCTGCCGTCCCGCGACGGTAAAAAACTTTACGGTACTACCTGGCTGACTCATCATGTTTTTGAATACGATCCGTTGAAAGGTCGTTACGGCACCATGCGTGATCTGGGAATTCTCGGAGATGAAGTGGTCAACCATTACGATTTTCCGGAAAAACGTTTCTTCCCCCGTATGTTGATTATCGGCCCGGATGATAAATTGTATTTTGCGGCGTATAATGCACAGGGCAAAAAGCGTATTCCGCCCCATATTTTCTCACTTGATCCGGAAACATTGGAACAACACGATCTGGGTCAAATCAAGGTCGGCGACTTCCCCGGATTGAATGTGGTTGCATCCGCCTGTGCGACATCGGATGGCACTTTGTATTTCGGCGGGGAACGCCTTGGCGGTGCGGATGCCATGTCCATCTTCATCTACAATCAGAATGGCGTCAACAAGGAACCGGAAAAAGCCTACGTCGGCAAATACGATACCCCGAATCTGCCGCCGCCGCCCGTCTTTAGCTTCAGTGACGGCTATCACAGCATCAATTCAAAAGATAATAACATATTCCTGCGGAACGGAACGCTTGTCGCACAGGAAGAAGGTATGTCCGGCGTGATGCCCTTGATTCCCCGTCAGGAAGGACGCATCGGAGCCATGCTTCAGGATCAGGAATCCGGTACGCTTCTTGGTGTGACACACGGTGCGGAACCGCGGATGTTTGCTTATTTCCCGAATGTCCGTTATTTCCTGCCCCTTGCCAAATTCGGCAGAGCAGGGGAAGATTGCCGTTCCATGGCACAGATTTCAAACGGTCAGGTATTCTTCGGTACTTACGGAACAGAAGGCGGACATCTGTATCAATACAATGCGGCAGAAAACCAGCGTTATTTCAATTCCCGCGAAGATGCAGACCGTGGTGAATTCACAAAATATTACCTGCAGCCTTCGGATGTATTGTCCAAAATCACCGACCTCGGGGAAATTGCACCGGGCGAGGGCGTTTATCGTTTGATTTCCGTGGATGATAAGATTTACGGTATCACCTGGCCTTCCGGTGATTTCTTCTCTTACGATCCGGAAAGCGGCGAACGGAAGATTTACCCCTGCTTCAATGAATTTATCCGCAGAAAAAATAATCTGCCGCAAGTCATGATGGAATATCAGAAGACAATTTATTTCTCCGGTCATCACGGACATATCATTGCCTTTGATACCCTCAACGATTCCCTTTACGAAACATCCATGAAGATCCCCTGCAGTTGCGGACGTGAATATCTCACGACCATGAGTGCGGCAACATCCTGCGGCGATGGTGTTTTTTATTGTGGTACCAGCGCCGATGGTTTGCTGTGCCGTATGGATGTGGTGAATAATAAGATTACCTCCATGGGGCGTCCGGTGAATGAAAATCAGATTCGTGCGCTGCATTACAACCGTGATGGCGTTTTGTGGGGAATCAGCGGTCTGGATTCTGACATCTGCCACTTGTTCCGTTATACGCCGGAGGATGGCTTTACGGATGAGGGGATCATGCGTTCCAACATGCCGGTCACGTGGATTGTCCATTGTGCGGATGTGATGCTTGGCGGCAGAAACGGCGAAATCTTCATTGGTGAAAACGATGCCATTTCTCACTTGCTGATTTTCTACCCGCCGGTGAAGGGCTGAAGAAACATTCGTTTTATTTGAAAATATCCGATTGTATTTCTGTTTCAGAGTGCAATCGGATGTTTTTTTTATATCAAATAGCACAAAAATACCATAAAATAGCAAAAATATTATACATAATCATGTACTTTTGCATTTGAAAAATCGCAAAAAACTTGTATTTTATAGCATAATACCATTATTTATCCAATTTTTAACAAGGAGAAACAAGCAATGGCAAAAATCACATTTATGGGTGCCGGCAGCACCGTTTTCGCCCGTAACGTTCTGGGCGACTGCATGTGCCGCGAAGCATTGAAAGATTCTGAAATCGCATTGTATGACATTGATGCAGATCGTTTGAAAGAATCTGAAAAAATCCTCAGCGTTCTCAATGCAAATATTAACGAAAAACGTGCAAAAATCAAGACTTATCACGGCGTTGCCAACCGCAAAAAAGCTCTGAAAGGTGCTGACTTTGTCATCAACTGCATTCAGATCGGCGGATATGAACCCTCTACTGTGATCGACTTCGAAATTCCGAAAAAATACGGACTGCGTCAGACCATTGCTGATACTCTCGGTATCGGCGGTATTTTCCGCGCTCTGCGTACTATCCCGGTCATGCTCGACTTTGCAAAAGACATGGAAGAAGTCTGCCCCAATGCCTGGTTGTTGAACTATACCAACCCCATGTGCATGCTGACCGGTGCCATGCTGAAAGGCACATCCATCAAGACAGTCGGTCTCTGCCACAGCGTTCAGGTCTGTATGGAATCTCTGCTCCACGCTTTCGGCATGTATGACTATGATGAACAGTATTACAAAGGAATTTATGCCCGTGACCTGGGATACCGTTACAAAATCGCAGGTATCAATCACATGGCATGGCTGTTGAATGTGGAAAAAGACGGAAAAGACGTTTACCCGATGTTGCGTAAAAAAGCATTGGCGTTGGTCAAAAAACAGCGCGGACATCTGGAACATCCGGAAAAATGCGGTGCCAACCTGGTCCGTCTGGAAATCATGAACAAATTCGGTTACTACGTCACAGAATCCAGCGAACACAATGCCGAATACATGCCCTACTGGATCAAGAGCCAGTATCCCGAACTGATTACTGAATTCGGTATTCCGCTGGATGAATATCCCCGCCGCTGTATCCACCAGATCAAGAGCTGGAAAGAACAGTATCAGAAGATCAGCAAAGATCCGGATCTCACACACAAACTTTCCATTGAATACGGTTCTCAGATCATGAACTCCATCGTTACCGGCGTTCCCACTGAAATCAACGGTAACGTGATGAACAACGGCTTTATCGAAAACCTGCCGTCCGACTGCGTTGTCGAAGTACCCTGTCTGGTCGATTCCAACGGCATCCAGGGTACCTACGTCGGCCGCATTCCGACTCAGTGCGCGGCATTGAACATGACCAATATCAACGTTCAGCAGTTGACCATTGAAGCTGCATTGACACTGAAGCGTGATGCGATTTATCATGCAGCATTGCTCGATCCCCACACATCCGCAGAATTGCCCATGGACAAGATCATTGCAATGTGCGATGAATTGATCGAAGCTCATGGCGATTACCTGCCCAAATATCACTAATCTGTAATTCACGGATAAGTTGATTTTCCAACGGAACTGTCTTCGAAAGGCAGTTCCGTTTTTTCTTGCATTTTTCCTGAATCGATGTATATTATATGCCTAATTCAGGAGTCGGAACTATGGCAGCCAAACAAATTATTGATCAGATACGGATTCTGTTGCGTCCGGCGATGATTTTTATCCCTATTATCTGTGCGTTCCTTTATCCCCAGGGCGCAACGGTGTTCGGCGATTCCAAAATGGTTATCCGCAACCTTCTGGTTCTGATGATTTTCATTACCTGTCTGAAATTGAAAATGCGGGACCTTTCTTTCCGGAAAGAACACTGGATCATTCTGCTGTTGAATATTATGATGGGCGTGATTCCCTTCTTTCTGGCACGCATTCTGTTTCCGCAGGATATGGTGTATGCTCTGGCGTTGTTTTTTACCGGCATCACGCCCACTGCGGTTGCGGCATCGGTTATTATGACTTTTCTCAATGGCAGAGCAGGGTTCGTTATGTCTTCCTACATTCTGACCAATACGTTGATTCCTTTGCTGTTGCTTGTTCTGCTGCCCTATGTTACGGGGAATATGACGGTTGACTTTTTCTTTGATGTGATGAAGACACTGTTTGTGGTGATTGTGATTCCCTTTGCCGTTTCCCGCTGTGTGTTGTTTGTTTATCGCGGGGCAGCTCAACTGGCTGTGAAATTGAAAATGCTCAGTTTCTTTATCTGGACATTCATGATTTATATTTTGAGTTCTTCCGTGATTCTGTATTTCCGCCGCAGCCAGGATGCTTCTTACACGCAGACGGTGATTATTGCATCTCTTTCTCTGATTCTCTGCTTTTTGAATTTTTACCTGGGCGGGAAGATTTCCAAATACCGTCTCTGTCGGGAATGCAGTCAGGCATTGGGACAGAAAAATACGACCTTTACAGTTTTTCTTGCATTACAATTTGCTTCTGTGCCTGTTGCGTTAGGCCCTTTTTTCTATATTTTCTGGCACAATATCTGCAATGCGGTGCAGATGTACCGTTATGACCGGCGCCGGATAAAAAAAAGAAAATCCTGATTTTCTCCTCTTGCAAAGCGGAAAAGTTGTGATATTTTAAATGTGTCACATGGGGGTGACGTTTTCAAGTTTCAAGTTAAAAGAGGAGGGGATTATGGGAACTTTTCAAAGAAGTTGGAGTCTTTTTCAGAAATCGTGGACCGTCGTAGATAAGAACCGGAAATTATTGATTTTTCCATTGATATCCATGATTGCCATTGTGTTTTTATTGCTGTTGATTGCCGGAGGTACGTTATCCTATCTGCCGGGCAATCCGCTGAATGATATTCTGATTCTGCAAGATAAAAATCCGGATGGCTCATTCAGTATCAGTAAGATCGGGGTGTGGTTCCTGGTTTATCTGCTTGTGATGTATGTTGTCAACTTGTGCAATATTGCTTTTTATAACGAAATCTTCCGGGGCTTGCGCGGGAAGAATGTGTATATTCTGCATGGCTTCCGCTGTGCTGCACAACGGGCTGTTTCCATATTTTTCTGGACGCTGCTTGCTTCGACCGTGGGGGTGATTCTTCGTTTTCTTCAGCCGCGTATCGGCGGAATCGGATTATTTCTTTTGCGGGGGAGTGCGCTGATCTGGGTGGTTGCATCCTGCTTTGCCATTCCGGCGATCGTGTTTGATTCCAGTCTGATCAATCCCTTCCGGGTTTTGAGTCGTTCGGAAGAAACGATCCGGCATACGTGGGGGGAAGCGTTGATTGGATTTGCCGGACTGCATGTGATGACCTGGCTGGCGTTCTTTATCTGGGTGGCAGCCTGTCTTTTTCTTGGCGGTTTGACTTGGGCGATGCCTGATTTGCAGATGGAAACGGCATGGACTTGTACGGCTTTGTTCTTAATTTTTCTGTTTTTTGCTTATCTGGTGTCAGTTGCAGAGAAAGTATATTTAGCTTCTTTGTACATGTATGCCCGGGGTAGCGGATCAGACTATTTCAGTCGTAAAGATCTGGAAAGTGCATTTATTTCCCCGGTTGATTGATTTTTTTGTATAAAAAAGCTCAAACTGGGACTGTGAAAATCAATCCTGTTTGAGCTTTTTTCTTTTATGTTCCGGAACCGGAATCAGACGGCACCCCGATACGAGATGCAGGCTTTTGCAATATGCCAGAACAGTTGTTTGAACCATCTGCTTTTGCGTGAGGAAGAAATAGCAATCGCTCCGGCAGGCCATAGTGATCTTTTGATGCAGCGCCAGTATTCTTTTCTGTTTTTATGGTCCAGCTGACCGAATATGGCAGTTTGATCTTTCTTGCCGAAATCCGCACTGCGGGCGGGAACTTCCAGAATTTTTGCTTCTTCCGCCGTGGGATAACGCAAGGCACGTTTCCAGAGTTTCAATACGTTTTGGGTTGCTTTTACTACATCGTTGATGTCGGTTGAAGGCTTGGAACGGAAGTAGTCAATGACGCCCATCCACATTTCTTCTGACTCATCCCCGGCGATACGTTTTTCCCAGTCGGGAATCATAGAACTGGATGAGCCATCGGGGAGATAATATTCCGTGCTGGGAAGTTCCGGTTCCAGTACAGCTTCAATAATGTGATGATATTCAAGGAAAATATCAATTTTATTTTTGCCTTTGAGACCGACGGCATCTATCATAATGGGAATAATATCATAGAAGTACCAGGGAACTTCATCACGGTAGTTCCAGCGTCCAAAATAGATGGCATCCCATTTCCATTTTCCGCATCCGGACTGCAGAGAGCCAAGGGTGGAGCCGAACCAGCCGGTATCGACTGTATGCAGTTTCTGATATTGACCGAATTTATCATTCAGATAGGCATTCCCCATTTCCGCCTGCTGATGGAAATGCCACCGGAGTTGATCCGCATACGCGCAACTGTGATAAAAAAGCGCAAAGAAATTATCCCGGGTAACCGGGGCATAACCGGTGTCATCCGGAATCGTTTGCAATAAATCTTCCTTATTGGGATACAATTGATCCGGAATCAATGCAGCTGCCATGGTCCGGCAATTGGTATAAGAAAACTCACGGACAACGTGACTGACTGCCAATTCCGGATTTACCGGGAAGATCAATTTTACCGCCGCAAATCTGGAAATCCAGAACGGATACAAATCGGTATTACTTTTCAGATCGTTACAGTTCAGGAACAATTCATAGAGATACTGAAGGCGCAAACCGCCGCGGGACATAAACAGTAAAGCATCCTGTTTTCTGTCATAGTTCCCTGTCAACCAGTGAAGACGGCAGCAGAATTCGTAAAACAACGGCCCCAGCAGATAACCTGCATCCCGTTTTGTTTTGATCTTTCCGCTCATTTTTCTTTCCTTTTATTGGAGTAATATGCCAGTTTCAATTTGAGTTTTTTCCACCAGGGCATGGCGCTGTATTCAATGTTGTATTCCGTACCGTAACTGCGGACATTTTCCGGCATGGTACTGTGATAACGCCATGCATCAATAACGGGGTAGAAAGCACATTTATCGTCTTCAAACTGATGCGGTGCAAATTGCGTTTTATCCGGGCGGACACAGCACCAGAGATACATTTCCGGATGAATCCGTGTGAGGATTTTATCCACGGCGGTGGGAATGGCAGGGTATTTTTCCGCACGGACTTCTTCTTTGATGAAGATGAGAATGTTCTGACGGTACCAGGGGCAGACCATGCCATTATACCAGAAGTTGTCTCGGATAATATCAATAGGGGTGTAACCGAATTCTTTGAAAATCAGCGCCCAATATTCGGGGTAGTTTTCGTTGACGTGACCGGTTCCGCCCTGATAGGGAAAGGCACTGGAGAACATGACGATGTCAGAGAGAGAAGTCAGTTTGCCGACGAATTCTCTGGCTTTCAGCGGGGAAATATGTTCTGCCACTTCCAGACTCATGGAAAGATCATAACGTCTGCCGAATTCAATTTCTGTGCTCAAGTCCACCGGGTGGAATGCTTCCTGCGGAATCTGAAGATATTCTCTGGGAACATAATCGCCGTCGTAACCGGCAATGTCGGTGATACCATGTTGCTCGAAAATGGAAAGCCATGTACCGAGCCCGCATCCCAGGTCAACAACGCTCTTGATATTGAAATGATTCAACAGAAAAGGGATGACTTCTTTTGCTGAATTTCTGCTGCCAAGACTTTGCTCTTCGTAAAAACTTTTATCATAAGCCATTGATGATACCTCGTTTCTTAAGTTGTTTCATATATTTTTTCTGTTGTTTTTTGCAATAATGGTTGTAATGGTCCGGACGCGGAATCCACACGGCATTGATACCATGCCGCAGATACGGGCGGACGCAATCCGATTCTTTGTTGTCGCCGATATGGAGCATGGCAGAAGAGGTGCATTGTTCCTCTTTCAACACGTAGTCAAAAAGCAGGCCGGATGATTTTGATATGCCCATATCGCTGCTGCTGTAAACTCGATCCATGCGCAGAGTTTCACCAGCCGCTTTCTTTATGAGTTCCCCAATGGCATCCGATTTCCAATACATATCGCTGACCGCAATCACTTTAACATTTTGTTCTTTCGCAATTCTGATCAGTTCACCCACCGCCGGATTCAAGCGCAAATGGGCTGCTTCGTATTCCAATTCCATTGCTGCCAGTGTATCCGCATCTTCTTCTGCAAGATGCAGAATACTGCACATGCATTTGAAAATTGCAGATGCCTGAGGTTCACGGCATCCCTGGACTGATATTTGACTTTGATATGCAATACGGTGTGCCAGTGCCCGTGCCGCATAAAAACTGTCGGCGGAAATGGCGGGGAATTTTTTATGCCATATTTTACCCATATCCATAAAACGCTGCAATTCGGAATGACGGCATCGCATCAGCAGGGTGTCAAACACATCCAAAGACAAGACCTTGATCGCGCCGGACTGCAGTATCTCTTTCATCCGGGCAAATTTCTTTTTGTTGCATTGACGATATGTGATGGCGTGCATCCAACCCCGTTTTTCAATACGCCAATGCTCTGCTAGATTTTCCAGATTCAGACGGCGGATTTCCTGATCCCGCTTCCAGACTTCCGCATGAGTTGCCTCACATTCAGCGCGGAGAGAGTGACATACTTTCTGTTCCATGGAAAGTTTTTGCGCAAGATCATCTTTTTCTGCTGTTCCCGTATGGAGCTGTGCGGTGATGGCTGATTTTTCCTGCTGAACGGTGTCGCGTTCGCCGGTTGTTTTCTGCAGTTGCTCATTCAGACTGGAGACTGTGTTCTCGCAGTTTTTCAGTTGATTCTGTAAAAGCGTATTTTCATTGACTTTTGCAGATAATGCGGTATCCAGCTGTAAAAGGTTGGCGGCAGATTCTTTTTGAGCTGTCAAGACTGCCGCTTTTTCCTGTAATACCTGATTCCGTTCGTCGGTCATTTTTTGCAGTAATGAGCTTAACTTCACAGCAAGCTGTTCGTTATTTTCCAAACGCTCCTGCAGACGGCTGTTTTCTTTTGCTTTATCAGCCAATTGCTGGTTCAATCTTGCTGCAATCGCATCATGTTCCGCGGAAGCTTTCTGCCGCAATGCTGTTTCATCCCGGAGTTTTTGTTCAGCGACAGCCTGTGCATTTTTCAATTCGCGGATGGTGTGATCGGCATTGTTTTTATCCAATTCCAACTGGAGAAGCTGATCGGTAAGAGATTTGATATTTTTCTGCAGTTCGGCACATTCTTTCTTTTCGTGATCGAATTTAACCTGAAGCTGTTCAATCTGCATCAATAATTTCGCGGCAGTATTTTTTTGATTGTTTCCGCTTTCAATGCTGTAATCCAGAGATTTCCGCAACTCATCAATTCTGGCATTTTTTTCGGAATCGATTTTCTGCAAATATTCAAATTGACTGTTGATGGAGTTCAATTTCTGTGTGAAATCAGATAAATGTTTGTTGACTTCATCAATGTAACGCTGGTCACTGCGCCACACATCACCGGCACGCTGAATTTCATCCTTGAGAGATTGAATGTAACAAAGATTTTCAATCCGGTTTAATTCCAGCGTTGCCAAAATTTCGCGATGTCTCAACAATTCAGTGATTGATCCATTCAGTGCATCATATTCCGTTTGCTCCAGATTATCGAGACATAACAGAATCCCGATTCCGTAAATCACCGGAATATGCCAGTATTGCCAGGTACTGCTGTTCGCCGCCGTAAAATCTTCTACGGCTGTCAATACTCCATTGCTCAGAGTGCCTTCGCTGTTTGCGGTAGAGTATCCGGTTGACGGAAGGTAATATTGACTGTCTGTCTGATAAGGTGATACCCCGGACTGGGGTTGATTCGGATGGGGTGTGTTCACCCGGTCGAGACTGTAATAAAGGTCCCGTCTTGCCCAGGGCCAGGAGACATCATGAAGGAAAACGATCTTGATGCCGCTTTCTCTTCTGCGGTTATGAATTGCAGTCAAATCGTTGATGACCGTTTCATAATTGTGGTCGCCATCCATGAACATGACGGTACACTGATATTGGCCCTGCAGATAATCTTTGGATGTTCCCTGGAAGAATGTAAAACACGGAGTCGTATTTCTATCGAACGGGAACGGAACATCAATCGGATCGACTGTTGTAAGCTGAAGATTCCGCGCTTTGGCATATTCCAGCAGTGCTGCAGTGTTTTCGCCTGCTTCACTGCCGATTTCCGTAATGGATGACATGGAAACGGCATCCATCAGGCGTTTCATTTCCGGATAGAAATTGACCATGGAGCACAAATTGGATTGCCGCTGTGCCGTTGATGGCAGAGCAAACAATTCAGTGGTCAATTGACTGAGTGGAGGGAATTTCATTTACCACCTTCTGATTTTACTTTTTTCACAAAACGGTTAAACCAGCATTTTTTCTTCAGATAACTCAAAAAACAGTTTGCCCCTTTTGTCAGACTCTGTGCGGATATCTGGTCAATCTTGCTGTTCTGCCAGGTTGTCATTGCCGCGAGATTGGTAAGAACGCCCAGGTCATTCGGAGAGGTCCGCATATAGTGATTTCTCAGAATGGCATCATATTTCACATGCTTGGCGATTCCGGCGTTGACGGTGTTGCCGTAAACATCGTTTGCATCGGTGATGGTATCGCGGTGATGATACAAGGCAAGGAGTTCGGGTATCACACCGATATCAGCTTCCTTGAGAAAACGGATATTGAAATCCCAGTCGCCCAGAACCGGCAGGCGTTCATCATAACCGCCGATTTTATCGTAAACAGAGCGTTTGAAAAGGAAGGAAATGGGCGGGAATGTATTGACCATTGCCATTTCCATGAGATAAATGGATTTCAGCCAGGTGTTGAAGCCGTAACAGGATGTGGTACGGGGAGAATCATTTTCGATAACTTCATTCACACGCAGGGTGTGGGTGATGACGCCGGAGAAGACGGTTTCCTCTTCCAGAAACGCAACAGTTCTTTCCAGAAATGCACTTTCCCAGCTGTCATCATCGTCATGGATGACGATATATTTTGAATCGCAGCTGCGAATTCCCGCATTGCTGGCGGCTTCCATGCCTTTGCTTTCTTCGTGATGAATAACTTTCACATCAAGTCCATTGTTTCTGGCATCATTGGCAATGGCATCAACACCTTCTTTTTCGCCGCCGTCATTCACGATAACCCAGATCAGATCTTTCATGGTTTGTTTCAGTACACTGTGATAGGCACGCCACAAAAGAATATTACGGTTTTTTGTACGGGTGATGACTGCCACTTTTTTGGTTGTGCTCATTTTGAGGTTCCTTTGTATGTGAAGTTATTCATTGCAATGTTAAAAACGCCATGGACAATACCGTTTTCTTTCAGCGAAGTAACAGCACAGAAATCCGTTGTCCAACAATATACGGTTTGTGTCATAATATCATCTCCGGAGCCCAGCCCCAGAGTAAGAGTGTATTCGCCCGGAGCAATATCCGGCCACGTCAATTCAAACGAAAATTCCAGAATCCCCGGTTCGACAGCTGTCGTTTCCAGTACACAATTGCCGAAGATCCGTTTGCCGAACCGGTCATTGAAAAAGTACCCGATGATGGGGTGTTGACAGGACTGATTGAGTTCAATCCGTGCGGAGATTCGCAAAACATCACCTTCGCTCAAAACCGAACGGCTCAGGGAGAATGCGGTGAATTGACCATATTGTCCGGTTTTATGTTTTTCATCAATCAATTGCCATTCTTCCGGCAACTCTTTTTCTTGCTGTACGGTTTCGACCGGGAGTTCCGGTTGTTTGTACAGAAGATGCGTGTAATATTCAATGGCTTCTTTGGGGGCACCGCAGAATGCAACGTGTCCCTGTTCCAAAACGATCACGCGGTCGCAGAGATTGGCGATTGCGCTCATATCATGACTGACCAGTACCATGGCACTGTTTTTCTTTTTTTCTTCGATGTAACGATGGCATTTCTGTTGGAAAAATACATCGCCGACTGCCAATGCTTCATCAATCAGCATAATATCGGAATCGGTATGCGCGATCAAACCGAATGCCAGACGGACGAACATGCCGCTGGAATATTTTTTGACCGGCTGATCAATAAACGTGCCGATATCTGCGAATGTAATAATGCTTTCTTCCCGTTCCGCAACCTGGGCGGCGGTAAGCCCAAGCATCAAGCCCGCCACACGGATATTTTCTCTGCCTGTGAATTCCGGATTGAAACCAAAGCCCAATTCCTGCAATGCGCAGACTCTGCCATGTTTTTCGATACTCCCGGAGGTCGCCCGTAACGTTCCTGCAAGCAACGCCAGAAGTGTACTTTTGCCTGCTCCATTGCCGCCGATCACACCGAGACATTCGCCGCGCTTGAGCTCAAAAGAGACGTTATTCAATGCGGTAAAGCTGGTATAAAACGTCTTGTGTCCCATAAAAATGGTCTGCAAAAGCCGCTTCCAGGGATAATCATAAATCTCGTAGGATTTACACAGGTCTTTTACCTGCAGAAGAGTGTTTATATCAGATGACATCGGCAAATCCTTTTTTCGTTTTGTGGAAGAAGAAAAAGCCGGCCAGATAAAACAGCAGACCATATCCCCAGAGCATATACCAGTTGACCGATGCCATATTGCCGTTCAACACCACATTCCGGACCGATTCCACATAGCTGACCAGCGGATTGAACTGGAAATAAAAACGGAACTTTTCCGGAATGACGGAAATCGGATAAATAATCGGTGTCAGAAAAAACAATCCCTGTTGGATCAAGGCTGCGAAAATCGGGAAGTCCCGGATGAATACACTCAAAGCGCCTGCAAATAATGCCACGCCGCTGCAGAACAGCAGATAGGGGATAAGGCACAGAACGCACAGGGGGAACATGAAGTTGAATGTGCCGAAAATCATTGTTCCGATAATCGTGATCGTCAGATAGATCAAGCCGGAAATGGTTGCCGCTCCCACCGTGGATAATGGCAGAACTTCAAGCGGAAACGTTGCATTTTTCACATATTGGGGCTGAGAGATGATGGAGCTTGCCCCATTGTTGAAGCTTTCCGTAAAAATGTTGAAGACGGCAATGCCGCAAAAAAGAGTCAATGTGTAATTGGATTCACCGGGGATGTTCCGCAAGTTCAGAATCACACCGAAGGAAAAGTAATAAATCAGCAGAAGAAATACCGGAGTCAGCAACGGCCAGAGCAAAGGAAGAAAACCGCCTTTTCCGCGTGAGACCCACAATTGTTTGATCAATGCGGTAAGCAGTTGACGGTTCTGTATAAAAATTGTAAACGGTATCAATGCTTTTTTCATGTTGAATTACAATAATTTATTTTTTACGATCTTCTAAGCTCCGGGGTAATATAACATCTGTGCACAAAAAATGCAAGTCTATATTATTTATAAAGAGCAAAAAAAAGCTGCCGGAGAACCGGCAGCCTGCATTGCGGTATGATAACTCGTTTTTATTACTGCTGACGACGGAACCATTGTTCCGCAGCAAGATACCAGTCGTTCACCGGATAACCGCGGCGGAGAAGACCGTAACCATGACCGCCTTCTGCAAAGACGTGGAGTTCGCAGGGACGGTTGAATTTTTTCAGACCCAGGAACCAAGCAATTGCATTTTCGCACTGTGTACCATCGTCTTCTGTCTGAACGGTGAATGTGGGGGCAGTTGTTTCTGTGATTTTGAATTCGGGAGCCAGATTCAAACTCTTATCGCCGTCAATAAGATATGCCGGGTAGATGAGTGCGGTAAAATTGGAGAGGAAAGGCTGATTGTCGATATCATCAACCGGTTCGTAAGGTGTCATATCAGCGGGGGCGGTGATGGTTGCGCAAAGGTGTGCTCCGGCAGAGAATCCGATGCATCCGACTTTATCCGGAATGATTCCGAATTTTTCTGCATTGGCGCGGATGAAACGCATGGCGCGGGCGGCATCCGCATGGGCTGCTTCCCGTCTGCCCGGACAACGGTATTTCAGCAGGAAGCAACTGAAACCGTTATTGTTAAGCCATCCGCAAATATCTCTGCCTTCATGATTCCATGCCAAAATGCTGTATCCACCGCCGGGGCAGACGAGGACGGCCGGATGATCTCCGCGGCCAGCTGCCGGGAAGAATGTAATTGTGGGGTTGACCACATCGGTAAAACGTTCCACGTTATCGCCGGTAGGGGGCTGGAGATGTTCGACTTTTTCGGCATCATCGGGCAGAGCGAAAGGGATATTGTCTTTATCCCAGAGTGGGTAGACAGTTTGATAGAGAGATTCCATGGTTAAAAATCCTTATGTTAGATTGTTGTATCAAGTTTTGAAAAATATACATTATCTGCAAGAAAAATCAAATAATTTGAAGAAAAAAACTTTTATTTTTCCGGATACCGGTGTATAGTACACAAAAATAATTCAAGGAGATTTTATTATGTCATATCAATTTACTTCGTTCTATTTGGATCGCCCTTTTGTAACCGGACGCATTTATGACCTTTTTGTTCCGGATGAAATCAAACATGATACCGCATTTTTCATTATCCACGGCGGTGGATGGCGCGCTGGTACCCGCGTTGGACATCATGTTCTTATGGAGGAACTTTGCAATCGCGGATATATTGTTGCATCAACCGATTACCGTTTGAACGGTTTGATCTGGGATCAGATCAAAGATATCCGCGAGGCTTACATGCACTTTGTCAACGAATTGCGGAAAATGAACCGTCCTCTGAAAATTGCGGTTCATGGCAGTTCCGCAGGGGCACATCTGGCATCCCTGCTTTCTTTTGCCCGCCCCGGAGAATGTGGCGAAGATCTTCCCGCTGATATGGAATGGATTCAGCCGGAATGTGTTGCGTTGCAGGCTACTCCCAGTACCTTTGAGCCGTGGTTTGAAATCTTCCCCCATGTCTGGAGCGCAATGCAGGCTATAATGGGTGTTTCCTATGAAAAAGATCCGGAGGCTTACCGTAAAGTCTCTTTGAATCAGTATGTCCGCGCCGGTCTGCCCCGTGTGTTCTATCTGGAAGCGGCTTGTGAGCACATGTTCCCCGCCGCCATGAATTTGGAACTGGCAAAGAAAGTTACTGCAATTGAAGGTAATCATGTTACCATGAAGTCTTATCCCAATGTAGAACACGGCTTTATGTACTCTCTGGAACGTCCGCACCAGATCGAAGCCTTTAATGATATGGTTCGTTTCGCAGAAAATGAACCGATCGAAAATACGCTTTATTGCGTTTGACGGGTGAGTAATCTATGGAACGGTCTACTTGGAAATTCGTTCTTTCCGCAGTCGCAGTTGTCCTGATGCTTTTCTGTACATGGGCAATTGTCACTGCGCTCGATCTTGTACGGTCCAACATGGAAGAGATGAACCGGTCTCTGAAAGAGATCAACGATACTTTGACTGCCATGTCTGCCAACGGCGGTTTACCGGTTGCCCGGTCTGAGGTTCCTGCCGCCCAGACTCCGGATGTTGCGAACCGGAAATATTATGACCCTGCCGCTGAATCCGGCGGACGTATCATCAATGCCTCCGGTGCGGATGCCGGGAATTTGAATCCGGTAACGTCCTGCGATTCAACCGTCAGCACGTTCTGGTCTCATGCTATGGATACGCTGGCGGATACGGATTATAACAATCCCGATGATTTCCGCCCGATGCTTGCGGAATCCTGGAAATTATCCGACGACAAACTCACCTGGCATATCAAATTGCGCAAAGGTGTTTTGTGGCATGATTTTACTGACCCTGTGACAGGTAAGGAATGGAAGAATAAAGAAGTCACTGCCCACGATTTCAAATTTTATCTTGATGTAATCAAAGATGAAAAAGTGGATGCCGTTCCATTGCGTGGCTATTTTGCCCAGATCAAAGAGATCCGTGTGATTGATGATTATACATTTGATGTCGTCTGGAGCAAACCTTATTTTCTTTCCAAAGATATCACCCTCGGTTTGATGCCGCTGGCACGTCATCTCTACAATGCCGATGGCAAATTTGATGGCGCAAAATTCAATGATGATGCCCAGCGTAATAAAATGATTATCGGCTGCGGTCCTTACCAGTTTGTCAGTTGGGAAATCGGCAAACGCGTCGTCTTCAAACGTTTTGAGAAGTATTATGGCAAACGGCTTGGAATCATGCCGCCGATCCGTCAGATTTCCTACGATATTTACAAACATCCCGGTCCCCGTCTGCAGGCATTGGAAGCCAAGGATCTGGATGCTTTGAATCTGACACCGGAACAATGGCGCAACAATACAAAAAGTGCGGCATTTGCTCCGGAGGGACACCTGAAGAAATTACAATATCCGGCACGTGCTTACAACTATATTGGCTTGAATCTGACGAATCCCGTTTTTGCGGATAAACGTGTGCGGCAGGCGTTGAGTCATCTGGTTGATCGTGAACGTATTCTGCGGGATGTTTATTACGGCATGGCGCGTGCGGTATCCGGACCGTTCTTCCCCGACAGTTCCGCGTGTGACAAGAAGATCAAGCCCCGTGAATTTTCCGTAGAGAAGGCGAAAAAGCTGCTTGCGGAAGCCGGTTGGCGTGATACCGATGGTGACGGCATTCTGGATAAAGACGGCAAGCCGTTACGTTTTACGATCATGAATCCCAATGTGAATACAACGTATCAGAAAATTCTGCCGATTCTGAAAGAAGATATGGCGAAAGCCGGTGTGCAGATGGAAGCGTTGTCGCTGGAATGGTCCGTTGTCCTTCAGCGTTTGGAAAAGCGTCACTTTGATGCCTGTATGATTGCCTGGACCAGTTCCATGCGCCCGGATCCTTATCAGTTATGGCATTCCGATCATGTGGGGAAACCGGCGACCAGTAATTTTATCTCATTCCGCAACAAGGAAGCGGACGCTTTGATTGATGCCATCCGTGTTGAGTTTGATGATGCAAAACGACAGGTGCTGTATCATAAATTTCACCAGTTGATTCATGAGGAAACACCGTATTTGTTCCTGTTCTCTCCCATGAACCTGGTTGCCGTGAGCAAACGTTACCGCAACTTGCGCATGTTCCCGGGCGGATTCCCGGAACGTATTCTGTGGACTCCAGCCAAAGAACAGCGTGTTGTACCGGGGATTTGATGATGAAGAAATCAGAGAAGCAGAATATGCCGCAGCAGGAAATTTCCCTGTTTGATCTTTTGTTGAAACAACGGGGGATTTATGTCTTTACCGCCCTGTTTCTCTGCTTTGCATTCCGGTATTTCTCCCGGGATTTATGGTTCGATGAATGTCTGACGCTGGATCTGTTGTATTATTGTCAGGACAGCCTGACTGTGTACCGGTCTTATGACATCCCCAATAACCACATTGTTTTTTCCATCGTTTATCGTTACTGGCTGTTGTTGATTGATAAATTAGCGCCGCAATTTATCTTTTTCCTGATGCGGTTGTTACCGCTGGCTCTTGCTTGCATTTCTGCGGTGTGGATGTTCCGTACTCTGCAGAAAAGATGTTCCACGTATGTTGCCTGGTGTGCGGGGCTATGTGTGTTTCTGACGCCGCCTGTATTGATTTACGGAACCGGGATTCGCGGTTATATTCTCGGATTCTTTCTTGCCGGGGCAGGGGTGCTCTGCGGACGCAAATTAATGAAGTCCGGCGGATGGAAAAATTACATTCTCTACTTTCTGCTTTCCCTTGCAGCGGTTGGGACGGCGCCGACGAATCTGGCAAGTTTCTTTGCAATCGCTCTGCTGCTTTCTCCTTGTGTTTTGAATCATAGAAACAAAATACTGCCATTGCTTTATCTGTTGCTGATTCCATTTGCCGCATTGGCGGTTTTTTATCTGCCGATCTTTGATAAATTTATGGGATGTATTGCATTAAAGGAAGGTTGGGGCTCGGTATCTGCCGCCGCCTGGAATTTTTACGGAACGGTGCTGCTTTGTTTCCTGCCGTGTCTTATCATGTTCCGCATCCGGAAAAAACTGAAACTGTATGCGATTGCATTTTTTGTGACCTTGCTGATTCCGGCTGGGGTATATTTGATTTTTCCTGTGCCTCCATTCCCCCGTGTGTTTCTGCCGCTGCTTGCCGTGTGGTGTGTGCCACTCGGGTATGGGGTTTCCGGATTTTTGCGTAAAATTCCGGCGGATAAGAAATATATTGCTGTATTATGTGTCTTTTTCTGGTGTGCATTATTTACTATCTTTTCAAGCCGCATTGGTGATTTATTATTTTCTGACGGCTGGCAGGATGACTTGACTGCGCCATACTATGCAAGGGTGGATTTCCTGCCGGCGGAGACCGTGAAGAAAATGGAAACCTGCCGCAAAAATTATCCGGATGCCGTGTTCTTCGTCACCTTTGACAGCGATTATCCTTCCATTTTATATGCATCGGCCCATTGGGCAGACCGGGATTCCGTATTGTGGTATGACCGCCCCAATGCGAATAGACTGCAATCATTGCCGAAAACGGGGACGTTATACTTTATTACACGGGATGAAAAAGATATGGAGCAGGCGCGTCAGCGTTTCGGTCTTCCGATGCCCGTGGAACAGATTCGTTGCGGTGCGCAGAATATCTGGCGTTTCAACCGTTAAATAGAGGCAATTTCAAAAGTCTTCAAAAATGTCTGAAAACTCTTGTTGCGATCTGAAAACGGGGCGTTTTTGGTGGTTACCCACAGGGTAGCCACGCACAAAACTACCATTTTCATTTCATCAACAATCTTTTTTCAGTCAAATTTTGCCGGACTTTTGAAATCACCTCGAAGATTTTGGAAAATGCCTCAAATTTAACTTGTAAAAATCTGCGGATGGTGGTATATTAATAAGATACGTTAATCATCAAACAGTAAGGTTGAAACGGTAATATGTCACTTTTTGCATTTATTCTCATTATTTTGTCCGCAGGTTTTCATGCATCTTGGAATTTGCTTGCCAAAAAAACAGTTATGACATTCCCGTTTTATACCATCATCTGCATGGTTTCCGCATGTATGTGGCTCCATGTGCAGTTATGGACACCGGTTCCTATTTGGAGTCTGCCGGCTAAGTTCTGGCTTTGCATTGTGCTGACGGTCAGCTCGGATGTCCTGTACTGCATGGGACTTGTCAAATCCTACCGTTACTTTGATATGTCAACAGCTTATCCCATGATGCGGTCATTGCCGCTGCTGCTGACTGCTATTATTACGACCGTATTTGCACTCGGTAAACCGTTGACACCGCTGGCAATGTTCGGTATGTTTGTTGTGTTCTGCGGATGTATGAGCATGCCGCTGAAAAAGTTTAGTGATTTTAATGTGCGCAACTATATTACCTGGAACATGTTCTTTATATTCTTGACTGCCTGCGGAACGACCGGTTATACGATTGCGGACAGTCAGGGGCAGAAAGTGATTGCGGAATATATTGCGGCGAATAATATCAGTGTTGCAAAACCGGTTCTTTCCATGTCCTACTACTCCACGCGCGGTATCTTTTTGTCTTCCACTCTTTTTATTACAGCAATGTTTTCCAAAGAACAGCGCAGTATCTTCTTCAATTATTTCCGGAGACTTGACTGGACGCCGTTTGCTGCGGGTGTGTTTGCTTCTCTGACCTACATTCTCGTTTTGATTGCCATGAATTTTGTGACGAACGTTTCTTATGTACAGGTGTTCCGTCAGATTGGTTTGATTCTGGGATTGGCAATGGGTGTATTTATTCTGAAAGAAAAATGCACGGTTACCAAAGTGGTTGGTGTAGCTCTGATTCTGTTTGGGCTTGCTCTGACTGTAATCTGATTGTATGAGGTGAAATATGGCAACGATTTTTTCTGCGGAACATCTTGAAAAAAAGATGATAAAGTTCATGGATTCCTGGACGTATGTAACATCCTCTTTCCGCGATGAGTATGAAAAACTTGCTGCCGCCGGAGCTTTCGAAGAAAATTCTACCAGTGAATGTATCTGGAAGACCCGGAACAAATTTGTGCTGAAAGTAATGACCTCATCCCATGATGCAGTTGTGTATAAAACATTCCACCGTATCAAACGCTGGCGCAGCTATCTTTTCCGTCTTTCCCCCATCGGCCGGGAAGCGTTGAATTATGATACATTCCGTCAACTCGGCTTCAATATGCCCCGCCTCCTTGCTGTGGGGGAAAGTCGCCGGTTCTTCAAGATCAAAACGGGATTCCTGATTACGGAGTTTGCTGTCGGAACCAATAACGGACTCTGTTTTACTCCCGGCGGCGAACTGGAAAAAGAGACGGCAATGCGTCAGGAATATCTCCGCAAAAATCTTGCTTTGCTGGCAAAACTTCACGACTGCGGAATTCTGCATGGCGGCTTCACACCCGGCAATCTATTGTGGCGGAATGTAGACGGTGCAATGGAAATCGTCTGGATCGACGTGGCATCCTGCAAGCAGAAAAGTCGCCGTGGATTGGCGAAAAAAGGCTTGATCGACTTTTATCATCTTTTCCGCTTTTTCAAGTTTACCGACGATGAAATCCGCGAGTATCTGGACGTTTATTTTTCCGCCAGTAAAAATCCCTTATGGCAGCGGGATGAATTGTTTGCAAACCTGAAAACAGCCCTGCTCACGAAATGTAAAGAAGATTAAAAACGGGTATCGTTCTTCCAACTTTTGTGGTTATCCAGCACCAGTTTCACTTGAATGGTTTTTGTTTCCTGTGAGTCCGGTTTCTGCATGATCAGGTCATAAATACAGACTTTGTCTTCTTTTTTTACCAACTTTGAGGAGAGAAGCCAAACGGAATAATGCTGTTGCAGATATTCATTCTGACGCTTCAGAATTTCTCCGAATTCCATTTCTTTATCCGCAAACAGACAGGTGTTTTCTGTAATATTCTGTAACCGGTCTGTGGAGAGCGTATAGAGCGCTTTGGCTTTCCCCTTCTGCAATGCGGCAACAAGGTCCGCCATAACGGCATCGGGATTATTACGCAGGCGGATCCGGCGGAGAATCTCGTTGCTGTCAAGGGTATTTTCTTTGCATCCGCAGAAGAACAGCAGGATTGCAGCGGACAATATAAGAACAAAATTATTCTTCTTCATATTCATTTTCCTGTTTTTGCATTTCAAAAACGGTAAGACGGCCTTTTTTCATCCGTTCCGGATTGGTTTCCATTTTATGCCGTTTCTGATAAAATTCGTACATGGCAGTCTGACTGCGTTTGAAGTCATGGTCTGATTTCTTCTCGGTAGAGGAATAAACATTTTCCCCGGTCATGACTCTGCCTTTGCGCTGATCGTTCAACTGGGTGTTGAGGATGAAATCCAGATCCTGCCGGATTGCCGGATCGGTAACTGGAACCAGCAATTCGATTCTCCGGCGCAAGTTGCGGGGCATCATATCCGCACTGCCGATGAAATATTCTTCCGCACCGTTATTGCGGAAATAATAAATGCGCGCATGTTCCAGAAACCGGTCGAGAATACTGACAATGCGGAAATTCTTTTTTCCGGCGGGCGACAACGCATAGGGGTTGATGCCGCATATTCCGCGCACGACAATTTCAATTTTTACGTGATTTTCCGCTGCCTTGTAAAGATGTTCAATAATCTCATAGTCAATGAGCGAATTGAGTTTGATCCGGATGTGACCGGGATTATTCTTTGTGGAAAGACGGCTTTCCCGGTCGATCATGAACAGAATCTTATCTTTGAGAGAGTATGGCGCAACAATCAACTGTTCCCACATGGGCGGGTCGGAAAAACCGGTGATGACGTTAAACAAGGCAGCCGTATCCTGTGCCAGTTTTGCGTTGTTGGAGAAATAGCCGATATCGGTATATTGACGGGCTGTTTTTTCGTTATAATTTCCTGTGCTTAAATGGACATAGCGGCGGATTCCATTATCTTCCTTGCGGACAATCAGGAGTGCTTTGCAGTGGACTTTCAGTTTTGCGATACCGTAAACAACATGTGCTCCGGCATCGGCAAGTGCCATGGCGCCGCGCATATTATTTTCTTCATCAAAACGGGCTTTCAATTCAAACAGAACCGTGACCTGTTTTCCATTGCGGGCGGCTCGTTCCAATGCTGCAACAATAGGAGAATTTTTGCTGACTCGGTAAAGCGTCTGCTTGATTGCCAACACTTTCGGGTCGTCCGCGGCTTCGTTGAGCAGGCGCAGGACGGGATCGAATGATTCATACGGGTGATGAATGATAAAGGAGCCTTTCCGCCGGATGGCTTCGAACATGGAAATGTTTTCGGGACATGCGGGGGAGGGGAAGGGCGGCATCGGTTCGTCTTCCAGTTCAGGGAAGCCGGATAATTCGGTAAGCTGGAACAATGCCTTCAAATTCAGCAGTCCGTTGATGCGGTAAAGCTGACGATCCTTGATATCCAGCATGCTGATCAGCCATTTGCTTGAGGTGGCGGAAATATTGTGGGCAACTTCCAGGCGGACAACGGATCGTTTCGGGCGGGACTGCAATGCCATCTGCATTTCGGTCATCAAGTCGGCAACCGTATTTTCGTCGATGGCAAAATCCATGTCGCGTGTGATACGGAACGGGGTACATTCCTGAATTTCGTATCCACGGAACATGTCATCCAGATTATGCGCAATCAATTCTTCTGCGGCAATAAAAGTTCCGCCTGCACCGGATTCCGTATCCAGACGCAGAAAACGCGGCACGTTGGAGGGAACCTGAATGACGGCGAAGCGTTGCAGTTTTTTCTGTTTCAGACGGATCAGCAATTCCAGTTCCAAGTTAGGAATCAGCGGGAACGGGTGAGTCGGATCGATTCCGACCGGTGTCAGAACCGGAGCGATTTCGTTAAGAAAAATGTTCCTGCCGTTGTCCTTGAGGTCATGGGTGAGATCATCCCACTTGACTACGCGGATCCCTTCATCTGCGAGTGCGGGGAGAATGTCTGCATTGAGAGTACTGTATTGCTTTTTGACAAGTTCCCGGATCCGGCTGTCAAGCATGGGGAGCAATTCCCCGGGATAGTAAACATGCTTTTTGTAAATCTTCTGAGGCTGATCGGGATCCAGCCTTGCGATTCCGGCGATACGGACCATGAAAAATTCATCCAGATTGCTGGAGAAGATGGAAATAAATTTCAGGCGTTCCAGCAGGGGATTGCCTTTATCTCTTGCTTCTTCCAACACTCTGGCGTTGAATGCCAGCCAGCTGATATCACGATTGATAAAACGCAGTGTATTTTCTTTATTTTTCCGTTTCATGCTGACACCTCATTATTGCAGAATCAATTCGGCGGCGAATACGTAGAAGAAATATTCCAGATCGCCACTGTTGATGTTGTCACCGGTATAATTATGCAGATTGACATTCCGCAACAGAATACGGTCTTTTTCCACGCGCATCTGTATGTCTTCCGGCGAGAGACCACGATTCGATAAAATACAGGCAATGCGCAGAATGGACGATAATTTCATGACTACACTCCGGTTTTCCAGAGACAATGCCTGGAATGAACTGTGTTGTCTCTGCGGGACGCTCTTTCTGTGATAACGCACCGTTTGGGAGACAATTTCCCGTTCCGTCAGAGAAATGCCGGGAATTTCGGTTGCCGAAATAATATAGGCAGAATGTTTATGATACGCCTGATTGTTCAGGAACAATCCGCTGCGGTGCATGATTGCTGCAATCCGCAACAGAAGCAGATGGCGTTTATTCAAACCATGGAGTTTCTGCAATTTCCGGAAAAGATAAACGGCATGTTCTTCTGTGCTGGTAAAGAATTCTTCATCGCAGCGATATTTTTTCGCAATGGAGCGGACAAAGCCCAGAGTCTGCTGTTCAAACTCATCTTTTCCCGATAACCGTTCATTGGCAAAGTCCAGCATCAACCCCATTTTCAACGATACCATGGGAATCAGCAGTTCTTTCGCCTGAGTGATGTCCAACAGTTCACGGACGAGGAGCGCGCAGGGCAGAACCGCTTCCGCCAATTCCTGACGGATGTCATGACGGCTGCTGATTTCCGCAATGGAATAGCTGTCCATGGTCTTCAACATATCTTCGAATTCATCTTTGGTGACCTTGCAGACTTCCGGCAGTTGCTTCATGCCCCGTTCCAACATAAAAAAGCGGATCAGCATGCGGACGGATGACCCGGTAGCGATGACCATATCGCCATCCAGATCTGCGCCGGAATGGAGCAGCGTGCCGAATGCATTGCGCAGGGCAGGAGTCATCGCCTCACGCAAAGAGGCGACCGAGGTTGCACCGTGACTGGTTTCCAACATCCGGAGTGTGCCGATCTTCAAGGTTTCGGTGAACGTCATGGAGCCATTATCGTAAGTGCTGATCTGGCATGCACCGGTGCCGATGTCGGCAATCATGGCTTTTTTGATATTGAATTTCAGATTTTTCGGGAGGGTGTGGATGACGGAAAGATAATTCAGACGTGCTTCATCTGCCCCTTCATAAAGCTGAAGATCGATTCCCGTTTCATGATGAATGCGTTCGATGAGGATTTCCGCATTTGCCGCCTCCCGGACCGCACTCGTTGCGATGGCGCGACATTCCGTTACGCCGTATTCATCCATCTTCTTGCGGAAATTGCGGAAGATATCGCAAAGGATCCGGATGGATGATGCACTGATGGAGCCAGTGTGAAAAACGTTGGTTCCCAGCGGAACGGAAACGTCAAAATCTTCCAGAATTTCCAAATCATTTTTATCGCTGCATTGTGCAATCAGCATCCGGGCGGCATGTGCTCCCAGGTCGATTGCACATAAAATGCGGACATCTTTCTGTGTTTCCATTATCACAAATCTCCTTTTGCTCTTGCAAGAAGAGTTGCGCCGACAGCCACTGCACGGTCGCCGAGAGCGGATTGGCAGATTTTGACTTTTTCCGGCGGCAAACCGAAAAGATTTTCCGCGAATGCCGCTTGGAATACGGGCAGGAACTCATCGCCAAGTGCGGAAATCACGCCGCCGCCGAGAACGATACATTCCGGTGCAATGGTGGCGGTCAAACCAGCTGCTGCAACGCCCAGCATGTACGCACCTTTGTCGATTGCCTTGCGGACGACTTCATCACCGGCACGATAAGCCTTTGCCAGATGTTTGCTTTTGATGTTCCGGGTTTCCTCATTCAGTTTATCGGAAGGAATGATGGTAGTCAAGCCGTGTTTGAAAACGGCTTTTTTGATTGCCCGGACAAAACCGACTTTACTGCAATAAGCTTCTGCACAGCCGCGATGGCCGCACCCGCAAAGTCTGCCGTTGTATTTGACAATCACGTGTCCCAATTCTCCGGCCAGCCCGGAATTACCGTGATGCAGTTTGCCGTTGATGATGATGCCGCCGCCCAGCCCGGTACCGATAAAATAACCGGCCGCGGTGGAAAATCCTTTTGCGGCGCCGCAATGATATTCGCCCAACATGCCCAGATTGGCATCGTTGCCCAGATAAATTTCCCGATGGAGTTTGCCGGTGATGATTTCTTTCAGAGATACATTTTTCCAGCCCAGATTGGTAGCTTGATGACAGTCACCGGTCAACGGATCGACGGGAGAGGGGACAGCCAGCCCGAAATTGGGGACCGTTTCCGGAGTCAACCCGAATGGTTCCAATACTTTTCTGCCCAATTCCAGAATATCTTCTGCGATTTTCTCCGGCGGTGCACCGGGCGTGGTATCTGCTTTGAGTTCATTCAGACATTTATGATTTTCATCGGTCACGACAGCATAAAGTTTTGTTCCGCCCAGATCAATCCCTGACGCCAATCCATCTTTCATATACGGCTCCTGTTTCCATTATCTATAAATATTCTTATGGTACATTACATCTCCTGTGCAGAAAAGTCAATCATCAAAACGAAAAAAATGCACCTTTTCCATCTTCCGGCTTGTAAATATTCTGGAACCATGCTATATTTTATGCATCCAAAATTTACAGAAAGGATCATTACTATGAGTAATTTTGAATTCGGTTATGCTCAGGCGGATATCACGCCCGCTTATGGTCTCCCCCTTTGCGGTTATTTTAACCCCCGTCCCAATAAAGGCGCTTATGACAGACTGCACGTCAAAGCCGCAGTTTTCCGTACCGGTGATTCTTACGCCGGACTCGTTTCTTACGACCTTTGTTTTATCACCAGACCGCTGATCGATCGCTTTGAAAAAGCATTGGAAGACAGTAATTCCCCGCTTGCTGGAAAGGTGCTTTATTGCGCAACTCATACTCATACCGGCCCGTTCACATCTTCCTGCTTTGAAACAGAAGGCGATGCCGGCTACAATAATGATCTGGTCACCAAGACCATTTATGTTCTGGAACAGGCATTGAAATCCCTTGCTCCGGCGGAACTTTATACCGGCAAAACAGAATGTACTACATTGGCATTCAACCGTCGCTTTATCATGAAGAATGGTAAGACTTTGACCAACCCCGGTAAACTCAATCCGGATATCGACCATCCCGAAGGCGGCGTTGATCACGACATCCTGATGGCAGAAGTCCGTCAGAACGGCCGTGCTGCATTGTTGATCACCAATATTTCCAACCATACCGACACCATCGGCGGTGATTTCGTTTCCGCAGACTGGCCGGGCAGAATGGAAGCGGAAATTCAGTATCGTCTCGGATACGATCTGCCTGTTATGACTGTTGTCGCTCCTCAGGGTAACATCAATCACTTTGACGTGACATCTGACTTTGATCAGACCTCTTATGCGGAAGCAACCCGTATCGGTAAGGCTTATGCTGCTGTGATTCTGGCATCTCTCTACCGGTTGAAAAAACAGGATGATTGCACATTGAATGTTGCATGCAGTGAATTCGAAGCACCTTATCTGCAGTTGAGCGATGAAGAATATGCAGTAGCAAAACGTGTCTACGAAGAAAACAAAGATGCCACAATGGAAGCCGGCCGCGACTTCACCAGTGAAGATATTGCACGCGGTACTCCCTATGTCCAGAAATATTTCGCACAGCTTGCGATCGGCTGCCGCGAAAATCCCATTACGGAAAAACGTTTTGAAAGACAGATTGCTCTCATGTTCGGTACCGAATTTGCAATCGTGTCTCTCCCCGCAGAACCCTTTGTGGAAATCGGCTTTGCCATCCGCGAAAGCTCCCGTTTCCCCATGACCATGCTTGCTGCACTGGGGCAGGGCGAAGTCGGATACGTCGGTCTCCCCGGCAATTACGGCAATGGCGGATATGAAACCAGCCCCAGCCGCTCAAAAGCAGACCCCTCTGTCGGTCTTGCCATGATCGAAGGCGCAAAGAATCTGCTGAAATAAAAGCATCAGATTTATCCTGCGAAAAATCCATCCAAACCGGAGTAAAAAACGGTGCGGATGGATTTTTTGTTATCTGCGGCAGGAATGATGGGAAAAAATTACGTAAAAAGAGTAATTTTTTTACAGAAAAACTTGACGAATCGGGAAAAACGGTGTATGTTATGGAGATATTTATTATTAACTAAGAACTGGCGGTATTTTTTTTATGCTGCCAAACAAAAATGAAAGTACAGGTGAATCTCATGAAAGCTGTAGAATTGCGCCAGAAATATCTGGACTTCTTCCGTAAAAATGGTCACTCCATCATCCGGAGTGCCCCGCTGATCCCCGATAATGACCCGACCGTTCTGTTTACCACAGCCGGTATGCACCCGCTGGTTCCTTATCTGCTCGGTGAAAAACATCCCCAGGGCAACCGTCTGACAGACGTTCAGAAATGTATCCGTACCGGTGACATTGACGAAGTGGGCGATCCTGTACACCTGACATTCTTCGAAATGCTCGGTAACTGGTCACTCGGCGATTATTTCAAAACCGAATCCATTGCTTTCAGCTTTGAATTCCTCACATCCGCTGAATGGCTGAATCTTCCCCTCGACCGCCTTGCATTCACTGTTTTTGCCGGTGACGAAGATGCTCCGTTCGACGCAGAAGCTTATGCCGAATGGCAGAAACACGGCGTTTCCGAAAAACGTATCGCAAAACTCCCGAAAGCCGATAACTGGTGGGGCCCCGCAGGCGTAACAGGTCCCTGCGGTCCGGATACCGAAATTTTCTATTGGACAGGTCCGCTCCCCGCTCCGGAAGTGTTTGAACCCTCCGATAAACGCTGGGTCGAAATCTGGAACAACGTTTTCATGCAGTATTTCAAAAATGCAGAAGGCAAATTCGAACCGTTGAAACAGTGCAACGTGGATACCGGTATGGGTGTCGAACGTGTGACCGCTGTTCTCCAGGGCAAATCCAGCTGCTATGATACTGAACTCTTTGCCGGTCTGTTCGCAAAACTGGATGAAATCCGCGGCGTGGAAACTCCGGCGGAACGCGTTCGTTCGGAACGTGTTGTTGTCGAACACATCCGTGCATCCGTCTTCCTGATGGCTGACGGCGTTGCTCCCGGTAACGTTGACCAGGCATACGTCCTGCGCCGTCTGATCCGTCGTGCGATCCGTGAAGGTATGAAGTTGGGTATTACCGACATCTTCACACCCACAATGGCTCAGGTTGTGATTGCAGAATACGGCGATATCTATCCCGAACTGGTTGCAAACAAAGACGTGATTCTTGAAAATCTGGAACGGGAAGAAAAACAGTTCGCCACCGCTCTGGAACACGGTACAAAAGAATTTGAAAAACTCATCGGCAGAGTTCCGGCACACATCCAGAACAAGTCCATCAGCGGTAAGAATGCGTTCTATCTCTATGAAACATACGGCTTCCCGATCGAATTGACTCTGGAAATGGCAAAGGAAAAAGGTTTCTCCGTTGACATCAAAGGTTACGAAGAAGCCTACGCAAAACATCAGGAAATGTCCCGTCAGGGCGCAGAACAGAAGTTCAAAGGCGGTCTTGCCGACCATTCCGAAGAAACGGCCCGTCTGCACACAGCAACTCACCTGCTGCACAAGGCATTGCGCCTGACATTGGGTGAACATGTTGCTCAGAAAGGTTCCAACATTACAGCGGAACGTCTCCGCTTCGACTTCTCTCATCCGGACAAAGTCACACCGGAACAGCTCAAGATCGTGGAAGACATGGTCAACGAAGTCATCAAGGCTGACGTCCCTGTGATCTGTGAAGATCTGACCATTGAAGAAGCCCGTAACACCGGTGCTATCGGTCTGTTCGGTGATAAATACGGCGAACGCGTCAAAGTTTACAGCGTTGGTGATTTCTCCAAAGAAATCTGCGGTGGACCGCATGCTCAGCGCAGTGGTGAACTTGGCCACTTCCGTATTCAGAAAGAAGAAAGTTCCAGCCGCGGTGTTCGCCGTATCAAAGCTGTTCTGGAACATTGACCAAATTGAATGGAGGCACTTATGGGCGAGTTGATAATCAGTGATCGCGATGGCGTTTATATGATCAACGTTTCCGGGCGTGCAACGTTTGAATGTGCGCCTGCGCTGCGGAATCTTGCAAAGACATTGGAGAGCACATCTTTCAGTGCGATCCGGATCGATCTGAGCCAATGCCAGTGGATGGACAGTACATTCATGGGTATTCTGGCGATGCTTGCACTCCGGGCGAAAAAGACCGGTGCTGAAATCTCCGTCCATAATGCCGGCAAGCAGAATACGGAACTGCTTTACGGACTGGGCTTGAAAAAGCTCTTCCAGTTCGTGGATGATGCAATCGCTCCGGTTGACGGGGCGAACGTTACGGATTCTGCGGCTGCCTCCGGTTCTTCCAATCCCTCTTCCTACGCTCATACCGTATTGGAAGCCCATGAGACTCTCATGGATGTGGATGAAGGCAATGTGCAGAAATTTGACAAGGTCGTTTCTCTTGTGAAACAGGACCTGGAACGCAAGAAATAATTATTTTTGATTGGAGTTAGATCTATTATGAGCGAATCCTTCCGTATCGAAAGTGACAGCATGGGGGAGATCTCCGTACCGTCTGAACATTACTGGGGTGCGCAGACACAACGTTCTCTGCATCATTTCAATATCGGCGCGGATAAAATCCCGGTGGAAGTCATTCATGCTTTTGCCGTTCTCAAAAAAGCCTCCGCTATCGCCAACTGCGAATTGGGGAATCTGCCGGAAAATATCAAGAATGCCATCGCCGATGCCTGCGATGAAATCCTCGCCGGAAAACTGGCGGATGAATTCCCCCTGAAGGTCTTCATGACCGGCAGCGGTACCCAGTCCAATATGAACGTGAATGAAGTCATCGCCAACCGGGCGAATGAATTCCTCGGCGGTACAAGAGGCGCAAAAAAGCCCGTTCACCCCAACGATCATGTCAACCGGTCACAATCTTCTAACGATACATTCCCTGCTGCCATGCACATTGCTGCCGCAGTCGCAATTACGGAACGTCTTCTGCCGGTTCTCAAACAGTTGCGTGATGGTCTGGAAGCGAAAGAAAAGGCTTATGCTTCTATCGTCAAAATCGGTAGAACGCACCTGCAGGATGCGGTCCCGCTGACACTCGGTCAGGAATTTTCCGGCTGGCGTGCACAGGTGGATCTCTCCATTGCCCGTATTGAAAAATGCCGGGAAGAACTTTACGAACTGGCACTCGGTGGTACCGCTGTCGGTACCGGCTTGAATGCACCGAAAGGTTTCGCAGAAAAAGCCGCCGCGCACATTGCTGCACTTACCGGTCTGCCTTTCCGTTCCGGCGATAACAAATTTGCCTTGTTGGCGGGACACGATGCCATTGTTGCGGCATCCGGCGCTATGCGTGCATTGTGCTGTTCTCTGATGAAAATGGCGAACGACATCCGTTTCCTCTCCAGCGGTCCCCGCTGCGGACTCGGTGAATTGCTGTTACCGGAAAATGAACCCGGATCCTCCATCATGCCGGGCAAAGTCAACCCGACACAGTGCGAAGCGATGTTGATGGTCTGCGTTCAGGTTCTCGGACTAGATGCTGCCATCGGATTTGCCGGCACACAGGGTAATTTTGAATTGAACGTGATGAAACCGGTGATGATTTTTGACCTGTTGACTCAGATCAATCTCATTGCGGATTCCGTCCGTTCCTTCAAAGAATTTGCGCTTGACGGCCTGCAGGCGGATGAAGTACGCATCAAAGAATTGATGGAGAAATCTCTGATGCTTGTCACTGCATTGTCTCCGGTGATCGGTTATGACAATGCTGCCGCGATTGCGAAAGATGCCCATAAACACGGTTTGACTCTGCGCGAAGCCGCTCTGAAGAGTAATCTTCTGACTGCGGAACAATTTGATGCAGCTGTCCGCCCGGAAAAGATGGTGTAATCTTATAATACATTAATAAATGTATCTTCAACCACTGACATGGATTCCCTGTCAGTGTTTTTTTTTTGCCAGAGAATATGATTATTTAGAAGATAAGCCGACAATCTTAATTATTGATTATTATTCTCATGGAATATAAATGTACTGCCATCTTTATCTCGGAATTTTGTGGAAGCTCCCTGCTGAGAATAAACTTTTTTGACTGCTGAAAATTTGTCAGAGAAAATATTATATTCGTGGGGAAAATCGTTCCATGAAATTTGCATTAATGCACACAAAGAGGGAAACAAACGATCGGTCTGTGCCAATTTATGAAGATTTGATATTCCATATTTCGTGATGTCAGGATAACGCTTTCGATACTGCATATTTGTCCAAACAATAAAAGGAATTTCATAAGCTTCACGTCTGATACATTTATAGGAACGCTTATCACGGTTGTTCGCGTTTAAAACTTCGCCGTGATCTGAAAAATACAACAGAAATGCCGGATTTGAAGTCTTTTTTTTCAATTCAGTTATGAGCATTTTCAAAATCTTATCAGTATAGGCAATAGAGCTATCGTATGCATTCAGCTCATTATTGATAGTTTTGAGTGATTTATCATGACTTAAATTGTCTATATAATCTGCAGAAAAAAGAACTTCATTTTCAGGTACACGTTTTTCAAAAACTCGATGTGATCCCATCAGATGTAAAAAGATGATGCGAGGTCGTTGTTTTGATGGTCTGTTCAAGTAACTGATAAACTCCGGCAAAATGATCTCATCGTATTGAAAGTATTCTTTCCCGGCAACTGTAGAACATAGTGTTTTTATCTCATCCGCTTGATTGAATATGAGCGTACAAGGCATATTGTATTGATTCCAGCGTCCTTGATTGCTGATGTAATATGATTCAGCCTTGAGATAAGAAAGTATCTGAAGAATCGTTGAAGTCGGTGCAAATTGTTTGCTCCCCAAGCAAGCGTTGGTCAAAAGATATTTCAGAGCATCCGGAGTAACAGGGGATGAGCTTAAAATGTTATCAAACAGCAGTAATTCGTCTTTTATGGAAGAAAAATACGGTGTTGTATTTCTTTCGTATCCATAACATCCCAAATGTTTTCTGGATGCTGACTCACCTATTACGACTACACCCAGTAAATCGGAAGTGTTTTGATTAAATTTCACATTCCTGTATGGAACAGGCAAATTTTTCATATTGGCCAGAGAGCCCATACGTTCTTTAAATACAACAAATTCGTAGCAGTAACGGAGCAACAAATTCTTTTTTAAGATTTTTTGCGGTTTTGAAGAGCAAATATATACAAACAGAATAATCGTAAAAGGGAGAAAAGAAATAAGAAAGGGAAAATTTAATGGGATTGTCGCTGAACGTAAAAAGGCCGGAAGCCGAAATTTTATTTTCGGCATTTCAATTTGTTTAGATAGCGATAAAAATAGGATAATTCCAAAAGCAAGCGGCAATATGATTAAACTTGCCAAGGCGCCAAAGACGGTCCAAGAAGACATTGTCATGAGAAATTCTTTTATCTCAGGCCAAGATGAGGCGGCTAAAACCTCCCAGAATGTTTCTGCTGCACAAATATTATACAGTAATGCCGTAATGACAGATAACATGTGCGCAACAATTACAACAAGTATAATTAATACAGAAAACAGGCGTATGAATATGTTGTTGAATAGTAATAAAGGAGAAAGCAACCAAACAAAGATCAGCAATTCATACAGGATTTTTTCCGTGACATTGGAATAAATGTCGAAACAAGCAAAAAGTATGTAGCAAACTGTTGTAAACAGAAGAAAGCATAATGGAACAATAAAAAAACTGCGGGCACTTTTTAATTGCTGAATAATTTGAAGAGCGTAACTTTTCATTTTAATATTGCCTTGTTTTGAGAGATTACTATATTGTTGAATCTTTGTTTCATGTATGATAAGAAAAATATAGCTTTATTATGTGAATTTCGTTTTATGAAATTCACATAGTAAAGCAGGTAGGTACACAGCCAGATAAGTGTTACTGCGAAAACTGCGATACCTGCACCTGTAGCACCATATTTATATGATAACCATGGCAGCAAAAACAATGCGGATGCGAGCATGGGGATCAAACCTTTTAAGGAAACAGATTTTAAACCCGCAGTATTGAATAAATACATAAGCGCATTAATTGGAATCGCAAGGAGTGCTGCTTCTACCATAAAAAACATTGATAATTTGGCAGCGATAAATTTTTTTGCAAAAAGAATTGTGATGAGTAATTCCCCGGCAAAGTAATAGAACGGGATCCAGAGCAGCATTCCAGCAGTTGTTATGATGAACATTAGAGAAAAAAGTTTTTTTAATCTCTGAATATCCTGATTGGCGCAGCATTGTGCAATCAAGGGAGTGAATACATTCAGCACAACAAGCATGGATTGAACGATCATCGCGATTGGTAAAGCCACGTTAAACAAAACGACTTCTGCCGGAGTAGAAAAGAAGGAAAGTACAATTGTTCCGGCATCCATTAAAATGATTTTACTGCCATTAAGTAATATAAAAACGAATCCGCTGCGTATTAATATTTTTTTCAGTGTTGCGGATGGCATTTCTGTATTGTGAAAAATGGTTCTTTTTTTACAAATCCAATCCCCAATCAAAGTACAAATTGTGGTGATGATAACACAGGATGAAATAATTCCAAGGAGAGGAGTATCGGATTTGAGAAATATCCAAACGGTTAAGGCACATGCTCCAGCTTTTATTGCACGCAGAAAACTCATTGTTGAAAATTTATTCAATGCATTCAATGCATTCAGAATTGAAAATTCCAAAGTAAAACCCCAAAGGAGCAATGTAAAAACAAGAAAGCATAAAAAATCGACAGGATAATCGAAATAGTATTTTTTTAATAAGCCGTAACATGCAATAAATAACAATGTTACAGCAAAAGAAAGCACAGTTTGAATTCGCTTTGTATAGTTATAGCATTGTGCTGCACGTTTTATTTTTTTGTTTTCAAGCATACCAGGCAGCTCAAATAACATGACATCGGACAGACCTGCTTGAGAAAACATTATACAGAAATTTACCAAAGCATAAAAACTGTAATAAAACGCATAATCATTTTCCGGCAATGAATTTGCCATCATGCGTCTTACCCAATAACCACAAAATCCGACGAAAATGGCAACCACTCCGGAAATGAATGAACCTTTTAAAAAAGAAGAGGGGATGAATGACATTTTTTTTGTTTCCCGTTCAAATGCCTTTTCGATATGTTGCCTTCATGAACAGCTGCAATAAAAAGCTGTTAGGAAATATAAGCAATACGAGTTCTGTCAGATTAAAAAATAGTGCCTTGAGCGAAAAAAATTCCCGCAAAAAAAGATATTTTTGTTGTAAGGAGATCGTGGAATATAAAGACGTTTTCATATTGCGTTGCTTTATCTGACCAGAGCTTATGCGATAACGCAAAAGGACATCCGGGTGATTTGCAAGCTTTGCTCCGTTTTTTATTGCTCTCAGCCACAGATCATAATCTTCGCAGCCTGGAATATCACGATATCCGTCTAATGTATCAAACAACTTTTTTTTCATGAATACCGTCGGATGTGCTAACGGATTTGCGCACAGTGCATTTTTTTTAATCGTGACGGAATCCGTGGCGTAACGTCTGTACCCAATCGTATCATTTGTCTCGTTAATAATTTCCAATTGTCCGCCGATAATATCTATATGCGGATTTGTTTGCATAAAACGGTATTGTTTTTCCAACCGGTCGGGGAGAGCGATATCATCGGCATCCATTCTTGCGATATATGGCGAGGATGCCAATGTAAGAAGTCGGTTCAGCGTAGCAACAACACCGATATTTTTATTGTTTCTGCAAAGTTTGACTCTTTGATCCTGATTTGCAAAAACTTGCAGTATTCTACCTGAATCATCGCTTGAACAATCATCGCAAATCAAGAATTCGAAATTTGCAAAAGTTTGCGATAGGATCGACTTTACAGCGGATTCCAGAAATTGTTCCGCATTATAAACTGGCATTATGACCGTTATTTCTGCCATCTCATTGCTCCATTTTTGCCAGCTTTTTACGGATTTTCGAAAGCTGTTCACCAAATAAGCCAAATATAAAACACATAAAACCTAAAAGAATCAGCATTGAAGCCGTCGGGGTGACAGACGTAGAACGGATATAGGTAAAGACTCCCCAACCAAT
This sequence comes from Victivallales bacterium, assembly GCA_045639325.1. Lineage (GTDB taxonomy): Bacteria > Verrucomicrobiota > Lentisphaeria > Victivallales > UBA1829 > RGIG8244. The sequence goes on from JAZUCU010000042.1 coordinate 113,616, forward strand.
TCCCAGAAAGACAAAAATAAGCCCCAGACGGAAAAACGTTGTCATTGGTCGCAGTAGTACTGATAAATGAAGAATTTCCGCGACCGTATCGATAGCAGATTTCAAACCGATTGTACTTTTTCCTGCAGTTCGCGCCATAACTTCGATTGGTGTTTCCAAAACTAATTTGCGGTCATTTGCCATTAATAAGAGAATGACATCGCTGAACGCCATAGTATCGGGACAAAGTTTCAGGTATTCTCCGGCTTCATTCATCCGGTAACATTTCATACCGGAATTGAGATCGTTTACAGGAAGTTTCAACAGTGTTTTGGCAAAAAGTTTGATGAGTGTTTTGCCAAAAGACCTGTAGACTCCGGAACGATTATTCTGTCTGCCTCCCACGATCAAATCTGCATTGGTTTCCTGAATCATAGAGAAACATTTTTCGACATCTTCCAAATGATGTTGTCCATCGGCATCAATGGTGATGGCAAAATCTGTTTTTGTCGCAAGTAAACCTGTTTTCAATGCGGCACCATACCCTTTATTGAATTTGTGTGTAACGACCGTGAGAATCGGATATTTTTCTGCAATTTCCGCAAGTAATTTTGCCGACTGATCGGAAGAACCATCATTGACTGCGATTACAAGAAAATTCTTTTCTTGTGCGAATGTAAGCAGTTTTGGAAAAAAAGATGGGATATTTTCTGCTTCATTATAGCACGGCAATACAATAGTTAAACGTTCCTGCATAACTTATTTAATCCTTTTGAAAAGTTTTACTGTGCTTTCAGATGGCAATGTGATTTCTTTCAAATCTTTGCGTGTTTTAATGATAGAAAGGTTCTCATACTCATTATCGCATAAGAGATAATCAAAGTCTTTGTAGAAAGCAACATCGGGCAGGGGAACTTCAACCTGAACAGCTCTGCGCATTCCCGAATGATACCATGCGATACTTGCTTTATCAATAAACCATACACGTGCAGTTTTCTTTTCGGCTTCCAATACAGTCGCAATATGACGTCCGGTGTTGAATTGCTTTCGACTGTTTTTTGATGTAACATTTTTCATCCCGTTATTAACTTGAATGACAACCATTAAGATCAACAGGATATAAAAAACAAATCGGGTTGGTTTCCAAACTGAACACCAGCGCCACAGCAGATAAAAACCTGTCAGGGTAAACAGCATCAGCACTGGAATATTCAGGAGAAAATAACGATACGCGGCAAAACTAGGTGTTTTAAAAATCAGAATATTGCTTATGACCACGATTATAAAAACGTAATAGAAATTATTCCACTTTATAAATTCCGGTACTTTTTTATCAGGAAAAAGATTTTCTGTATTTTTCCATTTTGCAGCAAGAATGAAAAGTATAATACCGATTATTGTAAACAATAAGTAAAATTCATAACTTCCGCGTATATTTTCTTGCAAAACCTCCCCCCAGGTTACAGATGGCAAGACTGCTTCTTTTGTTGTTTCCACAATTGTATTATCGCCGGTAATTTTACAGATGATTCCATTTATGCCGTCAGTAATTCTTTTGTCGTAGATGAATTTACCGCAATGTAAGTACATAACATACATTCTGCTGATAATAAAAAGCAGAAAGGTCATACCCAATGTCAATATGGGCAACATCGGCTGCATTTTTTTCTGTTTTATTATTTCATATAGATAAAATAAGCTGATACAGAATAAAATGCTCGCAACGTTACCGATTCCTTCGCTGCGTACAAGAGCAAGGCCACCGAGCATGACACCGAGAAAGGCTGCATCTTTGAATGAGCGGAATTTACTTTCTATGAATTTATACGCAAAGAGTAATGACGTTACCAGAAAAAATACTTTACCTGAATCGATAAGAGATGTGCAGGAAAAGCGGATCACTTTTGGAGCAATCGCAAACAATAGAGCACCGAATCCTGCAAGATTTTTCGGCAGAAAGTTTTTGAGCAGATAATACAGTGAGATAATGGTTAAAACATAAAATAAACAGGCAATCAACAGCAGGGAACGTTCCGGGGACATGCCGATAGATGTAAGAGGCCAGGACAATAAAACGTTAAGGGATGGAATCGACGGATGAAAAGCATCCTGTATATTGTTATTTGCCAAAGCACGTGCCATAAATGAATAAACATTTGCCGAGTCACGATACATATGCACGGAAAAAAAACAAGAGACTACAGACAATAATGCCCCTATTATTATTGCATATGGCATCGCTGAATAAAAAATACTTTTATCGAAAATCCCAAATAGTTTTTTCATAAAATTATCTCCTGTTTTGAATTTCGCAAATGGCAAACATGACATGTACAGGAAACGAAATACAAAAGGATGGATTTTTCTTTAAGTATTTATATGTTCGGAGCTTTATAAAAAATCATTTTACACTCGCCGAAAATATGTATTATGACGTTGAAAAAACAACTGAAATCCACTCGAAATCTATTCTGTAATAGGGGTATTACTTCGCATAATATACTATATGTGAAGTCAAAATGGTCTTTTTGAGTTCAAATCAACAAAGAAGGATATTTGTTAAGGGTAAAAAAATGAGATTTTGTACAGGAATGACTTCACATATAGTATATTATGCGAAGTAATGGGCGAATCTTTCTGATTAATATATCACTGAAATAATGAAAAATCAAGCAGAAATTTAGAAAAATCTTGTATTTTTCACAGATTTGTGACTTGTAAAAACTGAAAAGGTATCGATAGCGTTTAATCTGACAAACTGGTATTTATTATTGTATGTTGTACCCTGTATTGTTTCTGTTAAGTGACCAAATGTAAGTTGTCTTGATAATTTCTTTTGCCAACGATGGCAAAAAAATGAAAAAAAGGCGGAAAGAAACTTGACATTTACAGAAAACAGTGTAGAGTAAAGGTGAACCAATTGCCAACGATGGCAAAAAAATAAAAACTCAACAGGAGATTTTAAGCATGAGAAAGAAGTATGTACTGGTCGGAACTGGCGGCCGCTGCTCTATGTATTTGGAAGCCATAGCCGGAAATTATAAGGATGTGGCTGAAATCTGTGCTATTTGCGATACCAATCAGACCCGTATGAATCATCGTCAGAAAATGCTGCTCGATAAGTATGGCGTCGGTCCCGTCCCCACATACAAAGCTCAGGATTTTGATAAAATGATTGCTGATGTGAAGCCCGATTGCGTCATCGTGACTTCCATGGACCGCACCCATCATAAATACATCTGTCGTGCTATGGAACTGGGTTGTGATGCCATCACAGAAAAGCCCATGACCATTGATGCGGAAAAATGTCAGCAGATCATCGATACAAAAAAACGTACCGGCAAAAATCTGATCGTGACTTTCAATTATCGTTATTCTCCCCGCAATACCCGTATCAAAGAACTGCTCAAATCCGGTATTGCCGGTGAAATCACTTCTGTGACATTTGAATGGTTGCTGGATACTTCTCACGGGGCAGACTATTTCCGCCGCTGGCACCGGAACAAAAACAATTCCGGCGGTTTGCTCGTTCACAAATCCACACATCACTTCGACTTGATGAACTGGTGGCTGGATTCCGCTCCGAAAACCGTTTTCTGTATGGCTGACCTGAAATTCTATGGTAAGGAAAATGCAGAAAATCGTGGCGTAACCGAATTCTATTCCCGTGTCCGTGGCAGCGAAATTGCGAAAAAAGATCCTTTCGCCATCCGTATTCCGGAAGGTTCTCTCACCGAACAGCTCTATTATGATGCAGAACATGAAGACAGCTATTATCGTGATCAGAGTGTCTTCGGCGACGGCATCTCCATTGAAGACAATATGAACGTGATGGTCCGTTATAACAATAACACCGTCATGAACTACTGTCTCTATGCTCATGCTCCGTGGGAAGGCTATCGTGTCTGCTTCAACGGTACAAAGGGCCGTTTGGAATTCAATATTGTGGAAAATCCCTTTGTCGCGACTGACATTGTGGAAGACTTCGCAACGCCCGGTATGCGTGAACTCATGGTCGATAAAAAGACTATGGTTCCGGAAATTATTTTCCAACCGCTGTGGGGTAAGCCGGTTGAATTTACTTACGAAGTCAACGACAAGGGCGGTCACGGCGGCGGCGACGTTCTTTTGTTGGACCACGTATTCCGTGGCGCAGAAAATGACCCGCTGGGCCACGCTGCCGGCTATATCGATGGCGCAAAATCCATTCTGACTGGTATTGCTGCCAACATTTCTATCAAGACAGGCCTGCCTGTTAACGTTAAAGATCTCGTACAATTTTGAGGTGAAATTATGGAAAATCTGAGAAGAAAAGAAGCATTGAACCGTCCGGTAAAAGTCCTGCAGTTCGGGGAAGGGAACTTCCTCCGCGCGTTTGTCGACTGGATGATTGACCGGATGAACAAACAGGGCTGTTTCAACGGTTCTGTCCGTATTATTCAGCCTTTGGAAAAAGGTATGTGTGACAAGATCAATGAACAGAATGGTCTGTATCACGTTGTCCGCCGCGGTGTGGAAGGCGGGAAACAGATGGAAGAAATGGATCTTGTGGAAAGTGTGGAAAGCTGCATCAATGCGGTGACGGAACGTGAGAAAATGCGCGAAAGTGCATTGCTCCCCGAATTGCGTTTTGTTTTCTCCAACACAACCGAAGCCGGTATCGAATACCGGCCGGATGCTGATACATTCCCTGCTAAAGTTGCGGAAATCGTTACTGCCCGCTGCAATGCCGGTCTCCCCGGTCTGATCTTCATTCCCTGCGAATTGATCGAACATAACGGCGATAAATTGAAAGAATGTACGCTGAAATATATCACTGATCCGGCTGTCCGTTCCTATGTGGAAAACGATTGTATTTTCTGCAATACGCTTGTTGACCGCATTGTTGCCGGTTATCCGAAAGATGATGCGCCCCGTTACTGGGAAAAAGCCGGTGTGAAAGATGAATTGCTTGCCTGCTGCGAACCGTTCTTCTTCTTCGTGATCGAAGGTCCTGCAGAAGTGGCAAAGGAATTGCCTGCCGATAAAGCCGGTCTGGATGTCCTCTTTGTCGATGATCAGACTTTGTACCGTACACGCAAAGTCCGTTTCCTCAACGGTGCTCATACTGCAAGTGTGCTCGGTGCTCACATGGCAGGTTTGACCTTTGTGGATGAAATGGTCCGCGATGAAAAATTCGGCAAATTCCTGCGTACCGTTCTGTTCGAAGAAGTTCTTCCCACGGTTCCGCTGCCGGAAGATCAGAAACGTGCTTATGCGGAATCCGTTCTGGAACGTTTTGCCAATCCTTTCGCCAACCACCGTCTGCTTTCCATTGCATTGAATTCCACATCCAAATGGAAAGTGCGCGTGCTGCCCACCTTGTTGGATTATCTGAAGATGAAAGGCGAACTGCCCTGCTGTCTGACTCAGTCTATGGCATATCTGATCGACTTCTACCGCACCTGCGAAATTCAGGATTCTCCGGATGTTGTGGAATTCTATAAGAAGAACCCGACTGTGGAAGAAATCCTCGGTAATGAATCTTTCTGGGGTATGGATTTGAATACAATCCCCGGATTTACAGAAAAAGTAAAAGCTGGAGTGACAAGCGGAAAATGATTATTCATCCCAACGATAACGTGGAAATCCGCGAGGATGGACACAAGTATGCGCTCCGCCCCATTGCGGAAGGCGAAAATGTGATCAAATATGGTATGCCCATCGGCCATGCTGTGAAAGCGGTTGCGCAGGGCGAACATATTCATACTCATAACATGGTCACCAATCTTTCCGGTATTCTGGAATATACCTGGGAACCGGAATTCACCATGCCGGAAATCAAATGCACGGAAACGTTCATGGGATACCGGAGAAAAGATGGTCAGGTCGGTATCCGTAACGATCTGTGGATCGTCCCCACGGTCGGTTGTGTCAACGGCCTGGTAAACCGTCTTGCCGCTGCCACGGGTGCCATCGGATTGTGTCACCCCTACGGCTGTTCCCAGATGGGCGATGACCACGAAATGACAGCGGAACTTCTTGCAGCATTGGTGCATCATCCCAACGCCGGCGGTGTGCTGGTGATCGGTCTCGGCTGTGAAAACAATACGCTGGAAAGCTTCCGTGCCCGTCTCGGTGATATTTCCAACCTGAATATCCGTTTTATGACAGCCCAGGAAGAAACAGACGAATACGAAAAAGGTTTGGAACTTCTGGAAGAATTGAAGAAGAACCGCGTTGATGAACGTGTGGAAATCCCCGTTTCTGAATTGAAAGTCGGTTTGAAATGCGGCGGTTCCGATGGTTTCTCCGGTTTGACTGCCAATCCGTTGGTCGGACGTTTCTCCGACTGGATTGTGGCACAGGGTGGGACAACTGTTCTTTCCGAAGTGCCCGAAATGTTCGGCGCGGAAACCTTGCTGATGAAACGGTGTGTGACCAAGCAGGTGTTTGATGATTGTGTGAAGATGATCAACGATTTCAAACAGTATTATGAAAGTCACAACCAGGTGATCTATGAAAATCCGTCTCCCGGCAACAAAGCGGGCGGTATCACGACTCTGGAAGAAAAATCTCTCGGATGCGTGCAGAAAGGCGGAACCAGCCCTGTGACTGCCGTATTGCCTTATGGCGCAAGACTGGAAACTCCCGGTTTGAATTTGCTGACCGGTCCGGGTAACGATATTGTTGCATGTACCGTACTTGCGGCGGCAGGATGTCATATCATTCTGTTTACGACCGGTCGCGGCAATCCCATGGGCTCAGTTGTCCCGACTGTGAAAGTTGCAACGAACCGTGTCCTGGCAGAAAAGAAAGCCAACTGGATCGACTGGGATGCCCAGAGCAAGCCGGAAACATTGGATTTTGCTCAGTACATTCTCCGTGTTGCCAATGGTGAAAAAACATCAAGCGAACGTTTCGGAGATATGCAGATCGCAATCTTCAAAGACGGCGTGACGTTGTAACAAAATAAAATCGGAAGTCTGCATCTATGATCACACTTAAACAACTAGCAGAACTTTCCGGATATTCTGTCCGGACAGTGCAGCGTGTGCTGTCCGGGCAGGATCATGTAACGCCTGAAAAACGGGAAAAAATCCTTGCATTGGCAAAGGAACATCAGTATGTACCCAACATGGCGGCGCGTAATTTGCGTCTGCAAAAAAAGAATTTTGTGGGGATTCTGTTCGAAGATTTCAATGTCAGTGCATCACTCAATAAATTGAACAGCCTTGACCGTATGCTGATGGAAAACGGGTATTTTCCCATGCTCGGCAAGGTGCAGCCGGATAACGAACGGGAACTGGAACAATTGATGGTTCATTGGTCCGGCGTGGCAGAATATGCCGTTGTGTTTCATGGTGCATCCGGGCATTTTCAGGATCATCTGCTGAAACATTGCGGACGCTATCCGCTCAAATTGATTTTTGTCGATAATTACAGCGACTACGGAGATTATTCGGTCAAAGTGGATCGTCAAGGCAGTGTGTATGAGATGCTCTGCCGTCTTGATGCCATGAAATTCCGTCATCTGGTTTATTGCGGAAACTTGAAAAGCCGCAGCGGCGGTGTGCAAATGGCACAGGATGATCCATCGCTGCAAATGAAAATCAGCCGTCTTGACGTGGAAGATTATAATTTTGAATCCGGAGAAGCCATTGGCGCAGACGTGATGCGCAGTGGAGCGGATGTTGTATTCTTTGATACCGACCGTATGGCATGTGGTTTTTACCGTTATGCGGCGGGACATGGCATCCGTATCCCGGAAGACATCTCGGTTGTCGGCTTTGATAACGAACAATATTGTGAATTACAGAATCCGCCTTTGAGTACATTGGCGCATCCGGTGCATGAGCTTGCAGCGCGCGTATTGCAAATCATCCGGACAGGGCAGGCGGATGATGATTCCCCCTTGAAATTAAAATTTATTCCCCGCGAATCTCTTTTGAAGAAATAATTTTTCTGCACGATCAGAAATGCCGTTTTAAGTAAAGTTTAAATTTGAAAAATACAATCCGATGCAGTATATTACTGTCGATTTATGTTAATTTCTTGTATTAAGGTGATGACGTGGCAAAACAACAAATACAATTTAATGCTAATGCAACAGATATTTCAGAGAATGATCTTCGAGAAAGATATCCTGAAATATTGGAGGTTTTGTTGCGTGATCATACTACAGATAAGAATATTTTTTGGGCAACCGATAATTACACTGAATTGGGGGAGGGGTTTAATTACCAAGATGAAATCAAGCCTGCCTGTATTACCGGCGAGTATGGTCGTGTGGTTCGTCCCAGAGTTCAAAAAGATAAAGAACTGCAAACATCCAGAGTCCGCGATATGGCAGAGGTGTTTACGCCGTCTTGGATCTGCAATGCTCAAATTAACTTGGTTGATAATGCGTGGTTTGGTTATGACTGGGCTTTCAATGAAGAGATCAACACCCCGGATGGTCGTCATACTTGGAAGGTTAATTTCAGCCCTGTCAAATTCCCTGAAGGTAAGACATGGAAAGATTATGTCAAAGCAACCAGATTGGAAATTACCTGTGGTGAAGCCCCGTATATAACCAGTCGCTACGACACGACAACTGGAGAATTTATTCCAGTTGAACGCCGTATCGGTATGCTTGACCGTAAACTTCGGGTCATCAATGAAAATATTGATGAGTCCGGAGAATGGCTTGAAGCGGCACAGGAAGCATACCGTAACATCTATGCTTTTGAGTGGCAGGGTGACAGTTTGTTGTTGGCAAGAGAATCAATGCTTTACACCTTTATAGAGAACTATAAATTAAAATTTGGCAAAGTTCCGCAAAAGAAATCTATCGTCTATATTGCCGATATTGTTTCTTGGAATGTATGGCAAATGGATGGCTTGAAGTTTGTCATTCCAGGCAGTTGCCATGAGGTCGAACACTCTGATTTGTTTGGTAATGTGACGAAGGAAGGATGCTGCGGCTGCAAAAAGAATGACTATTTCAATCATAATGGCATTTATTGTTTGATCATGGATTGGGGTGAAAATAAGGTTATCCGCTTTGCAGATCTACTGAAAAAAGGGGCCAAGAAATGATTGATACATCTTGTTTGGATAAGATTATTGTCGGTCGAGTAGAGCCGCATATCTATGCCTTTACAACTAATACGATTCCAAATTATCTCAAGGTCGGAGACACCTATCGTCCTGTTGCTTTGCGTCTGCGAGAATGGCAGATGTATTTCCCGGAGCTGCAGAAGCAATTTGAAGGCAGTGCAAAAATCAATGATGAAATATATTTCAGAGACTTTGCTGTGCATCAATACTTGGAGAACACAAAGGGTAGAGCGAGACTTTCACCGGAGGATATCGCAGAAGACTTGTATTATTCCAAAGAGTTTTTTAAAAATGCTACTGCTGAAGATGTTCAAGAAGCCATTGATGATATAAACTTGGATTTTGCTAACACTGGCAGCCGCAAATATCAGTTTTATAACGCCCAAGATAACTTACCGGCACTGGATGAATATCCGCGTGTAGAGACGTTTGATCTTCGTTCAATTCAGCGAGATACGGTCAAGAAATTCAGCGAAGTGCGTGCGTTAGGACACCGCAATCTTTTGATGTATGCGGTAATGCGATTTGGAAAATCTTTCACCTCCATGTGCTGTGCAGTCGAAATGGATGCAAAACTGGTTGTGGTCGTTTCTGCCAAAGCTGATGTAAAAGAGGAGTGGAAGAGGACCGTCCAAAGTCATGTAAACTTTGAAGAATATGTTTTCGTTACCAGTGAAGATTTAGCAAGTAACGAACATAAGATTTCTGATCTGCTTGCTGACAACAAGAAGTGCGTAGTCTTCCTTACGTTACAGGATTTGCAAGGCGATATCATCAAAGATAAACATAAGGAAATCTTAAGCAGCAAAATTGATTTGCTATTGGTTGATGAAACCCATTTCGGAGCCAGAGCGGAAGAATACGGAAAGGTTCTTAAGGGTACTAAGCACAAATTTGATGCTGATGACTTTGAGATGACTTCTGAGGCAGACGAGATAACCAAGGAACTGAAAGCAGAAGTAACAATTCATCTATCCGGCACACCATACCGTATTTTGATGGGAAGTGAATTTCAAAAGGAAGATATTATTGCTTTCTACCAATTCTCTGACATTGTTGACGAACAAAAGAAGTGGGACGACATTAACCGTAAGAAGTCGGAAGCAGAAACAGAGGACGATTGGTGCAATCCGTACTATGGTTTTCCGGAAATGATCAGATTTGCTTTCAATCCCAATGAGTCATCACGTCAGAGATTGGCGAATTTAAAAGAAAATGGTGTAACCTATGCCTTTTCTGCGTTGTTTGAACCTCAAGCAATCAAAAAACAGAGCGATGGTACACATAAAAAATTCAAGTATGAACAAGAGATTTTTGATTTGCTGCAAGTAATTGACGGCAGCAAAGATGACGAAGAACTTTTGGGATTTCTGAATTACGATAAGATCAAAGATGGCAAGATGTGCCGCCATATTGTCATTGTACTGCCGTATTGTGCTGCCTGTGATGCTTTGGAAACTTTGATAAAAGATCATGCCAAGAAATTTAAAAATCTTAGCGAGTATGAGATTATAAATATTTCCGGAGTTGATCAACCACAGAAATACAGAACGCCCGAATCAATCAAAAGTGCAATCAAAGATTGTGAAGCAAGTGGAAAGAAAACAATCACTCTTACGGTTAACCGTATGCTGACTGGCAGTACTGTTCCCGAATGGGACACCATGCTCTATTTGAAAGATACTGCTTCTCCACAGGAGTATGATCAAGCGATATTCCGTTTGCAGAATCAATACATCAAGGTTTTCAAAGATGAGGACGGCAACGAGATTAAATTCAACATGAAACCACAGACATTGCTTGTTGATTTTATGCCTGATCGAATGTTCCGTATGCAAGAACAGAAATCACAAATCTACAATGTGAATACTGATGAAAGCGGTAATACTCATTTGAAAGACCGGTTGACAAAAGAGCTTTCAATTTCTCCTATCATTGTACTTAATAAGGATAAACTTGTTCAGGTTAAAGCGGGTGATATTCTCAATGCAGTAAGCGAATATTCGCAAAACCGTGGCGTGGCTGATGAGGTGGTCGATATTCCGGTCGATTTATCGTTGTTGGATATCGAAGAAGTACGCAGAGTTATTGAAAACGAAAATGAGCTGGGGAGCAAAGAGGGGTTAAGTACAAAAGCTCATCAAGGAGATGGCGAAGGAGATGACCTTGATACGCCAGAGGATCCTTCTTCACCACCAACTGGTAAAGATACTGCTGGTAACAATTCTGCCAGTGGATCTGATGCTGATACAGATAACACTGAAACACGGATAAAACAATTCAGGACCTTTTATTCAAGAATACTGTTCTTTGCCTTCCTTACCCAGAACAGTGTC
>JAZUCU010000043.1:0-209142 GCA_045639325.1 Victivallales bacterium
GACATTTCGACATATCAGCAATGCGCAAATGGAAGGCTTCAATAATAAAATCCGATGGCTGATAAAACAAGCATATGGTTTCAGAGATCGGGAGTACTTCAAATTAAAAATCTATCAATTACCGGAAATTTCAAGCACAAAGGAAATCTGATTTTATGGAACAAACCGTCGATGAGGCGATTTTATGGAACAAACCGTCGAAGAGGCCGATTTTGGGTGGTTTTGCAGGGGAGTGTCAAGGACACAGAGAATTGAGCAAATTCGTAAATCCCTCTGACACAGGGGGATTTACGGCACAAAAAAAGCCAGTCGGGTGACTGGCTGAATAGTTATTGGTAGCGGGGGCTGGAATCGAACCAACGGCCTCCAGGTTATGAGCCTGACGAGCTACCTCTGCTCTACCCCGCAACGTTTTCAATGCTCATTAATATATCATCAAAAGTCAAAAATGCAAATCGGAAAAGTGTTTTTTTTTAATTTTTTTTCGGATTGAGGGAATATCAGGGGGAATGACAGGGTTTTTTATGAAATTTTTTTCCGGTAAGGCTTGAAAATTTATCAGGAGACTGTCATATTATCCGATAACAATAAAAGAATGGATGGTGGTTTATGATGCAAGAACTTGATGCTTTAATCAAAAAATATTTACCGGAGGTCATTCAATTCCGGCACGAACTTCATAAAATTCCTGAAATCGCAGGGGAAGAAGTGAAGACTTCCGCCGCAATCCGGAAAAAACTTGCCGCATTCCCTGATTTGGATGTGCGGGCACCCTATCTGAAGACTGATGTCGTTGCGTTAATGGGAGATCCTGCTTTGCCCAATTTGACGCTGCGGGCTGATATTGATGCTTTGCCTATAGATGAGAAGACTGGAGTGGATCATTCTTCCACTCACAAAGGTTTTATGCACGCGTGCGGTCACGATGGACACATTGCCATGTTGTACGGTGCGCTTCTTTGCTTGCGTGAATTGAAGAATCAATTGCAATGTTCCGTGCGTTTCCTTTTTCAGCCTGGAGAAGAGATTCAGGCCATGGCAAAGGATTTAGTTCAAGCCGGTGCGCTGGAAAATCCGCGTGCTGATTTTGTCGCGGGAATTCATGGTTGGCCAAAAGAGACTTTCGGGTCATTTTCCACAAAAATCGGAGCGATTATGGCGGCGGGAGGATTTTTCCGGATTGTCATTCACGGGCAGGGCGGACACGGCAGCATGCCGCAAAAAGCGAAGAATCCTCTGGAAACGGCATCGAAAATCCTCATGGCATCGAAGCAGATTATTCCCGATGGCTGCGTGTTGACGGTGTGCGCACTGAATGGCGGCAGAAATTCCACTGTGATTCCGGAGCAGGCAGAATTGCAGGGGACAATCCGTTTTCTTGAGCCGACTGCCGGAGAGAAGATGGAGGCGGATTTCCGTCAATTATGTGAAAACTGCTGTGCGGAGGATGGGGTACGGTGTGATATCGAGCTTGATCTGCCTTATCCGGTTACATTCAACAGTGAGCGTGGATATATGTTTGCAAAGGAATGTGCGTTGAAATATATTGGCAAGGAAGGCTTTACCGAGATGCCGGCAAGTTCCATGAGCAGTGAAGATTTTGCATTTTATCTGCAGAAATATGATGGCGTATTCTGTCATCTCGGATTGGGGGCAGAGACGTCAAATCTTCACACGGAGAATTTTGATTTTCCGGATGAAGCTCTTGCATACGGGATCCGCTTTTTCGTAGGTTTGGCGTTGGAATTCCGGGGGTGAGATGAAGCTGTTACTGATCAGCGATACACACGGGCGTCATCTTGATTTGATTTCTGTTTATGGAGAGAGAATCGGGGCTGATTTATGCATTCATGCGGGCGATTTCGGTTTTTATGATGCGGGGAGTGTGGATGCGTTTTCTCAACGGGAGCTTTCTCTGCTGATCAAACACAGTGATCTGGATGAAGACACGAAAGAATCTCTGCTCCGTGGTAAAGATTTGAGGCAAGCTGTGCAAGCTCCGGATGTTCTCGGTATTTTCCCGGATTTTCTGGAAGGGAAAAAGAAGTTCCCACTGCCGGTGTATGCTGTCTGGGGAAATCATGATGATTCCAACGTGGTGCAGAGGTTAATTCAAACGCCGCTCTCGAATTTACACTTGCTTTATGATAAAATCTATTATGATATGGGGGATTTCGTAATTCTTGGATTGGGTGGCAACTGCATGCCGCAAAAGGCGTTTACGCAAGGATATAAAGGTTTGCCGGGGGCGCAGTGCCGACCGGGCAGTGTGTTGGCTCAATATTGCAGACTATTGAAAACAGCGGAACAGATTCCGGCGAAGAAACGTATTATTCTGGTGAGTCATGTCAGCCCGCTGGTTGAGCCTTTTCTTGAACTGGTTGCATGGCAGGTGGGGGCGGATTTGACGGTGAGCGGTCACATGGGGTATCAAAGCGGCGAGTGTGGGATCACGGATGAATCGAAACTCTCCCGGTTGAAAGACGTTCATGCAAACCTGCTGCAGTGGTATCCGGAAGCGGAAGACGTATTGAAAGCCTTTATACCGGAAGCGAAAACGCATCGGGTGCGGCATATCAATCTTCCTGATGCCGTAGATGGTTATGGTGAACTGGAATACGGGGACGGGGATTTTTTCTGTAACTTGTGTACATTCACGGGAAATAAAATTGAATTCTGATTGAAAAAATTATCTTCGGAAGTATATTATGCGGATAATTTTTTTTATGAGGTGATTTATCATGTTCCAATTTTTATTTCGCGATAAAGTATTCAATAAAAAACTTTTTGCCCTGACTTTGCCGATCAGTCTTCAGAATTTGATGCTGGCTCTGGTTGCTGCGGCGGATGCCGTCATGCTGGGTAAACTGGATCAGGATTCCATGGCGGCGGTGTCGCTTGCCACGCAGATCCAGTTTGTGCAGAACATGTTTCTCGGGGCGATTTGTGCCGGGATTGCGGGGCTTGGTGCGCAATATTGGGGGAAGAAAGATATTCCGGTGTTGGGGAAACTTTTCGGATTGGGTATACGGGAATCGCTGCTGCTATCCATTGTTTTCTTTATTGGCTGCCGTCTGTTTCCGGAAATTCTGATGCGGTTGTTTGCGACGGATCCGATTTTGATCAATATTGGTGTGGAATACCTGAAAATCGCCTCCTGGTCTTATCTGATTACCGGCATTTCGCAATGTTATCTTGCGATTATGCGCGTGAGTGATCATGCCACGTATTCTGCCTGGATCAGTTCGGTTACCGTTGTGGTGAATATCATCCTGAATGCGATTTTTATTTTTGGCTTGCTGGGGTGTCCGGCGATGGGTGTGAAAGGTGCGGCGTTGGCAACGGTAGCGGCGCGTGTATTTGAATTAGCGTGGTGTGTCGGGACGACTTATGGAAAGAGTTTTATCAAGCTGAAACTTAAGACGATATTTACATTCGAACGGCTTTTGATTTATGATTTCTGGAAGTATACTGCTCCGATTCTGGGTGCATTTATGCTCTGGGGTGTCGGTTTTACTGCTTATACGGCTTTGATGGGACAGCTTGGCAGAGATTCGGCGGCGGCGAATGCGATTGCGGCGGTGGTGCGCGACCTGATGTGTTGTCTTTGTAATGGGATTGCCGTGGGCAGCGGCATTATGATCGGGAATGAATTGGGCGCAGGGCATTTGAAGAAAGGGAAGGTATATGGAGTGCGTTCCATGCTGCTTTCTTTTGTGATTGGCTTTATTTCCATGCTTGTGATTCTCTGCAGTATTCCGATTGTGTTGCAATTTATAAAAATGACACCGCTTGCCCGGGATTACATGATCGGCATGTTCGCCATTATGTCCTTTTACATGATCGGGCGTTGTGTTTGCACGGTAACGATCAACGGCATTTTTGCGGCGGGCGGTGATACGATGTTCGACCCGATCAGTCTGGTGGTCTGCATGTACGGGATTGCATTGCCGTGTGCCTTCCTTGGGACGTTCTACTTTCATTGGCCGGTTTTGGTGATTTATGCCTGTACGTGTCTGGATGAAGTGGGGAAGATCCCCTGGGTTATTTATCATTTTTATAAATACCGCTGGGTGTGCAATATTACCCGTGATACATCTGAAGTGTAAAGAATTAAACAAAACGGAGATTTACGATTATGGACTTGAAAAATGCGTTGGCCGCGTTGAAAGAAAAACATGTGACACTGGTTGCATTCGGCGATTCGATTACGGAAAATAATCATTGGACGCTCGGCTCAAAAAACTGGGTGCAGCTGCTGGAAAGTAATCTTTATTGTATTTTTCCGAAACATCCCATTGTGATCAACAGTGGGCTTTCCGGTGATTCTCTGCCTGCCTGTATGAAGCGGTTGGATCGGGAAGTGCTGCGGTTTCAGCCGGATATCGTAATTGTCAGCTTCGGGACCAATGACTGCGTCAAAAAGGATCCGGAAGGCTTCCGCGTCATGTACCGTGAAATGCTGCAGAAGATTCTTGCGTCCGGAGCGATTGTTGTCACCCGCACGCCGACGCCGTTGATTAATATGGAGAACGGTTCCATAGTGAATTTGCAGGAAACGAGTCCTCATTGTATGCTGGAGCGTTATGTGGAAGTAATCCGGGAAGTTTCTGCAGATCTGGATGTGTATTGCATTGATCATTATGCCTATTGGATGAAATCCGCAAGCACCAAGTATCGCGGGGAAATGATGATGCTGATGGGGAATACGATTCACCCCAATGGACATGGTCATCGTCGTCTGTATTATGAACTTGCGCCCCATTTTGGTTTGCAGCCGTTCCATCAGGATGATTTTGAGCATATCCTGTGGTGTAATGACGACTATAAGGTGTGAAAAAAATCGGGCACTGCATTCGTCTGATGCTGTGCCCGAAAGTCTTTTGTTACGCCGGATTTATTTTAGTGCGCCAGATGGGCCGGTTGCCGTGGATGCCTGTGTGACATTTCCTACTGTTTCCGGCAGAAGAGGTCTGATTTTTTCTGCCAGGAATTCCGCCTGCTTTTCAATTGCTTCCGGGAAGAAATGATAATTATCCGACCAGAGAGCGCAATCGAAATCATTGCAGAATGAGAAGAAGTCGATCATCGGCAAACCGGTTTCGGCTGCAATTTCAGCGGTGAGTTTATTGATTTCATTGACCCGCTGATCACGGTCACGCAACGGCGTACTGTTCAGAAGAACAAGGGGGACGCCGGGCATTTTATCCTGAATATATTTGAGAACAAGGGAATAAGCCTCTTTCCATTCGTTTTTGTCTGTGACAAGAGAATGGAGTCCGTTGTTGAAAATTATGAGGTCGATGCGGGGACCGTTCAAGACATTTTCCAGCAGCGGGAGATAGGCGGGATCTGTGACGCAATAGCTGCTTGCCCAGAATGTGAGATTTGCGGTATTGCCGAGTTTCGTGCGCAAGACGTTATGATATCCATTGCAGATGGAATCGCCCACGACGAGATAGCGTGGTGCTTTGGCGTCGTTGCGGTTGAAGATATAGGAAATGGTCCATTCGATGTCTTCGAACTGACGGGACGTGGATTTGAGCTGATAATCGGCAAGATTGAGATTCATAGTATGTATCCTTTATTATAAAATTTTCTATTAAAATTAGCACTGAAAATCCGATTTTCAAGCAAAAGCAGAGGGAATCTTCCGATTTTTTTATTTTCGATGTAAAAAATATTGAAAATAAATATTCTGCAGTCTTGACAAAAGATTTATCCGATGTTATATTTACGTAAACATAAAAATCATAAAGGATGATATTTTATATGATAACGCAACAGGAATTGGCAAAGATTCTCGGGGTCAGTCAGATGACCGTCTCCGCTATTTTACGTGGCGGTACGCTTGCGGAAAAATATCGTCCGGAACTGCGTCAGAAAGTGTTGGAGACGGCGGCGAAGCTGGGGTATATCCGTAACGAAATTGCATTAGCTGTGCGTAACAAACATTCTAACGTTCTTGGTTTTATCACTCAGGAATTGAGTAATGGTTATTCCGGGTTGATGATGCAGGGAATTGTAGATGCCGCGGCGGAACATAATCATTTGGTAAAAGCGTTTTCTCTGTTCCGCGGGGAGGAACCGACGCCGGAAGCATTCCGTATTGCGGGGGAAAATATTGCCGATCAATGTATCGGGCAGCGTGTGACGGGCGTGATTTGTCATGACGTTGTATTCTCCGAATTCTTAGATGTGATTGCGAAAAAACTGGATGATAACGGTATCCCGCTGCTTCTTGCGAATGCGAATCCCCGGAAGTTTCCGGTTTGTCACCGGGTGTACAGTGATATGACCCAAGGCGGTAAACTGCTATTCGATTACTTGCACGAATTGAACCATGAACGGTTTGCTCTGGTCAGCAGTTACGGCTGGTCGGAGCATGTCCGCAACATGACGGAATCTTTTGTGGTTCATGCAGAATTGGCGGGTATCCCGCGTGAAAATATTCTGATCAAAGTGGCAGACGGTTCTATTCATTTTGAAGATATTGAGGAAGAATTACTGGCATTCAAGCCGACAGCGATTTGTGCGACCAGTGATTTTTCTGCGCTTGATATTATTACCTCTCTGATCAACCGGGGCTATAAGGTTCCGGAAGATTTTTCTGTGATTGGATATGGTAATTTGCATTTCGGGAAAATATGCTGTCCCGCAATTACATCGTTGGACGATCACCTGTATCACATGGGGTATCGTTCCGCGCAGCTGTTGTTTGAGCATGGCTGTAAAAAAATCAAAGAGTGCCTGACAGAATTAATTCCGCTTTCCATTGTTAAACGTGAATCATGTATGATGTACAATAAATAAAAACAACAAAAGGAGTTGTCAACTATGAAAAGATCACCCTTCACCCTGATCGAATTGCTTGTTGTTATAGCAATTATTGCAATTCTGGCATCTATGCTGCTGCCTGCTCTGGGCAAAGTGAAAGATACCAGCAAATCTGCCTCCTGCCTGAGTAACCTCAAACAGGTTCAGCTGATGCAGAGCATTTATTCCAGCGACTGGTATTGGGCTGGCTACAATCAGAGTGGAACGACAATTCCCGGAATTGCAAAGCATTGGGGTACACAATTCAAGGACTGGGGATTGATCAAAGATTTGAAAGTGATGTTCTGTCCCATCATTATGACAAGATCGGTCAATCAGGGGAACAATAATCACCCCATGATCAATTATTCTTACGGAGCTTATTTCATTTCCAATGCCCCCTGGGTGATCTCCATTAAAAAACTCAGAAAAGGTCCGGCTCAAACCGGTTCCCGCGCCTGTTCCGTACAGGCTTCCACAAAGCAGGGACATGCCTGGCTGTATCCGGTCAATAATACCTCTGCCAGTTATGGCCGTCCTGCAACGGTTCATAACGGACAGCGTAAATGCGGTTTTGCGTTTCTGGATGGTCATGCCGCCATGGTCGGACAGAATGAAATGCGTGCGATCGACAGACCCGGTCATACCACCGACTTCAACCTTTACTATTACGATGACCGTGCACAGGCCTATCTGCCCACAGCAACTTATTGATTTGGATTTATCCCATGAAGTATAAAACCGTGTTTTTCGTTTTTCTGTTATCGTTTGCCGCGTTGTCTGCAAGTGATAATCTGCTGGTAAACGGCAGATTTGCCCCGGGATTATCGCCTTATCCCTCCGATTGGAGATTTTACAACATCCGCACGACCGGTTATCTGGAAACTTTTGCAAAAGGTGGTCCGGATGGCAGAAACTATTTGCGGATCAATGGAAATTTCCGCATCAATCAGAAATCTATTACGCTGGTGAATGGAGAACGTTATAAACTTTCTGCTTTCATCCGGAGCAAAAAACAGATTGCGGAAAAGAGCGGCGTTTATCTGCCCGGTTACAAGAAGCCGCTGCTGCAATTCCCTGCCGATCAGGAACAATGGAAGTATGTGGAACGGATCTGGATTCATCGCAATGGCAAAGCCGGGATACCCGTAAAAGTGAACGTGGGCGTCAATGCAGAGGGCGAACAGCTGGATATTGCGGATCTGAAACTGGTTCCCATGACGGAAAAGGGAAAAGCATTGTCCGGCAACATGTACGAATCATCCCGTCCGGCATTGGTTCCCCGTTTTCTGACCGGATATATTCCCCTTGCCAAGCCGGAAATTACATTCAGTTGGGAAGGAAAATTCCCGGGCGATCTCAAGTCCGCCCGGTGCAAAATCAAATTGGAAAAATCCGGCAAGGTATTCACCGGTAAATTTGTAAACCGTCTGGTGCAAGTACGGCTTTCCGGCGTGCCTGCGGGAAAAGACCGTCTGCTTTTGACGGTTGTCGATGGAAGCGGCAAAGAAGTTTTTACGGAAGCGTATGAGATTGCAATCCGGGATTTGCCCGTTCTGCCTGCCAACGCCCGGAAATTGAATAATCTGACTACCGAATTGCCTGCCATTACGCTCAAAAAAGGGGGTCAGGGGACTGTGATCAATCCGCGGGAAGGGTGGCTTTATTTTTCTTTCAAAGGCGATGGAAAATTTGCGCTGACTCTTGACGGTAAGAAACTGCTGGATCATACTACGCTCCGTCACGAGGCTTTCCTGCGTCTCGAGCCCGGTAAATATCAGGTCAAAGCGGAAAATGGTTCCGGTGTCCTGACGGTACGGCTGATTGCAGAAACGATTCTGTTCCCGATTCAACACAGTCCCATTGCGGGGGAAAAGATTACGCCGGAGTTTGTGGCAAAACATCATCTTTCCGCATTGACGACGATCAATTGCGGTGGCAAGCCGGAGACTTACCGGTCCGCCGGGCGCAACTATCTGACGAATTACGGGATCGTTGAGCTGCAGAAATATAAGACCACGGTCAAATCAAAACTTGACCGGATGAATGCGGCAAAGAATATTTTTGAAGCGCAGCAGTTTGACGGTTCCACACTGGATGAAATGGATTACGCATTCAGCACCTCTGCCTTTGATAAATGCACGGATGTAATCCGGCAATTTGCGAATCCAGCCAATAAACTGCTTTATACGTATGCCACCGGCCCCGTCATTACATCCTACCGTGAATTTTTCTCCGCCGCTGTGAATGCATCCGGCAGCCGGGGTAAGATTCTGCATGAATGTTACGAGCGGACGAAACCGACGGAACAAGACATGCATCATCATTTGGATCAGCTGGTTGCAACGATGATGGCGTATCGTGCGGAAACGCCCGGCGGCTTGTCTAATGTTGCTATGATTTTTGACCTTTCCAGCGAATTGCCGTTGCGTTCTGTTGCCCATTATCCGGAACAGGATATGAAGTATCATCTGGATATGTTGATGCACCGTGCGGCAACGGATCCGGCACTTGATGGATTGGGTGCAGTGGGTTACTGGGGCGCGCATCATGCCGGGGGTGAAACGCAGCGCTGGGCCATGCGGTTGTTACGGCATTATGTCATTGAAGGGAAAAAGACGATGCTTTCTGCGGAATACGGCTTCCGGTATCATCCGGGACACGTGAAGAATCCGGACTTTATGAACAAGCTGGATTTCTGGCAGGCAAAAGGTCTGGTTCAGCCCGATTCTTTTGCCACATACGGTTCTGTGATGCAGCGCCGTTCCCAGGCATTTGCCGGGTTGGGCGACAGTTTTGCCTTGTTCAGCCGTACAGAGGATGGATACGGTGAACTGCGTCAGACGCTGAAAGGATTTGTTCCCGGGAAGACCTACCGTTTGTCGTATCTGACTTGCGACCGTGCGGTGATGGAAAGCAACCGTTATATTGAAAAGGCGTACAAACTTGACTTTGTCTTGAACGGTGCAAAAATCAAACACAATGTACTGTTTACCGACCCGCGTTTTTCCAAAGGAAAACGGGTGAAGGATGGCAAACATCCGTGCATCAATCAGCGTTCTGTAATTTTCACGGCGGAAAAGCCTGAATTGGAATTGATTTTCCATAATAAAGCGGCAGCGCCGGGTGAAAAAATCGTCCTGAATCATGTAGCGGTCCGCCCCTATTTTGACAACAACCATTAATCAACTATATAACACAAAACACAAGGAGTTAACAATGAGTATTCCGGAAGCATTACCGCGCGTTGCAGCATTCGAAAAAATGGGCTTTGGCATTTTCGTCCACTGGGGTTTGTATGCCCAGTGGGGGAGAGGCGAATGGGCACAACGTATTTATGAAGTCCACCCGGATGAATATGCAAAATGGATGGATACCTTTACCGCTGAAGATTTCAATGCCCGCGAGCTGGCAGAAATGGCGAAAAAAGCCGGTGCAAAATATATCACGCTCACAACCCGTCATCACGAAGGTTTTTCTCTGTACGACACCTGCGGCTTGAATGAATTCGATGCACCCCATTCTCCGGCGAAACGTGACCTGGTCCGGGAATTTGTGGATGCCTGTCGTGAATTTGATATCGTGCCGTTCTTCTATCACACCACGCTGGATTGGAAATGGCGTAACAAGAAAACACAGGATCTTGATCTGGATGAATTCAATGAATATCTGGATTATCTTTACAAATCCGTGGAGATCCTCTGTACCAATTACGGCAAAATCGGCGGTCTCTGGTTCGATGGTAACTGGTCACGTAAAAACGACGACTGGAAGG
This sequence comes from Victivallales bacterium, assembly GCA_045639325.1. Taxonomy (GTDB): domain Bacteria; phylum Verrucomicrobiota; class Lentisphaeria; order Victivallales; family UBA1829; genus RGIG8244. Next base: position 10,592 of record JAZUCU010000043.1, read on the forward strand.
AAGACCGTTTGTACAAGATGATCCACCGTCTGCAGCCGGATGCCATGGTCATCAACAACACCGGTCTGGGAGCCCTTGGTGCCTTCGGTAAATCCGAAGAAATCGACTCTGTGACATTCGAAAATAATACAGCGAAACCGGTCAACCGGGAAGGCATGACAAAATATATTGCCGGCGAAGTCTGCAAGACCATGAATTCCCATTGGGGACGCAGTGATCGCGACTTTAATATGCTTTCTCCGGCGCGTGTGATCGAACGTCTTTGTCAGAGCCGCGGCAGTGGTGCCAACTTCCTGATGAACATTGGTCCGGAAGCCCAGGGTAAGATTCCTGCTTACGAAAAAGCCCTGTTTGAACTGGTCGGAAAGTGGATGGATATTTTCGGTGAAGCGATTTACAACGGCAAACCGGTTTACAATATCAAATGTCAGGGCAATGACTTCATGCTTCAGAACGGCAAAACATATTATTATGTCGCCATGAATCTTTCCATGGGCGGCGATGTCAACGTGGTGGCAGACGTGGTCAGAGGTCCCCGCGCCGTGGATGGATTCGACAAAGAAATCGTTTCCGCCCAGTGGATGGATGACGGGGAAGAAGGCGTATTCATGCAGGATGTGGAAAAGAAATTGCTGACCATTAAATGCGATCCGTTCCCCTATGGTACCGACCTGGTGGTCAATATCCTGAAGATTGAGACACGCTGAAGAAAGATTTTAGTACGTATGAATAAGTTGGTTATATTTGACCTTGACGGGACTCTGATCAATTCCGTCGGCGGGATCGCCCAATCTGTCAACCGTACCCGTATGGATTTCGGGTTCGAGCCGTTGGAAGAAGCGGTCATTACTTCCTACACAGGGGATGGCGCAAAAAAATTGCTGGAACGCTCTTTTGCTGACGTTACGCTGCCGGTTCCTGTGGAGGAAGCGGTTCAGATGATGATCCGGAATTATGCGGCGGACCCGGTTTATCACACCTGGCTTTATGATGGCGTCAGCGAAGGATTGGCACGTCTCAAGCAGGCAGGCTGGATCACGGCAATTGTCAGCAACAAACCGCAGCTGGTGGCAGAGAAAATCGTCAGCGGGCTCGGCATTGCGGATTTGCTGAATGAAAACATTGGCGGCGGTGCCGGATTCCCGTTGAAACCTGCGCCGGATGCCATGTTGTATCTGCGGGATAAATATCAGGCGGATCCGGATTTCTGTTATATTGCCGGTGACAATCATACGGACTTGAATGCGGCGAAGAATGCGGAAATGAAAAGTATTTTCTGCCGTTACGGCTTCGGCATCAAGATGGATGCGGTATCGACGATCGAAGTCGAGCATTTTTCCGAATTGACCGATTATCTTATTAGAGTTGGAGAATGACAGCTATGAAAAAAACTTTTCTTCTGGCGGTATGCGCTTTTGCTGTAACATGTTCTCTTACAGCAAGAGAATTGATTTATAACCCCGAACTCAAAGCCGATGGCAGATCTTTCCCGTCCGGATGGATGCCCCTGACACATTCCGGTGCACAGGTGCTTTATTTCCGTGACGGCGGCCCGGACAACAAGCCGTTTTTCCGTCTGACCTCCCGCAAAGCTCCCTCCCGGCTTCATCAAACCAATTTGAAGTTGGTGAAAGGCGAAAAATATAAAGTGGGTGCCTGGTTCCGTACGAAAAATGTGGTCAACCGCATGTCCGGGATCCGTGTTGCCTGCAGTTCCAATCAAATGGAATACGACGGCAATCATCTGCTGGTCAATCTGCCGGTGAATATGAAAGAATGGCGTTATTTTGAACGTGTCATTACTCTGCCTGCCAACGAAAAACCCCTTTATCCTTATTACGATGTTGAGTTGATGCTGGATGCGGGCGGCGGCGAACTGGATGTTGCGGGAATCACATTGAAACCGGTCAGCGAGATTGCCAGACGGAATTCAAAGACGCAGATGGAAAATGTACACCCCTGTCTGGTTCCGCTTGGAATTCTTTACTATATTCCGCAGAATAAACCGGCGATGGATTTCCGTTGGGTGGGTGAATTCAAAGGCGGCGAAGCGGTGGACGCGGAATGTGAATTCTATTTCAGCCATGACAAAAAGACGGTGAAAGCACCGTTTTCTTTCGAACGTTTCAATGTGAATTTCGGCAAACTTACTCCGAAAAAAGCACAGGATATGCGTATCCGGGTTGTCAGCAGAAAAACAGGAAAAGTCTGGTTTGAAGAAACACATCCTGTTCGCGTGATGCCTATTCCTGAACTCCCGAAACAGGCAAAACAGCTCAATAACATTGTGACGGAAGTCTTCAACGGCAATGTCAAAAACGGTCAGACCGTCAAAGTCGCCAATAACCGTTACGGTTTCCTGCTTTTCCATTTTGACGCAGCAGACAAGAAAAAGTTCAACGTCCTGCTCAACGGCAAAAAGATCTTTGATGAAACATTCCCGCAGAGTGAAGTCATTCGCGACCTTGACCCCGGCATTTATGATGTCAAAGTCACCGGTGCGGACGGCAAACTGCAGGTGCGTCTGATTCCGGATGTGATCACCTTTGCATTGAATACACCCCGTATGCCGGGCAACGGCAGATACGATTGGGCGTTTGCGAAAAAATATCTGCTGCCGGGTTTGACCACGATCAATATCGGCGGCATCGGCCCGAAAGAATTTCCGGAAGTCAACAAACTTGGTCGCAAATATCTGGAAAACTTTGCGATTCAGAACTGGAAGAAACCCAACGATCCGGAAGATGATTTGCAGCGTATGCAGAAACATAAAGCATTCCGGAATCCGTACAGCCACGGTTCGACTATGGATGAATCCGAATGTTTCTATCCTGCCATGCTGGATGCCTATGCTTATGCGCTCCGGAAATTTGCCAATCCGCAGAATAAATTCATGATCACCTATCAGACGGGTCCGGTGACGGATGCGCTGCTCAATGCCATTTCTGCTGCCGCCAATGCCACCAAAGGGAAATCCTGGATGGCGGTGGAAATGTATCCCCGCGGCGAAGAAACTATGGAAGATGTCAAAGCTATGCTCAGCAATGCGGCACAGGAATGGAATATGTTCCGTGATTGTGCGCCCGGGTTGTTCTCCAAAGCCGGTGTCTGCTGGGGGAACTTCTCCTGTCCGCCGAACATCTCTCTGGCGCATTATCCGGATATCGACTACAAGGTGATCATTGATATGAAGATGCATGCGGTTGCCAACGACCCTGCCTTCAACGGTGTGGGCAAAGTCGGTTTCTGGGGCACGTATGCAACGGATGAAGAGATTGCCCGCTGGAGTTTTCGCGTGATGCGTCACTATGCTTTCGAAGGCAAAAAGAATCTGCTTTCTGCAGAATATGGTTTCAAACTCAAGCCCGGATTTGTGAAAAATCCCGCATTCACCGATGGCTTGAATGGCTGGAACGTTACTGGCAATGTGGTCAAGGAATATTATCGCGGATACGGTAAGAATTCCATTAAACTTCACGGCTCAAAAGGTGCGGGTGACGACTTTGCACTCTTTACCAGAGAAAAGGATTCTTATGCAACATTGAGTCAGACTGCGACCGGTTTCGAAAAAGGCAAAAAGTATCTGATGTATTTCTATGTCGGCGACTATGATGATGTGGTTTGCAACCGTCAGCGGATTGGAGCTCTTCCGTTGAAAGTTACGCTGGAAGGTGCCAAGATTCAGGATAAAGTGCATTATATCGGTAATAATACCAAGAGCGAGCATGCGTATGTCAATATCCACAAAATCATCTTTACTGCGGAAGACAGCAAAATCAAGTTGACATTTGACAACAAAGACGCCAAAGCCGGCAGTATGCACATGCTTAACTATATCTGCATCCGCCCGTATTACGAGAAAGAGGAGTATTGATCCATGAAAATGCGTGTAATGAGTTATAACACCCAGTCCGGCTTTGCAAACGGCAGAATCATCCACAATTATCTTGCACAGGCAGAGCATATTGCTGCGAATAATCCGGATGTTGTGGCATTGCAGGAAGTTGCGATTTATCACCCCCGGGGAGAAAAAGTCGATTATCCTGCAGCCGTCGCAAAACATCTCGGCATGGAATATTATTGTTATGCCAAAGCGTTGGACTTTGAAGCGAGCAACGGCAAATACGGCGTTGCTATTCTTTCCAAATATCCGATGAAGATGCTGGCGGAAATCATGCTGCCTGTGCCGGATGGGATCGAACCCCGGGTGGCGGCAGTTGCCCGGATCGATGCACCGGTACCGTTTTACATGGTCAGCACTCACCTTTCTTTCCAGGGCGAATTTGAAGGGGATGTGGAAGGACGCGTTGAACAGTTGAAGACCATCTTCCGGTATCTGGATGAAAATCAATGTTACCCGGCGATCCTTGCCGGGGACTTGAATTCCCAGCCGCAGGATGAATCCATTCAGGCATTGCGGGAAAAATTCGAAGTATTCAATGACGGACGGGATGATCGTCCCACTGCAAATTCACAGAAGTTCGGTTGGGTTCAGATCGATTATATCGCCGCTGCACCTGCCGGACGCTGCAAGTGTGAACGTTTCACCCTTGGGGATGATTGCACGGTCAGCGATCATTATGCTGTCATTACGGATCTGGAACTGTAAGCGCGGCATTTTCCTGCTTGCGTTTGACAGGGAACGGGATCTGTGATAACAGGATGGCAATCATGATTACACAGCATCCCGCCAGTTCCATTGCAGAAAGTTTTTCCTGCAGGAAGAGCCAGCCGCCGAGGACCGCGAAAACCGATTCCAGACTCATCAACAGAGATGCCGTCACCGGGTGAACGTATTTCTGACATACCATCTGCAAAGTAAATGCAAGGGCGGAAGAGCCCACGCCGCAGAAAAGCCAGAACGGCATAGAACGCATGATATCCTGCCAGATCCATGGTTCACCCGCAAGAACGGATGCGCCGGAACAGAGAACGGATGCCACCGTAAATTGAATGCAGGAAAGCCGGATGCAGTCGCAATGGGGCGCATAATGGTCAATTACCAGAATGTGGATGGAATAAAGCAGCGCACAGGCAATGACCAGCAGTTCTCCGACACCGATTCCATCAATGGATCCGCACAGCAGATAACTGCCGCACAATGCAAGAATGACAGCTATCCAAAGCATGGGGGAAGTCTTGCGTTTGAAAAAAATTCCGATGATGGGGACAATGACGATATACAATGCGGTGAGAAATCCGGTTTTGCCCGCAGTGATATATTTTAATCCCCATTGTTGACAAATACTTGCGGCGGAAAGGGCGAGTCCGCAGTATAACCCTCCGTACAGGAGAAATTTCTGTTCTTCTTTTGTTTTTGCACTGCCCCGGAGGGAGAGACGTTTCTCCCGGAAGAGGTCGAATACCATGCAGACGAGGATAAGTGCGAATACGCCGACGATGGATCGTACCGCCACAAAGAGTACCGGGCCGACAAATCGCATCCCGCTGCTTTGCGCTGAAAAAGCGAATCCCCAGATCACCGTTGCGATGATCATAGCCATACAACCCCAGAATTTCTGCATTTATTCTATCTCCGTTAAAAGTTCTGCGTAGAAAAAATGCATATAATATAGCATCAAAACGGGGTTTTTCCAGTTTTTTCAGACAAATCGGACAGGTGGTGTAACAATGTACGATACATCCGACCTGTCCGATATGTCCGATAGACGAAAAATTAAATTTCGTCTTTATGTTCGTCTTTTGCCCAGAGTTTCTTCAGGGATTTCAAAGTTTTTTCCACAAGCTCATTGCCGCCTTTCCAGGAAACCAGATTGCAATAACGGGAGGCACTGTATCCACGGTTGAGGAAACCGCGTTTCGTGGCAAGATAGCTCCCGCCTTCGTTACCGGTCACACCCGCAAGCTGAACAATGAATGTCTGCGTGAAGGGACTTCTGCTCTGGATGCGGTGCTGGAAGTCGATATACAATTCAAACTGATTGGTCGCGAACGCAATATCACCGATGCTCAGGATGTGTGCCTGGGTTGCAAATTTTGTGGATTCTTTCTGTTCTTCCCAACGTTGGATGATGCCTTTGCAGCGGTTTCGTTCTGATGCAAGATGGCAATTTTTTCTGAAGATTTCTGTGTTGTCCTCGCCTTTCACTTCAGGCGTGTAGGACAATTCATTCAATTCTTTCAGGCGCTGACAGGAAATGTCGTAATCTTCCTGTGTGATCATCCGGCGGGAAAGTTTCAGATCCAACACTTCATGATGAAGCGGGGCGTAATTGATGATATCTTTCTTTGCCCAGGCATAAACTTCTTCCACACTGGCAGAAATCCGTTCGGCAATGTCCTGACGGCGGAGCTGTTCCGAGAATGTCTGAACATCACCGAATTTCAGAATATGTCTGCGACATTCCGCTTTTTGATAATGGAGCGGGCGCGGTGCAAGGTCTCCCCCTGCAGCAGACTGTGCCATGACAAAGATATTGCCGAATTTCTTCCGGATCATTTCTCTTGTTTCGTGCCAGAAAGAGGCGGAAAGATATTCCAGCATTTCCGAGTTCTGGGAGGGGCAGGGAACGTTGACAATCACACCGGTCAGTTGCTTTTTTTCGTCAAAGGTGTAGAGCAGATTGACATAGGAATCTGCACCGCCTTCGTAGCCGGAGAATTTATCATCGTTTGTGCGGCCGTACATGACCGCGTGTCCGTTGACGCCATGGGTGGAGTTGTTCACCGCACCGGGGCGTTTGGAGACGTCATCATGATACAAGCTGCGTCTGCAGTGACCGACAACGGCATGTCCGTAACCGTATGCGATTGCGCCATTTGCCCGTTTGTCATAGGCTTCGCAAATAATATCTGCCAGGCGGCTGACGAGGAACTTGCGGTATTCCAGTCCATCCATAATTTCCTGATAGGTGGGGATGGGGACGTCACCTTTGAGTTCTGCACCTTCGGCATTTGTTGTATTATTTTTTACAAAGCCGGGACCGGTATGAGTGTGTGTGATGTTAAGAATGATTTTCTTAACGGGAATCGCCGGATTGCGTTTCTGGACTTCTGCATATACGTCATCCGTCAGACCGCCGCGCAAGGTGGCGAGGTCGATGGAGACGAAACAGGCATCATCCTTGCCATCGCCGATCCACAAAGCGGTAGCGGTGATGGGGTCGAGGATGCCTTTGGAGATGCGCATGAAAAACTGCCCGGGGAGATTGACCGGACCTTCTGTTGAGACGTCAGCGGAAGCCCATCCGATGGAGAAGAATTTTTTTTCAGCCATGATGTATATCTCCTTGTAATTAGATTTTCTGAATCAGGTAATGAATAGAGGGGAAATTGCCGCCGGTTTTGAAGATGATCTTGCCATCTTTGTTTTCGGGATTTGCAGAACCGACCTGCATGCCGCTGTCACCGATGGCATCCACGCGGAAAGCACCGCTTTTGTTTTCGATGACGATTTCGGCTTCAATGACTTCGGCTTCAATGGGGCCGTGTCCTTTGGAATACTGAATGGTGTGATCGTCGTTATACTTTGCATCAGTATTATCGCAGTTGCCGACGACGGTCAGAAGGATGTTGTCGGATTCTGTGATGGGGGCATCGGAGAGGGAGCTCATGACGATGGCGGCATATTCATTCCGGCAGCGGATGGTAACGCCATTGAGTTTGATTTCTCCGGCAGCACCGAGGAAGCCGTACGCCGCTTTTGTGCGCGGGGAGTCAATCAGAGCGATACGTTCTTTCAGATTGCGTTTGAGTTCGCCGGTATCGGAGGCGAATACCTCAGCATCTTCAGGAACGAGGCGTTTGAAGGGATCGACGACTTTTGCATTTGCGGGCAGTTTCATACCGTCGAGCATGGATGCGGCGGTGGTATATTCGGAAATATTGTTGAGTGCGGGGAAATCGCAGAAGTAAGAATAATCATCGCCCTTTTCGGTGGAGATTCTGGGTGTCTTGCCGGGATTTTCTTCCATGAACCGTTTATTGGCATCGGACCGCATGAATTCGTTGACCGGGACAACGGTCAGAGCGTCAGAAGTCCGGACGTCCTGTCTGCGTACCATGAGTGCGGCATGGTAGAAGAGAGAGAAACGGCAGGGATCGTTAAACGCATCAAAGATACCGCTGCGGTAGGGAATGCCGGAGAGAGCTTCGCCGGTGATGGGTGCGGCAATCATATTGATGTTGGGACGGTTGTCATAGCGGTAAGTATGGATGGTGCATCCGCTCCACCCCTGAAGTGCGGTACATGCGGCGATGTAGAGTGTACCTTCTGCGCGGTACTGATTGGGCCACGGATCGTCCCATTCGGAAACAAAGAAGGGGCGGTCTGCTGTACGGAAGAAGGGAAAACCATCGACCATGGGTTCGCGCACGTTCATGAAGGATTCATTTTTGAGAGCTTTTGTTTTGGGAGACCATGCCCAGCCGTACCAGTATGTGTGACTGTCCATGAAGTCCATATCGGTACTTGCGCGGAGGAGTGCACCTGCACCGCAATTCCAGTTAGTACCGGCGATGGGAATTTTGACGCCGCTCTTGCGCATGTGATCGCGCATCTCATTGAAGTATTTCTTCTGGATTTCGATTTTGAACTGGGTCAATTCTCTGGAGCCGTTATCGCTGAAATTGATGTTTTCCGCCGGGGGATAACCATTTTCTTTTCTCCATGCCTGATATTTTTCTTTGAGGCGGGAAAGATAGGGTTCCACGATAATATCGCAATTGTTGAAGATTTCACTTTCGTTTGTGATCTCTGTCAATGCAATCACGGGATCATCTTTGTATGCCAGTTTTGTGTAGGGGTTGTAGTGGTTCCAGAGCTGATCGCTGTATTCTTTCTGCAGTTCGATCATTTCTTCCACGTGCATGCTGTGTTTCTTGGCTGCATCGTTCAACGCAATGGCATTTTCGATGCCGTCACCACTGCGGAAACGACGGTAAGTCAGCAGGTCAAGATAAACATAAACCCCGTTCTTCTTGAGGGCATAAATCAGGTAGTCCAGACGGTCCAGACTTTCGGGATCGAGGGAGCGGGTATTTTCCAGTCTTTTGCCTCGGGTGAACTGGAAGATATTGGGTGTTGACCAGTCGCCATCCATCTGATGGAAACGGACCATATTCAGCCCGAATTTGGCAAGTCTTTTTGCGACGATTTCGCTGTATTCATGAGAGGGGAAACAAGCTGCACTGTTGAAGTTTGTGCCCCAGAAACGGGCTTCTGTTCCGTCTTCGAACACCATCTTGCCGTCATTGCAGGTAAGGAACCCATGTTTCCCTGCCGGCATTTCGTGGGCGAAAATGAATGAGATGTCAATGGGGGAATCATCCCACGGCGGGGTGAACTGGACGACGCGTGTAGTAGCAGTCTGCATAAAAAACTCCTTATTTCCGGCGCATGAAAGAGGACGCCGTATTTTGTTAAAATCAAGGTGATCTGAGGAAAAATATACTGTATAAAGAATGTAAATCAATAGGAAGAGAAAGAAAAATCGGTTCAATAATTATAAAATCGGCTCATTTAATATTTTTAGGAGAAAAACCGAAATACTTTTTGAACTCTTTTGAGAAATAAGCGGGATTCTGATAGCCGCATTGCACGGCACATTCGGCCGCGGTCATGGAATGTTCCTGAAGGAGCGCATAGGCTTCATTCATGCGGATGGAACGGAGCCGGTTATTGAAACTCATGCCTTCTGCATGGTGGAAGGCACGGATGATGGTTGACCGGCTGACTTTGAGTTTTTCTGCGATGACGTCGATGGTAATATTTTCCGCCATGTGCGTGGTCATGTAGCTGCAGGCGAACGATGTGATTCTGGTGTAAGAATCATCATCGGCAGAGGTATCAAAATTGGAGCAGAATGTATTGCGCCAGAGGAGTGCGAGAAGATGGGCGAGTCTGCCTTCTGCCATAGAAAGATTGGCAGCATTGCGATAATTATCCTGCCGGAACATATCGAGCAGGAGATTGAGTTCGCTCTTTTCTTTTGTTGAGAGATTTGCGGTGCAATTGCAGGAAGATGCGGCGAAAAGTTCTTTGGATTCCTTCCAGGAGAATTCAATAAAAAAAACTTCCAGTCCGGCTTCTCCCTTGAAAATATCTTTGTGAACCGTGCCTTGCGGGATGAGCAGGAGCTCATTTTTTTCTGCGGTGTATTCTTTTCCGGATTCCAGACGCACACGGACGCTTCCGCCGATGACGTACAATAATTCGTCATAGATGGCAGTATGGAATTTTTCTGAATATTTGATGGGAAAGAATTGACGTGTTACGCCTTTAATCACAGGCATCGTCAAATGAAAACGTTCCGGTTCCGGCATTTCATCACCTGAGAAAAAAAACGGCATGACGGTACAGGAGACGCATCATGCCGATGATCAAACGGAGCGATTACTTGAACCATTCTCTCAAGCGATCGGCGCTGACCTTGAGGTCAACTTCCGGTTCATTGAGATGGGTATCGTGTTCGATGAGGATCCATTTATCATATTTCTTATCGACGAGAGCCTTTGCCACTGCTTCGCAATCGAAACCGGCATTACCGCCGCCGACTTCGCAGAAGCGGAGACGTTCCCACCATGTTTCGAGGCTGACATTCAGGTCTTTGTAGAAGATATCCTTGAAGTGAACGGCAGAGATACGGTCGTGGTATTTCTGAATGGTGCGGATGCAATCGCCGCCTGCGGCATGGAGGTGTGCGATATCGAGAATCAGAGTTGCTTCCGGAATCTGTTCCATGAAGAGTTCCACTTCATCCTGCTGTTCGATACGGCAGCCGAGATGGTTGTGGAGAGCGGCTTTGATATTGAAACGTTTTGCCGCTTCGACAAATTTCTTTGCGCGGCGGATGTAGGTTTCCATGGGGACGTCGCGTGTGCAGGGGCCGACGTTGAACCAGACGTAGTCCTTGCCGAAAGCGGAAGTCATCTTCATATTGAGTCCCGGATTGTTTGCAACGTTGCAGCTGAGGAATTCCATGCCCATACGATGGTAGAGGGAAGCGTTATCAATCGCTTGGATTTCGGTTGCTGCTTTCAGCATTTCCGTGCCTTCGAGCCCGATTTTTTTCAACGTTTCCAAACGCATTTCCAGGTTCAGCAGACCGCCATCCCAGACATCCATGCCGTAATCGGCAACACCTAATTTATTTTTCATTGTTGTACTCCTGAGTTTATTTGATCGTTTCAGTTGTGGTTATAACATAGCATACCTGTGCGTAATTTCAAATGAAAAACGGAACAAAATTTTACACTAATTAATCCGCGTATTTGCGGTAACGCCGGTAATAATTTTCTGCTCGGACGATGTCCGCGGGATCTGCAGCAGCTAGTGTCTGTGTGTGAATCATCTGTTTCCGTGCCACAGCGTAAGTCGGGTGAATTTTCATGGCAACCGCACCAATCATTGCCGCTCCCAGAAGAGATGCTTCCGGATTCAAGGGAACTTCATTCTGCCATTTATTCCATAATGCATTGGCGCAGCGGCGGACGGAGCTTTCCCGGTTCGCCAGAGATTGCATCACCGTTTTGCGGAACGGATGAATCAATTCCTCCAAAAGATCGCAGGATTGACGCAATGCGGAAAGAACGCCGTAAATTCCGCCTGTCATCAGGTCGGCAGAGGTATGATGTGCAGAAATTTCATGCCATGCTGCACATGGTGTGTAATCCATATACGGAGCACCGCGCCCCAGCAGATAAGGCATGAAGACGGGCAGCGTTTCTGCCTTGCTGCCTTCCGCCGTCTTGAAGTAATCCGTAATGCTGCAGTGGAACATATGGTTGGAAAGCCATTCGAATGAGAAGCCGCCGCCGGGGACCGAGCCGAGATAAAGATCGACGGACGGATCCGCATGGACAAAGGCGAATAATTTTCCTGCAAGCGCGGAATAATTTCCCCGTTCGCCTACCGCAAGAAGTTGTCCGGCTGTACCAAGCGTCAAAGACAAGGTTTCCGTATCGGTACCTGCACCCAAAGCGGCACTTGCAAGGTCGCCGGAGCCGATAACGACCGGCGTCCCCGGGGACAATGCGGTTTCTGTACTTGCAGTATTGGTTACATTGCCGCAAATGGAAGCGGAGGGGAGAACCTCAGGCAATTTAGATGAGTCGATATCCAGTTCCGCCGCCAGTTCGGTATCCCATTGCAAGGTGTCGAGACGATAGAGGAGTGTGCCGGATGAATCGGTTCCATCGGAGACCATTTTACCGGTCAGCCGGTATGCAATATAATCTTTGACCTGCAGAAACACGGCAGTCTTTTTGTACATTTCAGGCGACTGTTTTTTCATGCGGAGCAGTTTCGGCAGAGTAAACACCGGCGTGACAGGGTTCCCTGTCCGGGCGAGAATTTCTTTCCCGAACCGGACATTGAGTTCATCCGATTCTGCAATTGCGGTATTGGAACACCATAATTCTGCGGGGGCCAGGGGATTGCCCTGGGCATCAATACATAACAAGGCGTGCATATTTCCGGTGAGGGAAACGGCATCGGGCTTGATGGGATTTTTTGTCAGCAGGAGTCGTACACATTCTGCGGCGAGCGCATACCATTCTTCTGCAGATTGAGTATCCGGGGAGTCGGAACGGCTGACACTTTTTGATTCCAGTCCGCACAATTTACCTTCGGCATCAATCAATGCGGCTTTGACTCTGCTGGTTCCGATATCAATGGCAAGAATATGAGGCATAATGAAAATTCCTCCGGTCAGGGCAACAGATAGGCGTCCTGTATTTCTTTACGGCTGAGCAATGCTTCGTTCCGTTCTTTTCCGCCGGGAGCGTTTGAGCTGAGGAATACGGGGGCATCCACATTCATCGCACGCAGTTTTTCGATAGACAATGCGGAGATCGTGTGCATGATGAAGGAGCCGACAATTGTGGAAACGGGTGCCATCGGGGTATCGTTGCAGACAACAACCGAGGCATCGCCGCAGGGGACGTGATTGTCAATGATAAGAATCTGATCTTCCAATGCAAACAGATTGGCGATCCGGCTGTGATTTCCTTTCTGATTCCGGTAATTGCCGGAACAGACGGCTATGACTTTAACGCCTTTCTTCAATGCGGTTTCCGCCACTGCAACCGGCGCACCGTTTTTACCGGAAGTGGAAAGGACAACCAATACATCACCGGCACCGATCTGTGAACAATTGATGATCGCTTCCCCCAATTGTTCGTTATGTTCTGCCGCACTGGTCAGGAATCCGGGTGTGGTGGTGATACTCATGCCGGGCCCCCAGAGCGGACGCCAGAATGTGGGTGCCCCGGCGCGATAGAATACATCTTCTGCGAGGATGGCGGAATGAGTGCATCCGAAGACATAAATTGTTTTTCCAGCGGCATAAGCATCGGCGATCATGGCGGCGGCTTGATCCAGCGATTCTTTTTCCTGTTCTGCGACAGTGGCAAGAATATTCTGTGCGGAAGTCAGATAGCGTTCAATAAAAGATGATTTTTCCATAAAAACCTCGTTATTCTGTTTTTCATGAGGTAACATAACGTGTGATTTGTGTTTTTTCAAATGGAAAACGATGAAAATAAAGAAAGAATCGCCCTTGTATTCCGCCGGACAGCATTTATATTATGATAATATGATAAGGAGAATGACCCTATGAAACAGAGTAAAGGCGAACTTGCAAAAGAATATTTTCAGTCCGGAGCGAATTGTGCTCAGGCTGTATTGGCAGCATATCATGAAGAATGTGGACTCGATGAAAAAACAGCGTTCCGTCTGGCTTCCGGATTCGGTGCCGGTATGGGGCGGATGCGGGAAGTTTGCGGCGCAGTTTCCGGCATGATTCTGGCAGCAAATATTTTGCGGGGTGCAGATGACATTACCGACAAGAATCAGAAAGATGTGCATTATGCTTTTATTCAGGTGTTGATGAAAGAATTTCAGCAGACCGCAGGGAGTCTGATCTGTCGTGAATTATTGGGGGTGACGGAAAAAGGCGGTTCTGCACCGACCTCGGAAGTGCGCACCAGAGAATACTATGCAAAACGTCCCTGCGGCGATATGGTGAAGCTCGCCGCAGAGATTCTGGAACGTCATTTGCAGGATTGAATAAAAAGCATTACATGCCTTCCGGAATTTCTCCGTACAAAGTCATGGCAGTGGTCCGTGCGATTTTGACGGGGATGATATCGCCTTCTTTCACGCCCGGAGGCGGGAGGAATACCACGTTTTTGAAGGTATCGGTACGTCCCTGCCAACGATTCGGATTGCGTTTGCTGGGGCCTTCTGCCAGGACATCAAAGACTCTGCCGGAGAGGGCGCTGTTGCGTTTTTCCAAAGCCTGTTCCATATCTTCGAGAAGGATGCGGTTGCGTTCTTCTTTGACTTCCTGCGGAACATCGTCCTCCCACTTTGCGGATTTTGTACCTTTGCGGGGAGAATACTTGAAGATGTAGGCGTTATCGTAAGCAGCTTCCGCCATGACACGCCGTGTTTCGTTGAAATCTTCTTCTGTCTCGCCGGGGAAGCCGACAATGACGTCGGTGGAGAATGTGATATCCGGGACCAGATTGCGCAAGGAACGTATCACATGGAGATACTGTTCTGCGGTATACGGTCTATTCATGCGCTTAAGGACCGGATCGGATCCGGACTGCAGGGGCAGATGAACACACTTGCAAACTTTGGGCAGTTCCGCTACCGCCTGAATCAATCTGTCATTGAAAAAAGCCGGGTGAGGGGATGTGAAGCGGATGCGGCACAAGCCTTCGATCTTATTGATTTCTTCGAGAAGATCGGCAAAAGGAGAGACTCTGGGCGGGGGGGGCGGTGCGGTGTTATCCATCCCGTATGCGGCGACATTCTGCCCGAGGAGCATGATTTCTTTCACGCCGCGTTCGGCAAGCATTTTACATTCTTCGATGATGGACTGTGCATCGCGGCTGCGTTCCGGTCCACGGACGAACGGGACGATGCAATAGCTGCAGAATCTGGAACATCCGCGCATGATGGAAACGAAAGCGGAATATTGTTTTTCGCCGGGTTCAAAACGATGGGAGTCGATTCCGGGCGAATCGGGAGATGTCCGGTCGCCGAGATACGATTTTTTCCGTTCTTTCATGCAGTCTTCGACGAGTTCCGGGATCATGTGGATCTGATCGGTCCCGACGGCGAAATCGAGATGGCGGATGGACTGGAGAAGTTCTTCGCCTCTGGATTGAGCCATACAGCCCATGATACCGAAAATCATATCCGGCTTTTTCTCTTTCAGACGTTTCATGATTCCCAGTTTGCCGATGGCTTTGCGTTCTGCCTGTTCGCGGACGCTGCAAGTATTCAGAATAAAGATATCGGCATCTTCCTCATCGGCAGTAAATTGATGTCCTGCGGCGATGAGAAGTGCGGCAGCGGAATCGGAATCCCGCTCGTTCATTTGACAACCGTAAGTTTTGATATGGAATTTCATAATCAGTGTACAATAGCCATGGAATTGCGGTGAATGATTTCTTCTTCGGCAACGCAGCCGAGAATTTCGCGGATTTCGTTACTGTGCTTGCCTGCCAGTTTCCGGCATTCGGCGGAAGAGAAATTGGTCTGTCCGCGGGCAATAACAACGCCGTTCATAGAGCGGATTTCCAACACGTCACCGCGTTTGAAAGAGCCTGTGACTTTCTTTACGCCGGAGGGGAGGAGACTGCCGGAGGAACGTTCGATCGCTTTCTTTGCGCCGTCATCCACGGTGAGCACGCCGCTGATTTTGGAAAAGACCGCAATCCAGCGTTTTTTTGCTTCCAGCTTATGAATTCCTTCGGCGGGGAGGAAGACCGTACCAACATCTTCCGCCTGGAAAATCCGTTCGAGAATATTGGGCATCAAACCGGATGCAATCCAGAGGACATCGCCGGATTCGTTGAGGATCTCTGCCGCTTTGATCTTGGTGATCATGCCGCCGATGGAGGTGTTGCCGTCATCGGTTCCGGTTGCCATTTCCCGTTGTTCGCGGGTGACACCCTGGACCAGCGGGATGCGGTCGCCGAGAGTTCCATCGGGATTGGGTCTGAGGAGACCGTTGACGGTTGTGAGGATGATGGTAAGATCGGCGCGGACCATGCTGCCGAGATAGGATGCGAGCGTATCGTTGTCACCGAATTTGAGTTCGTCGACGGATACGGGGTCGTTTTCATTGATTACGGGGAGGACGTCTCTTGCGAGCAGGGCTTCGATGCAGTTCATGGCATTGAGATGACGTTCTCTGGAGCGGAGGTCATCGGCAGTGATAAGGAGCTGAGCGGCGCGGAAGCCGTATTTGAGACATTCTTTTTCGTACAGGGACATGAGCTTGACTTGCCCCATAGCGGCGAGGGCCTGAATATCAGAGAGGTGATGAGGTCGTTTTTTCAAACCGAGCAGTTTCATTCCCATACCGACAGCGCCGGAAGAGACGAGAATGACCTGTCTGCCGGATTGTCTGATGGCAGCGATTTGGGCGACCAGACAGGGAATGGATTGCGGATCGGTGAGCAATCTGGTCCCGGCTTTAACGACAACGCGATGACAATTTTCGATAAGTTTTTTTCTGATATTTTCAGCCATAGCAGCAACAGGCTCCTGTATCTTGTTTAAATATAAATGTAACAATGGCCATTACTATATCACCAAAAAGGGGAAAATCAATTGAAATCCGGAAAAAACCGCTTTTTTTCTCTTGAAATACCGTGATAATGTGCTAAAGTATTGTACCCGCTTACAGTAAGTCAGGCACAATAATAAAATCAGGTGAATAAAAAAATGGAGACAGAGATTCCTGTAGATGATAAATCCTGCCCCGTCTGCACATGCGGCGGTTCGATGATTTATGATCCGGTACGTCAGGTTCTGATCTGCCATTCCTGCAGAAAAGTCCGGTTACTTCAAAAAAACATTCTTCAGCCCGGACAAGTGATCGGTGACGGTACTTACAAGATTCTGAAACAATTGGGGAAAGGCGGGATGGGTTCTCTTTTTCTGTGCTGTCCGACCGATGATCTCAGCCGCCGTTTTGTGATTAAAACATTGCGTTGTCAGGTGCGGGGGACGGATGGTTACATGGCAATGAAGCGTTTGAAACGGGAATCGGAACTTTTATGTGCCCTGCATCATTCGAATATTGTGGAAGTTTACGGCATGTGGGAGGAAGAAAATGGCGTCTTCATGCTGATGGAATATATTCAGGGGCAGAATCTGGAAGAGATCAAACAGGGTGGAGATTGGGAATTCGGGGAAGAAGCCGCATTGCAGATTATGTATCTGATTGCGGATGCCTTGGAATATGCGTGGAATCAGTGCCGGATATTGCATCGTGACATCAAGCCATCGAATATTATGCTGGATGAGAAGAATCACATTAAACTCCTTGATTTCGGCGTTGCAAAATCTTTGGATTCGGAGGAAAATACCACAATGACAATGGCAGGAACCGGGCTTGGAACGCCGGGGTATATGAGCCCGGAACAGTTCCGCAATCAGGAAAATCTGGATTGTACAACGGATATTTATTCACTGGGAGCAACGATTTATTTTCTGCTGACCGGTGTTGCTCCGGTGAAAGGCAATACGGCATTGGCGATTTTTGAAAGTGTATTGAACCGTATCCCCGATCCGGTGAATGTGCTGAATCCTTCGGTCTCGGAAAATATGAATCTCCTGCTGCAGAAAATGTTGAGCAAATCTCCGGCAGACCGTCCGCCGACCTGGCAGGCATTGAAAGCGGACATTCAATCGGTTATGCGCGGCAATTCACCGGCTTGAGCCAATCGGAAAAAGGATATAAGCCATGTCACAGCTGCTTCAAGTGGGAGACCGGATTGATAAATACCGGATCGAGCAATGTATCGGTGAAGGTGGAATGGGGGAAGTTTATCTTGTCACTCACACATTTCTCAACATTCAGCGGGCATTGAAAATTCTGCGCCTGGATTTGACCGAAGGTGATCCCACATTCCGGGACCGCTTTATCCGGGAAGCCCGTATCGCAGCCCGGTTCAAACATCCCAATTCCATTGCCGTTGTTGACGTTGAATCGAAATCGGATTCCGGTTTTCTGTATCTTGTGATGGAATATGTGGATGGTCAATCCCTGCATCAATATTTACAGAACGGTCCGTATCCGGAAAAGGAAATGCTCCGCGTCTGCCGCGAAGTTGCCAACGTTCTGGAGGCTGCCTGGCGTGAAGTGCAGCTGGTTCACCGTGACATCAAGCCGGGCAATATTATGATTACCAGTGATGGTGATGTGAAACTTGCTGACCTGGGGATTGCGAAATCTTCCGGCAGTGATATGACGCTTGCTTTGACTCTGGCTGGTACCATGATTGGTACGCCGGAATATGCTTCGCCGGAACAGTGCCGCGATTCCAGTCATGTAGATACCCGGGCGGATATTTACAGCTTGGGAGCGACAATGTATGAAATGCTGACCTGTACCCGTCCGTTCCAGGGAACCAATGCCTTTGATACGGTTGCAAAAGTGTTACAGGAGCCTTTGCCGCCGTTACGTGAGCGGAATCCGGAAATTTCTGTTGAGACTGCTGCCTTGGTGGAACGTATGATGTCGAAAGACCCTGCCGATCGTCCGCAGACGATGCGTGAGTTGGTGGAACTTGTGGATGAAATACTGGCAAGCAAAGAAAAAGCATTGCCGGAGCATGTTGTTGTGCAACCTCTCCGGAAGCCTGCGAAAAAAAGTAAAAAAGCGTTGATTCTGCTTTTTGTGATGATTTTTCTGAACCTTGTCATGGGCGGTTTTGTGTTGTATGATTACTATGCATTCCAGCACGGTTTAGCTCAGATGCGTCAGGAAAATGCAGAGAAAATCAAACGTCTGAATGAACAATATGAAAAGTCCCGCCAATTGGCACTTGAACAGCAGCGTAAGCCCGGTATTATTGTAAGTTATCAGGGGTATAATCTGCTGCATTATCAGCCGGAAAAAGCGGAAACGCTTTATACGGTTCCTGCCGGTATCTACCGGATATGCAGTTATGCTTTTGAAAATGCGATTGATTTACAACAGGTTGTCTGCCCCGATTCTGTGCTCTTTATAAAGGATAATGCATTCTACGGGTGTCACAATCTGAAAGAGGTGGTTGTCTCCGATCGTTGTTATGTCGAGCCCGGGGCATTGCCTGCAAATGCCCGTTTGATCCGGAGGGCAAAATGAGCTTATTACAGGTTGGAGATAAGATTGACAACTACCGCATTGAATGTTGCCTCGGTGTCGGCGGCATGGGAGAAGTTTACCTTGCGACGCATCAGATATTGAACGTGCAGCGGGCATTGAAAATTCCTTATCCGGATTTATTGGAGCGGGATCCTTTATTCCGTGAACGCCTGACCCGGGAAGGTCATATTGCGGCACATTTTCAGCATCCGAATTCTATTGAGGTTGTGAACGTGGAAACGGAATCGGATTCCGGTTTTCTGTATCTTGTGATGGAATATGTGGATGGCAGGACGTTGCGGGAATATCTCAATGAAGGTGTTCTGGATGAAAAACAGACCCTGCTGATCTGCCGGGAAATCGCCTGTGCATTGGATGCCGCCTGGCAGGAAATGCGGCTGGTTCACCGTGATATTAAACCCGCCAATATCATGATTGCATCCGATGGAACCGTAAAACTTGCTGACTTGGGCGTTGCCAAAGCTCTCCCCGGGGAAAACGAATCCGTGCAGACACTGACGATGGAAGGTGCTTTGGTCGGGACTCCGGATTATGCTGCGCCGGAACAGCTTATTGATGCAAGTAAAGTCGATACCCGTGCCGATATTTACAGCATCGGCGCCACCATGTATACGATGCTGACCGGTGTCCGCCCCTTCTTTGGTGCCGACACATTTGAGCCGTTGAGAAAAGTGTTGCACGAACCGCTCAAGCCGGTTCGGGAATGGAATCCGGGAGTCTCTGCTGAAATTGCCGCCCTGGTGGAACGAATGATGTCGAAAGACCCTGCCAACCGCCCGCAGTCGATGCGTGAACTGGTTGAGATTTATAATTCCATGCTTGCGGATCAGAGCCCGGTTCCGGAAGTGTGGGAAGTCCCGCAGCCGGTTGATTGTAAAAAAACGGTATTGCTTGCTGCACCGGAAATGAAGACGAAACCGCCCCGGAATTGGCTGATTGAAATTTTCTGCTGCATTCTGTTTGTTACAGTCATTATCCTTGCGTTTGAGTATACCATGAGCAAGACGGTGTATGCCAAGAAAGAACGGTTTGTTTTTCTTGCTGAATCGGAAAAACTTGCCAAAGCAGAGCGTCGTAAATCGTTCCCCTCTTATAGTAAAACCGGCAGCCGGCGATATACTTACGGTGTACATTATTCACATGATGGAACTTGCCTGACAGACGTTGCAGTGAACAATGATTCTTTAAATAATCTTTCCATTCTGGAGACTGCAAAAAACTTCCAGTCGAATGCTTTCCGGAATTGTGACAAAATCAGCATAATCACGTTGCCTGCAGCCATGCTTCCTGATTTTGCTGCGCGGATTCATGAATTTCCCAATCTGCGTGATATAACCGTTTATTGTTTTGATGATGAGCCGATGCCGGATGTGAAGCTTCCGTCTCATATTTATCTTCGCAAACAGAATATAATACGCAGAAAAATCAATATCGCCGCGAAAAAGCCGGAAGTCAAATCTGTGCCGGAAAAGGAAACTCCGTTATTAAAGACGGTGTTGGATACGGTCACAAAACAGCTGCCAGTAAAGATGGATGATGATGCAGCAGCAGTTGTTCCACAGAAAACAATGCCGGATGTTCCGGATGTGAATTCCCCTGCCTATACGGAAGCACGAAAAGCCGGATTGGAATTTTCTCCGGATGGGCGTATTCTGAAGAAAGTGACGGATTCGTATATCCGAAAATGTCAGATTCCGGAAGGAGTCGAAATTGTTGGCAGTAAAGCTTTTGAAAACTGCAAATATTTGGAGGCGGTTGTTTTGCCTTCCACCGCGAAAGAAATTGATTCATTTGCGTTCCGTAATTGTTCCATGCTGCAGTCTGTTCATTTGCCGGCAGGGTTAAAACGGATTGAGCATGGTGCGTTTCAGAATTGTCAAAGTCTGGAGCAGATTAAACTGCCGGAGATGTTGACATTCCTTGGCGAATCTTTCCGCGATACGTCGGTGAAAAAATTGAATATTTCGAAGCATGTGCGTTATATCACAGGTACTATTGCTGATACCGGGATATTGAAAATTTCGCCGGAAAATCCGTATTTGAAAATGGATCGTTACGGTGTGTTGTACCGGATTGAGAATAAACAGGCAACGCTTCTTTCGGCCCGAAGCAATAAGCTGCCGCGGAATCATTATTCTGTCATACGGGGTACCGTTGCGATTGGAAATGACGCGTTTTCAGGAGTTGTCGTATCACGCGTTACGCTGCCGGACAGTGTTATCTGGATTGGACATAATGCCTTTTCAGGTTGTATGAAGCTTCAAAAAGTGGATATGCCGTCGGGGCTTCGGACGATTTTTTCGAGTGCATTCAGTGAGTGTCCGGAATTGACCATTGAAATACCTGCCGGGGTTAAAGAAATCGGCGCATCAGCCTTCAGCAAAGTCAAACAGGTGACCGTGGCGAAAGGGAACCGGTTCTTTCTGAAAGATCGCGCAGGAGCTTTGTATGACAAAAAAGGCCGCAAATTGATTTATTATCCTTCCCGGAGTCTGATGCCGTTTTACACCGCGTTACGTGGAACAGAGGTTATTGGCTATCATGCGTTTTTTGATTGTCAAAATCTGCAGGGTGTCATCTTGCCGGAAGGCTTGAAGAAAATTGAAACACAGGCGTTTCGCATCTGTCCGAAATTGCAGCAGGTAAATATTCCGTCTTCCGTGGAAAGAATTGAGTCTTACGCCTTTGATTGGTGTTCGAAATTGAAAAAAGTGATCGTTCCGACAACGACGAAAATCTCCTCCAACTCATTTGGTTATAACGTTACGGTTCAGCGCAATCCATAATATACAGATTTTTTGCGAAATTGAGTTGCATTTTTTTGTTTATAAATTATATTATAGAAGAATAATGTTACTTAAATTTTTCAGGTAAGGAGTTGGCGAAATATGGCAGAAAAGGAAACAGCACTTGTAATCGGAGCCAGTCGCGGAATTGGCAGAGCGATCGCACTGCGTCTTGCGGCGGATGGATTTGATATTGTCGGTACATGCCGGGCAGATGTTTCCAAGCTGGATTCCCTCGGCGAAGAAATCCGGGCAATGGGCAGAGAGTTTCATGGCCTCGCTTTTGATATCGCTTCCGGAGATGCTGCGGACAAGGCTTTGACTGAATATTTTCAAGCCGATGCCCCTGATGTGCTGGTTTATAATGCCGGTATTACCGCTGACAACCTTTTTGTTTTTATGACGCCGGATGAATGGCACAATGTCATGCACACCAATGCCGACGGATTTTTCCATTGTGTGCGCCCGTTGATGCTGAATATGATGGGGAAAAAGAACGGACGTATCATTGCAATCAGCAGCGTATCCGGTCAGACCGGGCAGGCTGGACAGGTGAATTATTCCGCCAGTAAAGCTGCTTTGATTGGAGCGGTAAAAGCCCTTGCCAAGGAAACGGGACGGAAAAATATCCGTGTCAATGCCGTCGCTCCGGGCTTTATTGCAACCGAAATGACGGCGGATTTGCCGATGGATAAAATTCTGCCGCTGATTCCTCTGCATCGTTCCGGTACGGCGGATGAAGTCGCCGGTGTGGTTTCTTTCCTTGCCGGGAAAGACAGTACCTATGTTCACGGACAAGTCATTGCAGTCAACGGGGGACTTCTGATCTGATGCCGGACACACGTTGTGATTATCTGGTTCTGGGGAGTGGTATCAGCGGGATGGCGCAAGCTGTATTCCTGGCTGAGACCGGGGCGTCTGTTGTCCTGCTGGAACGGTCATCGGTTCCCGGCGGCTCCATGCAGCGTTTCCGGCGTGGTGGGATCGGTTTGGATACCGGATTCCATTTTACGGGCGGCATTCCCGGATGTTTTGAAGATATGCTGAAAATTGCAGGCGTGTTTGACGAACTGCAGCCGGTCCGTGTTGGTCTGGATTTATATTTTACGAAAACGGATCACCGTTATACTTTGCCCCGCGGTCATGAAGCGGTGGAAGATTATCTGGTATCCTGTTTTCCTGAACAGGCGGAAGGGATCCGTCAATTTTTACAGCTGGAACGGAAGATTGCGGAAACGACGCCGCTGTTTGATGTTCTTGTGGATAATGCTTCCATTTTCAATCCTGCATACGGTGAATCGGATTATTTCACGCTGGAAGAAGCGATGGACCGTTATCAGCTTTCCGGGGAAGCCCGTGCGATTCTCTGTGGTTCTGTGACATGTCACGGAACGCCGCCGTCTGAAATTTCACTTTCCGGTCATTGCCGTATCAATTACGGATTGTATCATGACTTGCTGCGATTCAAAGGCGGCGGTGATTCGGTTGTAAAAGCGTTGATGAAACGGGCGGCGGAACTGCATGTGGATTTCCGCAGCAGCTGTACGGTTCGTGAATTCGGTGCACTGCAGGGCGGTGGCCGGGTAACGAGTGCAACGTTGACTGATGGCAGTGAGATTTATTTTGATTCCTGTATTTTCACGATTCACCCGTCTGATATTCTGGCATATCTGCCGAAAGAGAAAGTCAGCGATCTTTTCCGTGAGCGAGTGAATGAGTTTCAGGAAACTTGCGGATTTACAACGGTTCATTGCAAAGTGGATCAGGATGTACCCGGATTCCGGGAGGAACTCTGTTCCGTTCTGAGTACCGAAAATATGAATGATGCCATTCTCTGCCGGAATGGGGAAAATGCGACCGGTATCATGCTTTCTGAAGAAACCGATTCTTCCGGAACACCCTGCCGGATTGCCACCATGTTCCAAAGTACTCCGGTTGATGAATTGAATGAGTGGATGGCGACGTCCACCGGTCAGCGCGGGGAATCTTATGCGGCTTATAAGAAACAGAAAATGGAATCGATTCTCCGGGATCGTCTGTTCCGTGCTTATCCGCAATTTGAAGGTCACATCCAGGTATTGGATTGTGCTACACAGTTGACGTTCCGCGATTGGTTGTCGCCCACCGGTTCCGCGTATGGAATCCGTCAGAAAATTGGGCAGAACAACCTGTTTGGACGTTTACCGGTCCGCAACTTTTATGTTTGCGGGCAAAGTTCGATGCTGCCCGGGGTATTCGGCGCCATGCTGTCATCGCTTGTATTATTCCGCAAAATGATGGGTGAAGAAGTGTATCGTAACATAGTGTCAGAACAACTGGGGAGGAACTCATGAATAACCGTCGGGTTGTAATAACAGGCTGCGGCATCAGTTCTGCATTGGGAAATACTCCGCAGGAATTGTTTCAGCGTTTGAGTGAAAATCAAAGTGCGGTGAAACGGATGGAACATTGGGATATTCCGCTTCATGCGGCTCCCGTCAGTTTGACCGATGCCGAAATCAAAAGCATGTCCCGCGGCGTCCGCCGTTCCATGGGGCGTTTGGCGATGATGTCCGCCCTGGCGGCAAAGCGTGCTGCCGATGATGCAGGGTTGACGAATGACGAATTGACATGCGGCAGAACGGGTTGTGTTGCCGGATCCACCATGGGATCCTCCGAAACATTGGAAGAATCGTTCCGCATTCTGTTGAATGGGAATGGAATGAGTGATATTTCCCCGATGGCATTTTTCAAGAGTGCCTCTCATACTGCGTCCTTTAATGCAGCAAATTATCTGAATATAACGGGTTATGTTTATTCTCCCTCCGCGGCATGTGCATCGGGTATGCAATCCGTGGGGATTGGTGACAATCTGGTTCGTTCCGGCATGCAGGATGTGGTTTTCTGCGGCGGCGCGGATGAAGTCACCCGTGTTGTTTCCGGCTGTTTTGAGTTGATGGAAGCCCATGCGCCGGACAGTGAGGATCCGGCGGGAGCGCCGCGCCCGTTTGAACGGAATCGCAAAGGTTTGGTTTGCGGGGAAGGTGCGGCGTTTGTTGTTCTGGAAGAATACGAACATGCACGGAAACGCGGTGCAAAAATCTATGGCGAAATTTACGGCTATTCCACCTGCCGCTGTCCGGATCAGGTCAGCCAGTCCGATCACCGTTCCATTTATCGTTGTCTGCAGGAAGTGTATCGGAATGCGGAACTCCCTGTTTCTGCGACGGATTACATCAGTGCCCATGCCACCTCGACCCGTCAGGGTGACCAGGCGGAGGCGGAAGCCCTGCGTAATTTCTTTGGCGACACGGTTCCGTTAAGCAGTCTGAAAGGCCACCTCGGACACACCCTTGGTGCATCCGGTGTGCTGGAAATGATTGCGGCGTTGGAAATGATGAATGCATCTTATCTGATTCCGACACGTAATCTGGAAGAGATTGCGCCGGAATGTGAAGGCTTGTATCATTTGCAGCGCGGGATGGAAAAAGAAATATCCGTTATTCTGAAAAACTGTTTTGCCTTTGGCGGAATCAATACCACTTTACTTTTTGGAAAATTAAAATCTTAACATAAAGGATAGAAAACATGACAAGAGAAGAAATCATTGAAGCAGTGAATGCCGCATTTGAGGATATGGAAATCCCGGCAGAAGAATTGACTCCTGAGAAAGAATTTTTCAAAGATCTGGGCCTTGACAGTCTGGATATGGTGGAGCTGATGATCAGTCTTCAGCGTAAATTCGGAATCCAGCTCCGTCAGAACGAAGAAATCAAGAAAGTCCGTACACTCAACGACATTTACGATTTCTTTGAAAAAATGGATGCAGAACGTTCCAAAGGTCAATAAAACGTGAACGTTTCTCTGTTTGTTTATTGCCAGATGCTTTTCTGGGGGGTTCTGTATTGTTTGATCGTCCTCCCCCCGTTTTTTCTTTTTGCACTGGTTACCGGTTTACGTAAATCGGTGTATCTTGGACCATTACGGCAGTTGATTGTCGGGTTCGGCAAAGTGATGCTCGGACTTGGCATTTATCCTTATATCCGTATCCGGTATGAGGATAAATCGGGGACAGGCAATGCGCCGGTGCAGAAAGCAATTATCGTATTAAATCATCGATCCGGCAGCGATCCATTTCTTGTTGCACATTTTCCTCTGGGAAAAGCCCCGGTCATGGCTGTGAACGGGTGGCCGATGCGTTTGCCGTTTTTCGGTTTCTTTGCCCGGAAAGCGGAATATATTGATGTCACCCGCCAGTCTTATGAGGAAACCCGGGAACAGACTCTGAAAGCATTGGCGGAAGGCTATTCCGTTGTTGCATTCCCCGAAGGAACCCGTTCCGGTTCCAAAGAGATGAATCAATTCCACGGGACATTTTTCCGTATTGCGAAAGATGCCGGTGTGCCGATTATCCCGATTGCAGTTGCAGGCAATGAAAAAGTTCCGGACAGACAATTCCGGATGTTTACCGGCAAAATCATTATCCGGCGTCTCCCTGCCATTTCTGCGGAAGAAGTGCAGTCTACTGCATTGTATCCGCTGAAAGAACGGGTTCGCCGTGCCCTGATAGAAGAAACCAGAGAAATGGATGAGGTTCTGGCTCATGAAAAATAATCATTTTGTTTACGATCCGGCGTGCGAAACACGCACCGCAGAAGAATGGAACGTCATTCAGACCGATATTCTGCGCAGACAGCTGGAATTCTGCCGCGATAACTCTCCTCATTACGGAAATGTACTCAAAGGTATGGATTTCTCCAATTTCCATGTGGAAGATTTGCCATCCCTGCCGCTGACGGATAAGGCTGCTCTTGCGGCGGACCCGGATTCTTTCCGTGCTGTGCCCATGGCGGAAATCGAAGATATTGCGTTTTCTTCCGGTACAACAGGACGCCCCTGCAAGATCATGTATTCCCGCAGCGATATGGCGCGTCTTGCCTATAATGAACATCGTGCATTGGCAACATCCGGCATCACCCGGGATGATATTGTGCTGTTGACCTGTACTCTTGACCGTTGTTTTATTGCCGGACTTGCCTATTATCAGGGCGTCCGCAGCATCGGAGCGGCAGGTGTCAGAAACGGATTGAATACGATTGAAAGTCATGCCGAAATTTTCAAGGAATTGCGCCCGAGTGTGGTGATCGGTGTGCCGTCCTTCCTGCGTCATCTGGGGCAGGGATTGCGTGATCGGAACATTGATATGTCCTGCATCAAACGTCTGGTCTGTATCGGTGAGCCGGTACGTGACCGCCGTATGAACATTACAGGTCTCTGCAATCAGGTGGAGAATGTGTGGGGTACAAAGATTCATTCGACCTATGCTTCCAGTGAAATCATCACCAGTTTCTGTGAATGTGAAGCCCATAATGGCGGACACCTGATTCCGGAACTTGTCGTAGCGGAAATCATTGATGATAAAGGTAATATCCTTCCGGATGGCGAATGTGGTGAATTGGTTTTGACCGCATTGCAGACAACCGGTATGCCGTTGATCCGGTTCCGGACGGGTGATATTACGTTCAAAATTTCGGAACCCTGCAGCTGCGGACGTCAGACGCCCCGGATCGGTCCGATTCTCGGCAGAAAAGCCCAGATGTTGAAATGCAAAGGCACGACATTGTTCCCGCAAGTTGTTTTCTCCGCATTGGATACGGCGGAAGACGTGTTGGACTATTACGTTGTTGTCACGGGTGAAGATCTTTCTGATCATCTTGATGTTTATGTTGCATTGAAGAACCCGGGCGGCGATCTGGATGGTATCCGTTCGAAATTGCAGGCGGTGTGCCGTATGAACGTTCCGGTGTATGAAAAAACAGCGGAAGAAGTGCGCACGCAGGTCTTTTCCCGGTCCCGGAAACCGATCCGGTTTGTCGATTTGCGTAAAAAGATGGAACTCTGATCAAGTTTTGATTTGAAAAGATGCCATTGACGTATTATATTATATAAATAACCAGAAAACTTTTTAACTTTAATAACCAAAACCAAGCAAGAGGTGTGAAATGTCGGAAATCTCCGCACTCCAGAAAGTACGCTCTGCGTATCAGCCCAAATTGCCTGCTGCTCTCCGCGCAGGTGCAAAAGTCGTCGTAACAAAAGGCAATCCGCTCCCCGCATTTGCCGATACAGAAAAAATCTCCCAGCTGTTCCCCAGCACCAGTAACATGCCTGACCTGCGTTTCGCCGCCGGTTCCGGTGAAAAAGGCGAAGCCATCAATGCTGCTGTGATTCTCTCCGGCGGACAGGCTCCCGGCGGTCACAACGTTATCGCTGGTATCTACGATGGTCTGAAATCCATCAACCCCAACTCCAAACTCTACGGTTTCAAAGGCGGTCCCAGCGGTCTTGTTGACAACAAATATGTTGAAATCACAGACGATTTCATGGATGCATACCGCAACACCGGCGGATTTGATATGATCGGTTCCGGCAGAACAAAATTGGAATTGCCCGAACAGTTTGACAAAGCCCGTGAAAACTGCGAAAAACTCAATATCAAAGCTATCATCATCATCGGTGGTGACGACTCCAACACAAACGCATGTCTTCTCGCTGAATACTACAAGGCTCAGAACGCCGGTATCCAGGTTGTCGGCTGCCCGAAAACCATCGACGGCGACTTGAAGAACGCTTTCGTTGAAACATCTTTCGGTTTCGATACAGCTTGCAAAGTTTACAGCGAACTCATCGGTAACATTGCCCGCGATGCCAACTCTGCAAAGAAATACTGGCACTTCATCAAATTGATGGGCCGTTCTGCTTCTCACATCGCTCTGGAATGTATCCTCCGCACACATGTCAACAAAGCTATCATCTCTGAAGAAGTTGCAGCGAAAAAACAGACCATTTCTGAAATCGTTAACGACCTCGCTGACATGATTGCAGCACGTGCAGAAAACAAAGAAAACTTCGGTGTGATCCTGATCCCGGAAGGCTTGATCGAATTCATCCCCGAAATGAAAGTTCTCATCGCTGAGCTCAACGATGCTCTCGCTAAGAATGCTGAAAAATTCGCAGCAATCACAACCAATGCAGAAAAACTCGCATTCGTTGAAACTCTCCTCACAGCTGAAAGCGCAGCTGTTTACAAAAATCTGCCCGATGCTATCCGCCTCCAGCTCTCCATGGACCGCGACCCCCACGGCAACGTTCAGGTTTCTCTCATCGAAACAGAAAAACTGTTGGTCGAACTCGTCAAGAAAGAATTGGCAGCCCGCAAGAAAGCCGGCACATTCAATGGCAAATTCTCTTCTCAGACTCACTTCTTCGGTTATGAAGGCCGTTGCTCTGCTCCCTCCAACTTCGACGCAGACTACTGCTACAGCCTCGGTTACAATGCCGCTGCTATCCTCGGCGCTGGTGCCACCGCTTACATGTCCTATGTCGGTAACCTGGTGAAACCCGCTAACGAATGGATCGCCGGTGCAGTTCCGCTGACCGCTATGATGAACGTGGAACACCGTCACGGCGAAGACAAGCCCGTGATCAAGAAAGCATTGGTCGAATTGGATGCAGCTCCGTTCAAAGCTTATGCAGCCATCCGCGCTGACTGGGCTGTGAACACATCCTACATCTATCCCGGCCCGATCCAGTATTTCGGCCCTGCTGAAGTCTGCGATCAGACCACAGAAACACTCAAACTCGAACATCAGTAAGATTCAGAAGAGAAAAGAGCTACGTTCATGAGCGGTAAGAATAACGGAACTATTGACGTATCGCAGGTCGCTGCTCTGGCACGGTTGGAAATCCCTGCCGGTCAGACAGAAAAACTTCAGGCGGAAATGGAAGCCATCGTCGGCTATGTGGAAATGTTGTCCGAACTCGATGTGGATGGTATTGAACCTACAGCACACGCTGTCGACCGGGTCAATGTCATGCGCGATGATGTGGCTGGACAGCCGCGCAGCAGAGAAGATATGCTTGCAAACGCACCCGCAACTGTAGATGGTGAACTCGTGCGCGTCCCCAGGATGCTGCCCGGTGAAGAGGAGACTGCATAATGTTGAATATCGATCCCGTTACCCTTTCCCTGCGTCAGGCAGCGGAACTTCTTGCCGCCGGAAGCTGCTCTTCCGTCGAGCTGTGTCAAGCCTTTATCGCCAGAGCAGAAGAAGTGGACGGCAAAGTTCATGCCCTTCTCGCTCTGGATAAAGAAGATGTCCTGAAACAGGCTGCTGCCGCTGACGCTCGCCGCGCCGCCGGTAAACCCCTCAGTGCTCTGGATGGTGTACCTGTTACCCTGAAAGATAACATTGCGGCGGAAGGTCAGCCCTGTACCTGTGCATCCAAAATTCTCGAAGGCTTCCGCTCTCCTTACGATGCATTCGTAACCCAAAAACTCAAACAGGCAGGATGTGTATTGTTCGGACGTGCCAACATGGACGAATTCGCCATGGGCTCTTCCTGTGAAAACAGTGCATATCTGAAAACCGCCAACCCCTGGGATCTTTCCAGAGTTCCCGGCGGTTCTTCCGGCGGTTCTGCTGCCGCTGTCGCTGCCGGTATCACGACTGCCGCTCTCGGTTCCGATACCGGCGGTTCTATCCGTCAGCCCGCTTCTTTCTGCGGGATTGTCGGTTTGAAACCCACTTACGGCAGAATTTCCCGTAACGGTCTTGTGGCGTTCGCATCCAGTCTTGACCAGATCGGACCCATGACAAAGACGGTTTATGATGCCGCTTTGCTGTATGATATGATTGCCGGACAGGATCCTCTGGATTCCACCAGTCTTCCTTATGAAAATGAAGGCTGTGCCGAATATCTTGCATCACAGGAAAACAACTTCAGTCTGAAAGGCATCCGTATCGGTTTGCCTAAAGAATATGTTTCTCTGGAAGGTGTTACACCCGGTGTTCAGAAGGTCATGGAAAAATCCATGGAAACTTTGAAATCTCTCGGTGCCACATTCACAGAAATTTCTCTGCCCCATACAAAATATGCTATGGCATGTTATTATATTGTGGCAACTGCGGAAGCAAGTGCAAACCTGGAACGGTTTGACGGCGTCCGCTATGGACATCGTTCCGCTGAGTCCGACTCCCTGACTTCCATGTACATGAAGTCCCGTGGAGAAGGGTTCGGTCCCGAAGTGCAGCGTCGTATCATGCTCGGTACTTACGTGTTGAGCAGCGGATACTATGATGCATATTACCTGCGCGCCCAGAAAGTCCGTACGCTTTTGCGCCGTGACTTTGAAAACGCTTATAAAGAATGTGATTTGATCTTTACACCGGTCAGCCCCGTTCCTGCATTCCGTTTCAATGAAAAATCCGATCCGCTGCAGATGTATCTCTCCGATATCTTCACAACGGCATTGAATCTTTCCGGTGATTGCGGTATCAGCATTCCCGCCGGACTGGATGAAGAAACCGGTATGCCGGTCGGTATTCAGCTCATGGCTGGTGCTTTCCGCGAAAAATCACTGCTTTATGCGGCTGCGGCATTTGAAGCAGCAAGAGAGCAGAAGGTATTCCGCGCCCCGCTGTGATTACAAAATCAGGAGTTTTGATCGAGCATGATGAAACGCTTTCTTGCCTTTTTGTTCGCCGTTTTCTTCCTGACAACTGTCTCTGCCATTGAGCCGGGCGGTTTGATTTCCATTGAAGAACTGGCAAAAAAGGCGGAAGCGGTCAATCCTCCGGTGCAAACCGAAACACAGTCTGCGGTCAAAGCTCCTTATGAAGTCATCATGTTTTTTGATATGGCGGCACGTGACAGTGTCCCATACATCATGATGCTCGAAAATCTCAAACGGAATCTTGCCGAATTGCCCCGGAATGAGCAGGCTGAAATCTTTGCTCTTTCCAGGGGAATACGTTCCTCTGTCAAATCCGTGATGGAACAGAATGAGATTACTCTTCCGATTCACGTTGACCCCCGCCGTGCCTTATTTAATGAATATGCGTCCGACGAACTGGTGTTACCCTTCGCCCTGATCGCAAAAGACGGCAAAGTCCTCTGGAAAGGCAGTCCCATTGATTTGGAAAATATTCTGAATCTGATGCGGACTGGTAAATTCAATCCTGATATTCAACTGAAAGTTGCCCGCCTCCGCAAGGAAATGCAGATGGCTGTCCAGGCGTCATTGCCCGATGTGATTCTCCGCTGTGCCAATGAAATTCTGAAGATGCAGCCCGGCGATTCTCTTGCCATTCAGGCAAAACTTTTTGTCTTTGAAAATTCCAACCGTTTCCCTGCGGCTCTTGCCTTTACCCGCCAGAATGCCCAGGCGAATCCCAATGATGTCAATCAGACACTTCTCTATCTGACCTATTTACAGCGTGCGGGAAATCGTCCCCTGTTCGCACAAGTGCTGGAAAATGCGGTCCAACAATTCCGTAAATCCCCGGAATCCCTGTTCCGTCTTCTGACTTTTTCCGTCAATGGAACGGTTCCGTTTTCCTGGCTGCCTTTGAAAGCAATCAAAGCATTGCCGGATATGATTCGTAACGATTTCAACAAACAGCCTGCGGAACGCCGTTGTGCATTCCATCAATACGAGGCCGCTGTTTATTATGGTTTGTGCGATATTCATAATGCAGTGCGCTGTCAGAAACAGGCATTAGATCTTGCATCATCGCGCAAAAAATCAGAAGTGCGCCGTCAGCTTGAGTTTTATCAGGATGTGCAGCGTCTGCAGCAGGGAAAAGCGGGAAAATGAAATTTTCAATCATTCATTTTTCGGATATCCACGTCCCCGCTGAAGTTTCTTTCTCCGGTCTCTTTGACAAACGTCTGCTCGGTTGCTGCAACAGTTTGCTGATCCGGAAAGGCAGATATAATCTGGAACTCTTCCGCCGTGCCATTCCTCAATTCCTGGAAAAAAAGCCTTCCATGTTCGTCTTTACCGGCGATGCCGTTTCCACTGCCAATCCCCGGGAATTTGAAAAGGCTTTGAAAGAATTTCAACCGCTGATCGACTCGCGGATTCCTATTCTTTATGTCCCCGGAAATCACGATCTTTACGTCCGCAACAAGGCGTGCCGTCAGGCAATGGAAAACTTTTATGCTGCCCTCAATGGACGCGCTTATTCCGATGCACCGTATCTTTACGATGCCGGACCGGTGCGCATTGCGGCGATCCATTGTGCTAAACCCTTATCTTGGTACTTTTCCTGCGGTGTGATGTCGGAAGAAACAAGTGCGTTTCTCCGGGAGCAGTACAAAGACGAATCATCCAATGTCACGCCTTTGCTCCTTGCAGGGCATTTTCCAGTCATTACGGATCATCCCCGTATGGATTTTCGTCGGAAGCTGTATCATGCAGCAGCGGCTGCGGAAGGCCTGCAAAATGGCAAGCTGGCAGTCTCTTTCTGCGGACACATTCATAAGGGATACGAACGGAAGCTGGATTCGGGTGCGATGGAGCTTTGCGCCGGCTCTCTGACCAAGCACGGCAGTTATCTTGAGATCACGTACGATACGGATGCGCCGTCCAATGGCTTCTGTGTCACCCGCCATAACGTGGATTGATTATTCGACAACGACTTCCACGAACGGCAGCTGGATGTTCTCCGGAAGTCCGGTGCAATCCTGAAATCGGACAACTTTCAGATCTTTAATACGTTTGAGAAATGTAATGTCGGAGACGTTTGCCCCGCTGATTATCAGCATATTTATCTTTGTATTGGAAAGTTTTTCCAGAATCTTCGCCGGATCACCGCAACGGATCAGTGCAAGACGGTCGATGACCTTATTGTTTAATGCTTCCCCGATGACAACCTCTTTGCAATCTTCCAGGCGGAGATCGTTGATCACATAAGGGGCGGGAGGAGTGAGTTTGACCTGATCGATGTGACGGAGCATCAGGTTTTCCAAATACTGGAGAGAAGACAGATTGATATCGTCAATATTCTGTCTGTTTTTCAGAGAGAGAGAAACGAGCCGGTTCATCTTGTTAATCTGCTTCAGATCGACATCCGGTGTGCCCGGTCTCTGAGTGAATGATAATTCCCCAATGATTTCCGGACGGGCAAAATTCAGCTTCTCCACCTTGGTCTCATTCAGGTAAACAGCGTCCAGTTTATCGCCGAGGAGAGTGGTGTCGGAAAAGGGGGTATTGCTGATGCTTACGATTGTCAACGGCAGTGTTTTCAGCGCGGAGAAATCGGTAAGTTCTGTACATTTCTGAAGTTCGATGATGACTTCCGGCTCCCATTTCAATTTCTGGAGAAAAGAGAGGTTTTTAAGATTGCTGTTCCGTAAACAGAAAATACGCAAACAGATATCCCGGAGCGGTGTGAAGTCCCGGATCCCGCTGCCGGTGATGGCGACTGCATTGAGAGACGGGCCATCCGAGAATTCAAAGACTGGCACATCCTTGGCATAGTAACCGGCATCGAACTCGCCTTCCCATTGGGGGTTGGCAGATTTCAATTGGGTCTGCAGTTCTGTGGGCGTGACCTTATGGCACGCGGCAGCTGCGAGAAGGACAGTAATGCAAATCAGTGACAGTATGAATTGTTTGGGCATGGGGAATAAAAGACTTCAGAAAAAGGGGAATAAAAAACTCCGGAATCCGTAACGGACCCGGAGTTTTAAGAATCATCGAATCAAAAACTTATTCAGCTTTTGCTTCTTCAGCTGCAGGAGCCTGAGCTTCTACGAATTCGATGAAGCACATCGGGCAACCATCGCCTTTACGGGCAGATGTGTGGATGATGCGTGTGTATCCGCCGGGACGAGCAGCGAAGCGAACAGCGAGGTCATCAAAGAGTTTCTTGAGGACAGCTTTTTTCGCCTGAGCTTTGTCAGACGGGGTGTTGATTTTGAGTTTAGCATAAGCCAGTCTGCGACGATAATCGCCACCTTTTTTCGCGAGCGTGATGAGACGTTCGACGAAGCGGCGGAGTTCTTTCGCGCGGATGACAGTCGTTTCAATACGGTCATGTTCGATCAGGCTGCAAGCCAAATTGACGAGCATGGCTTTACGATGACCGCAATTGCGGTTCAATTTAGCAGTATGTTTGAGGTGTCTCATTGTTATTAGATTTCCTCTTTCTTGGAGGCTTTGGCGCGTTCGGCTTCCGCCTGAATCGCATTGGCCAGATTTTCACTCAGGGGCATGGCAAGCTGCAGGTTCAGAGGAACCAGCTTTTCCTTAATCTCATCCAGGGATTTCTTACCGAAGTTACGGAATTTGAGCATGCGTGCTTCAGATTTGAGGCAGAGCTCGCCCAGGAGTTTGATATTTGCAGTATTCAAACAGTTCATAGCACGGACGGAGAGTTCGAGAACGTCTACATCCTGTGTCAGGACCTTGAGAAGCTTCTGATCTGCGGGAGAAAGACCCGGAGAAGCAGGTTTTTCATTGCCGAGGAAAGGATTGAGATGATCAGCAAGGATCATAGTCGCTTTCTTCAGTGCATCCTGAGGTGTGATACGACCGTCTGTATAGATTTCCAGTGTCAAAGAATCTTTTTCAGTTTCTTCACCGACACGGGCAGAACCGACCTGATAGCGGACATAAGTCACGGGACTGTAAAGGCAGTCGACGAGAATTGTTCCGAGGGGCTGATCAGGGCGTTTATTTTTTTCCGCCGGGCACCATCCGCGACCTTTGGAGATCTCGATTTCTGCACGGAACGGAGCATCTTTGTCCAGTGTGCAAATCACCTGATCGGGGTTGACAATGTCAACGGTACCGTCATTGATGATATCGCCGGCTGTGACAGGGCCTGCCTCATTCTTTTTGATTTCCAGAACTTTGTGCTGTTCATCAAGAAGTTTGAGTTTGATTTTCTTCAGATTGAGGATGATTTCAGTGACATCTTCGACGACGTTGGGAAGAGAAGAGAACTCATGAGTGGTTCCATCAATTCGAACGGCAGAGATGGCAGAACCTTCCAAAGAAGAAAGCAGAACCCGACGGAGTGCGTTACCGATCGTGTGACCGAAACCGCTCTGAAAGGGAGACGCGACGAATTTACCATATTTATCCGTAGCGGTCTCTTTCTCCATGACGGGTGCTTTCGGCATGGGAAAATCATTTGTGGAAGCCATAGGTTATTACCTCCGGTTATAGTTTTAATCCAGATAAAACATCGTTCATGCGCCTGTACCATACAGGGACGCAAGACCCGATAACATCAGACACGTCTGCGTTTCGGCGGACGGCATCCGTTGTGGGGGACCGGCGTAATATCCTTAATGGCATTGATTTCCATACCAATGGAAGCAATACCGCGGACTGCGGATTCACGACCTGCGCCGGGACCATTGATCCGGACTTCGACGTCTTTCATGCCGAGTGCTTCAGCCTTTTTAGCGGCATCAGCAGCGACGACCTGAGCGGCGTATGCTGTACTCTTTCTGGAACCTTTGAAACCGTTTTTACCGGAGCTGGACCAGCAGAGGACGTTACCATGCAAATCGGTGAACGTAACTTTTGTATTGTTGAATGTGGCATGAACAAACGCGATACCGGAGGGTACATGACGGCCGGTTTTTTTGCGTTTTTCAGATGCCGGAGCTGCGGATTCTGCAGGGGCGGCAGTTTCAGCTGCTGCCAAATCCTTGATTTCTTCAGCCATAATATTATTTGACCTTTCGATTCGTTGCTTTTACGCTGCAAATAATTCTGCCGGAGCAAAATTACTTCTTCGCTGCTGCTGCTTCTTTTTCGGAGGAAGCAACACGACGCTGTGTTTTATCGCGGATAGCTCCAACCGTGATCTTCTTACCTTTTCTGGTACGGGCATTTGTCTGCGTACGCTGACCGCGGCAGGGCAAACCTTTTTTGTGACGAGTTCCGCGATAGCAGTTGATATTCTGCAAACGGCGGATGTTTGTCACGAGTTCACGGCGAAGATCGCCTTCCACCACATAGTCGTTCTGAAGCAGAACTGTGATAGCGGCAATGTGTTCATCTGTCAGCTGACTGGCTTTCAGATCCGGATCGATTTTAGCACGTTCTACGATTTCGGCTGCAATTTTCGGGCCGACACCGTAAATCGCCTGAAGCGCGTATGTAACACGCTTGTTCATCGGAATGTCTACACCTAAGATTCTGGGCATATCTCGCTACTCCGCGGTTATCCTTGTTTCTGTTTATGGCGGGGATTTCTCTTACAGACCACGCGAATCACGCCTTTTCTTCTTATGATCTGGCAGGATTCACACCTGCGTTTAATTGATGACGAAACTTTCATAAGCGGCACCGTCTTGTGTTTGTTGTTCCGCCCGGTTTCACCCGGACAAAATTGTCTGTCTGCGAAGAATCGTCCCTTGTGTTATACTGCTCAAGGGGCTTTTCTCGTACTTCAATGCGACTTGGAATACAGCCTTACACCCACATGTAGGACTGCGGTTTCGCACAGAATTAGTAACATACACCTTTTTTTAAAATTTTCAAACCTTTTTTAAACTTTTTTCGAAAAAAAATGATTTTTTTTACTATTTTTTTATTTTTTTTGAAAATGCAGCTTATTTTCTTTTGCGGATGACACAGAAATGTCTCGGGCGAAAACTTGGAGTGATGTAAAACAGTCTGCAAATTTTTTGATTCAGCCATGAATGGAATGAAAGATTTTTATATTTTTCGATGCGGTTATCAAAGAAAAAGTGATCGCTTATTTCCAGTCCATACATCTGGAACAGTTCGTCCAGTTCATGTCTCAGGTATAATCTTTCGTGAGGACGCCATTCTGACTTCATAAAGATATGCGATTCCTGCAATTCAGAGAATACCGTTTTATTTCTTACTATACCTAATATATTACCGATATATTTCAGATTATCTGTTGTCAGAATCATATATCCGTTTTCCGACAGAAGTCTGGAACATTCCTGAATAAAATGCAGCGGGTTGTAAAGGTGTTCGAAAATCTCGCATGCGATAATCAGATCGATTGAATTTTCCGGTAAATCAATTTTGCTTGTTATATGATCACAGCGGAGCGGATTTTCCGGGTCCAGTTCGACATTCAGCATTTTGTAATAATATGGTCCCACCTGCTGCAGAAAATCTTCTGAAAAATTGAGACCGCAACCATAAATCCTGGTCTTGCCTGCACTCAACCGGTTCAGAAGTACGCCTATGTCACCGGGATAGCATCCCAAATCCAATGCATTTACCGGACATTCGGGGAACAACTCAAAAATTTTCTTTAACACCAGATAGTACCGATGTCCCTGGATCATGTGATGTTTCGTCCCTTTTTTCCACAATGAGTCATGTAATTCCGGAGAAAGGTGGTCGAGACTTGCATCTGCAAATTTCTTGAATGATGCAAAATTTTTGATGTTATTCGAAATCGCCATAAAATTCTGTTCCGCAGTTAAAATATTTTTAATCTCTTTCCTTATTACTGTAGCATATATATGTTTGTTTTGCAAATAACATTTAGCAAATTTTGTTTGTTCAATGTAAAAAATGCCATCCGTAACGGAAAATCACGGATGGTATTGCTGTTTTTTCATATCTTATAACAGTAATAATTTATCAGATATGCTGATTTTTCATAATGTATTTCTTTTTTCTTGTTTTTCCGCCCAGTCTGCATCTGCACGCTGACAGAATTTTTTGATCAGGCGGATCTCTTTCGGATCATACGGACGCAGGTTCGGACGCAGAAGATCATGCTGCCATTTTGTAAAATCAAGATCATGCTCTTTGCCTTCTTCTTCCCATTGCCAATAGACACCCCAGGGTTCGTAGGTCTGATTTTTTCCCGCAACAAATCCCCAGTTGTAACAGGCGACCCGTTCCAGATAGAACAGCGGGAAATCCAATTTGATATCATCACAGCCCACCCGGTGCAGATATTCGGTACAGAACAGAGGACGGCCCATTTTCTTGAGTTCGGCGATTTCCAGAATCTGCGCTTCGTATCCCATATAATTATGATAACTGATGATATCGCAATATTTCAATGATTCCTTTTCTGCCTCACAAAGACGGGACGGCGCACGCATGATGTCGGATGTCAACGGCTGGATCGGGTCGATCTTACGCCCGATGGTAAAAAGTTCCCGGACATGGGGAACGGAAATCGTTTCTCTTCCGCAGTTGCCCGGTTCATTGAACATGTTCCAGGCAATGATCCGTTCATCGTTGGCATATTTTGTCATGATCTCCCGGACCATCTGATAAAATTCTTCTTTGAGTTCCGGATCATCAAGGATACTCCACCCGATATTGCTGTATACACATTGCGGGGAGTTGATTCTGTTGCCATGATAGCCCCAGTAGACTTCCTGTTTCCCCATTTGAGGGCGGACATAAAGTTCTTTCGGTACGACACAATCATTCGCAAAAACGATGAGTGCGGTTATCTCATATTTTGCGCAGAGGGAGAGAAAGCGTTCCAGGTTTTCCATATAGGAATCGTGTTCATCTTTCCAGACATAATAATCCATAATGACGCGGACGGAGTTGAAGCCGATTTCTTTTGCGGCGGCCAGTTCGCGGTCGGCAGTGGCAAAATGTTCTTCACATTCAAACTTCTGCCATTGATCGATACGGTTTGCGCAATCGCTGGGCATAAAGTTGCATCCGCGAATCCAGGGGCGGGCATCATACCAGGCCTTGACGCGTTCAATACTCCACTGTCTTTCTGTAAGAATTGACATATTTTTCAACCTTCTGTTAAGGGAATTCCTATTGACAGAAATTCCGGTTATTTTTTCCTTTGTGGTAAATTTTCGTTCACAGTTCGTGGGGCATTCCGATTTCCACCAGATAGACACGGTCTACAAGCAAATGCTTTTTTCCGCCCGGTGCATCGGTCAGACGGCAGGATGCCCAATATTCAAAAATCCGTTCGTGATAGCTGGGATCGTAAAAACGTCCCAGTCCGCGAATATCCAGGGACGATCCCCAGGCATTGGCAAGAACAAGCATCCCCAAGCGTGGCAGACGGCTTCTTCCCAATTTGACCATGGTATATTTTTCCGCATTCAGGAGACGGGAGTCGATACCTGCCTGATTGAGCGGCAGCCATTGTCTGGTTCCATAATCATGATGCTGAATCCGGATCTTTCCGTTCTTCGGCAGAGTAAAGATGGTTTGCATGGCGACACCGGCGGCAGCTTTCTCGTCCACAAAAAGAGCGTGGGACTTCCGGGCGTAATGCATGGGGCGTTCCGGCAGATAGAGGTGCACTTTCAGCGGATCGTAAGCGGACAATTCTTTTGGCAGGGATGTATCTTTCAAATCGGCATAATATTCCAGCGATTCCAGAGATTTTCTTGCCAGATTTTGTTTTTTCATAACCATTCCGGCATTTTCGGCTTCGGCGCAGGCATCCAATCCCCGTTTCAGTAAAACTTTTGCGTCGAATGAATAATCCGGACACGCCTTGCGTATTTTTGCGGCAAATACGATTGACCAGCAATCCAGACCGACACGGGCGATCCGCACATTTCTTGCGGTGCGGGGATCGTTTTTGACCAGTTCCGTCATTTCGTCGAACCGTTTCTGCCATGCTGCGAGCTGTTCGCCGGTAAAGAAAGGATATCTTTCATAGGGATCCTCTGTTCCGCACAAAGATTTGTACTTCGGCAGCAGATCAAAATGGAGCTTCTGCGCTTCTGTGATATATTGATACATCTTTTCGGCAGCGGCACCATATTTGTGGGCTACGATTTCCCTGACTGCAGTTTCGGCATCCATTTCCGGATTCCGGGCAAGCTGGAAGAACATGTATTGGTTGATGTCATAAAATTCGATTCCGCCGCCAACGCCGCAGGAGCCTACACTTTTTACCCCGGCAGTACGCAGTTCCCGGAATTCCTTCTGGATCCTCTGATATCCCTGTACCGGTGTTGAATTGCTGTAATACCAATAGGATACATGATCAGTGATTTTGCACCACTGTTTGAGGTTTTCATAAGCATCAAAGAATTTGCCGTCGGGCATACGGGATTTCGGTTTCAGAGAGGGGACCCGATCCGCATTGAGCAATCCGGCATCGGCGATAAAGTTCGGAGGAAATTTGATGCCGACGGGTGCTTTTTCGGTCTGTTCCCAGCCTTTGTAAATCAGCGTAGTCACATAAACGTCGGGCATGTCCTTGACGTTTTCGCATAATTCCAGCATGTAGTCCCACAGCGGACCGCCGTTGCATTGATATTTATCCATCAGTTTCTGACAGTCTTTGCAGAAACAGTAGCGGACGTTATGGGTATCCGTGCTGCCGACCATGTAAATACCTTTTCTGCCGATGGATGCGGCATGACGGAACCGTTGTGTCAACAGTTTTCTCAAATCCGGATTGCTTAAACAGAGTTGTCCGTTGGGGATTCTTTTTCCTTCTGCGTTCATGGAAAAATATTCCGGATGTTTCTGAAACATCGGTTCCCACGGCTCCAATTTGATTTTTTTACCATTGGAATTCTGAGCAAACCAATTGGTCAGATTCAACGGTTTCAGAGAGGGTACCCAGAGCATCAAGCCGTGCTGTGCGCCGAAGTGACGGGAGAATTTCCCCCAATACGGCGGATTCAACCATGGTTTTGAGGCAAACAACCGGTCATTGTTCCGGTTGCGGAGCATGTATTTTGCGGAATTGGTGGAATATCTTCCTCCGTAACGGGTGCGGAATCCATCGAAGACAGGATACGTGGAAATCTCTTTGCCATCCCAGATGACATTTGCGGTTTTCTGACAAGTCTCCGCGCCTTTGTATTCCCCGTAAATCCGATACTTGCCGTATTTTTCCCAGAAATCATAAACGGCATAAAGTGTACCGAGGGGACCGCCCCCAATCAGATAAAGGCTGTTGTCTTTTCCGGCAACAAGGGTTTCTCCGTCACGGAGTTTTCCGATCCGGTCTTTGCCAAGTGCGGCAATCGTTTCTTTACAGGTTCCGATGTAAACGTTGCATGTTTCTGCGGATGATTTGCCATCTGCTCCGGTGACAAATTTCATCAATTCCAGGAATTCCTGCTTTGCAAAGGAGTCATAGGTGCCGGATCCGATTTGGAATTTGCAAAGGCTTTTACTGTCTTTGACTATCGGGAAAGAGTCGGCACAGACCATGATCCCGCACAATAGCAAGGATACGGCGGCAAGAAATTTCAAATTCATGTTATTTAAACCTTATTATAATCAATTCTGGTAATCGCGGCTCCAGCGCATTTGGAAAAACTTACCGGTATAACTGTTGATATGAGGGATAAGAGCCTGTTGACGGATCGATGCCGCATGCATATCTGCGTACAAGACATTGGATGCGTGGGAGTGTCTTCTGCTTGCCAGTTCGGCGACAAGTTCTGCCGCTTGACCACTGGCAAAGATGTAGGTGCGGGTATAAAGTCCGATATTGTCATTTGCGTTATTTTTGTTCTCCTTACCATCCATCACATGACAAAGTTCCGAGGGATATTTTGCTTTGGAAACGGGGGAGAAATCCAGTCCGGCATAAATTTTTTCTGACGTAACCTTATTGGTACTGTTCAGAGTATAACTGTTCATTTTCGGGTTGACATCCGCCGGGCAGAAATAAGGCGCCACTTTCCGTCCGGCATTTCTGTATGCCTTAAAATCGAATCCCAGATAAGAAGATGTTGCCTGCATCCAGGTGATCACGGTGTTTTGATATGGTAAATGAGCCTGATACCACATCTCTTTATTATCCCCGAAATACAATTGGAATGCCATCCCGATCTGTTTGAGATTATTGGTACAGGAGATGGCGCGTCCTGCACTCTTTACTTTACCCAATGCGGGCATAAGCATCGATGCGAGAATGGCGATGATGGCGATCACGACGAGCAATTCGATCAAAGTGAATTTCTGCCGGAAAACTGTTGTTTTTTTGTTCTGGTTCATTTTAATAACCTTTCTTTACTTGTTTGCCTGGTAGACATCGAAAAAGATTTTTGTGTAACCGCTCTGATGATTGGAGAGTTCTGCACGGTTGACGGATGCCACATGCATATCAAGATACAGCACATTCGCTTTTTTGTTGTGTTTCGTGCAATTCTTGTTTTGTGCGATTGCATCCGTAACGCCAACGAGCACGGCCATGGTGCGGTATACACTCCATTGATTGTTCAAGGTCCCGCTTGCATTTTTGCCGTTGCCGATACCATCCATTACGTGACAGCGCGAAGAAAGTTTTGTAAGCCGGTCGATATTTCTGTAATCCATTCCGACACGCAGCGTTGTTTTGGAACGGCTGTTTCCGTTGATGGCATAACTTGGGGCACCCACTTTTCTGGGATCGGAGGGGCAGATGAATGCTCCGAGGGAACTGCCTTCTTTGATTTTGTTGTTCTGGGATGAATATTGTTTCGCCTCCCATTCGGTATGATTTTTTGCGACGCCGAGATAGTGTGCAACACTGGAATACCATGTCATATCGGAGCCGAGAACCGGTTCGTATGTGGCGGCGTGCCAATAACCTTTATTATCGGCAAAATACAGGCTGAAACCCTGTCCGATGGATTTCAGGTTGTTCACGCAGGAAACATATTTGCCGTTCTCTTTTGCGGAACTCAATGCGGGTAAGAGCATTGATGCAAGGATTGCAATAATGGCAATTACGACCAAAAGTTCGATCAATGTGAAACGGGATGCTGTTTTTTTCATTTTCATTTTCATTTTGCTGCCTTTCCTTTGTTAGTTATTTTTCTTTTCAAATTTGAAAACATAATGGTACAGAATCGGGGGCTGTTTGCCGTATTCTGAGTTCTGCATTTTTATTCTGATCCAGAGATATTCGCCTTTGACTCCGGATGTTTCGTAGCGTGTTCCATTTTTCAAAGGTTTGAAGTTTTTCTCATCATAAGAATATTCCACTTCAATCCTGCCATTGCCGGGAGCCGCTGTATATTCAAACATCCATGCCTTGATCCGTTTGATTTTGATACGACGGCTGATCAGTTCTCCGTTCATCTGCCGATGCAAGGTACGATTATTTAGATCGGCGTTTTCCGGCTTGAGCGGGCTTCCTTTTTTAATCAACACCATCTTATCCAACACACAGCCGCCGCACCATGCAGAGGGCGA
This sequence comes from Victivallales bacterium, assembly GCA_045639325.1. Lineage (GTDB taxonomy): Bacteria > Verrucomicrobiota > Lentisphaeria > Victivallales > UBA1829 > RGIG8244. The sequence continues at coordinate 54,451 of JAZUCU010000043.1, forward strand.
AGGCCAGATCCAGCGATGTCTGCCTTTGGTCAAATGGTACGTCAGATTCGGCGTCCAATGCCAAACTTTCGGAGGGAGAAAATGATCTCTACGGGGCATTGCCTGGGAACCGTATTTTTCCGCTTTTGAAATTTTTGCCGGGTCGGCGGAGTCGATGACTTTTCTTATTGGAGCTCCATCCATGGATTCGGTGTGATTGAAATTTGCCTGAACCGGAAAATATGCCCGGATCCAGACTTGATATTCGCCCGGCTCTGCAATCATGAAATCGTACCCCAAAACGCGGGCATTTATGACTGCCGCGCCGTTGGAACATTCCGGCGAATAAGCAAGTGTCTGATTGGTTTTTACCGGGGCATAACTGGAAAGATTTTCGCCTTCAATCACCAGATAATCACCCGATTTCTGTTCCGTCATGACGGGTAAGATGACGGTTGTTCCGGATTGGCTCAATGTTTCACTTTCTTCAAATTTGATGCGTCCGCGCTGCATGTTGCTGGCAAGCAGTGAAGATTGCAGCAGAAGAAGGCATAATAAAATGGCGTATCTCATTTTTGTATCTCCGGGATCACAAATATGGTTGCGGGGATATAACGGCGCGGTTTATCATGGAGTGCATTCAACAGGAGCCACTTTCCATTTGCCAGTTTTTGGATATCGATGTGAAGGAATTTTGTACCGCCGGGAATTTTTGCGTCCGGAATCTGTTTCCATTCTTTTACATCGCCTTCCTCATCGAATGTGCCGCGATAAATTTTGTTCTCTGTTCCGTCAAAGAACAACATGGCTTTCTCATTTTCTGCAACAAGACAGGAATTGGAATCGACTTTGACCGGCATGGCATTGATCCGGCGCCACCGGGTGGGCAGGCCTTCTTCATCCAGTTCTGTTATGTACATTTTGTTATTGGAGAGATTGTGCCCGCCGGGTCCGCAGACATAGAGTTTATTGCCTGTTTTGACAACATGTTTATCTGCCGTGACATTGGATGGTATCGGCCGCAATTTTTTCCATGCTCCGAGTGTGCCATCCGCAAGCAATTCCGCCGCGTAACAATTTCGTTTGAAATAACCACCGATGACCAGAATATATTTCCCGGATATCAGTACCCCGGATCCGAAAATATCCGGTTCCGGCAATGGACCAAGTTTTTTCTGCTCTGTCAAATCGCCTTTTGCATCAAAAGTATACCGTATCATGTGGGGAAGCGGTGAAAGTTTCCCTCTACGGTTCATCAAAGAGCCGGTGACAATGTACAGATATTTTCCGTGAACGGCAATCCCCGGAGAATACAGAGATTGATCTTCCATGAATTTGCCTGTGTTGATGATTCGCCGGTCCGGTGTTCCGTTTTTCGTCAGGGGGAAACGCTGGAAAACGACAGGATTGAATTGCAAGTGTCCGCCGATCCGGTAAAGATTGGTCGGGCTGAGATAAGAGGCAGCGGCATGGCGTTGTCCCCTTGCGGCAATGACTTCCTGCGCGGCGATGGTTCCGGCGATGAGGAGCGAGGTGTAAAGAACAAATTTTTTCAGCATAATCATTCTCCTGTTCAGTTATATTTTCGGATTACAAGCAGTGAATAAAACTTGAAGGGCGGAACCGGGAAGACCATTTCATTCTTTATCATCTTGGGTGCGATTTTTGTAACAGTCGGTTCCAGAACTTTTGCATCATAATCGTAAGGCTGAATGGTCCATGCCTGAATCTTTTTCTGTTCTTTGCCGAAGAGTTTTGTTGCGATTTCCACATCATCCGCAGCGGGAGGATCCACGCGCACGGTATCAATGGCATTTTCCGTTTCCGGCGTGTTGATCAGGTGAATATAATAATCGGTATATTCGGGTGTTTTCTTGTAATAGATGGTATCTTCATACCAAACTTCCCGCAGGCTGTCCAACTGGAATTTCCGGTAACCGTCATCCATGATTTTGATATTTTCATCCCAGAAAAAGGCGGAATACCCGGTCTGCAGCTGCCGGATCGGACGGAACTGAATCTGATACGCCATGGTATGCCCGAGTCCTGCCGCAAAAATTGCCATGACATGATTGGACCATGTCCAACATTCTCTTGCCTGCGTAATGTTTTTCTTGTTCCAGCTTCCGAGATAACCGATGTGAAGAATATCAGTTTTGATCATGGAATTTTTGGATGGTTTCCGCAGCTGATCCCGTTGTGCCAATACCGTTTCCAACAGACTGCGATACCGGTGATAATTGCGGCTCGGGGAGATGATGAACTGCTGCTGGATTTCTTTCAATACACCAACACGGTCACTGCCGAGCAAAGCACTTTCCGGATCTCTTTCATCGCAGCCGTTTGACCAGATATAAGCGTTGGGCAATTCACTCTGAATGCGTTTCATTGTATGTTTCATATTCCGGATTACAGTTTCCTGCACGTTGTATTTCTTGCTCAAATCATTGCCCAGATGATCATAGCCCTGACGTACACAATAACGTCCGTCAAAATATACGCCGTCTTCCCGGAACGCTTTGATCCCTGCAATCAAATCATCCAACGCCCAATCCAAAACTTCCATTTCGAACAGGTTCGGAGTGAGATAGACCCATTGATGACAGGGCTTTCCCAATTGGGAGATCGTAAGCGGAGAAACGTTATTGTGCATGTAATAACCTTCAAATCCGCCACGATTGTTCCGCAGGACATATTCCGGATGCTTCCGTGCCAGTTCAAAACCGAAAGACGATTCCATATTGTTGATGGTATAACGGGTATGATGCATACCCCACTTGTGGAAAATATCCGAGTCCTTCAACAGTCTGCCCGTTGTACGAGACTCAAATTTTATGGCATACCATTGTTTATCCGGCGGATATTGTGACGGAGCATAATTGCCGCCGATACTGGACTGTGTCATCACCCAGCGTGTTTCCATTGTGCCATATCCGAAGAACGGCCCCAGTTCCGGACAGAGTCTTTCTGAAATTTCGGAGGAGATATCGGTGTGCGGATACTTTTTCGGCGCTTGAGGTTTCAAGCCATAATATGCCGCCGTTTTCTGCAGAAGTGGAGTGATGCCGTTGATGGTCGAGCCGAATCCGGGGCCCATGGCAACACGCCACCATTCGTTAATGACATTGAAGTATTCCCCTTTGCGGCTGATGACTTTGCCCTTCTGCAGCAATTCGGCACGGATGACACGGCCATACCGTTTGCTTCCGCTGTTGTACGGGAACTGCAAAGTTTTTGTCTGCCCCGGTTCCAATGTGATTTCTTTTGTATGGCGGATTACCGGTTTTTCCAGATTCCATTCTTCCGAAATGCGCAATGTGCCGCTTTCTTTGCCGGAGCCCGTGTTTCTGACGACAACCGTCATTGTTCCGGCAGTGTTCAACGGGTAAACAATTTTATCCGGCTGGATGCGGCAAACTTCCATTCCTGCAAAAAGAGGAAGGGAAAACAGTACAGATAATAACCAGAGATGTTTCATTATTTCAACTCCTTTCCGGCAATTCCACCAAGGACTTGTTTCATCCATTCCAAATATTGTACGGAATCCCACCAGGGGCGGTCCGTGGCTTTCGGATTACCGAGCGGTGTTCCCAGAAAGGCAAGAACTGTACCTTTGCCGTATTTGCCTTTGACAACTAACGGATCGTTGCCCGCTTTCAGTAATACTTCACTGCCCGGTTTGCATTGGACTTTATGAAGCCACCAGAGTTGCGGCGCCTTGTCCCCCGGCAGAGAAAAAGAGACTGCTTTGTCATAAATCCGGTCACCCGCCGCCGGGCGCAAGTCAAACGGTTTCGGGATAACGGGCAGCAGTTTTTCTAATAACGTCCCGTCATATCCGCCGCAGCCATAGGCGAACGGCCCGCCGCAAACAACAAGATTTCCGCCGTTCCGGACATAAAATTCCAGACGGGAGACCATCGGGCGAATACTTTCATAATTCACGTTACCGAGCAGGATAAAGCTGTATTCGCCGATTGTGGTTGCCGGGGGGATTTCCGGGATCCCCTGCGGCGTCGCGGAAATGGTTTTCAATTTCCAGCTTTTGAAAATCTGATCAAACCGGAAATAGTTTGCATAGAAACCGAACAGCAGCAAGGCTTTTTTCTGTTGTTTGATCTGCACTTGATTGCTGGATGCACTATCGTTTTTCTTCGGCGGAATGGCACGTTTATGTGTGAATATCGGGGGCACCATCGGCAGCGGTTGTGTCCGGAATCCGTTTTCACGGTATTGTTCAAAGGTCATCCCGTTCAATGTGCCGAAATTTACCGTTTGCGTTGTCGGCTTTGCTGTGCGGAGCGGGATTGTGGCAATCTGCATTTTCTTTCCGGTGAATTCTATGGCGGTGCTGCCCAATTCCTTTCCTGTCACTTCTTTGACAACTACATTGCCTTTTATTGATCCATCCTGATATGGCAGAACTTCCAACTGTAAATTCCTGCCGGTACTGAACCCGGCACTGAATTGTTCTGTCACGGTGGCAATACTGCTGAAATTTTTTAATGGAAAAACTTTGATTTCGGTGGAAAATGTTTTACCGGGAGGAAGCATTCCGCCATCGAACATCATCCCGCGGATGAACATGTTCTTGGCAAGATAGGCGGCGACTAATACATTGTAATCCGCAAGAAATGCAACGCCGGTTCTGTTTTTATTCAGAACAGCATACCAGGGTTCCACAAGATTGTAATGCCATTCGCCGGGTTTTGTGTAGTAATTCCACAATGCATTTTGATAATCCATATCCAACACATTGTTTTCGGTCGGAATATAATTCACATCGATTCCATGTTTGCCGATCCGGAAATTGCTCCGGATGCCAAACCATACATAACGAAGATGTTGCGTTGTGTTTTTCAGCGTGAAGCGAATGATGATCCGATCCGGTTCCGCTTTGATTTGCCGGATAAGCGTTACGCCATCCAGATCAAGTCCGGCAGCGGCTTTGGTCAATACCGTTTGTTGCTCCATGGGGGAAATGGTTTTCCATTGGAGTTTCGGCGCACCTTTTTCCATTTGAGCATTGGAAAATACCGGATCCGCCAATGCCGGAACTGCTTTGCCCGGCAACGCCACGGGCAAACTTGTTGCATAAGGCAGATGGGCTGCAAATAGAGTTGTTCCGACCAGAAAGAGAAGAGAGAATATGGAAAGAGATTTCATCTTTTATTCTCCTTCAAATTTGACATTCATATTCGGCTGCATGGGGTTTACAATTCCAAAAGGTTCGCCATCCAGTTCAAATTTGATCATCAGGGGCAGATCGCCCGGCTTTTCTACCGGCATATCGAAAAGCGTTACAACGTCATTGACCTGTTCAAACCGGATTTCTTGTCCCGATACCAGCCAGGTGACACGATTGACTTTGTTGCCAACTCCTACGATGCGCTTTTCCGGACCGTAATTCCGTTCCAGACGGAAATAGGCATTGTGCCCTTTTGCTGTGGAAATTTCACGGTCGTGATAATTGAACGGGTGTGGCTCGACATCGAACAAGGCTTCTTCATTCGCCCGGACCCAATCCCCGACTTGATCGAGAATTTCAAAGACTTCCGGCTGAAAACTGCCATCTGCTTTCGGACCGATGCTTAACAGCAGATTGCCGCCGTTGTGGCGGTTCGTGGAAAGAAGTTTGATTACATTTTGCGGTGTTCTCCAGTTTGTGTCGTGGGGATTGTAACTCCATGCACCGTTCAGAGAATCGCAGGTTTCCCAAATATCATCAGGGGAGCCGGAGGTATGACGTTCGCAGGATTTCAAGTCGTTCTCATCGCTGTTGCAGCGGCTGATGAGAAGTCCGGGCTGCATCGCACGGATTTCCTGATGGAGTTCTTTCGAACGCCAGAGTTTGCCGGGCGGGCAGGCATCATAGAAAAGATAATCGATCTGACCGTAATCCGTCATGATCTGTTTGATCTGACGGTGTGTTTTCTGTACAAAACGTTCCCAGTTTTCCGCATTGGCGGGCCCGCCGCAATAATCGGGATCGGACCAGTCGGCAACGGAGTAATAGAGTCCGATTCCCAGATTATTTTCCCGGCATCCATCCACAAAACCGCGAATGACATCATCGCCGATAAAATAACCTTCATGATGCCGTGTTGTCAATACGCCGTAGCGCATGCCGAAGCGTTTTGCGAGTTCCGCCCAGTAGTGGCCCATTTCATAGGTGGGATGAAAATGCGGCAATGCCTTTTCAAAATATTCTTTGGGATCTCTCCGTTCCAGGAACATTTTCCATTCGCCGTTGCCGTAAACGGAATAGACGCCGTAATGAATGAAAAGTCCATACGCCCAATCGTGAAAAATCTTTTTCTTTTTCTGCAATGTCATTTTTTGAACTCCCGTGGTTATGATTTTGTTTCAAGTATCTTGCATAATATACCGGATCTGTTTGCCCAACGATGGGTTGTAAATGGAAATCCGGTGGTGCTTTTCCGTCTAATATAACGCTGCAATTTTATTTTTACAAGTGGAATTTTATAAAAATTAGCACTTTTTTGTTCAGTTAGTATCAGCTTGAACCATAAAACAGGTGCAGTTTAAGCAGTATTTGTGCGGGAATGCTTGTTTACATTTTGGCAGGTAATGTCAGCGAATATATTGCAAAAGCGATTATTCTTCGCATTTATTCGAGGAGAGGCGTTTATACAGGATGCCCGGGACTTTGCGGGAAACCGGTTCGGCATCGTCCTTTTCCTGCATCATCAGGATTTGCTGGAATGCGGCGGTTGCGATTTCCGGGAAAGGATATTGGACCGAGGTCAATTCCCAGGAACGGAACGGGATAGCGTTATCAAAAGACACCAGTGAGATTGGCTTGATTTTGTGCTCATAAGCATATTGTAGCAGTAACGCAGCAAGGGCATCGGAGGCACAGACGGCGGCGGTGCAGGATTCCATAATTTTCGGTGCTTCCTGATAAACCGCTTCTTTGCAGTCGATGATGACATTTTCCGGTACATCGTAGGGGAAGAAATGACTCCAGCGTTCAATGGGTTTGCATTTCTGTTTGACCATTGCATTGCGGTAGCCTTGAATCCGGAGATCCTGCCATTCTGCGGGGACGTCATACCCGAGGAACGCAATTTTCTGATGTTTGAGTTTCTGCAGGTGAACGGTTGCAATATTACCCGATTCAACTTCATCGCCGATAATGGTGCAAAGTCCGGGGAGAGAGGAACCCGCATTGACGACGATGACCGGGGCATTGAGTTTTTTCAACTGCTTCCAGTTTTCTTCTGAATTGATTTGCGGAGCAGAAAGGAAGATGTAGCCGACAGAATGATGTTTTTTCAGCGCCTTGATATCTTCTTTTGTGATATAAATCGGATCAGGGGTGAGCAGTTGATCCATCTGCTTATGGAGATTGTAAAAACGGGAGAGAATCTTGTTCTGATTACAAAGTTCATCAATCGTCCGGAGCTGCGTCATTGTGGCATTCAATATGGCATTGGGGTGAATGTAGTCGAGTACGCCGATGGTGGTCAGCCCGTTGCTGATCAAATCTTTTCTGCCCCAGGTTTCCGGATCCGGCACGCCGCACAAGAGCGTGCCTTTGCGGGGAAGACTTTTGACAAAACCTTTCTGTCCCAGTTTTGTATACAGATTTCTGGCCGTGGAAAAGGTGACATCGTACTCTCTGGCGAGAGCACGGGGGCTGGGCAGAATCTGCCCGACCTGATAAATGCCGTTGGAATAATCCTGCAGGAACCGTTTCAGAAGTTCCTGCAAGGCAATATCCATATCTCTCTGGGGGAGACGCTGATATGTTTTCCGCTTTTCCATAATGTCCAGAGTATCTTACAATTCGACTTTGATAAATCTTCCGGTATCGGCAGATTCTTTTGCACAGAGACAGGTCAATGTGCTCAAAATACCTTCACCTGTAATCAGGTCGGTACAGCTGCGTTCGCCGGTTTTCATGGTGTGGATGAAATTTTTGATCAATTCGCGGTCGCCGCCGTAATGACTGAGCTGTCCCTGTTTGACCGTGTAATGTTCCACACTGTAGTCGACAGAAGAATAGAAATGCAATTCCTGATTATTGAAGTCGATTTCCAGGGAGCCGAGATTGCCGACAAAACGGGCGCCGCGTCTGGTTGCCGCGCCGCTTGCGATGAAGTTCTGCGTGTGAACCATCTGCGTACCGTCTTTCCCGCGGATGATACATTCGCCGATATCTTCAATGGCAATATCTTTGGAAATAGCGCAATAGGCTTTCCGGAGGAATTGACCATCGGGCGTAAAAGTTCCGCTCATCTTCTTTTGGGCTTCCTCAAATGAGGAATAAATGCCGCGCTTATCGAAATAATATTCGGGTCCGAATTCACAGGTGTGTGCATCCGGGCATTGATCGCAGGATAATTCGTAGTCTTTGTCGCCCACGTGGTAGACTTTGGAACGCATGGCGCAAACGGTTTCCGGTTCGATACCGCTCAAATAAATCTGATAGTCGATATCATGTACTGCCTTCTGCATGAACATGCCGCCGGTCTTATCATTATCGCGGAACCAGGTGGTGAAATAAATGCGTCCGTCGGTATCTTCGAATCCGACTGTCTGATAGATCTTGCCCAGTTTTCCGGAATCAATGAGTTGTTTCGCCCGTTGTGTCAGGGGACACAAGCGCATGGGGAGAGAGACCTGTGCGGGTGTGGGAGAATTGCGGAATGTCTGTTCCAGCTGCCGGATTTGTTCCAGAGAAATGGAAACGGGTTTTTCGATATAGAGGGGGATATGCAGCGGTTCCAGTTTGCAAGCCATGTCCGTATGGAATGTGCAATAGGTTCCGATGATGATGCCGTCGAGTTCCGGTTTGGATGCAATGAAGGAGTCGATATCGGTAAAGAATTTGCAATCTGTGCTGATATTGACTTTCTTCTCATCCATTCTTCTTTTTGCTGCATCTTCATTGAGATCCATAACGGCTTTGACTTCGTATTCATCTCCGAAGACACTCAAATAACTTGCGATGGTGGCAGCCTGCAATCCGCATCCGACGATACCGATTTTAAACATAAAACTCTCCTGATTGATAATTTCTGTAATATCTTCAATATATCACCAGTCCATGCAAAAATCAAGACCGAGTTAAGGTAATTTCAAAAGTTCTCAAAAAAACTTGAAATTTGTGAATAAAAAATGCCATCCGTGACGGGAAATCACGGATGGCATTCTGTTTTTCTATATCAGCGATACAGATTATTTGCTCAAATTCTTGAGCGCAGCTTCGATCAGCATGGGAGCGGTGTTGACGTCAGCAGAACCACCATTGGGTTCTGTTTCGTAACCGCCGCGTTCAAAGCTTTCCGGCATGGGAATGTATCCGGAAATACCCTGAGCGAGTTCTGCAATGATCGTATGTTTGTACGGAGATTCCGCACGGATGCCTCTGGCAATCCCGTTGAAAGGTTCGCCGGGGAGGGAGATGAATGCAAGATCATCGCCGACGCAGATTGCGGTCAATTCGGTCGGTTTGAATTTGCCTTCATTGCCTTCGCATGTGAGGACGCGTTCCGCAAACATTCTCAGGACGAGTGCATCGCCTTTTGCCAAATCTTCACTGGTCATATCACCGCGTGCGTTCATATCGGCAGCGGGGATGGATTCGATGACTTTTTTGGCATTTTCGAGCTGTTCTGCTGTGACGGTGCGCAGCGGAATGTTGAACGGAGTCTTTTTGACAACTACTTTATCGCCGTTGACGGGCTGGAGTTTCTTCAGCAGGTCTGTGACGATCTTGCCGTAACCTCTGCCGATACGGAGAGCTTCGTTGTAGCTGGTCTGATCGCGCATGGTGGTGACGTCAAAGTGATTGATGTCGCCGGAAGCATCGGTGAGTGTGAGAACGGGGACATCATCGCCGAGCTGGTACTGGATTTCCCGTTCCATTCTGCCGAACCAGTCAGCGGAAACGAGATCGCCGCCGATGGTATCGCCATGGTTTGCAAGGTTGACGAGGATGGCATAGATTCTGCCTTCCTGTTTGACTGCAATGGCGGAGATGGTGCGGTCGAAATCGCCGTCGGGCTTGACGATATCGGGATTGAGTTTGCCGGGGTTGGTAACCACTTTACCGCTCTTCATCCAGAAACGACGGACGTAAGCGTAGGGATTGTAGGCTTCTGCTGCGATCTCGAATGTACTTTCTTTGAGATTGGCTTCTGCAGATTTTACCGCAGCGACAGTTCTCTGAATCATGGAATCGATATAAGCCGCAGTTCCTGCTGTGCCCAGGTTTGTGCCGCGAACTTCGGGACCGGTATGCGTGTGAGTACAGCTGACAATCAGGTTGTCGGCATAATTCATACCAGCCTGTTTGAGTTCGTCTTTCAAACGCTGGAAGAGCTCGGGATTGTAACCGCAGAGGTCATAGACGACAAAGCCGGTGGTCAGGTCATCCTGCTGAACGAGGAGGACTTTGACACAGACGTCATCGTAAGCACCTCTATTGGGGCGCTTGTTGAAATAACCAGCCAGACCAATGCCGCGTTCAGGGGTGATGATCTGAGAAGCAAAACCAGTTTTGATCATAGTATTTCGATCCTTTATTTTATTACAATGGTTTCACCGCCGAGCTGAGCGGATTTGTGAGCTGCATCGCACAACTGGAGGTTGCGCAGACCGTTGCGGGCATTGATTGCTTTGCCGGAGAGGACGGAAGCTGCATGTTCTTCGATCAACACCTGATAGATGTTGGGGAAGGAACGGGGGTGGAGTTTCCGTACGCCGGAAGCAGTTTCCATTTCCAGACGGATTTTGTAGGGTTCATCATTGGTTCCGGAGAGCTGGAACATGCTGCCGTAGGAACGGAGCACAGCGTCAGAACCGTAGATTTCGAATCCGAGGTTGGAAAGGGTACCGACAAGACCGCCGCGGGGTTCGCTGAATGCGACTTTGACAGAACCTTTCATGCCGTTTGCCATTGTGAATTTGATGTAAGCACCATCTTCTGCAACGATTGACATGGTTTTGGGCAGATAGCAGCATGCAACTTCTGTGATCTTGGAACCGAAAATGAATTCCGCGACATAGAAGCAGTGAGATGCAACGTCACCGATGGGACCGCCCATTTCTTCGATTTTGGAGCAGCGCCATGTGGCAGCTTCGGCGGGATCGTAACCGTAAGCGAATTCCATGTGGAAACAGGAATCGTTGACGTTACCGAGTTTGCCGGAGCGGACGTATTTCTTTGCCATAACGTTGTATGCATTGTTGACCATCATGTGGTCGACAGAGAGGGACAACTTTTTCGCGGCAGCAGTTTCGACCATTTTCTTTGCATCGGCGATGGAAGTGGCGATGGGTTTTTCCACGATGACGTGTTTGCCGGCTTCCAGAGCTTTGATGGAGATTTCAGCATGTGTTGCATTGTTTGTTGCAACATAAACTGCATCGATGGCAGGATCGGCGAGGATGGCATCGATGGAATCGTACCATTTGAGGCCGAGAGCTTCTGCGGCATCTTTTCTGCCTGCAAAGAGGTCGTATGCGCCGACCAGTTCCGCATTTTCGAGAGCAGCGAAACGGGCTTTATCGCAAGCGAAACCTTCTTTAGCAATACGGTTTTCAGCGATACCGCCGAAACCGATGATAGCATATTTGACTTTAGCCATTGAAATGACTCCTCTTATTTCATGTAAGCGTCAGCCACTTTCTTGAATGCATCGATGTACGCCTGGATGTGTTCCACTTCGTATGTCGGATGTGTGAAGAAGCTGATGGTACGGTCTGTGAGCCAGTTTGCCATTTTGCAGTTGAATTTGGAGTAGTCGATGTTGCGGGAGCGCGGATCGTTGAAGGGATAACCGGCGATACCGAAACCTTTACGGTCGGTGTAAGCCTGTTCTTTGTACATTTCCGGCCAGAGAACGCTGTAAACAACAACGCCTTCTGCTGCCATTGCGGCGAGGAACTGTTTTGTATCGATACCGTCTTTGAGTTTGTCTGTATCGAGAACGAAGGGAGCCCACCAGTAGGAGTTCTGACGTTCTTCTGTGTCAACCGGAGCGTATTTGATCAGCGGGTGATCTTTGAGAGCTTCGACGAGCATCTTACCGTTGCGGATACGGTTTTTCAGGTTCCAGTTGTCGAAACGTTCCAGTTCGCAGAGACCGATCTGGCTCTGGATTTCTGTCATACGGAAGTTGAAGCCCACGCGGCGGTGAATGTAAAGCTGTTTGCCTTCCATTTCCAGAAGGTTCAATTTCGCTTTGACGTCATAACCGTGGTCGCGGAAAGAACGGCATTCCCATGCGAGATCGTCGTCGTTTGTGACAACCATACCGCCTTCACCACCGGTTGTGAAGTGTTTGCTCTGGCAGAAGCTGAAGCAGCCGACGTGACCGATTGTACCGGCTTTTTTGCCCTTGTAGATACCACCGAAGCACTGTGCGCAGTCTTCCACAACGTAGAGGTTGTGTTTCTTTGCGATTTCCATGATGGGATCCATATCAGCAACCATACCGTAGAGGTGAACAACAACGATTGCTTTTGTGCGTTCTGTGATTGCAGCTTCGATCTGGTTGGGATCGAGGAGGTGGTCAGTTCCCACGTCGACGAAGACAGGGAGTGCACCAGCCTGCAGTGCGCAGAAGCTGGATGCGATAAAGCTGTAAGATGTGCAGATCACTTCATCGCCGGGGCCGATACCGAGACTGGCGAGTGCAGTGTGGAGGGCGCAAGTACCGTTGGCAACGCTGATAGCATTGTTGACGCCGAGCCATTTTGCCCATTCTTTTTCAAACTGCATACCGATTTTGCCGGTCCAGTAGTTGACTTTGCCGGTTTTCAGAATGTCGGTGACTTTGTCATAGACGTTGTCGTTGAATGTGGGCCATGCGGGCCATGCGCCATTGTAGACTTTGGAACCGCCGTTGATTGCGAGTGCGTTGAGTTTGTCAGACATGACTTTCTCTCCTTGAGTTGTTAATTGTTGTTTGTTGATTATTTAAGGGTTTGAAACCATACATGATTCGTTCTTTTTTACTTTTGCCGTTACGCAACTGATTCATCAGCAGATCCACCGCCAGCTGCGCGTATTCGCCAATCGATTGCTCAAACAGAAGTACGCGATCCGTCGGATAACGTTCTCCCAGTTCACGATGGACAATTGTCGCTATCCATGGCATATAATTGATCGCCGGATATTGACTCTGCAGCAATTCCGCAAGAAGTCCGCTGACCACCGTGTCGTCGTCACTGACCAATCCGTCCGGACGTTCCTGTTGAGGCATCGCCAATAATTTCTTTGCGATTTGTGCCCCGCCTCCATAAGACATGCCGATCAAACCGGGCAGACCACTGCTGCGGCGGACGTTCAACTGTTGTCCCGTAACGGCGATCTGCATGATGTTCTGACATCCTTTTTCCTTTAGACTGACTTGTGCTTCTTTCAGGAATTTTTTTACTTCCAGCACAACACCGCTGTGAGAAAAATTCTGGTCATCGTCCCCGATAAAGCAGCAGGGGATGCCCAGCGATGAAATATATTCCAGCGAGGATTCAGCGAAAGGACAGAGTGTCAGCACGCCGTCACATCGGTGTTCCGTCAAACTCTGTGCAAGCCCGGGGAATTCTTCAATCAGCGGATGATCCCCGGTTGCATTGGCGCGACGGAAAAAGGTAAGACATTGGCAGTTATGTTCATTGAGATACCGCTGAATGAATCCGGCGAGGGTGGCGGCATAAGCACTGCCTTCCAGCTGCCTGACGACGACTGCAATGGTGCGTCCGGCGAGGAGACTGCCGTTGGGATTCTGAACAAAGATGCCGATTTTGTCGCGAACTTCCAGGATACCTGCCTGACATAACAAATCGACGGCATCGGCAATGGTCTGACTGCCGATACCCAGCGTATCACGCAGAACGGCATAAGAAGGCAGCCGGTCCCCCGCCTGTAAATTGCGGTCGTGAACCAGCGACACCAGTGCATTTCTGGCGTATTCGACTTTCCGTGGTATCGATTGTTTATACTGAGCCATGATATCCTCTGTATACTGTTTTTTGTATACCTTATATTCTTAATGTATCATGCTTTTTTTGAATTGTCAAATCAGATATTATTTTTTTTGAAAAAAATCTTTTGCCGGTGAGTGGATTAAGCCGTCTGACTTGAGATCGATTCAAATGCCGCGCGCAATTGTGCCGTTGTGAATGGGGCACTGCGGAGTGATGGCAGAAATTCCACATAACTTGCGCCATCATAATATTCCGCACCGAAAAGTTCCGTGGTCGGAGTGACCATTTGCGTATCCAGAAGGATCACACCCAATTGGCGGAGTGTCATGCCCAACATGGCAAGGGCAAATTTGGATGCACCGGATTCCCGGAAAAACATGGATTCCCCCGCGAAAACTTTGCCGATGGAAATGCCGTAAAGTCCTCCGGCAAGCGTATTGGTTTCCCGGTTCCATGCTTCAAAGGAATGTGCCCAGCCTTCCCGATGAAATTCCGAATAAGCACGGATGATTTCCGGCGTGATCCAGGTCCCCTCGTTTTCCCGTACTGAGCAGGCGCGGATGACATCATCAAATGCCGTATCGATCCGCAATTCGAAGGTGTTTTTCTTGATCAGACGTTTGACGGTGTGAGGTATATGGAACTCCTGCAGCGGAATGATGCCGCGTCCATTGGGTGACACCCACGGGATTTTTTCCGACGGGTCATCGGATGGCCAGGGGAAGTATCCGTTCCAATATGCTTCTTTGAGCAAGTCGGTTGTGATGTGGTCCGTATACAGTCTTTTTCTGGAAACGTATCGTTTTTCCGCATCGGGGAAAAAGGATGATTTAATCTTGAGTGGGTTCGCCATAAAATATATTCTCTTATTCGTTCAGGATAATATATCCGTGAAACCGGAAAAATCAATGGTGATGAGAGATATTTTTGAATGTTTGTATGATGTATTTGCATTTATCAGAAAACGTGCTATATATAATCCTATACATATAAGGAGTATTACACTATGGGAAGAAAAGTTCTTATTTTCGGTGCCACCGGTGAAATCGGCGGCAGAATTGCACAGCTGGCTGTTCAGGCGGGACATACCGTTTATGGCGCAGTACGCGGCAAATATAAAAATGATCTGATCGATTTGACCGGCGTCACCATGCTTTCCGGCGATAAGCGTGACGAAACATTTCTGCATGATGTTTGTGCGCCGTTGAAGCCGGATGTGGTGATTGATACCGTTCCGGATAAGTTGGCGGTCGATTTGTATATGAAACATTTCCCAGGCGTATCCAATGTCTTTTTCTGCAGTTCAACGGGGACTTTTGTTCCGCTCCGTTCCATGCCGGCGGATGAGCGTCACCCGTGGAGATTGCAGACGGAACGCAACTTTTTTTATCAGTGTGAACGGGATGATTATGCATTCCGGATGTATCACGAAAAGAACTTCCCGATCACCATTTTCCGTCCGACGAATATTATCGGGGCAGGGCGTATTCCGCTGGAATTGTGGGGCGGACGCGATATTGATTTCTGGAAGAAATTGAAAGCCTCGGAACCGATCAAGATTCCGCAGTGTCTGGATATCCTTCTGCAGTCCGGATTCAATTGGGACCTGGCATCCGCCTTTGCGTTGGCGATCGATAAACCGTCCGCCGTCCGCGGTGAACTGTTCATTATCTCCACGGATAAAGCGATCACCTTGCGTGAATATCTGCGTGCGGGTATGGAATATTTCAACAGCAAGTCCGAAATTACCGTTGTGAGTACGGAAGAATTGCAGCAGACTTATCCGGGCAAGATCCACATGACATTCGGTCTGGAATTTCTGCTGGAACACATGTGTTTTGATATTTCCAAAGTCAAAAACGTTTTGGGGTACAAAGTGAGCAAGACCGGTCAGGAAGGCTTGTACGATGCACTGGAATGGTGCGAACGTACCGGTCAACTTTAATCAATATCATAAAATAAGTACATAAAAAACCGCCCGGATCGGAAAAAATCTGATCCGGGCGGTTTTGCTTTCGATTTATTTTAAGCATCCAGCAGTGGGGAGATCCGGCTGAATGCATCGCGGAGCATTGCGGGAGTGATGGAGAGATCCTGGGGGATACTGACTTCACTCTGAACGCTCTGGAGACGGGGTGCTTCGGCAAGGACGTCCATAATATGATCCCAGGGCATGGTGTCGTTGCCGGGATCGGGAAGCTGATGCTGATCCATAAAGCCGTCATTGCTGTGGAAATGGCAATTGACGACCCACTTTTTGAAGGTTCCGATGATATCTTTTTCCCAATAGACAGGCATCTTCATCAAATCCCAGAAGTAGGGAACACAGCTTTTTGCGGGGTCGGCTTCGCCACATTCTGTGAGATGGGCATGGCCGGCATCGTAACAGAATCCGAGGAAAGGGGAATTGTATGCTTCGAGCACTTCCAGAATGCAGGTGGACTGATTCAATGGAGTCCATTGATTTTCCAACGCCATGACAACGCCATGTTTTTCGGCGAAGGGGAGCAGTTCATCAAGGGCCCGGCGGAGGGCATCCTTGTAATCCTGCATGGTGAATGTGCCTTCAATACCATTCACGGAGGGATAGGTATTGCCCGTATGATATGCCATACTTGTCACACCCAGTTGTTCGCAGATGAGGATTGCGCTTTTCTGACGGAGGATGATCGCCTCATGCGTTTCTTTGAAGGGCATCCCCGGGTCTTTGAACAAGCCCCAGGGAGCGTGTGCATCGACGAACTTCAAACCGGCTTGTGCGAAATCGTTTTTATAAGCGAAAAGCAATTCCGGACGATGAATGATATTTTCGATTTCAGCGCTGGTGAGGACAAGTCTCTTCAAACCCTGATTTGCGAGAAATTCAAGATTTTCCCTGCGTACAGCTTCATCGTCATTCTGCCAATGGTAACAGTAAGTGACCGGTATCATATTTTACTCTCCGGGAAATGATTGTGTCAGGCGAAAAGAGCTTTCACGTTGTTGAGAGAGAGCTTTACGGCATCGAGGCAATCTTCCGGACCTTCGAATTCGATGGAAATGTAGCCATCGTATCCGCTGGCTTTGATAATATCTGCGCAGGCTTTCAAATCCAAATCGCCGTGACCGGTAATGGTTCCGCGGAGGAATTTATTTCCGCTGCGGGTGGGGAAGAAACCGGCAGTTTCCGGCGGATTTTTCCGGACAAGCATATCTTTGAAGTGGATGAAAGAAGCAATGGAGATGTTATTTTTGACTGCGGCGGGAGAATCTTCATCCGCACAGGCGAAGTTTCCGACGTCCATTGTGGTGCGGAAGTTATCGCGGTTGACCAATTTTACGAGTCGATAGACGCGTTCGCTGCCCTGGAAATGGTATCCATGGTTTTCCACGCTGGTCGTGATGCCGTAGGGGGCGGCAAAATCGGCGATTTCGCGGCATGCATCGACAACGATTTCCAGATCTTTTTCGTATTGATCGTAAGTGCTGTCTTCTTTCGGACGCCATGCGACGTCGTGGCGCATGAATTTGACCCCGAAAACGGCAGCGATCTTGACCTGTTCTTTAATGCGTGCGACTTCTTTATTTTTGAATTCGATGGGATCCACGCCTTCTTCCGTGCTGATAAAATTGGCGCCGATGGTATAGCTTGAGAGATCGATTTTTGCAGCGGCCGCGGCAGCTTTGATCTTTTCGATCATGGGGTCGTCATCGGTTGTGAACTGTCCGATCGCCCCGGGGACGATTTCCATGTGTTCGCCGCCGATGGAAGCGATATATTCGATGGCACCGAATACATCAATTTCACCCTTGTTGATAGCTTTGGACAAACTGTAAGAACTGATACCGATTTTCATAATGTTTTCTCCTATACTCAGGATTAAATGTTGTTATTTGAATTCAGGGTTCGGCAAATCTCTTGCGCCCTGTGGTATTTGCTTTTCTTCCCCGCCGACCAGATCACGCAACGCATTGACGGCTCTGCGACGGCTGCGGCTGCCGAGGATGTCTTCCATGAAGGGAAGGTCTTTGATTTCTTCGTAATCCCGGTCTTTTCTAGCGATTCTGCCGCCGGTGGGCATGACAATACCGGTTTTGGGGTCGAGTACAAGAGTCGGAGTTGTGCCGGTCTTGATGTAAACCTGTTTCTGTTCCAGAATACCATCAACGTTGTATTGATAGTATGCGAATACAGTGGGGCTGGCGGCAATCATGATATTCAGACGGCTGAGGAAGTCGATTTCACATTTCGGTCTCATTTCCGGTCCCAGGTCAAAGCCGATACGTTTGACCAGATAGATTTTATCTTTATCATCGATGATCAAAGCGTAAAGGGTAACTTTGCCGGTGTAATAGGAAACGATGGAGTAATTTCTTGTTTCGATCTTTTTCACGCCGGTGTAACTGTCCGCCTTGCCTTTGCCCGAATCCGGGATGCCGACGGTAATCGGCCCCCAGACATTCTGACCTTTGACGACTTTGATGGATGCGACATTGGATTCATATCCGGACCGGAGCTGCGGGTGGAAGAGAACGGCTTTGATGGTATAGTTTCCGGTTTTTCTCACGTCGTAATAATCGGAGATGCGGAAGATCACTTCATGGGTACTGCCGGGGGGGATGATAACGCCAACGAGGGAAGGCATATTGGCAGGATTGATGGGCTGGATACGTGTGGTGCCGCTGCCGGAGACATAATTGATATCGAATCGGATTGTGCCGCGGAGCCCTTTGCGTTCTCCGAAAGCCAATGCATGCGCACTCATATTGCGGAGCGTGATCCTGGCATAAACGGATTCAAACTGCAGAAAGATATTCTGATTCAATTGCATTCTCATGGCAACCTGTGCGGAAAGCGGTGCGATGCATACGAGGAAAAGCCCGATGGCAAAACATAATTTTTTCATTTCAAGACTCCGTAGATGGTTGATATTGGTTTAACAATTCTTCTGCCGCCTCTGCTGCCAGAGCAGGGTCGATGGCTCCGTGACATTCCTTCTGCGTGCAATTCCGTTTGAAACAGCCGAGACAGGGAACCGCAGGCTGCAAGACTTTGCTCTTTGCCGAATAGGGGCCAGTCAGAACCGGAGAAGTCGGCCCGAACATGGCGAGCAGGGGAACATTCAATGCGGCTGCAATGTGCATCGGCCCGCTGTCGTTGCAGAGGAATAAGTCGGTTTTCCGGATGACTTCAACGAGTGCGCCGAGGGAGGTTTTACCACACAGATCGGTACATGGACAGTTGGATTTCTCCGCAATTACTTTTGCCATGGGGGAATCTTCCGCCGTACCAAGAAGCAGAAAATGATATTCCGGATGTTTCTCACTGATGCGTTGGATGACCTGGGCAAAGAATTCGGGCGGCCATTGTTTGGTCAGCCATCTTGCACCGGGAGCGACGGCGGCAAATTTCTGCCCGGCGGGTAATCCGGCATCTGCAAGAACTTTATCTGCTGCGTCGACGTATGCTTCCACTTTCTGCATGGTGAAAGAGAAATCCAGATCGTTTTTCTGAAGGAAATCCGCAATCATGAGATTGTTCCGTTCCAGCGCATGACGTTCCGCCGGTGCGTGAAGGAACTTATTGTATCCGGCTTTGGCGAGCCATTCTTTCGGCTTTGCGGGACCGGCATAAACGGTACTTTTTGCGAGACGTCCGATCGCGGCACTGCGGGTCAACCCCTGCAGGTCAATCACTGCATCGTATGACGTCATTCTGATATCTTTTCTCAATGCCTGCAATTCTCCGGGGAAAGAGGCAAGCCTGCCTAATTTTTTCCGCTGAAACAGAATATTTCTTCTGATTCCGGGGAGATATGCGGTCAATTCAGCAAATGCGGGCTGAATGAACCAATCTGCGGTTGAGCCGGGGAATGCCCGGAGCAGAGCGGAAACGGCGGGGAAAGCGTGAATGACATCGCCAAGACTGCTGGGTTTCAGAATCAGGAATTGCATGACGAGACTTTCGCTTATTTACCATTTTCGAGACGGTTCGCCAAATGTTCGGGCAAGCCAGCCTGAAGGATTTTGGACTGCGTGGTACGCAAATCGTAAGGAACTCTGTACCGTGTAACTGTCTTCATATCGGAATCATAAACGGCGAAAGAAGCACGGGGATCCCGGTTGCGGGGCTGTCCGACGCTGCCGACATTGATCAGATAGCGATATCCGTTTTCGATATTGAGGGTAATGGTTTCCTCGCTGATTTTAGCGACATCGGTCCCACTCCATTCGGGGATTTCCTCGATGGGCTTTGCGGCGCGGAGAGTAACGGGTTTTTTGCAGAAAGCCAGGGGAACGTGAGAGTGTCCACAGAAGCACAGCTGGGTGAATTGATAGGTGAAGTTATCGGCGGCCTGATGAAGATCGAAAATGTAACCCCAGGTATCCGGACTGTCAAGCGTTGCGTGAACGATCGTGATACTGGTGCCGCGGACGGTCAGACGCATGGGGAGCCCGGCAAGCCATGCCCGGTCATCGCCGGAGAGTTGAGCTTTTGTCCAGAGGACGGCGGCGCGTGCATGAGGGTTGAACCCTTCCATAACTTCATCATCATTGGAAACGTATTCGTCGTGATTTCCCTTTACGGCGGCGATGAGGTTGAGTGAGCGCATGAGATCGATACATTCTTTCGGGTTCGCGTTGTATCCGACGATATCGCCGAGAGAAATAAAATCATTCACGCCGATTTCGGCACATTTTTCGAGGACTGCGGAAAGCGCCTCGTAATTGGCGTGAATGTCACTGAGAATAGCATACTTCATATTAGACCACCCGTTGATTACACAAATTATTTTTAAAGCAATATACCGTCATTTCTGTCAAAAATCAAAAAAAAACTGAAAAAAAAGAGAAAAAAACTTTGTTTTCGGATAGATATTGCATATTTTTACAAAGTTTTTTGAAATTTTTGCTTGAAAAATTGCAAAATGCATTGTACTGTTACGGTGGAATATTATTTTTGAATCAAAGACAGCTGTGAGACGGCTGCCTGTTATTTAGTGAGGTTATTGTGGCAGAGAAGAGTGATTATATATTGGAGCTTCTTCTGGAATACGGTCTGATTTCCCAGGATCAGGCAGATGAAGGCTGGGCAAAAGTCGGAGAATCGGAAGGTACGCTGGATATTCTTGATGCGCTGAAAGAAATGGGATATGTGCATGAACATGATATCCTCAACATGCTGGCGCAGCAGTATGGATTGGAAACACTGGATCTTTCAACCTTTGTTATCCCTCAGGAAATTCTGGATGCTGTCCCGAAAGAAATTCCTCATCAGTATAAAGTTGTGCCCGTGATGATTCATGACGGCGTTCTGACATTCGCCATGTCCGATCCCACCGATATGGAAACGCTTGACTCCCTGCGTTTGATTTTGAAACGGGATGTGGATGCAGTGATTTCCCCGATTGAACAGATTCAGGCGATCATCGACCGTTACTATTCCGACCTGGAAACAGCGGCAACGATCCTGATCGGTGATATGGACGTCAATTCTGTGGAAAACATTGAAGCGGCGAAAGAAGCTGCGGCCTCCGCCGATAAAGAAGACTCCATGATCATCCGTCTGGTGTACATGCTTATTGTGGAAGCGCACAAACGGAAAACTTCCGATATTCACTTGGAACCGATGGAAAAGCGGTTCCGCGTCCGTTACCGTATCGACGGTGTGCTGCGTGAAATGGATAGCCCGCCGAAATACTTGCAGTCCAATATTATCAGCCGTATTAAAATTATGTCCCGTATGGATATTGCGGAAAAACGTATTCCTCAGGACGGACGTATTCAGATGCGTCTTGCCGATGCGGATATCGACTTGCGTGTATCTACCATTCCCACAACGCACGGCGAAAGTATCGTCATGCGTATTCTTGACAAGACCAGTATTCAGCTTGATATTCCCAAACTCGGTTTCTATACAGACGACCAGGAAAAAATCGACCGCATCATCAGTATGCCTGACGGCGTGTTCCTTGTGACCGGGCCTACCGGGTCCGGCAAGACAACCAGTCTTTACGCCTTCCTGAACTCCATCAACAAACCGAACCGTAAGATCATTACCGTGGAAGACCCGGTGGAATATCAGTTGAACGGGATCAACCAGGTGCAGGTGGACCCGATTGTTCAGATGACCTTCTCGAATGCGCTGCGCGCCATGCTCCGTCAGGCACCGAACATCATCATGGTGGGGGAAATCCGTGACCGTGAAACTGCGGAAATTGCGATTAACGCATCACTCACGGGGCACTTGGTTTTCAGTACCTTGCACACAAACGACGCACCCAGTGCGGTGACCCGACTGATCGATATGGGGGTCAAGCCCTTCCTTGTGGCATCCTCTGTCCGCGCCATCATGGCACAGCGTCTTGTCCGCCGTGTCTGCAAGAAATGCGCCCAGCCGTATACACCGTCACCGACGGAAGTCCGCATGTTGAATCTGGATGAAAGCTTCATCAAGAACTCCAACTTTATGAAAGGGCGCGGCTGTCCGGAATGTGGTGGATCCGGTTATAAGGGACGTGTCGGAATTTATGAAATCTTCCTTGTCGGGGAAGAAATCCAGCACTTGATTTACGGGAAAGAATCCTCCCATACCATCCGTGAAGCAGCCCGTAAGAGCGGGATGCGTACTCTGCGTGAAGACGGCTTGCGTAAAGCGGCGGCGGGTACGACAACGCTGGAAGAAGTATTGCAAACAACCATCGGCGATGAAGCCTGATATATTACAGGAGATTGAACCATTATGCTTGATTCAGACAATCAAACAATAAAAGACATCCTGCTCAATTCCGGTGTATGCGCCGAAGATCAGATGCAAGAGATCGAAGAAGAACATTACCGTACCGGTAAACCGCTCAAAGAAATTGCAGTCGATTTCCAGATCGTGACAGATGATCAGATGTTGGAAATCCTTGCCACTTCTCTGGGGATGGAAATCGTTGACTTGAATACCGTTGACCCGCCGAAGTCGGTCATCGACGTCATTGACGGTGATACTGCCCGAATGATGGGCGTTTGCCCCATTCAGGAAGAGGACGGTGTTCTTACGGTTGCCGTGCGGAACCCGTTGAATTATCAGATTGCGGACGAATTGCGGTTTATGCTGAACCGTGACGTTGTGACGTTGATTGCATCGGAAGCCCAGGTCGACCAGTTCATTGATGCACATTATCCGCTTGACATTGTAGCCGTGCATGATATGTTATCCGAAATGGATGGCTTGAGCGGTGACCTTTCCGAAGGTTATGACCCCACGGATGCGGAAAACCTGGCGAATGAAGCGCCGATTATCAAATTTGTGAACGCGGTTATGCTTCAGGCGATTAAAGATAAGGCGTCTGACATTCACTTTGAGCCGTTCGAAAAAGAATTCAAAATCCGCTGTCGTGTGGACGGTGCGCTTTATGAAATGGCTCCTCCGCCCAAGAGTCTGGCCGTGCCGGTTATCAGCCGTGTGAAAATTCTTTCCGGCTTGAACATTTCCGAACGCAGAAAACCGCAGGACGGACGTATTCAGCTCAAAATCGGCGGCAAACCCATTGACTTGCGTGTATCCTGTCTCCCGACTGCTCATGGCGAATCTGTGGTGCTTCGTGTGCTTGACCGTTCTGTGGTGAACCTGGACCTTGATGCTCTCGGGATCAACGAAAAAGTTCTGGAAAAGATCCGTCAGATCATCAATATGCCCAACGGTATCTTTATCATCACCGGTCCTACCGGTTCCGGTAAGACCACGACGCTTTATTCTGCGCTCAAAGAAATCAACAAAGTGGAAGATAAGATTCTGACTGCAGAGGACCCGGTGGAATACGACTTGGAAGGGATCGTTCAGCTGCCCATCAACGATGCGGTGGGTATGACCTTCGCCAAAGCGCTCCGCGCCTTCCTGCGTCAAGACCCGGACGTGATCATGCTTGGGGAAACCCGTGACTTGGAATCTGCGGAAATGGCGGTTCAGGCATCCCTCACCGGACACTTGGTGTTTACTACACTGCATACCAACGACGCGGCCGGTGCTATCACCCGTCTGATCGATATGGGTGTGGAGCCCTTCCTTATCACGTCCTCTCTGATTGCGGTATTGGCGCAACGACTGATCCGCCGTGTGTGCAAATCCTGCAAGACGGCGTTTGTGCCTTCGGATGAAGACTTGCAGCTGCTTGGTCTTTCCCGTTCTGACATTGGAGAAAACAAGTTCTATTACGGTAAAGGCTGTCCGGTCTGTAACGGTACCGGTTACAAGGGCCGTAAATCCATTCTGGAAATTCTGATGATGAATCCGAAACTCAACGAACTGGTGTTGAACAGTGCACCGACTGTTGTGATTCGTGATAAAGCTCGTGAATTGGGTATGGAAACTATGCGTGAAGACGGTATTCGTGCCATTCTCAATGGCGAAACTACCATGGAAGAAGTTTTGAAATATACATAATTTTATTTTTACGAGAAAGGATGGTGTTGACTTATGGTTGAAATGGATGAATTGCTGCAGCTTGTAGTTGACGAAGGCGTCAGTGACTTGCATCTTGAAGTCGGCGCACCCCCGGTGATCCGTCTCCGCGGCGAAATGACCCCGCTGGATTTGCCGGATCTTACTCCCTCTGATACAGAACGGCTTATCAAATCAATTGCTGCTCCCAAACATATTCAGCAGATCAGCGAATGTGGTGGTTCCGACTTCGGTTTTGCATTCGGTGAACAGGCTCGTTTCCGTGTAAGTGCATTCCGTCAGAAGGGCAATCTCGGTGCCGTGCTGCGTCAGATTCCCAATAAATTGCTGACCTTTGAACAGATCGGTCTGCCGCCTGCTGTGAAAGACTTGCTGTACCGTCCCAGAGGTCTGATTCTGGTGACCGGCCCCACCGGTTCCGGTAAATCCACCACGCTGGCATCTCTGATTGACATTATCAATCATGAGCGTGCCTGCCACATTATTACGGTGGAAGACCCGATCGAATTTTATCACAAACACAACAAGAGTATCATTATTCAGCGTGAAATCGGCAACGACGTACCCACCTTTGCGGAAGCATTGCGCCGGGCATTGCGTCAGGACCCCGATATTATTCTCGTTGGGGAATTGCGCGACCTGGAAACCATCGAAGCTGCTGTTTCCGCGGCGGAAACCGGCCACCTGGTTTTTGGTACGCTCCATACAACCGGTGCGGCGCGTACTGTTGACCGTATTGTTGACGCATTCCCGACGAATCAGCAGATGCAGATCCGCACACAGCTTGCGGCGGGTCTTGTCGGTGTGATTTCTCAGGTTCTCTGCCCGCGTATTGACAAACCGGGCCGTGTTGCGGCGTTTGAGATTATGATTTCCACACCGTCCATCCAGTCACTGATTCGTGACGGTAAAACATTCCGTATCACCTCTGACATTCAGACGGGGGCGAAATATGGTATGAATACATTGGATTCCCACCTGCTTGAGTTGTATCAGAAGAAGATCATCTCTTACGGTGAATTGATCACGAAAGCACAGGATCCGGAAGGTGTCATTCAAAAGCTCGGCGGCTGATGTCAGCCGGTTTTTCAGGTTTTCAGTATTGTATTATTAATTTGTAAACGGAGTAATAAAAATGCCTATTTTTCAATTCAGCGCAATGGATGCCAACGGGAAAGAGCGTAAGGGCAAGCGTGAGGCACGGAGTGAAGAAGAAGTTTCATCATATTTGAAGGAGCAGGGGTTATTCCCCACCTCCATTAAACTTTTTACGGAAAAAACAACTGCAGCAAAGAAAAAAGGTCCTGCTGAAAAGAAGGAATTTTCTTTGAATATGCAGATCGGTACTCCGATTATCAAAAAGAAGCAGCTTACCGTTGTGACACGTCAGCTCGCTATTCTGCTTGATGCCGGTCTGCCGTTGATCCGTTCTTTGCGTACATTGGAACGTCAGTCCCGTGATGTGATGGTCAAAATCGTTCTCGGTAAAGTTGCGGTTTCGGTGGAAGGCGGTGCTACCTTCTCCGAATCTCTGGCACAGCACCCAAAATCTTTCGATAAACTGTATTTGAACATGGTACGTGCCGGGGAAGCTGCCGGTAAGATGGAAATCATTCTTGACCGACTGGCATCCTTCATGGAAAAAGCCGCCCGAATCATGGGTAAAGTCAAATCAGCGTTGACCTATCCTTGCGTGGTTCTCGGTGTTGCTTTGCTGATTACCGCCGGTTTGATGGTCTTCATCGTTCCGAAATTCGAAAAAATCTTTGCTGACTTGCTCGGGGAAGGTACGGAATTGCCTGCTTTGACACAGGTCGTTATTGCCATCAGCCGTTGGATGCAGGGGAACGTTCTGGCTCTTATCGGGATCATTATCGGGATTGTTGTCGCATTCAAACTTGCCGTCAAAACCAAACAGGGACGTTATGCGGTTGACTTTGCAAAGTACAAAATGCCGTTGTTCGGTCCCATTGTTTCCAAAACTGCAATTTCCAAATTCTCCCGTACGCTCGGTACGCTGATGGGATCCGGGGTGCCGGTCCTCAGTGCTCTCCAGATCGTCCGTGATACCGCCGGTAATGAATTGGTGTCCAACGCCATTCAGCAGGTGCATGATGCGGTGAAAGAAGGGGAACCCATGGCTGCCCCGCTTGCTGCTACCAAAATCTTCCCGGAAATGGTGATCTCCATGATCGAGGTCGGTGAAGAAACCGGTAAACTCGCTGAAATGTTGAACAAAATCGCGGATACATACGACGAAGAAGTGGATAACGCGGTCGGTTCTTTGACCAGTATGATCGAACCGTTGATGATGGTGTTCCTCGCTGTCGTCGTCGGGGGTATCGTTATCGCCCTCTTCTCCCCGATGATTAAGATCATGGAAAAGATGAACTGAGTTGGAGGCAGGTATAATGCGGACAATGCCTGATAATGCTTATGCCGTGATTATTGCCGGCGGGAAAGGGGAACGGTTCTGGCCGCAGAGTCGACTCTCCCGCCCGAAACAGCTGTTGCGCCTTCTGGGGAATATCACGCTGATAGAACGTACGGTGGAACGGGTTCATCTCCAGTTCCCCTACGAACGTATTTTTATCATTACAACCGATGAATATGTTGCGCCTATCCGTTCCATGGTGCTTTCTCTTCCGCCCGAAAATGTGATCAGCGAACCTTGCGGACGGGATACTGCCCCCTGCATTGTTTATTCGGCTGCTCATATTAAGAGCCGCAATCCTCAGGTCGATCCTGTCCTTTGCGTTTTTCCGTCTGACCATCTTATCAAAGAAGATGATATTTTTGCCAATATCGTTGCTGATTGCGCATCTGTCGCTGCCGATGGAAAGAATATTGTTACAATCGGTATTAAGCCCACGTATGCATGTACCGGTTACGGCTATATCCGTACCGGCGAACGGATGACTCTTGATAAACAATCTGATTTCTTTGCCGCTGATTCTTTCCGGGAAAAACCGGGCAGGGAATTGGCAGAAGAATATCTGGCATCCGGCGAATATCTGTGGAACAGCGGGATGTTCTTTTTCAAACATTCCGTCCTTGCTGATATCCTGAAAAATTCGGATTCCGATCTTTACAATTTCAGCACACAGATTGAAGATGCCGCCGGAAAAAATGATGTCGCACGGATCAAGCAGTGTTATGACGCTGTTCGCAAAGTTTCGTTCGATGTCGGTGTAATGGAGAAAAGTCCCTGCACTGTTGTCGCAAAAGGCGAATTCACCTGGGATGACCTGGGCACCTGGACTTCCATGAAAAATCAGCTTGTCCCGGACAACAACGGGAATGCGGTTCTCGGTCTTCATACCGGAATCGAAACGGAAAATTGCGTTATTGTCGGCGAGCCGGATCACCTGGTTGCGACAATTGGAATCAGTGATTTGATCGTTGTTCATACCGATGATGCCACTTTGATTTGCGATGCAAAATCCGCACAGCGCGTCAAAGAATTGACTCAGCTGCTCGCCGGAAAACCGGATCTGGAGTCGTTCCTCTGATGACGTTATGCAAAGATCCCGTTTTCCTGAATATCGGGAATACCCATGTTCAGGTTCAATACGGCGCAGCAGGAGAGATTGTTACTGTGCCGACAAAAGAGTTCAGCGTCGATTCTCTCCCTGCTGACATCCCCTGTGCAGCAGCGTGTGTTGTCCCTGCATTTGTTCCGGCATTGAAGAAAAGAAATGCGTTAATCATCAATGCCGAATCGGCTGGAAAGTTTATTGATTTCTCGCCGGTCGATCACACAACCCTGGGATCCGATCGCATTGCCAATGTTTGCGCCATTTTGAGTTTGAATGTTAAATTGCCTGCTGTCTGCATCGATCCCGGGACAGCCATCACATTCGAAGTATTGGATCAGGAGCGTCGTTTTCTCGGCGGTGCCATTCTGCCCGGACGTAAATTGCTGCGGCAATCTTTGCATACCGGAACTGCCCAGCTTCCGGAGATCCCGCTTGCCGATGAGCTTCCCCCATTCCCTGCAACCTGTACAGCGGATGCAATCCGTTGGGGGACGGATGGTTTGGTTGTGGAAGGTGTCAAAGGTATGTTGACGCGTTTGAACGAAAAATTTGGCAGCCTGACTTGTCTTGTAACGGGCGGAGATGCTCTTTTTCTGAAAAAACACTTGCCTGAATTGGAACTTGCGCCCCCGGATTTTACGCTCCGCGGTGTGCGATTTGTATTTGAAAATTTTTGAGTTGGATTGGAGATGATTTATGAGAATCAAAATTTGCGGAATCCGTAATGAGCAGGATTTGAATACGGCTGTAAAAGCAGGTGCCAATGCAGTCGGTTTCCTGGTCGGACAACTTCATGCTTCTCAGCATTTCATTCTGCCCGGTACTGCAGCTCGCCTTGTCCGTCTGCTGCCGCCCTTTGTTTCTCCGGTTCTTGTAACTCATTTTACCGACCCTGCGGAAGTTTTTGACCTTGTCATCCGTACTGGAATCACGACTGTACAGCTTCATGGCGGTTCCACACCCGAAGAAGTTGCTGCGTTGCGTGATATGCTTCCCCCTGCCGGAAAGATTATCCTTGCCGTTCATTTGCAGTCTGAAGAGGATTTTGTCAATACCAGAGATTATTACCGCAAAGTTGATGCATTCCTGATTGACAGCATTGACCTCGAAGCCGGAAAAGTCGGCGGAACCGGTTTGACCAATGATTGGACGCTTGCACGGAAGTTCGTGGAAGAAACACCGTATCCCGTCATTCTTGCAGGCGGTTTGTGTGCGGAGAATGCTGCCGAAGCCGTCCGTACCGTTCAGCCTTATGGATTGGATGCCAATTCCCGCTTGAAAGATGCAGAAGGTAACGTGGATGCCGGAAAAAGTCTGGCATTTGTACAAGCTGCTCAGATTTGATTGTTGCAGTTTTACGCAAAAAGTCGCAAAAACGTAACAATTGACTTGAAAACACGGAAAATCGCTGTATATTGAGACAGAATGATTATATTAAATCTTAACGTTTCATAACAAAAGGATTTTTTTCATGGCTGCAAGGATCAAAGTCTTGAATACGCCTTCCATGCGTAGAATGCCTTCTTATTTGCATAAACTCATGCTCATGCATGCCGCAGGTGAAAAACATGCTTCCGCTACAAAACTGGCGGAGTATATGGATTTGGATACAATTATTGTCCGTAAGGATTTTGAACTTACCGGCATTCAGGGCAGACCCGGCGTCGGATACAAAACCGATGAACTCATCGAAGGAATTCGCCGCTATCTCGGATGGGATATCACTTGCGAAGCATGCCTCGTCGGTGCCGGTTCTCTCGGCAGTGCTTTGCTGGGACACGAAGAATTCATGGAATACGGACTGAAAATTACCAGCGTATTCGATTCCGATCCGGCAAAAATCGGTTCCATGATTCATGGTCATTTTGTGGAGGATGTCCGTAAAATGTCTCAGACATTGAAAGGAAATCCTCCGGCGCTGGCAATCCTTTGCGTCTCCCCTCATTGTGCTCAAATGGTCGCTGATGAATTGATTGAGTGCGGCGTAAAGGCATTCTGGAATTTTGCCAATGTGTGCCTGCAGGTTCCGCCGGATATCATTGTGCAGAGAGAAGTCATTGCCGGTGGCTTTGCACTGCTTTCTGTGAAATTGACTCAGCGGGGTATTAAATAAAATCAACGGTTGGGCTCAGGCGTGAACGATTCCTTCCTCTCTTTGAAACTTTCCGAAGCATCCGGCTTGTATGAGGATGCTCTGCAGGAATTCTGGGATACTATCACTCCCGGTTCCGTTCTTAACCTTTCCAGCGGCGGAAAATGTACCATTCTTACGCCCGGAATACGGAATAAAGGCAAAGGTCCCGACTTCATGGATGCCGTGATCCGTATTGGTGATTCCGAACGGCGCGGTGACGTGGAACTGCATCGGAAGACCAGCGATTGGCATGAGCATGGTCACAGCAGCGATCCTGCTTACGGAAATGTGATTCTTCATGCTGTCGATCTGGATGATACAACGCCCGCCAACGTGGCATTCCTCCCTGATGTCCCTATTGCATGCCTTCCGGATCCCGTCGATTATATTCCCGAAGGAAAGCGTACTTATTGCGCACGCTGGCTTGCGTCCATGTCAGAAACACAAATACACGATTTTCTTGCAGACGCAGGCTTGCAGAGATTGCGCGAAAAAGCAGATGGCATCCTCGTTGAAATGATTCGTAAAGGTGCCGATTGCGCTTTTCGTGCAAAATTCATGGATTTGATCGGCGTTCCTGATGCAAGAAATGCATTCCGTGAACTCGAAAAACGAATCGAACGCTACGATGAAGATACGTTTTCGCAATTCCCCGAAGCGATCATCTGGGGTGAATCCGGACTTCTTCCCGACCCCGCCGCAGAAGATTTGACGCCCGATGCACTCGAACTCGTAAGATCGTTGTGGAACGATTTCTGGCAGATCAGACCTGATTATATTCCGGAAGAGATTGCTTTCCCCGTCACATCCCGCCCGCAGAACTCACCGGAACGCAGAATTGCGCTCATTTCTCTGTTTTTTAATGCTCATTATCCAAATGTTATGGATAAACTTTCAGCCGCATTCTTTGCCGATGAAGGGGAGGGCGATCTCCATTGGATGAATGCATTACGGGAGCTTTTTCAGTTGGAAGATCCATTCTGGTTCTACCACTCATCCTATCGCACCGATGCATGGCAGAATCAATGCGTGCTGGTCGGAAGCTCACGTTTTCAGCTGCTTCTGACCGATTTGATTATGCCTGCTTTGCATGCTTATTTCAGATTGACTGAGCGGGAACGCTATATTCCGCTCCTCGAAGATTTGTATTGTACAATACCACGGAATCCAACGAACAGAATTCTGAAAACAATGATTAATTATTGCTGTAACGGCAATGAGAAAATTGCTTCGTCCGCCGCGGAACAGCAGGGATTAATTCATATTTACCGGTCTTTCTGCTCACCTTTGGCATTCCAATGCATCAAATGCCCTTTGCGGCATTCTATGGAGGTTATACCATGAACGGCAAACCAAAATTCGGCGTAAGTGCCTGCCTGCTCGGCTTCAAATACCGGTACGACGGCGCATCGGATAAATGTCAGGAACTGATCGATAAACTCAAAGATGTAGTCGATTTTGTGCCTGTATGCCCCGAAGTGGAGTCCGGTCTGCCGGTTCCACGCCCGAAAATGCATATCCGCCCGTCCAGCAAAGGTACACGATTGATTGTCGTCGAAACAGGCGAAGATTTGACCGATATGATGATGTCCTGGGCAGAAGTCAAGCTCGAACAGTTGGAACTCCGTCAGCTCGATGGCTTTATTTTTCACTCAAAATCCCCTTGCTGTGGTTATTGTACTACAAAATTACGTACGGCAGAAGGGCGGATCCTCTCAGAAAAAGCCAGCGGTTTGTTTGCCGCAGCGTTTCATCGCAAATTTCCCAATATTCCAATCGGTGATGAACGCGATATTGATGGCTTTTTGAAGAAAATAAAGGTCGTCGCCGATGAAGAATCCTGAAAAAATAGGCGAAAAAAGCCTTTTTTTAAGCAAAAAAACAATTTTTTTTCAATTTTTCTCGATTTTTCATTTGACAAACGAAAAAAAAGCGGTATAGTATAGTCTCACCAAGATACAGTTTCTTTGTATCACGGTAAATTTGCCTATGTAGCTCAGTCGGTAGAGCACTTCCTTGGTAAGGAAGAGGTCTCCGGTTCAAGTCCGGTCATAGGCTCCATTTTCTGTAAATATAACTTTCAACATTAAAAATAACAACCAAGTATTCAGCCCGTAAGGGTAAAATCAGAAGAGGAGAATACGAAAATGGCAAAAGAAACGTTCGAAAGAACAAAACCGCACGTAAACGTCGGTACAATCGGTCACGTTGACCATGGTAAAACCACCCTTACTGCTGCTATTACTCATGTGCAGAGCTTGAAGGGTCTCGCAGACTACATCCCCTACGACCAGGTTGCTAAAGCTTCCGAATCTCAGGGACGTCGTGACTCCACAAAGATCTTGACAATCGCAACATCTCACGTGGAATATCAGAGCAATAATCGTCACTACGCTCACGTTGACTGTCCCGGCCACGCTGACTATGTTAAAAACATGATCACTGGTGCTGCTCAGATGGACGGCGCTATCCTCCTCGTCAGTGCTGCTGACGGCGTGATGCCCCAGACAAAAGAACACGTTCTGCTCGCAAAGCAGGTCGGTGTTCCCAAAATCGTTGTCTTCTTGAACAAAGTTGACCTCGCTGACCCCGAATTGCTCGAACTCATCGAAATGGAAATCCGCGAACTGTTGGATAAATATGGTTTCGATGGCGAAAATACACCGATCGTTAAAGGTGCTGCTTATCCCGCTCTCCAGGCAACCGATCCCACAGCTCCCGAATGCGATTGCATCCAGAACCTCATGGACGCTATCGATACATGGATTCCTGAACCCGTTCGTGACACAGATAAAGACTTCCTGATGCCGATCGAAGACGTTTTCTCTATTGAAGGTCGTGGTACAGTCGTTACAGGTCGTGTTGAACGTGGTGTTGTCAAAGTTGGCGATAACATGGAAATCATCGGTCTCAGAGATACTCAGAAAACCACCATCACTGGCGTTGAAATGTTCCACAAGTCCCTCGATCAGGGTCAGGCTGGTGACAACGTTGGTTGCTTGCTCCGTGGTACAAAGAAGGAAGATGTTGAACGCGGTCAGGTTCTTGCTAAACCCGGTAGCATCACTCCTCACACAAAATTCACAGCCAGCGTCTACGTTCTTACAAAAGAAGAAGGTGGTCGTCATACTCCGTTCCTGAGCAACTATCGTCCCCAGTTCTACTTCCGTACAACTGACGTGACCGGTATCATTACTCTGCCCGAAGGCACAGAAATGGTTATGCCTGGCTTCAACGGTACAATTCAGGTCGAGCTCATCGCTCCGATCGCTATGGAAGCTAAACAGCGCTTCGCTATCCGCGAAGGCGGCCGTACAGTTGCTTCCGGTACTGTTGACGAAATCCTCGAGTAACATCAACAGCGGTTGGAAAACAGTGGCTTAAAACCTCTGTTTTCCTTCCGGAGGCTTGAAAATGCGTGAATTGATTATTTTGGAATGTACAGAATGTAAACGCCGGAACTACACCAGCACAAAAGAAAAACGGAATATGTCCGGCCGTTTCGAGATCAAGAAATTCTGTAAATTTGATCGGAAACGCACGGTTCACAAAGAAACCAAGTAATTGCGTTTTTTGATAGTTGACGATTTGCCGGTTTGGGTCGTCAATGGCAAAGTTCAGACCGGAATGCAGGAGTGTAGCACAGTTGGTAGTGCAGCGGTCTCCAAAACCGCAGGTCGGGAGTTCGAACCTCTCCGCTCCTGCCAATTTATTATGAATAATACGGTTTTTCAACCGATTAAATAAAATAGAATAACGGGAATTGACCATGAGTGTTTTTGCTAAAATCCGCATCTTTCTTGAAGAAACAATGGAAGAAATGCATAAATGTACCTGGCCTGCCAGAGATCAGTTGTTGGAATCCACTTTGTTGGTCTTGATCGCAATGGTCGTAGTTTCCGCTTTCATTGCCGGAATTGATCAGATCCTTTCAAGATTGATCAAGTTCCTCATTTCTTTTTAATATCGCTTAAAGTTAATCCTTAATAATTGTGGAGCTCAGTTCTTACAATGATTGATACAGACAGCAGCAAAGGAAAGTGGTATGTCATTCATGCCATGTCCGGCAGAGAAAATACTGTTAGAGAAAAAATTGAAACTCAAATTCAGAAAGCTGATGTTACGCTTCCCGTTTATCAGGTTCTGATCCCCAAAGAAAAATTTGTCGAAGTTCGTAACGGCGTGAAGAAAGACAGAGATCGTCAGATCTTCCCCGGTTACGTTTATATCCGCATGGATTTGATCCGCCCCGATGGAACTCTTGATTCTGATGTATGGAATTTTGTTAATGGTATTGACGGAGTCATGACCATTCTTGGTGCAGAACATGGGCGTCTCCCCATCGCACTGAGCAACGAAGAAGTTGAAAATCTTATGCGTCAGACTGAAAAAGTCTCCGACAAGGGCCCCGTCCTTGCAAAAGTTCCCCCTTATATTTCCATTGGTGCTACCGTTCGTATTATCGACGGTGCCTTTGCAAACTTTGAGGGCGTGATCGAAGAAATCGATCCCGAAAAAGGAAGATTGAAACTTATGGTTTCCATCTTCGGTCGTTCCACACCAGTTGAATTGGAGTTTTGGCAGGTTGGTCCGGATGAGGAATAAATCCTTTCCGACCGGTAACTCATATTATTAAAATCATTTCGCTGCGCGGGAGAAAACCTGCCATTTCCTACCACGGAGCGAATAGGAGAATGAACTATGGCGAAAAAGGTAACAGCCGTAATTCGCTTGCAGATTCCTGCAGGTGCCGCAAACCCGGCACCCCCTGTTGGTCCCGCCCTTGGTCAGGCCGGTGTCAACATCATGGCTTTCTGTAAGGAATTCAATGCCGCCACACAGGCCCAGGCCGGAATGGTTGTTCCGGTTGTTATCACTGTCTACCAGGATCGTTCTTTCACTTTCATCACGAAGTCGCCGCCGGCGGCTAACCTGATCAAGAAAGCATTGAATCTTAACAGCGGTTCCAAAGCTGCTGGCCGCGAAGTCGCTGGCAAGATTACACGCTCTCAGATCATGGAAATCGTGAAATTGAAAAAGAACGATATGAACGCCCGTAGCGACGAAGCCGCGATGAGAATCATCGAAGGTACAGCTCGCAGTATGGGAGTAGAGGTGATAGATGGCTAAGAAAAGCAAACTTTACAAAGCACAGGCTGCGTTGGTTGACCGTTCAACGCGTTACAGCCTGGCGGACGCGGTCAAACTGCTCCAGTCTCTGCCCAAAGTCAAATTCGACCAGACTGTCGAATTGTCTTTCAAACTCGGCGTAGACCCCAAGCAGACTGATCAGACTGTCCGTGGTGCCGTTCCGCTTCCGCGTGGAACTGGCAAAAGTGTCACTGTCACAGTCATTTCCGATGATGAAGCTCTCCGTCAGCAGGCTATCGATGCCGGTGCGGACTTCGTCGGTTATGATGACATCATTGAGAAGATCAAAGGTGGTTGGGTTGACTTCGACGTCCTCATCGCATCTCCTTCTGCAATGACAAAAGTACGTCCTCTTGGTCGTCAGCTCGGTCCGAAAGGATTGATGCCGAACCCCAAAACCGGTACCGTTACTGAAAAAGTCGGTAACGCCGTCACAGAAGCCAAAGCCGGCCGTGTTGAATTCCGTGCTGACAAAGGTGCCTGCGTGCAGGTTCCCATTGGTAAGCTCTCTTTCGATGCTGATGCTTTGTGCGAAAACGCTCAGGCAGTTGTCAAAGCAATTGTCAAAGCAAAACCCGCATCCGCTAAAGGTGTTTACGTGCAGTCTTTCACGTTGTCCGCAACAATGACTCCCGGTATCCGCCTTGATACACGCGAAGTGACGAAGGAGATGTTATGAGACCGGAACGTATTCAGATCGGTAACGACATCGTTACCATGCTCAAATCCTCTGAGTATCTTTATTTCGTGACATACAAAGGTCTTGATGTTCAGGCCATGAACCAGTTCCGTGCTAAGCTTGCTGATGCCGGCGCTGAATGTCATGTCCTCAAAAACAATGTTGTCAAAAAAGTTGCAGCATTGAATGGTATGGACGTCATTGCCAACCTTCCCCTCACAGGTGACACAGCTGTTGTTACCGGTCAGGGTGATGTGGGTGCTGTCGCGAAAATCATCGACGACTTCACTAACGACACGAAAGGTGTCATCTCCGCAAAATGCGGTTACTATGATGGCGCTGCTCTCTCCGCTGCAGACGTTAAGGCTATCGCCGGTCTGCCCAGCAAAGATGCACTTCGTGCCCAGTTGCTTGGTCTTCTCGTTGCCGTACCGACATCTCTCGTACGCGTCCTGAATGCCAAAGCATCCAGCATTGTCAATGTGATCAATGCTTATAAGAACAAACTTGAAAAAGCAAACTGAACTAAAATCAAAAAATAACACGGAGGTCAAACATGACTGAACAGGCTAATGTAGAAGTTTCCGCAGAAATGGAACAGTTCATCTCCTACGTTGAGAAACTTTCCGTTCTCGATCTTTCTAAACTCGTGAAAGCTCTCGAAGACAGACTCGGAGTCAGCGCAGCTGCTCCCGTCGCTGTCGCTGCTGCTCCCGCAGCTGCTGCTGCAGCTCCCGCTGCAGAAGAAAAAACTGAATTCGACGTCATCCTCGCTGATGCCGGCGCAAACAAAATTGCAACGATCAAAGCTGTTCGTGAAGCTACAGGTCTCGGCCTGATGGAAGCAAAACAGTTGGTCGAAGGCGCTCCCAAGGCCATCAAAGAAGGTGTGTCCAAAGAAGACGCCAACGCTCTCAAGGAAAAACTGGAAGCTGCTGGAGCAAAAGTCGAAGTCAAGTAATGACTGGACTTACTCTGCTGCATTCCGATTTCCGGAGCAGAATAACAACCTGTATCCCGTTTTTTACGGGGTACGGGTTGTTTTCCGGAATAGCGCGGTATTTAGGGAAATTCTTTCTCTTTATCGCGTGTTTCTTTGTATCTGCGCAAAATCGGATTACAGTCCCTTTATTGTTTTACAGCAGTAATGAGGCTTTTCAATTACCTCTATTACTGGCTCCTGCCGGTTCTTTTATGTCAGAGAATCGGTTTTGAATATAAATCCGTGGTCCAAGCCGTCCGCGGATTGCGTTTAACCAAACGAGTTGTTTAAACGCTCCTTTCGTGACAGCTCTCGCCAACTTAATGACAGGGTGGAAATAATGCCTGAACGTGTAAATTTCGGAAAATTGGAAGAAGTGCTGGAAATTCCTGATTTGATCGGGATTCAATTGGAATCCTATCGGTCTTTCCTGCAATTGGATGTCCCCCCCGAACAAAGAAAAAACCAGGGCTTGCAGGAAATCTTCAATGAAGTATTTCCCATTGACCCATTTGATAAACAAGTGCTGCTGGAGTTTGTCTCCTACAATATCGGCACGCCAAAAAAAGGAATTGTTGATTGTATTAAGGACGGTGATTCCTACAGCGCTCCGCTGTATGTCGATTTCCGTTTGAAAGTCAGGGATACTGTAGTCACCGAATCTGTCTATATGGGCGATATCCCGATGATGACAGAACGTGGTTCTTTTGTCGTCAACGGTGCTGAACGTGTTATCATCAGTCAGCTGCACCGTTCTCCCGGTATCTGCTATGAAAAAACACGTCACTCTTCCGGAAAGATGCTTTACTCTTTCCGTATCATTCCCGATCGCGGGAACTGGATGGAAGTCCAGATCGATTCCAATAACTTGATTTATATCTATCTTGACCGTCGTCGTAAGAGCCGCAAGTTCCTGATTACAACTTTCTTGCGTGCTATTGGTTACGATACCAACCGCGACATGATTTCTGCTGCTTATACAGTCGAAAAGATGACTCCGAAGCAGTTGCTTGACAGCAAGACAGATATCGAATCTTACTATGCTTTTGATCCGATTTATGACGAAGATGGCAACAAGCTTGTTGAACCCTTCGTTCCCATGAATACTGATTCCGCCAAAATCCTTGCTGCTGCCAAAGTCAAATCTGTTGAATTGGCATACATTCCCGGCGGAGATAATTTCCTGCTCACATGCTTGAAGAAAGATCCTGCCAAAACGCCGGATGAAGCATTGAAGGAAATCTATCAGAAAATGCGTCCCGGAGATCCTGTAAATCTCCAGAATGCACGTATCCTCGTCAAACGTCTTTTCTTTGAAAACAAACGTTATGACCTCGGTGCAGTTGGACGTTACAAACTCAATGAAAGACTCCAGCTCAATGTTCCTGAAACGGAACGTTGTCTGACCAAAGAAGACCTCATGGAAGCCACAAAGCTTCTCATGCATCTTTCCAATACATCCGGTCCGACGGACGATATCGACCATCTCGGTGCCCGTCGTGTCCGTACAGTCGGTGAACTTCTGCAGAACCATTGCCGCGTCGGTCTTGTCCGCACGGAACGTCTTGTAAAAGAACGTATTTCTCTGATGAGTTCTCCTGATGTCACAATGACACCCAACAAGCTGATCAACACCAAAGCATTCTTCGGTGTTATCCGTGACTTCTTTGCACGCAATCAGCTTTCTCAGTTCATGGACCAGACGAACCCGTTGTCTGAAATGACAAACAAACGTCGTCTTTCCGCATTGGGTCCCGGCGGTTTGAGCCGTGACCGTGCCGGCTTCGAAGTCCGTGACGTACATCCCAGCCATTATGGTCGTATTTGCCCGATTGAAACACCGGAAGGACCGAACATTGGTTTGATTTCCTCCCTGTCTCTCTTCTCTCGCTGCAATAATTTCGGTTTCCTCGAAACACCTTACAGACGTGTGGAAGACGGTGTTGTTACAGATAAGATTGATTATCTGACAGCAGACAAAGAAGAAAACTTTGTTATTGCCCAGGCAAATGCTCCGCTGGATGAAAACCATCGTTTTGTCAATCCGACCGTTATGACCCGTACCCATGGAGACTCTGCGGAACGTCCGAAAGATGACGTTTCTTACATGGACGTTTCACCGAAGCAGCTGGTCAGTGCTGCTGCCGGTCTGATCCCCTTCCTTGAACACGACGACGCGAACCGTGCATTGATGGGATCCAACATGCAGCGTCAGGGCGTACCTCTGCTGACAACGGATTCTCCGTATGTCGGTACAGGTTTGGAAGGCAAAGTTGCTGTTGACTCCCGTGCGGTTGTCACTGCACGCCGTGACGGTATTGTTGCTGCTGTGTCCTCTGACCGTATTGTTATTACAACTGACGGTAAGAACATTGGTGAAACAGTTGACTTTACACCGGATGTTTATGAATTGGTCAAGTTCCTGCGCAGTAACGCCGGTACCTGTATCAATCAGCGTCCGATTGTCCGCAGTGGTGATGTTGTTAAGAAAGGTCAGCCGATTGCTGACGGTGCTGCAACTCAGAATGGTGAATTGGCACTTGGTAAGAACGTACTGGTTGCGTACATGCCCTGGTGCGGATATAACTTTGAGGACGCGATTGTTCTCAGTGAACGTCTTGTTAAGGAAGACGTATTCACAAGTATTCACATTGATGAATTTGAATGTTTGAGCCGTGATACAAAACTTGGTCCGGAAGAAATCACATGTGACATCCCGAACGTCAGCGAAGAATCTCTGCGTAACCTGGGTGTTGACGGTGTGATCCGCCGTGGTGCGGAAGTGAAACCGGGTGATATTCTTGTTGGTAAGATCACACCGAAATCTGAAACGGAACTTGCTCCGGAAGAACGGTTGCTCCGTGCGATCTTCGGTGAAAAGGCTGCGGACGTTAAGGATTCCAGTTTGGTCGTTCCCAGCGGTAAAGGCGGGATCGTCATGGATATCCGTATTGAATACCAGAAAGACCCGAACCGTCCTTCTGTGACAAAAGCGGATCAGAAACGCAAGCAGAAACTTGCAAAAGAACAGTACAAGACCCAGAATTCTGCTTTGATCGAAGAATTGACAGAAGAACTTTCCAAGATCATGCTTGGTGAAAAACTGCCTTGCCCGATTTATGACATCAGCAATGGCAAGGAAAATGAAGTTGTACTGATTTCTTCCAATCGTAA
Organism: Victivallales bacterium; assembly: GCA_045639325.1. Taxonomy (GTDB): domain Bacteria; phylum Verrucomicrobiota; class Lentisphaeria; order Victivallales; family UBA1829; genus RGIG8244. The sequence goes on from JAZUCU010000043.1 coordinate 94,483, forward strand.
GGTGACACGTCCTGCGATCATCAAGCTGGCAACAGCCCATGCAAATTACCGTATGGATCATTGCTCTAAAGCGGATGAAATTGCAGCAATCATGCAGTCTTTTGCTCCTCGCTTCCACAATCTGGAACAGACCCGTCTGGAATCTGTTTCCCAGTTGGAACAGGGCGCATCTGAAGAAGGCAGCGTCATCAAGAAAGTCAAAGTCTACGTTGCATCCAAACGTAAGATTCAGGTCGGTGACAAAATGGCCGGTCGTCACGGTAACAAAGGGGTTGTATCCCGTATTGTTCCGATTGAAGACATGCCGTTCATGAAAGACGGTCGCCCGGTTGATATCGTATTGAACCCGCTGGGTGTGCCTTCCCGTATGAACATCGGACAGGTTCTTGAAACACACCTTGGCTGGGCAGCAAAAATGCTTGGCATGAAAGTTGCGACACCTGTCTTTGACGGTATTCACGAAGATGACATCATTGATTTGATGCGTAAAGGTAATGAAAAGATTTACGAACAGACTGGCGAAAACTTCAAATGGGGCTTCAAAGAAGTCAACGGTGAAGATGTCTTCGACGGTAAGACAGATCTTTTCGACGGCCGTACAGGTAATAAATTTGACCAGCGTGTCACAGTCGGTACTGTGTACATGATTAAACTTGACCACTTGGTAGCCAATAAGATCCATGCCCGTTCTGTTGGACCGTATTCACTTGTTACCCAGCAGCCGTTGGGCGGTAAAGCCCAGCACGGGGGTCAGCGTTTCGGGGAAATGGAAGTTTGGGCTCTTGAAGCATACGGTGCGGCCTACACGCTGCAGGAAATGCTTACGGTTAAGAGTGACGATACTGTCGGACGCGGTAACATTTACAGTGCCATTGTCCGTGGTCGCCAGGTCCTGGAACCGGGTCGTCCCGAATCCTATAATGTTCTGTTGAAGGAAATGCAGAGTTTGGCTCTGGATGTCCGTACCGTGAAACGCAACGAACAGTCTAAGTAAACAACGCGCGGAGGAATCCCAGTGATAGACAATACTTATGCTAAAGATGGACAGCAGGCATATCAGCCGTTGAGTGCTTTTGAGTCCGTGACAATCAAAGTGGCTTCTCCGGAAGTGATCCGTTCCTGGAGTCATGGGGAAGTCAAGAATCCGGAAACTATTAATTACCGCAGTCTCAAGCCGGAAAAAGGCGGTCTTTTCTGTGAAAAGATCTTCGGTCCGCAACGTGACTGGGAATGTAACTGCGGTAAATACAAACGGGTAAAAAACCGCGGCATCGTCTGTGACCGTTGCGGTGTGGAAGTTACACTGTCCAAAGTGCGTCGTGAACGTATGGGACACATTGAACTTGCTGTTCCTGTATCTCACATCTGGTTTTTCAAATGTATGCCCAGCCGTATCGGTTTGATGCTTGATATGTCTGCCCGTACATTGGAATCCATTATCTACTATGAAAAGTGGGTTGTTCTTGATCCTGCTGATACTCCGATGAAAGTCGGGGAAGCGCTGGATGAATTGGCATACCAGCGTGCAAGAGACGACTTCAGTGATTCCAAGTTCAAAGCGGACATGGGTGCACCTGCTATCCGTACCCTTTTGGAACAGGTTGACCTTGAAAAAGATCGTGTTGAACTGGAAAAAGAACTGGAAACTGCGAAAAACAAAGCAATCCGTAAAAAACTTTCCAAACGTCTGCGTCTAGTTGAAGGTTTTATCAAGAGCAACTCCCGTCCTGAATGGATGATTTTGGAAGTGCTCCCGGTTATTCCGCCGGATCTGCGTCCTCTCGTTGCTCTCGAAGGCGGCAGATTTGCTACATCCGACTTGAACGATTTGTATCGCCGTGTCATCAACCGTAACAACCGTTTGAAAAACCTGTTGCAGCTGCGCACTCCGGAAGTGATTATCCGTAACGAAAAACGTATGCTGCAGGAAGCTGTTGACGCATTGCTGGATAACGGCCGTCATGGTCGTGCAGTCACCGGTGCCGGTAACCGTCCGTTGAAATCTGTCAGTGACATGCTGAAAGGTAAACAGGGTCGTTTCCGTCAGAACTTGCTCGGTAAACGTGTTGACTACTCCGGTCGTTCTGTGATCGTTGTCGGTCCCGAACTGAAACTGATGCAGTGCGGTCTTCCGAAGAAGATGGCATTGATTCTGTTCGAACCGTTCATCATCCGTTATCTGAAAGACGGCGGTCGTGCTTACACTGTCCGCAGTGCAAAGAAGATGATTGAACATGGTGCACCTGAAGTTTGGGATATTCTGGAAAAAGTGACAAAAGGTCACCCTGTGATGCTGAACCGTGCGCCTACACTGCACCGTTTGTCCATCCAGGCATTCGACCCGATCCTGATCGAAGGTTCTGCTATCCGTCTGCACCCGTTGGTTTGTACCGGTTACAACGCTGACTTCGACGGTGACCAGATGGCTGTACACGTTCCGCTTTCAGCACCTGCTCAGATGGAATGTAAACTTCTGATGTTGTCTACAAACAACATCTTCTCACCTGCGAACGGTAAACCGATTGCGACACCGACTCAGGACATTACATTGGGTGTGTACTATCTGACCATTCCGCCGAACAATCCTGAAAATGCCCGTCTGTATCGTGACGTGCATGAAGTTCTGTTTGCAATGGATACCGGTCACATTCACATCCATGATGCGATCAAGATCCCGAACCCGGACTATGGAATTGACACACCCCGTGGAGATAAAGATTCCAAATTCATCATTACAACAGCGGGTCGTTGTATCTTCAACGGTATCTGGGACAAGAGTCTTGGTTTCTGCAACAAACTTGTGAAGAAGAAAGAAATCGGTAAACTTGTTGCAGAAGCATACGAATATATTGGTCATGACAAAACAGTCAATCTGCTTGATGCTCTGAAGAACCTCGGTTACGAATATGCGACTGTTGCCGGCTTCTCCATCTCTATTGCAGATATGTCTGTACCGAAAACCAAAGCTGATTTGATCAGCCGTGCCCGTGCTGAAATTGACAAGATTTCCAATCAGTACGCCAGCGGTTCACTGACTGACGGTGAACGTTATAATAAGGTGATTGACGTTTGGACACAGACCTCCAACCGTGTTGCGGAAGATTTGTTTGCTGAATCCGAAGCAGCCAGTAAGAAACAGATCAACTCTCTGTACTCCATGCTCGACTCTGGAGCTCGAGGCAGTAAAGACCAGATCCGTCAGCTTGCAGGTATGCGTGGTTTGATGGCTAAACCGTCCGGTGATATTATCGAACGTCCTATCCTCTCCAACTTCCGTGAAGGTCTGACCGTGCAGGAATACTTCATTTCTACGCACGGTGCCCGTAAAGGTTTGGCTGACACGGCGTTGAAGACCGCTGACTCCGGTTACATGACCCGTAAACTTGTTGACGTTGCGCAGGACATCATCTGCCGTTGTGAAGACTGCGGTACGATGAAAGGTATCTGGGTAAGTGCGATTATCGAAGGTGACGAAGAATTGCTGCCTTTGAAAGATCGTTTGCTCGGTCGCTTCAGCGCACAGAATATCCGTGACCCTGCTTATGATGACGGTCGCTTGATCGTTGCTGCCGGTCAGGAATTCACACCTGAAATTGCAGATCGTATCAAAGCTTGCGGTATCAATCGCGTTCTGATCCGTTCTGTTCTGACTTGCGATGTTGAACATGGTGTTTGCGTAAAATGCTATGGTAAGAACCTTGCGACAGACCGTAATGCGGAAGTCGGCGATGCCCTCGGTATTATCGCTGCTCAGTCCATCGGTGAACCTGGTACACAGTTGACAATGCGTACGTTCCACATCGGTGGTACTGCATCTGCTGCAATCAAGACTCCGTTCATCAATGCCCGTAATGCCGGTACAATCCGCCTGGAAAACATGCGTCTTGTCAAAGATGAAAACGGTCAGACCCTTGTTGTTAACAAGAACGGTTTTATCGTTGTATATGATAAGGAAAAAGCACAGCAGGCAGAAGCAAATGCCCGCGAACGTGCAAAACAGGAAGCTGCAATTATCGGCACCTACTACAACCAGGATTATGACTACTGGTCAGATGCTGTGAAAGAAGCGGAACTTGACCGTTACGTTGTCGAAGTCGGGGCTGTTCTGTTCAAGAAAGACGGTGACAAAGTCAAAGCTAATGAAAAGATTGCGGAATGGGATTCCTATCAGCTTCCGATCATCGCAGAAGAAGACGGTTACGTTGAATTGAGCGAATTGATCGAAGGTGTGACATTGAGCCGTACAAAACGTGGTTCAACGGAAGAAATCACCGTTATGGAACACCGTGACGACCTGCATCCGCAGATCGTGATCAAGAGCCTGGAAACTGCTCAGGTTATCAATAACTATCCGCTGCCTCCGGGAGCATTCCTTATGACTAAGAAGGATGCCAAGATCAAAACTGGTACCATTCTTGCTCGTGTTCCCCGTCAGCAGCAGAAAAATAAAGACATTACAGGGGGGTTGCCCCGTGTATCCGAATTGTTCGAAGCCCGTACACCGAAGGAAGTGGCAGAAATTGCCAGTATCGACGGTTATGTGGAATTGGGCAAGCTGACCAAAGGTCGTCGTACTCTGATCGTCAGAGATCCGGACTCCGGAGCATCTCACGAACATGTTATCCCGGCCTCCAAACACCTGGTCGTTGGTAAAGGCGATTATGTGAAGAAAGGTCAGAAACTGACTGTTGGGTCTGTTGTTCCCCAGATGTTGCTCTCTATCTGCGGTCCTCAGGAATTGCAGCGTTATCTTGTGAACGAAGTTCAGACTGTGTATCGTGCACAGGGTGTAGAAATCAATGACAAACACATTGAAATCATCATCCGCCAGATGATGCAGAAGATCAACGTTCTGGAACAGGGTGATACGAAGTTCCTGCCGGGCGAACAGATCGACCGTTATGAATTTGCGAAAGAAAACGAACGTGTCCGTGCGGAAGGTAAGAAACCTGCAGAAGGTAAACCGGTTCTGCTCGGTATTACGAAAGCCTCTCTGGAAACAGAAAGCTTTATTTCTGCAGCATCCTTCCAGGATACAACCCGTATTCTGACAGAAGCTGCCACATTGGGTAAAGAAGATATTCTTCGCGGATTCAAAGAAAACGTCATTACCGGACATTTGATTCCTGCCGGTACTGGTTCCGAACGGTTCCAGCACATTCAGGCTGTCAAGCTGGGAGAAGAAATCCCGGTTGAAATCACAGCTCCGGAAGAACATACATTGCCGACAACCTATGAAAAGATTGACATTACAGAAGTCAATTTCGGTGATGATGATGATGAAAATATCGGAACCGGTGATGACATCGATGATGATTTCCCGGAAGAAGAATATGCAGTGGATGAAAACGAATTGACTGATGAGTTCGGTGACCCCAGTGACGATGCGTTCCTGGATGAGTTCTCATCCGGCGATGACGACGATTCCTATTGAAAAGATGATACCTGCCTGCAATGAGATTGCGGGCAAAGTCTGGCATTCCACTCCCCGGCGCGTGGCTGCGATCGGGGAGGTGGAGAAAAACAAAATGGGCCGTTTTTCTCGACTTTGTCGTAATCAGATTGTGCAGGAATCATACTTTTTTCGAAAAAAATATAAAAAAAATCAAATATACGTTTGATTATTTGCGGTTTGAAGTGTATATTAATAAGATAACCGTTAATAACAAATGTAATTTTTACGAAACAGGTGTAGGAGAATATGCCGACAATCAACCAGTTAGTAAGAGCCGGTCGTACCCCGAAAAAGACCAAAACCAAAGCAAAAGCTTTGGCACAGTGCCCCCAGCGCCGTGGTGTCTGCCTTCAGGTCACGACAAGAACACCGAAAAAGCCGAACTCCGCTATGCGTAAAATCGCAAGGGTCCGTCTTTCCAACGGAATTGAAGTTACTGCCTATATCGGCGGTGAAGGACACAACCTTCAGGAACACAGTGTTGTTCTGGTGAAGGGTGGTCGTGTACGTGACCTTCCTGGTGTCCGTTATCACATTGTGCGTGGTGCACTGGACAGCCTGGGTGTCGATGGACGCCGTCAGGGCCGTCCCAAATACGGTGCAAAACAGGCTAAGGGCGACGCAAAAGCCGCCGGCAAAAAGAAATAATGTGAGGCTGCATACCAATGAGAAGACGTACTATTACCAAGAGAGAGCTTACTCCCGATGTGAAGTATAACAGCGAATTGGTCGCCAGACTGATCAACACGCTCATGCGCATGGGTAAAAAATCTGTAGCTCAGAAGATCGTTTACAGTGCTTTTGAAAGCATCAAAGCGAAAAAGAAAGATATGGAACCGCTGGAAGTCTTTATTCACGCGGTTGAAAACGTGAAACCGAAACTGGAAGTCAAGAGCCGCCGCGTTGGTGGTGCTACTTACCAGGTTCCTGTTGAAGTTCCCAATGAACGCCAGACCGCTTTGGCAATCCGTTGGATCACAACTTATTCCCAGGCGAAAAAAGGCAAATCCATGGTGGATGCCCTTGCTTCCGAACTGCTGGATGCTTTTGATAACACCGGCGCTTCCGTGAAGAAAAAAGAAGATACCCAGAAAATGGCACAGGCCAACAAGGCTTTTGCTCATTACAGATGGTAACCCTTTGATAAGACGAATTGAGTAAACTATGAGTACACAACAGAAAATTGCTAACAAGGATTACCAGGAAGCTCCGGGTCGTGTTGCAGCTCTTGCAAGAACCCGTAATATCGGTATCATGGCTCACATCGACGCCGGTAAAACAACGCTTTCCGAACGTATTCTTTTCTACACTGGCAAAAGCCATAAGATCGGGGAAGTTCACGAAGGTGCTGCAACCATGGACTGGATGAAGCAGGAACAGGAACGTGGTATCACTATCACATCCGCTGCTACAACTTGCTTCTGGAAAGAACACCGTATCAACTTGATCGACACCCCAGGACACGTGGACTTCACTGCTGAAGTGGAACGTTCTCTCCGTGTTCTTGACGGTGCAGTCGGTGTGTTCTGTTCTGTCGGTGGTGTTCAGCCCCAGACAGAAACCGTCTGGCGTCAGGCCAGAAAATACAAAGTGCCGACAATGGCATTTGTGAACAAGATGGACCGTACTGGTGCTAACTTCTACAAAGTTGTAGATGATATGCGCAAAAAGCTCGGTGTCACCGTTGTTCCCATTTCTCTGCCTATGGGTGCAGAAGCTGACTTCAAAGGTAACGTTCACGTTATCGAACAGAAGGCTTATCTGTACGAAGGTGCCGAAGGTACAGAAATGAAGGAAATTGATATTCCTGAAGAATATAAAGATAAAGCAGAAGAACATTACACATACCTGATCGAATGTCTTGCTGAAATCAATGACGAAATCATGGAAATGTACCTCGAAGGTAAATTCCCGGACAAAGCTCTCGTTAAGAGTGCTCTCCGTGAAGGCGTCCTCGCTGGTAAGCTTGTTCCTGCATTCTGCGGTACCGCATTCAAGAACAAAGGTGTTCAGCTCCTCCTCGATGCTGTCTGCGATTACCTCCCGTCTCCTGTTGATATCTGGGAAACCAAAGGTATGGACCCGGATACAGAACAGCCGATGACACGTCAGTGCGGCGACGATCAGCCCTTCTCTGCATTGGTCTTCAAACTTATGACAGACCCCTACGTTGGTAAACTTGCGTTTATCCGTATTTACTCCGGTATGGCAGAAAAAGGTGCATCTGTTCTGAACCCGCGTACAGGCAGAAGAGAACGTATCGGCCGTCTGTTGCAGATGCATGCTAACAACCGTGAAGAACGTGACTGCATCTATTGCGGTGATATCGCTGCTGTTGTTGGTCTCCGTAACTGCACAACCGGTGATACAATCTGTGCTGAAAATGCTCCGATCACTCTGGAATCCATGTCCTTCCCGGATCCTGTTATCTCCATTGCGATCGAGCCGAAAACATCTGCTGACCGCGATAAATTGTTCAATGCTCTCGCAGCTCTGTCTGAAGAAGACCCGACCTTTACAATCAACAGTAACGGTGAAACAGGTCAGACAATTATTTCCGGTATGGGTGAACTTCACCTGGAAATCATTATCTCCCGTCTGAAAGAAGAATTCAAAGTCGAAGCTGACTCCGGTAAACCCGAAGTTGCTTACCGTGAAGCTGTCCTGAAACCTGCCACAGCGGACTCCAAATTCGTCCGTCAGTCTGGTGGTCGCGGTCAGTACGGTCATTGCGTACTGGAACTCAAGCCGATGGAACGCGGTCATGGTGTTACAGTTGAAAGCAAGATCGTCGGCGGTGCGATTCCGAAAGAATACGTCAAGCCGGTTGAACAGGGTATCCGTGAAGCTGCAGCAACTGGTGTTCTCGCCGGTTATCCGCTGACTGACTTCCACGTTGACATTGTTGACGGATCTTTCCACCCGGTCGACTCTTCTGAAATGGCGTTTAAGATTGCCGGTTCTATGGGATTGAAAGATGCAGCTCGTAAAGCTGGTCTGATCCTTCTCGAACCGATCATGAAATTGGAAGTGACATCTCCTGAAGAACACATGGGTGACGTGATTGGTGACATCACCAGCCGCCGCGGCAACATTATTCAGGTTGAAACAACTGATGGTACCTGCCGTATTTCTGCTACAGCTCCGCTTTCCGGACTGTTCGGTTATGCTACAGACATCCGTTCACTTTCCAGAGGCCGTGCTTCCTACACAATGGAACCGAGCCACTTTGATCCCCTGCCCAAAAATTTACAAGATAAAATCGTGGAGAAGACACAGAAATGAGTACGAAAACACCGTCAAAGGCGGCGCAGAAGATCCGCATCAAGCTTCAGGCTTACGAACATCGTATCCTGGATCAGTCTGTTGCAGAAATTCTCAACACTGCCCGGAAAACCGGATCCCAGGTTGCAGGCCCGATTCCTCTGCCTACACGGATCGAACGATTCACGGTCAACCGCTCTCCTCACGTTGACAAGAAGTCAATGGAACAGTTTGAGATGCGGACCCACAAACGTTTGATGGACATCATCAACCCCACAGCGAAAACAGTGGATGAGCTGAAGAAATTGAGCCTCCCCGCAGGTGTTGACATTTCCATCAAGATCGGAAACTAAGGGTTAGTTTCCGGAACTATTACGGCACCAAGGTTCTTTTTCCGATAAGAACAAGTGCCGGAAAGGAGTATTATGAAAGGATTAATCGGAAAGAAAATTGGCATGACTCAGGTCTATGATGAGGCTGGTGTTCTCATCCCTGTGACAGTAGTCAGCGCCGGACCCTGCAAAGTTATCGGGGTCAAGACAAAAGAACGGGACGGCTACACAGCAGTCCAGGTCGGTTTTGGTGACAAGAAGAAAAACAATGTGACCAAAGCGATTCGCGGCCAGGTTGAAAAAGCTGGTATTACAGGATGGTATCCTGTTTGTATCCGTGAATTCCGTACAGAAGAAGGCGAAAGCTATGAAATTGGTGCAGATCTGACTGCAGAAATTTTTGCAGCGGGTGAATACCTGGATGTTACAGGTGTTACAAAAGGACGCGGTTACTCCGGCGTTATGAGACGTCACCACTTCAAAGGCGGACGCGACGGACATGGTGGCGGCTGGCACAGAAAGCCGGGTTCCATCGGATGCCGTGAAATGCCTGGTAACATTATGAAAGGCAAAAAGATGCCTGGTCAGTTGGGTAGTGATGTCCGTACTGTTCAGAATCTGAAGGTCGTCAGAGTGTCAGCAGAAGACAACCTGATTTTCGTAAGCGGCGCAATTCCGGGTCCCAATGGCGGCACGGTTCTTGTGAAGAAGGCAAAAAAGAAATAAGTCTTCGTTAACAGAAAACCAACTTACAAACAGGTGAAAATATGTCCAAGACAATTGACATTCTCAATATGAAAGGAGATAAGGTCGGAGATTTCGAAATTGCCGATCAGTATCTCGAATTCGAAAAAGGTACACAGGCTGTACACGATGCAGTCGTTGCTTTTCTCAGTGAACTGCGCGCTGGCACAGCCAGCACAAAGACCCGTGCAGAAGTCAGCGGAAGCGGCAAGAAACCTTTCAAGCAGAAAGGCCTTGGTCGTGCCCGTGCTGGTGCAACCCGTAACCCGGTATGGCGTCATGGGGGTATTGCATTCGGTCCGAAGCCGCGCAGCTTTGCTCTGGGTATCAACCAGAAAGTAAAGAAATTGGCATTGAAACGCGCTTTCTCTGAACGCGCAAACGATGCAGCCGTTGCTTTGGTGGAACCCTTCACATTCGAAACAAAGAAGACCAAAGATGCAGCAGCTGCATTGAAGGCAATGAAAGCAGACGGAAAAGTCTTGTGCGTCGTCAAAGATTATGATGACAACATGCTTTGCGCGCTTGCTAACATTCCTACGGTCTGCTTGATGAAGGCATCCAGTGTGAATACGTACCAGATGCTCTGGGCGGATAAAGTTCTCATTGGCAAAGATGCGCTGGACGATCTTTTCCAGCGGATTGGTTAATTTGGAGGAACAAACATGAGCGTAAAATCCCCTTATGATGTGATTACAAATCTTCTGATCACAGAAAAGAGTGCTCTTCTTGCTGAACAGCAGAAATATGCATTCAAGGTAAGCCCCCGTGCTTCCAAAGTTGAAATTGCCAATGCAGTTGAAACAATCTACGGCGTTAAAGTCGTATCCGTCAATCTCATGAATTATCATGGCAAGCCGAAACGTGCGGGTCGTTCCCCGATCGTCGGTCGCCGTGCCAACTGGAAAAAAGCTGTTGTCACTCTCGCAGAGGGTGCAATCGAGCTTGCCTGAGGAGAATAAAACATGGCGATCAAATCATTCAAGCCCTTTACGAAGAGCCGCAGATTTATCACGGTTCTTGACTACTCTGCTGAATTGACTCCCGGCAAAAAGCCTGAAAAGTCCTTGACAGCGGGTAAGAAATCTACTGGCGGCCGTAACAACCTCGGCCGTATGACAACCCGTTTCCGCGGCGGCGGCAACAAACGTTCCTACCGTATGGTTGACTTCAAACGCAACAAAGTCGGTATGGATGCAAAAGTTGTTGCCATCGAATACGATCCCAATCGTTCTGCTTTCATCGCTCTGATCTGCTACACAGACGGCGAAAAAGCATACATCCTGGCTCCTGCCGGATTGACAGTTGGTCAGATCGTTCGCAGTGGTGCAGATGCTGACGTTAAAGTCGGTAATGCTATGCCCCTGCGCAATATCCCACTGGGTTCTCAGATCCACAACGTCGAACTGGTCCCGGGTCGTGGCGGCGTTCTCGTCCGCTCTGCCGGTCAGTATGCAACTCTCCGTTCCAAAGACGGTGAATATGCTCAGTTGAAGATGCCGAGCGGTGAAGTTCGCATGATTCATCTGAACTGCCTTGCAACCATCGGCCAGGTCGGTAATCTCGACCACATGAATGTTTCTCTCGGTAAAGCCGGTAAGAAACGTTACAAAGGTTTCCGTCCGCACGTCCGCGGGGTTGTTCAGAACCCTGTCGACCATCCTATGGGCGGGGGCGAAGGCCGTTCTTCCGGTGGTGGCCACCCTGTGTCACCTTGGGGTCAGCTTGCCAAGGGCAAACGTACCCGTCAGCCGAAGAAGACTACATCCAAGTTTATTGTGGAACGCAGGAGAAAGTAAACCATGGCACGTTCAATCAAAAAAGGTCCTTTTGTGGACTACTATCTGATCGAAAAGACCGAGAAAATGGAAAAAGCAGGCGGCGCCAAGAAGCCGATCAAGACCTGGTCTCGCCGTTCCATGATCATTCCGGAATTTGTTGGACACACATTCAATGTGCATAATGGCAAATCCTTCATTTCTGTGTTCGTCACAGAAAACATGGTTGGCCATCGTCTCGGCGAATTTGCTCCCACACGTACCTTCAAAGGTCACGGTGTTATTTCCGGTAAATCTGTCTAATCGACGATTTACAGTTGGGGAACAGAACTTCTGTTCTCCTTCTCAGAAATCCGTTGCAAGTTATCTTGCAGCGGATTTTTTTTGAAAAAAAAAGAGAATTTTCAATAGCATTTTTCAAATTATGGCGTATAGTACAGTATTCGCAATCCCGGAGTCTGTTTTCTTATGCCCCAGCAACCTCAAATCAAACACAAACTTGTCTTTCTGACAGTCAATTGTTCCTTTTCCCATTCCTCTCTTGCGCTTCCGCTTCTGCACAATGCATGCACTGATTTCTCCGAATGGGAATGGTATCGTTATGATATGACGAATGCGGAAGATGTGATGAGTGCGGTACGCAAAATAGCCTCTTATTCTCCCGATTTGCTTCTGACTGATTTGTATCTTTTCAATCGTGTTACGGCGTTGGATGTTTTGCAGCGTTATCATGCCCTTGTTCCTCAATGCCGCATTGTTGCAGGCGGACCGGAATGTTTAGGCGATGGAGCAGATGCGTTATTGTCAGCCTATCCCTGGCTGGATTGTGTGATTCGTGGCGAGGGGGAGGAATCGTTGCGTGATTATCTTTTGCATTTTGATGATTCGCCCCGTACTTTGCCGCACATTTTGCCTGCTGAGGGCAATGGTGTCTATAACGATTGGGGGACTTCTGCTTATCCGGTCACGGATCCATTTTTCGTTACGGATAAACCTTTCGTGCAAATGGAAACTTCCCGTGGTTGTCCCATGGGATGCCTTTACTGTACCAGTGGCAGGACCTCGACCCGTTACCGTACGTTGGAGCAGGTTCGTGAGGAATTACGTTTAATGGTGTTAAAAGGCGTCTCTGAGCTTCGTTTGCTTGACCGCACATTTAATATGCCCCAGACACGTGGAGCGGCGTTATTGCGCCTTTTCCGCGAAGAATTCCCTATGCTGCGTTTTCATCTTGAGATTCACCCGCAGTTTTTGAATGATGAATTGCGTGAAGAATTGTCAAAAGCCGTACCGGGACAGTTGCATATTGAGTGCGGTATTCAATGTCTTAATCCGGAGGTTCAGAAATTAATGGGGCGCCGCAGTGATTCCGTTGAAGCTTTGTCGGGGTTGCGTTTTCTGTGCCGTCAGACGGCTTTTGAAACGCATGCGGATCTTTTGGCAGGACTTCCCGGTCAGACACGGGAGCATATTATAGCGGATACCGGAGCCTTGATGGATACCGGGGTTGCTGAAATTCAGCTGGAAGTATTGAAAGTCCTGCCTGGCACGCCGATGAGACAGGTGGGGCCGGAGCATGGATTGCGTTGGAGTCCGGATACGCCTTATGACGTGATGTGCAGTGACACGATGACGTTGGAAGATATTGCATTGACGCGAGACCTTTCCCGTTTGCTTGATTTGACGTGGAATCATGAGGAATTGCATTCGGCGACTGTTGTCATGCACGGTGAATGTGAAGATTTTGTATTCCGTCTGTTATCTCATTTTCACGACGCGGGCGGCAATGCCTCTGTGTTGTGGGATTTGAAGAAACGTTTTCTTTTTCTTCATTCTTTCTGTGAGAAATATCATTTGGGAAAGAGTCAGCGTGTCCTGGGCTATCAATGGTTATGCGCCGGTTTTCCACCGGAACAGGGCCCGGATGTTTATTCCTGTAAGACGTCAACCGTTCCTGCGGGTGCAGAATTGATTCATGGCGATCGCACCTGTTTGAGAGAACGGGAGACCCGGTATTGGCGTTTTGGGGATGATGAAATTACGTATTACCTTGCTTATAATCGAAAATATTCATTTAACCGTCCGGCGGCAATCTGGACGGAGAAGGAGAATTAACTTATGTTTCGCACATTGACTGAATTGTATCAAGACCGCAATCATTTTATGGTTACAGCGCACCGTGGTGCATCTTTTGAGTTCCCGGAAAACACTTTGTGCTCCATGGAGAAAGCCGTGGAAGCGGGTGTAGACATGATCGAATTTGACTTGCGCGGTACATCGGATGGTGTGCCGGTTCTGCTGCATGATCAGACGATTGACCGTACGAGTAATGGAACCGGTATTCCGGAAGATCAGACGTTGGCAGACTTGAAGCGTTTGAATTTTTCCTATTGGCTTCATGGGATGCGGCGTACTGCCCCGGCATACGATGTTATGGAAATACCGACATTTGAAGAAATTCTTGCTGCGCTTCGCGATAAAGTCTGTATGAACATTCAGGTTTATGCCAAGACGGAAGATGTGCTGAAAGAGATCTGCCGTCTTTACAAAAAGTATGACATGTATGATCGTGGATATTTTACGATCAATCCTGAATCTGTGGATTTTGTTCGAGCGATCGACCCGGAAATTGAACTTTGTGTGACACGCGGCTGGCAGGATCGTACTGCCCCGGAAAATCTGCGTATCTGCCGTGAGAAAGATGGATGTCGTTTTGTTCAGCCTGTGAGAGCCTTTACAACGGCGGAATCGTTCCGTTTGATCAAAGAACTGGGAATGCGCGGGAATGTATTTTTCTGCGATGATCCGGAAGAATTGAAGGTTTTGCGTGAGATGGGTGCGGAAGGCATTCTGACGAATAAAGCACATTTGATGATGCAGTCAATTTAAGGTTGGAGATAAGTTTATAACATGTATATAGCTGGTATTTTCGCCGGATTGCTTTCGGCAATTTTTGCTTCCGTATCTTATGCTGCTTCAAAAGGATTCATCAACGAATATAAAAGTCCATTGCGTTTGCTTCTTCTTTCCGTGGCTTTTATGATGTTTCCTGCGATCTTGACATTGCTGTGTCTTTGGGGACGATACGAATTGGTCTTTACGCCCCGTAATATTCTGATGCTTCTTGGTGCGCAAGGGAGTTTTCTTGTTGCCCAGATTGCATTGTTTCGGGGATTGCGTTATGTGGAGGCATCCCGCTATTCTTCCCTTTTGGGGTTGAAGATTTTGCTGTTGTCGCTGATTTGTGTAATTTTCACGGGGGAAGGATTGAATTTATTGCAATGGATCGCGGTGATATTATGTACGATTTCTGCTGTCGGGATGAATTTCAGCGGTTTCCGGATTCCGTGGAAAGCGTTTTTGTTTCTGCTGATTACGCTTTCGGGGTATATATGCAGTGATATTTGTCACGTTGAATATATCAAGGGGAATGTTGGTGACACGCCCTGGATTCAGGCATTTGCAACGATCAGTTGTTCGTATACGGTACTGGGGTTGATTTCTCTGCCATCGCTGTTCTTTTTCAAGTGGAACTTCCGGGAATTCCGTGCGACGATGCCCTATGGACTGGCGTGGTTTTCTTCCATGCTGACGTTATTTTTCTGTTTTTATGAAACGGGTCTTGTATTCGGCAGTGTTCTGCAGGCAACACGTGGACTTTTCTCCATTCTTCTGGGAGCAATTCTGGTGCATTACGGTGTACGTGGGCAGGAAGCGGCGGAGACGACCCGGAAAGACTGGATTCGCCGCATTGTGATGGCGGTGCTTATGATCATTGCTGTTGGGCTGTATTCTGCGGGAAAAGTCTGACGTCCGGTCAGGATGAGATTTGCTGATCGCGGAGCATCTGCTGCAGTTCACTGACGGCCTTTTCGCTTTGTTTCAAGTTTGTAATATTTCTTGCCACCACACCGACAGCAACCGGTTTGTGCTGCTGTCCGGTGACCGTATAAACGGGGAAGAAGAGAATATCATAAAAACGGGGGACATTTTCCTTTGCGGGGATGACTGCTTCGAAATTGAAGACCTGCCCGGAGAGCATTACATTTTCCGTCATCGAACGGAAGATGTGCGCATTTTCGGGAGTCAGGATATCTTCCAACGTGACGGGCGGGACCGCGGTCCGTTCGGCGAAATTGCTGGAAATGATTCTGCAATCTGCGGTGAGGAGGAAGACGGGATCTTTTGCATGTTTACAGAATGACATCCATGCACCTGCGGGTACGGGGTCGACTTTCGCGGCATCATTTCTGAGCATAAAACGGCATGCGTAGAGATTTCTATCGCCTGCGATGTGAGGGGGAACGACGAGGAAGATAAAGACGCAGAATTTTTCGCCGCCCGGGAGACAAGCATAACCGGTAATCAGTTCACGCATGGAGCCGGAATACATTTTCTGGATACAATCGTTGATGGTGTCTGTTTCCGCAGACCGGATAAGAGAATCAAATTTTTTGCCATTAAGAGCACCTTCTGTGACGTGGAAGAGGTCTTCTGCGTAACAGTTGGCTTCTGTGATGATACCCTGTTCATCAAAGATGAGGGTGGGGACACCGCTGGAGAGACAGAAGTTATCGTGATACACCTTGATGAGATCTGTTTTTTCGCGGAATGCTTTTTTGATTTTCCACAGGGTGAAAAGCAGGAGAGCCAGGAGCCAGAATTGCAGCGATACGGGCAACGTAAATTTCCGGAAAGAGAATAATTTTGATCTGTCCACTCCGAGAATCAGGAGCGAATTATCCAGGAAAGGAATATCTTTCATGGATGTAAAGACATAAGTTTTTTTATTTTGTCCGGCGGTGGTTTCGGGCAATTGAACTGCTTTTCCATTATGATCCTTAAGGGAGAGACATTTGCTTGTAACTCCGGAGAATTGCATGCCGGAAAATTTGCCGGTCCGGTCAAGCAATACATTGCCTTTCGGAGAGATAAGGAAACAGTCATCATTAAAATCAGAGAAGAATTCAAAACGGGGGAAATTGAGTTTGATGCATACGTAACCTTTGTTGTTATTGAGTCGTGGTGCGATCAAAAAGAGCCCGCGGCTGCCGGTCCGGTTCTTTTCCAGGAATACGGGATAAATTTTGTTTTTCTGCACAGGAGTATTGAGGAGGTCGGGAGTAAAATTCTTCCCGATCCATTCGTTTTCCAACGCATGGGTACAGATGCCTGCCTGATTGAGGAGGAACGGCGACATGGAAAGGTTACTGTACAGCTCTTTGCGCGGAGCAGTATTGACATTGGAAAAGAAATTGGTATCTTCCATCTGTATACATTCCATGTGAGCGGACAACATCTGAATTCTCTTTTTGAGAGAGCGGTGAAGAATTTCCAATTTCTGATTGTAAAATTCCGCATACGTCTGGCTGTACGGCATGGAAAGCAGGTGAGAATTCAGATTGACAACGATAAAGGCAACAATGATGGCGTAAAGAATGCATCGGTCTTTCCGTTTTTCCGGCAGAATACGTGAATGCGTCAGGCTGTAATAGTTGATGAACAGCAACGTTAACGTCAGGAAGCTCAGGAGACAGAACATGGGGAGCAGAGAGAGAACCGATGTTTTTGCCTGAACCAATGGGAGATAACGCATGTTGACGGGCAATTGTATCAGCAGGTAGAGGATGTAGAATAATCCCAGACGGAAGAAGGTGCTGCGTTCTTTTTTATCGGTGCTTTCCATTGCCAGATGCTGCATGGCGGCTGCGTAGAGAATATCTGCAGGAATAATCAGAAAGATCAGTGAGCAGAGAAATAAGTTTCCTGTGAAGATGTAAGCACCGGCCGTGAGGAGAATGGTTGTACTGCAATAAACCAGGATTCGCATCAGGTGATTCCCGAGCAAAGAAATTGCCGTGCCTGCGAGGATGATATGTGCAATAAAATTGCATGCAAAACTGTATAATTCCAAACGGGCAGAGGATGAGCCGGAGTGAATATACAAGCTCAACAGCAGGCTGATTCCATGAAAGATCATGCACACAAAAAGAGCCAGTGTACGCTTGTTGCCGAAAGCCGCATGAAATTTGCCGGTTATGAATTGAGTCAGAAGATAGAAGCCGAAACCCCAGGCTGTAAAACTGTGGAGAAAATGCAGCAATTCACATATATCCGGCGTAAACATTGTTTATTTCTCCTGTCCGCTGTTTCCGGATTTGATTGCAGTTTCAAGCGCACGGGCAAGTTGATCACCGCAGGATGTCATTTTATTTCCGCACCGGTTGCCTTTCAGGAGAGCGATGACTTCCTCAGCCGTTCTGCCCTCGACGAGTTTTGCAATTGCGAGGAGATTGCCGGGACAGCCGCCGCAGAAAACAACGTTGCGGATGATGTTATGGTCTTCCAGCTGGAAATGAATTTCGGAAGAACAGACGGCAGGTTCGGTTTTATAGCAGAATGATTCAGATGACATAGAAAATGATCTCCCGGTTGCAGAGTATTTTGTTTTATTAAGGAGTAAAATATCACGGAAAACAGATTAGTCAAATAAATCTTACATGAAAAAATCAAAAAAAGATAAGAATGCATATTGAAATTTTCATAACAGGATGTATCTTACGGGAGAGAAAGTCCCATTTTTAGAAAAAATCAAACATAGGAGACAAGAAAATGGCTGAATTGAAAGGCTCAAAAACAGAAGCAAATCTCATGTACGCATTTGCTGGTGAATCCCAGGCAAGAAACAAATATTCTTATTTCGCAAGCAAAGCTAAAAAAGATGGCTACGAACAGATTGCAGCTATTTTTGAACAGACTGCCAACAACGAAAAAGAACATGCAAAACTCTGGTTCAAACTTCTCGGCGGTATCAATGATACTCTCGAAAACCTGAAAGCTGCTGCAGCCGGCGAACATGAAGAATGGACAGAAATGTACAAAAACTTCGCAGAAGAAGCAAAAGCAGAAGGTTTCAATGATATCGCTGCTGCTTTCGAAAAAGTTGCTTTGATCGAAAAACGTCATGAAGAGCGTTACCTCAAGCTCGCTGCAAACGTTGAAAGCGGTGAAGTTTGGGTTCGTACCGGCGAAAACCGTTGGGAATGCCGTAACTGCGGTCACATCTACATCGGCGAAAAAGCACCGGAACTCTGCCCCGTCTGCAAACATCCCAAAGCTTATTTTGAACTCGAAGCAAAGAACTATTGATCGTTGCTTCCGTTTCTAACGTAAGTTTTACAACCCCGTTTATCAGATCAACTGAAAGACGGGGTTTTTTCTGCCCGGATCCGGAGAATCCGGCGGGTAGTGCCGGTGCAGATCAGTCGATCCGAACGGCGCAAAAAGGGGATCCACAAGACTTCACGATCGAGGGTGCGCAAGATAGGATAGGTCTTTTTTGATAGAGAGGAAATTCCGGCATCGGTAAAAAGTTTTTTCAGCTTGCGGGTGGAGCCGATACCGAAACAAGTCATACTTTCCCCCGGTGCAGGCGGTGCCAGCAGTAAAGTGGGGGGGAGCTGATCGGCATCACAATAACACTCATTTTCCGCACATTGTTCCGGCAGTACATCCACAAATTCTGCGGTGAAACGGAAATTGCCGCAAATCATCGTGGACGCGTTTTGCCAATTCCATTGCATTGCCGGCAGGGTGATTTCAGTTTGATTCATCACGGCAATCTGTGTTTGCGAGACTTGCAGAAAATCGGCTTTCCCGGGAATGGGGAGCAATTGTGTATTCGGCTGTTCCAATGCTTCCGTAAAGCGGGTAAGAAACGTTTGCGTCGGGATGATATCATGATTATAATGAGCCACCAGAAAACGCCGGATGGCTCTGGTGCGGATGGCCGGGTGAAGCTGCGCCCAGAATTCCCGATCGGCGGATAAGATCAAGGCATCCGCTGTCTGCTGCAGAAAATCGGCATCCTGCGCAATTGCCTGATATGCGGCGCGGAGTCCGCCCTCGGCATAATTGACATGTTGATATAATTGAGGGAGAATTTCATTGCGCAGAAAATTACGCAAGTAAGAGCTGTCGCTGTTTGTTTCGTCCGTAATCCAACGATGCACATGGTTGGACGCAAGATAGTCAATCAGCTGTTGTTTTGTGCAGGAAAGCAACGGACGGCAGAATGTCATACCATCCACTTCGGATAAAAAGCGGAGTGATGTGGCGGAAGATGTATTACCACCACGCATCAGCCGCAGAAACATATTTTCCACCGCATCACCGGCATGATGCGCTGTAAGAATTACAACATTTTTATTTTCTGCGGTGATGGTTTGCCATGCTTCCAGACGCAAACGGCGTGCCGCTTCTTCGATGCCTTCGGAGGGATGCTTGCGCGTCATGACATCCAGCGGAATTTCTTTCAGCGGGACTTGCAGATCTGCACAGGTTTGATGGCAGAACTCCCGTTCTTTTGTGCTGGAATCTTCGGCGCGGATGCCATGGGTAAAATGGACGGCAGTAAACGGGATGTTGTTCTGTTTCAGAAGGAACAGCAACGCCGTACTGTCTGCACCGCCGGAAAGAGAAAGGAAAAATTCCCGATCCGGCGGGAGCGAGATCAACGGGAGATTATTTGAATTTTTCCACGAGGTCGATAAGTTCCTGTTTTTCATGGACACCGGCTCTCTGGTAAACACTCTTACCGTCTTTCATAATGACGATTGTGGGGATGCTTGTGATGCCGAACGGAGCAGCCAATTCGGGAGCTTCGCCCACATCAATTTTGCCGATTACAACGGAAGCGGGTGCCTGAGCGGCGAAATCTTCCAGGATTTTCGCCATAATCTTGCACGGTCCACACCATGTTGCAAAAAAGTCAAGTATCACCACTGCGCCGGGTGTTTGGCAAACGCTGTCATAGTTTTTCTGATCGAGATGTAAGATTTCTGTCATGATCCTTTTCCTTTCTTTACTTGCATAATTCTTTCAACTTCTCCGGCAAAGCAACCGGACGGCCTGTTTTCATACTGACACATGCGTGCCAGGTATACCCCTCTGCCAATAATTTATCACCGTTTTTTACGGTGCAGGAAATTTGCATGCTTGCTTTTTTCACTTCTGTCACAGTCGCTGTGATCGTGAGCAGATCTTCGAAATGGGCAGATGCTTTATAACGGCAGACGGCTTCCAGCACGGGCATGGCAAAACCTTCTTCTTCCATCTGCGTATAACTGTATCCCAGAGAACGGAGCAGTTCAGAACGGCACATTTCAAAATAAATCAGATAATTTGCGTAATAAACCACACCCATCTGGTCGGTATCCGCATACGGCACACGGTAAGCCATGCTTGCTTCCGTCTGCTTGGAAATGCAGCCAACAAGGAAATCAAGGACTTGTTCCAATGTCATTTCGCTGCTGTCAACGAATGTGGCATCGGGAGCCTGACGCAGCGGAGCAACGGCACGTTCGGAGTCCCGTTTATCCCGTTCCGCAATTTCTGCAGCAACACTTTCCACGGTTGCTCCATCAAGGGCTTCCCCTTCCTGGGCAAGGCGGCGTTCCGCCCGGACCCGGGGGGATGCGGTGAGGAAGAATTTGTATTTTGCATCCGGGAATACGGCTGTTCCGATGTCTCTGCCTTCCATGACCACCAGAGATTTTTCTGCGGCGGCACGCTGAATACCCAAAGCCCATGCGCGGACGGGCGGGAGCGCGGCGACAGCAGATGCACCGGCGGCGATTTCCGGAGCGCGGAGAGCTTCACCGGGGAAAACACCATCAATACGAATGTCGGGATTTCCGCCTTCTTCCTGTGCGGCGTAGACGACTTCTGTATTTTCGAGCATCTTGGTGACGGCTGCTTCATCCTGGAATGCGATACCGTTTTTCTGTGCTTTCCATGCAACAGACCGGTAAAGAGAACCGGTATTGATATAGGGAATCCCCAACCGTTTTGCCAAACCTTTTGCGGCTGAACTTTTGCCGGAAGCGGCGGGCCCGTCAATTGCGATTACATTGGAACTCATGCTTTTTGATTCCCCTGTTTGTTATTTTTATTGTGGTGATTATGCGGTTTATCTTTCCGTTTCTGATTTTGATTCTGAGAGGATTCCGCATGATTGTTGTTGTTATCTTGCTTTTCCTGTTCGGTGTTCTGGATTTTGTATTTTTCCGGATAAACAACGCGAACTTCTTCCCGGTGACAGGTTACGGTACGCTGAGAATCTTCCAGCTGAACAACAACTTTCTGAGAAAGCAGGTTACGGTCGATAATTCTGCCTCTGCCTTCCTTACATTCGCAGCAGTCGCCGCGTCTGGGCATACCTTTTTCCAGTTCCAGATAGCCTTCATGTTCATACTTCAAACAGCATTTGAGACGTCCGCAGATGCCGGAAATGGTACTCGGTGTAAGGGAAAGATCCTGCTCTTTTGCCATTTTGACGTTGATGGATGCGAAATCGTTGAGGAAGACGCAGCAGCAAAGGGGGCGTCCGCACATGGAAATGCCGCCGACAATGGCTGTTTCGTCCCGGACTCCGATCTGACGCAATTCGATTCTGGTATTGAATTCCTGCGAGAGAAGTTTGACCAGCTCACGGAAGTCGACACGACCTTCTGCGCTGAATTGGATCACGATCATTTTACCATCAAAGGCGTGATGTGCATTGATCAATTTCATGGGCAGATTGAGCCGTTCGATATATTGCTGTGTGGTGCGCAGTGTGCCTTTGCAGCGCATCTGATTTTCGTTGGCTTTGCTGATGTCGCTGAGCGTTGCCTTGCGGAGAATGCGCGGTGTTTCCGCTTTCCGTTCGGAAGGCAGATTGCTGGTGCGGAACTGTCCGTCACCGGGAGTATCTTCGAATGGTTCGCCATCCATGGTTTCGCCGTCGGCATCATTGCCGGTGGCTTGCCCCATGATTTTGGTGACTTGCCCGTAATCCTGATAAAAATCTTTTCTTATGACACAGAAATCAGAGACTTTCAGGTTCAAAGATTCATCCCCGCGTGCCCGATATTTTGCACCGTTTTCGAGGGTGATTTCAAAATAAAATTCCATGTTGTGTTTTCCTTATGTTATTATAAAGGGTAAAATATCACAACTCTGCACGATTACAAGCGGCATTTTGGAAAAATTTGAAATTTTAGATACCTGCCCAATTCATCTTTTCCGGATATTTTTCCGGCGTTGTATCCGGAAAAATCAAAGTTTGACGGTCAGGTTCTGCTTTTTCAGAACTTCCGCAAATCGATTCAGAATCTCTTCGTCCGGCGCAGGAACTGCCGGCATGGTATCCGGCATGTTGACCGCACGGTACTTGCTCCCTGCAAGAGAATGATATGGCAGCAGGCGCACGGCTTCCACATTCAACTTACCGAGAAATTCTGCCGTCTGCTCCATGTTTTCCTCTGAATCATTGCAGGTCGGGACAACCGGGATACGGATTTCGATACGTGCACCCTGATCGGAAAGCCATTTCAGATTTTTGCAGATCAATTCATTCCCGCATCCGGTCAGCTTTTTATGCTCTGTACTGTCCGCATGTTTGAAGTCGATCAGAAACATATCGGTGTAAGGCAGCACCCGTTCAAAACGACTGGTTTCCACATTCGCACAGCTGTCGACTGCGGTATGAATCTGTGCCTTTTTCAATTCTTTGAGCAAGGCTTCTGCAAAATCGATCTGCATCAAAGGTTCGCCGCCGGAAAGGGTGACTCCGCCGTTGGATTCCTGATAAAAGGTCAAATCGGCAAGGGCAATTTGCATGACTTCATCCACCGTCATCTCTTTGCCGTACAGTTTTAATGCTTTGCCGAGACAGGCATCTTCACACTTTCCGCAGGCAATACAGCGGTCCGGCGCAAAACAATGTTTCTCCCCGGGGAATGTATGGGCATTGACGGGGCAGACATCCGCACATTCGCCGCAGGAAATACATTTGTGCTCGTAATATCCCAACTGAATTTTTGGAGAAATGCTTTCCGGGTTATGACACCAGATGCATTTGAGAACACATCCTTTGAAAAAGAATGTGGTGCGAATCCCCGGTCCGTCATGAATGGCGAACCGTTTCGGTTCCAGTAAAAGACCTTTGATGCTGCACATAATCTCTTCTTACTCCGCAATGCGCAAAGCGCGTGTGATATACATATCCTGTTCTTTTTCGTTCAGTTCAACGAACCGGACGTTCCAACCGCAGACACGGACCTGGAGATTCTGATATTTTTCCGGGTGTGCTTTTGCATCGATCAGCGTTTGTGCATCAAATACATTGAAATGGATTTGCAAGCCGCCGTTTGCATAATGAGAGAAGATATAGTTTTTCATTGCTTCCAAACCTTCTTCGCCCTGAACCGTTGCCGGATGAAGCATCACATCCAGCGGGAAATCGCCGGGCATGTCATGATAATTCATGGTGCAAATGGAGTTACTCAATGCGGTGAGACCGTTGGTGTCGGCACCCATGGTCGGGGAAAGATTCTTGGAGAATTCTTCGCCGTCTTTCCGTCCGTCAGGAGTCGCACTTGTCAATGCGCCCTGAACGATGAACTGACGGGCAGAGTGACCGGATGCGGTGAAAATTCCATCGCGTCCGGACGGCACGCCCTGAATCCGTTTGGATGCGAATTTTGCAAGCAGGTCGGCGTATTTGTCAACTTCAGGAATTCCGTTACCATATTTTTCTTTTGCGTTGAGCATTTTCAGACGCAGTTTTTCCGCCCCTTCCCAGTTCCGGTTCAGAATGTCACGGAATTCAGTCAGCGTGACAAGTTTTTCATCAAACACGGCTTTTTTGACAGCCATCAAAGCATCGACGGTTGTGCCGATTCCGCACAGCAGAATGCCGGAGTGTCTGCGGATTGTGCCTTTGGAAAATGCATCAATGCCCAGCTTGAGACTGTTGTCGATCGTGCTGGAATAGAGCTGACCGGGATTGATTGTGCCGAGATGTCTTTCAACAACCAGTGCAACTTTGATCACACCTTTGATGATGTCGTCAAGATAGACCAATGTTGCTTGGAGGAAATCATCAAAGGATTTCATATCTTCCAGTTTCATGGCATCACATTCGCACTGATAATCGCCGGTTTTTGAATAACCGTTGTTCATTGCCAGTTCAATACTCTTGAGCACGTTGACATGTCCGGCACCGGTTGCGTTGCAGTAACGGGATGCGATCTCATAACATCCTGTAATGTTGCAGCGGCGTGCTTCTTCTTTGGAACATCCTGCCTGGATGAGCAAATCCTGTGCATTTTCTTCGCTGATGAAAACGAGACTGGAGTTATGATCGCGCACCATACGCAATGCCTGTTTCAACAGCCAATCAGGAGTGTTTTTTGCAATCTTCAGCTGAATTTTCGGCGTGGGAATGGCAAGATCTTCGAAAATGTCCAGAATCATGGCGGAACATTCGTTGTACATGGAATTGCCATCAGCATCTGTCCCGCCCAGATATAAGGGGTGACCCCAATAGTTGTCGATAGAGCCCCATTGCATCAGAAAGCAGGCGATGAATTCACGGATTTCTTCTTCGGTATATCTTCCTTCAGCAATGTCTTTTCTGTAGAAGGGGAGCAGGACGTTATCCAGATTGCTCAGGGTGCGGACCTGCATGTGGTCGATGTGTTCCGCAAAGAAGAAGAAAAGATAGATGACCATGAGGATATCATAGGTATCCTGCGGTGCGCTGGTACGGATTCGTTCCAGACAACGGATCTCCCGCTGAATACGGGGGTTATCACCATGTTTTTCTTTTGCGTAAGCGATCAGTCTGTCGATACATTCCAGAACGGCATTCCATGTAATTTCGATGCCGTCAAAATAAGCCGCGACGGATTCGGTGAGCGTACCGTTCTTTGCATGTTCTTCCCGATATTTCCGGGCACGATCCCGCAAGCCGGTGAAGCCGAGCTCAAAAATGTTATCCCATTCCGGTGCGGAGTGGTCAAAGTCGGGCCAGATGGTGTGCATACCGGCAGCTTGACGTTTCTGCCAGAGATCGCCGACGGTGGGAGCAATGTATTTTTCATAAACGTTCTGATCAAAACCGAGGATCACGCCGAGCGGGCGTTTGGCGCGATTGTAACAGCCGAATCCGGGGAAACAGTCATGGGGGTTGACATCGATCTGCATTTTCCGGCAAACGAATTCAAAGCAGTGGGCTTTGAGAACGGGGACCGGCTGCCCTCTCAAACCTTGCGCAAATTCAAGGACGAGATCGCGGAATTCCGTATAGGGAACTCCGGTTGCCGGATCCAGTGTCGGTTTACGGAATTTGTTGACCAGATAATCTTTGTCTTTTTCAAAACCGGAGTAAAGCATGGTGATTTACCTCATAGTTTGGTTTATTTTTATGAAATCTATCATAATATAGCACGTGAATTGAAATAATTCCATAGACAAAAAAGGTATAAAATTTATACTTTTACGACTTGTAAAATGTTTTCAGATGTGATATGTTATCTGCCGTTCAGGAAGGAGTATGCGCGTATGAGTGTCGTTCACAGAAATAAATCACTGTTGATTACCAACCGTTTTCATTTACAGCTCTATCATTATGCCCGCGGGACTTACCCCGCAGCGGACGGCTCGGTGACGACGATGCTTGTCAACCGCTGTCTGATTCCGTTAGGCAGCACGGATGCAGAAGAATCTTATGTGAGTGATGAAAATCATTATTATCCGATGCGCCCGGGGTGTGCCTATTTTATTCCTGCATTCCACAAAGCCGGGGTGAAATTGACGGAGAATATGCGTTTTCTTTCCATTCAATTTCTGTTGGATTTTTATAACGGGATCGATGTGTTTTCCTCTTTCCGGCAGATTATGGAAATTGAAGATCCCACCATTACACAACGGGCGAATGAGGCGTTTGAGATAGAGTCGCCTTATCAGTTGGCACCGCGCCTGCACAGCGTTGTATTCGATTTTGTCAGCCGGATTTTTGAGAAGACGGATGTGGATAAATTGAATCTGGATGTTCTGCTTTTACCATCGTTTCAGGATTTGAACCGGCTCAGCGAAACTTGTACCGCAGCGACAACGGTTGCTGAACTGGCGGATCTGTGCGGCCTCTGCCGGGATACCTTTTCCCGTACCTTCATTCGTAAAAACGGGATCTCTCCGAAACAGTTTCTCAACCGGTGTATTTTGCATCGGGCTTACACGCTTCTTTCTGCCGGTGACATGAAAGTCAATGAGGTGGCGAAAGAATTGCATTTTACCAACGAATTTTATTTTTCCCGCTTCTTCAAAAAACATACGGGATTCTCTCCGAAACAATTCCGCAGGGTGTACGGACATTGACGCAAGAGACAAAAAAAATCCGGCATTTTCAGCCGGATTTTTTGTCGGATAAATGTTTCCGCTGTGATTAGATCAAAGCAAGCAGAACCATTGCGAAAGCCATGACGAAGATCGCCACTGTTTCAATAATACCGAGACACATCAGCAGGTTGGTAAAACCTTTACCGCTTTCTGCAAACGCATCGGATGCGGCAGCTGCAGCAGTCCCCTGCAGAAGAGCAGAAATACCCATGGCAATACCGGCAAGCACGCCGACTGTCATGTAGGCAATCCAGACGCCGGGACGGGAAATATCAGAATACATGATGCTGAACATCAGAATCATACCGTAAATGGTCTGGGAGAGAGGGGCACCGGCAAAAATCAACAGCTGGAAGGGAGCAGTTTTGTTCTGCATGTAGCATTTTTTCCATGCACCGATTGCGGCGCTGGCGGCGACACCGGTACCGTAAGCAGAACCGATGGCGGCGAAACCGATGGCGGCGAAAGCGGCAGCAAAAACCAGTGCTTTCTGTGTTGCATCGACGGGGACATTAGCTGCGGTGTTGGCAGCTTCGGCGAGAGAGATCATCAAACTCATGTTGTGTACTCCTGTTGTTTTTTATGATTGTATGTTATTGGTTTCTGTATTTTCAGGATTTGCAAAGGGGCGGAATTTTGCGCCAGCCCATTGCATTTCTACGTGATTGGAGAATTCAAGGGTATTCAAACGGATGCCGTGGACCATCACACTCAGGAAGCCCAGAGCAATGTTCAGAAGATGTCCGGCAAGGATGACCAGCACCATCAGAACCGCACCGGCAATGATCCAGTATCCGGGGAAAATTCCCAGAAGCATCATACCCATTTTGTTGAAGTTTTCCGCAATGTATGCGCCGGAAAGACCGACTGCAAACAGACGGATGTAGCTCAGCACATCCACAAAACTTCCGGTCAGCGCAAAGGGCAGATTCAAACATGCGGTACCGCGTACGGTTGCCACAATCAGCAGGAATCCGATTCCATAGAGGGAATAACCCAAGGTTGCAGGGAACGTTTCCCGGAACACAATGAGATCCACTGCCAGGAAGAAGTTGGCAATAATCAGACACGCCCAGCCGAGGTGGCCGATCGCCAGCCAGCTGTGTTTGATTTCATCAAAGAACTTGAATACCCGTGCGGAACCCAGGTGAAGAGCCGCCAGCAGGAAGCAGATGTATTGTACAAATTTATCGCTCAAACCGTTGTAGACAGCCTGTTTCATGGCATCGGTCATACCCGGTTTGACCAGGTTTGTACTTTCTGCAATCTTCCGTGCCAGACTGCTGTTTGCCGGATCGGCAAGCAAAGACCATCCGCGCATCCAGCCGGGGAGATATTCCAGCGGGATGCCGAACCATGACCCGTTGAGCCATCCCCAGATAAAGGTGGTGACGCTGAGCATGATGAACAGATTCAGCGGCATCTTTGCCTGCGGTTTGTTGCGCAATACCTGTTTGCAGATAAAGGCGATAATCAGGAACAGTGCTGCATATCCGGCGTCTCCGATGATCATCCCGAAAAAGAGAGGGAAGAAGAGACAGAAGAACGCATTGACGTCGTTTTCCCGATATCCGGGCTGAACCCCGATAAAGTCGAAAAGCGGATCCATGATATTCAGGAACGAAGGCTTGCGGATATAAGTCGGCACATTATCATCTGCGGTGGGATCGGTGAGCTGCAATGCCCATCCGTTTTCCAATGCCGCTTTTCTCAAACGGTCGATTTCTGTTTCCGGGACGAAACCACGGACCCAGGTCAATTCGCCGAGAGATTCCATGCCGTCGCGTGCCTGTGCAAATTCCAAAGCGGCTTCCGCCTTTCTCTGGTAAGCCAGCATCTGCGGCAGTGCACCGGCGAAGGTCCGCAATTCTTTGTCGATGGATGCCAGTTTCCGTTTCTGTTCTTCCAACGCCGTGCGGACTTCGCGCAATGTCCGGGCGGGGAGCTTTACGGCTTCTGTTTCTTCTTCCAGCGGGGCGGATGTAATCAGCACGTAATGCACGCGCAGTTTATCCTGTGCGATAACATTGACGGTTGCGCCTTCGGGGAAGGATTTGCCGTTTTTACCGGCTGCCCGGTCTTCATAAACGGAACGGTTGGACATGCAGAGGGTGACGAAGATATTCTTTTTCTGCAAGTCGGCAATGGAATCGAAAGAGAAGTCGCCCCACGGAGCGAGCAGTTCTTCCTCCCGCTGCAATTGACTGATTGCTTTCTGTGTTTCTGCACGCATATCACCAAGTTCCAGTGTGCGCGTGACAACTTTACTGCCATTCGCGTTGAACGTATGAACCTGGTGATTGTTTTGGCCAGTCTCTGCCATGCGGACGATGTTGATCGCTTTTTCCGTATCCGCAACATTCCGGGAGAGAGCGGCGACATTGTCAGTATCCGGTGTTTTATCCTGGACGATCTGCATCAAACCGAGACGGCGGAGCTGATCGAGAGCGGCGACGCGCTCACTTGCCAGACACAGGAGAGTCACTTTTTTCATAGGAATAATCATGCTGCCGGTTCCTCCTGTAATTTTTTCTTTGCGATTTTGGAACGGACGACGGCGGATGTATCAGCATCACCGATGGCGATGTTGATCAGGCGGATGATCTCTTTGGTTTCGGGAATTTTCACTTTTTCAAAGAGGTTTACGCGCTGGGTTGTGATACGCAATTCCTTGGCGATGCAATCGTATTGACGGCGTATGATTTCGCGCTGTGATTGAATTTCCACAATCTTGCGGATCGCTTCAACCGCATCATCCAGATACGGTTCTTCCACAAAAAGATCGTATGGAACACATTCAAAATCCACGCCTTCATATACGGGTACTTCCACCCCGGCAATATTCATTTCCGCTGTCCGGATCTGTTTGACTTTGAGAACGGCGGCAGCACGTGCTGTCACATTTTCATCGCCAAAGAGAGCCGACCAGGAAGCGAGCGCCTGTTTGGACGCTTCTTCCAGTTTTTCATTTTCCCCGATCCGTTCCAGACACAAACGCATCTCCAGCTGGAGATGCTGTTTTTTCAACTGAAGTGTGGGAAGAAAACGGGTATACTGCTTCAACGCATCCCGCTGCTTCTTCAATTCAGTTTTTGTTAATTTCACTTTTGCCATGTGTCACACTCATTTCTGATGGAACAGAATCTTTCTTAATCTTTTACGGGCCAGTATTCTGCAATGATGTCAGATTTGATACCGGTTTCGGTCTTTGTGAAACAGTCTGCCATGATTTTCCAGCCCAGATCAAGGGCATCTTCCAGGTGAATGTTCACGGAAAGATCCATCATGTTCTTTTCGAACAAGGAGCCGTATTTCAACAGTTTTTCGTCCCAACTGCTCATCTGGAAGCCCATGGATTGTTTTTCCAGCGTATCTTTGTAGTCGGAATAGAAACGGATCATGGTATCCATGACCGCACGGTGGTCACTGCGGGTCTTGCCGTTCACGTTCTGTTTCAGACGGCTCAGAGAACCGAAGGGTTCCACACGACCGTTACGCAGATAGAACTGACCTTCCGTAATGTAACCGGTATTGTCCGGAATCGGGTGGGTCACGTCATCACCGGGCATGGTGGTAACTGCCAGAACCGTAATGGAACCGGCACCGTCAAAGTCGACCGCTTTTTCATAACGTGCGGCAAGCTGACTGTACAAGTCGCCGGGATATCCGCGGTTGGAAGGAATCTGTTCCATGGTAATGGCGATTTCTTTCATTGCATCTGCATAGTTTGTCATGTCGGTCAGGAGAACCAGTACCCGTTTGCCGCGGAGAGCATACTGTTCTGCTACTGCAAGGCACATATCGGGGACGAGCAGACATTCCACCACGGGGTCGGATGCGGTATGTACGAACATGACGGAACGGGAAAGCGCACCGTGTTCATCCAGTTCATTCCGGAAGAACAGATAGTCGTCATATTTCAAACCCATCCCGCCGAGTGCGATCACATCGACTTCCGCCTGCATGGCGATCCGGGCGAGCAATTCGTTGTACGGTTCACCGGCAACGGAGAAGATGGGGAGTTTCTGGGATTCCACAAGGGTATTGAACAGGTCAATCATGGGAATACCGGTACGGATCATTTTACGGGGAATCACACGTTTTGCCGGGTTGACGGAAGGGCCGCCGATTTCCACCGGGTCTTCGGTGATTTCCGGGCGTCCGTCACGGGGAACGCCTGCGCCATTGAAAATTCTGCCGAGCAGATCATCGGAACCGGAAACCTGCATGGGACGGCCTAGGAAGCGGACTTCGTCACCGGTGCTGATCCCTCTGGAACCGGCGAAGACCTGAAGATAAACTTTTGCATCCTGGAGCCGGATGACCTGTGCCAGAGAAGTGCCGGACGCACTGATAACTTCTGCAAGGTCGTTATAAGCAACGTTATCGGCTTCGACCGTGATCACGTTACCTGCGATCTGAATGATTTTATGATATACTTTACGCATGGACGGCTTTCTCCTGAATTTTCGCTTCGATGACTTTTTCCTGGGCGGCGAATGTTTCATCTTTGAACGGCATGTAGTTCCATTCCGTAAATGTTACACGCAATTCCTGGAAGAACTGGCGGGCTTCATCTTTTTCTTCAAAGTGGAAATCCGTTTTCAATACTTCAATGACTTTGCCGAAGACGTATGCCTGACGGTCCCGGCTGCTTGCAGCATCCACGGCATCAAAGGTATTCTGCTGCAGATAGACAAAGTCAAGAAATTCGCTCTTCATGTAGATCACAAAGTCGGAAGTGGTTGTACCTTCTTCCCCCACAACTTTCATCATCTGATTCACTTCCTGACCACGCTGCAGAACGTCATGTGCATATTTGACCTGATCTGCCGGAATGATACTGCGGTACTGACTCCAGCTGTCCAGCGGGTGAATGGCAGGGAAACGGCGGGCGGATGAACGGTCACGGGACAAGCCCAGGAAGCAGCCGACCACTTTCAATGTAGCCTGTGTCACAGGTTCTTCAAAGTTACCCCCGGCAGGAGAAACGGCACCGCCGATGGTGACGGAACCGCGTGTTTTGCCGTCGTTGAGGACGACCAGTCCGGCGCGTTCGTAGAATCCGGAAATACGGGATTCCAGGTAGGCAGGGAAGGCTTCTTCCCCCGGGATTTCTTCCAGACGTCCGGACATTTCGCGCAGAGCCTGTGCCCAGCGGGATGTGGAGTCTGCAAGCAGCAGCACGTTCAAGCCCATCTGACGGTAATATTCGGCGAGTGTCACTGCGGTATAAACGGAGGCTTCACGGGCGGCAACCGGCATGGAACTTGTGTTACAGATGATGATGGAACGGTCGATAAGAGTTTTACCGGTCCGCGGGTCTTTCAATTCGGGGAATTCACGGAGAATTTCCACCACTTCACCGGCACGTTCACCGCATGCGGCAACGATCACAACGTCGGCTTCCGCGTACTGGCTGATGGCGTGCTGAAGAACGGTTTTACCTGCACCGAAGGGACCGGGTGTACAGAATGTCCCGCCCTGCGCCACCGGGAAGAAGGTGTCGATGATACGCTGCTGTGTGATCAGCGGTTCGACAGGCAACAGTTTTTCTTTGTAGCAGGAAATCGGAATTTTCACCGGCCACTGCTGGATCATGGAAATCTCGCGGACTTCGCCCTTTTCGTTACGTGCTGTTGCAACGGTATCGCAAGCCTTGTACGGTCCGGCGGCATTGACGCTTTCCAGAGTCCATACGCCGCGGAAGGCAAACGGCAGCATGATGTAATGTTTGAAAATACCTTCCGGTACATAACCGATATAATCCCCGGCGCGAAGTTTATCGCCCACATTTGCCATGGGAGTGAAATCCCATACAGCCTGGGTGTCGAATGCATCCAGATATACACCGCGCTGCAGGAAGAAGCCTGACTGCTCCGCCAATTTGTTCAAGGGATTCTGAAGTCCGTCAAAGACCTGCTTGAGCAGACCGGGACCGAGGGTGACGCTGAGCAATGCACTTGTAAATTCCACCATGTCGCCCACGCGGATCCCGTTTGTACTTTCGAATACCTGCAAGTCGGCGCGATTGCCGCGTATACGGATGACTTCTGCTTTCAGGCGCAAGTCACCGAGGATGACATACGCCACTTCGTTTTGGATCACACTGGTGTCAAATTCCACCGTCAACAGGTTTCCGTTGACCCCGACGATCCGTCCTTTGTTGTTTTCCGGCATTCCGTTTTCTCCGAATTTATGTTAAATGTTTACTTATTTCAAAAATTATTCCTGACCGGCGGGTGTCTGCACAGTGGCCACAGCCTTATCCAGATTGGATATTGCGGCATCGCTTGTGCGGCTGACCCATTTTTCTGCGATCTGCAGTTTCAATCCGTATGCACAGACGGCATCGTATGTGAAACCGTGAAAATGATTGAGTCGTGCCAGATCATCCAGTTTGTTCCATCGTGCTTCATCCAGAATCCGTTCCCGTTCGAGAGGATTCGAGGCACTGTATGCGGCTTTCGCAATGGTATCCGTTTCCGATTCATAAATGGCATCGGGACGGACATTTGCGCCCATTTCGCCGCCGCGCCATTTGGAGGCACGGATGGCTGCAATGCTGTTACGCAAGGCAATTTCCCATTTTGCATACTGGCAGATCAATGCCTTGGCAGGCAGAATCTTGCGGATGCGTTTTTCAAATGCCGCGTATAATGCATCGTAGTCATTCCCCGAGGGAACGGCGGCTTTGTTGCCGCGCCCCGGCAATACGGACAACTCTTCCAGCAATACCAAATGTTCACCGTGGATGTTGTTGGCACAGTATTCCAGGAATTTCGCAAAGGAAATGACCGGTTTCTCATACAGTTTCAAGTATGGCAACGATGAAAGAAGGGAAAATAGTTCCATGGTTCTTCCTTCCTGCAGTCAGACTGCATCAGCCTTTCAGAATAGCGGCAAGTTTCGGTCCGACATAAGCGCAAAGCAAATCTGCCAGTGCTTCGTCGGTGAAATCGAGAAATACATCGCCATCGCGGAAACCGATCTGGAGTCCGCCGTTCATTTCTGTTTCGCCCAGAATCTTTGTACGGGCGCGGAGATCTTCACTCAAACCGGCGAGGATTCCGTCAGAGAGATATTTGACGGATGCGGCGGGGAGGAGGACTTCGATCTTATCCGCCGGGTTGGCGGCATAAGAACGGGCCATTTCCAGAATCAGACCTGCCATCATTTCTGCACTCAAAGCCTGACCGGCGCAGTTTTTCACCACATTGCGCAAACGGTTCTGCAGTTCACTGCGCAGAGCGATCTGGATATCCCGTGCACTCTGGCGGATCGCAGCTTCGGATTTTTCGTTCAAGGCTTTAACTGATGCTTCGGCTTCCTTTATCATTTTATCCGCTTGAGCCTGTGCATCAGAAATGATTTTGGCGGCTTTTGCTTCCGCTTCGCTAACGATGCGGTTGCGTTCTTCTTCTGACTTCCGTAATCCATCTTCCTGAATACGGTTCAGCAATCCTTGCAATTCTTCAGCCATTTCTGTGTCTCCAATCGTTTTTTTATGGTTATTTCAATTAAATGCAATCAAAAACAATATACTCCGTTTAATGATAAAAGTCAAATTTTTTAATGTCTTTTTTTCGGGAAATTTTATGCTTTTTTCCGTTTTTCAGGTTGAAATATGCGTTTTTAGAATTATATTTAAACATTCGTTAAAAATCCAACCCTTGCGAGGTCTTTATTATGAATCTTTCTGCCCGTTTACTGATCGGCTCCGTCATGGCGGCTTGTGCGGCTCTTTCGGCGCAACAGCCGGCTAAAACTGCGCAGCCTGCCGCTCAGCAGGTCGTTTATCACCCTGTGTTCCGGACGAATCTTGACCCGGCATTGTTTGAAAATCCCGCAGAAGTCATTCTGTTGTTCAAGAATCGGGAAACGGTTATCAGCAAACTGCTGGCAGAACGCAAAAAAATTATTACCACTGACCGCAGAGCAAAAGAGTTGCATCAGCAGATCATGAAGTTGAACAGAGAACTTGCCGTGTTGATGGAAAATAAACGCGCCGTCAGAGACCTCAACAGAGAACTGCAGGCGATTGACACCAAGATCAATACTTTGAAACTGAAAAATAAAAATACAAAACAAGGAAACAAAAAATGAGTGCTATCCGGATTGACGGTAACGAAATCTCTAAAAAAGTCAATGCAGAAACCGCTGCTGAAGTCGAGGCTTTGGCGCAGAAATACGGCGTACGCCCCGGATTGGCTGTGATCCTGGCCGGCGAAAATCCTGCTTCCCAGGTCTATGTCTCACGCAAAGTCAAAATGTGCGAAGAATTGGGCATCGTTTCCCAAAAAATCATCCTCCCCGAATCCGTTTCTCAGGATGAACTCCTGGCTATTATCAAGGATCTCAATCAGGATGATTCCATTCATGGTATCCTGGTTCAGTCTCCCACTCCCAAACAGATCTCCGAAAAGGCGGTCATCAATGCCATCGATCCCAAGAAGGACGTCGACTGCTTCCATCCCGCCAACGTGGGTAAAGTCTTCCTCGGCGACCTGACCGGATTCCTCCCCTGTACTCCCTGGGGCGTTTCCGTTCTCCTGGAACAGTCCGGTATTTCTACTGCCGGAAAACATGTGGTTGTCCTCGGCCGTTCCGCCATTGTCGGCCGCCCCATGGCTGCGTTGCTGCTTGCCCGCGGTGCCAATGGTGATGCGACCGTAACGGTTTGCCATTCCAAGACTCCCGATCTGCCGTCCTTCACCCGTCAGGCTGATATCGTGATTGCCGCTCTGGGCATCCCCCAGTTCCTGAAGGGCGACATGGTCAAAGACGGTGCTGTGGTGATCGACGTGGGTATCAATCGCATTCCCTGCGAAACCACAAAATCCGGCTTCAAACTGGTGGGCGACGTTGATTTTGATGCCCTCGTGGAAAAAACATCTGCCATCACCCCGGTCCCCGGCGGTGTCGGCCCCATGACTATTGCCATGTTGATGAAGAACACGGTCCGTGCATTCAAGATGAGCAAAGGCGAATAAGGAAAAACAAAAAGACTTTGAAATTTTTCCGGGGGAGTTTTCTATGAAAAAATTTTGTACTATTTTGTTTTTATTCGCTGCGGTATTTCTCCTGTCTTCCTGCTCCGGAAAACAGGAGAGTCCTGCTGTGTTGTTGAAGAAAGCCATCACGCAGGCGCAGAATGCCAATTGGGAAAAAGCCGGTGAACTGGCGGAAGAAGCACGTGCCCTTTACCCCGGAAACAGCGATATTATCCTCTTCAGTGCTCTCGCGTTGGAGAAAAACGGTCGTCTGGAGGAAGCCTTGGCACGTCTGCAGAATCTTTCCGCTTCGTTGCAGGAT
This sequence comes from Victivallales bacterium, assembly GCA_045639325.1. Lineage (GTDB taxonomy): Bacteria > Verrucomicrobiota > Lentisphaeria > Victivallales > UBA1829 > RGIG8244. Next base: position 130,599 of record JAZUCU010000043.1, read on the forward strand.
GATTTCAAGATTCAGTATACCCTGGGACGTCTTCTGTATCGGAAAGGCAAATACGAACAGTGTATCGCACCCCTGAAAAATGCGCTGGCTGTCCGCCCCCAGGATTCCAATACTTTGTTGCTGCTTGCCAAAGCACAGGGACGCCTGAATATCAAAGACACGTTCAGCAACTACAGAAAACTGCTGAAGATGCCCGGATATAAGAATGATCCTGTGATTTGTAACGAAATCGCCGTCTATCTTGCTGTCCGGAACCGATCCGATGATGCGTTGCTTGTACTTCGCGATAAATGTAAATCCCTCCCCCTTGCCACCTGGAACGGGGCTGTGATTCTGGATTATCATCTGGATCGGAAACAGGAGGCCATTGCCTGGTACAACCGTTTCCTGCGGGAAGCGGCAAGCCGGCCGGAATTGGAAAATCATCGTTTCCGCGTCACCCGCCGCCTGCAGGAAATCCAGTAATTGTGAGTTTGCATCATGGCGCGTTTTATTCCCGATGAAGTCCTGGAGACAATACGGCTCCGGGCGGATATTACAGATGTCGTTCAGAGTTACGTCCCCACCTTGAAAAAGATGGGGGCGACCTGGAAGGCATGCTGCCCGTTTCATCATGAAAAGACGCCTTCGTTTACCGTTAACCCGGAACGCGGCATTTACAAATGTTTCGGTTGCGGAAAAGGCGGGAATGTATTCCGTTTCATCATGGATATTGAACGGTTGGACTTCCCCAATGCAGCGGAACTGCTCGCCCGGAAATATAACGTGATCATCCCCGATGATCCGGTCGTCCGCCGTCGCAGTAACGGCTATGAATCCGCGCCGGAAGCCAGTTATAATGTCCGTGAACGCTTGTATCAGCTCCATGAAAAACTTGCTGCCTGGTATGCTGCACAGTTATATCAGCAGCCGGAGAGTGCCGTTGCAAAATATTTCGCCACGCGTCAGATCCCGCGGGAAATCGCAATGCAATTCCAGATTGGCGCTTCCCCGGATGCCTGGGATGGAGCGATTCAATATCTGCGTGGACAGGGCTTTACCGATGAAGAACTGAATCTTTCCGGTGTCGTCTCCAAAAAAGAAGAAAACAGCAATCATTTTTATGACCGCTTCCGTAATCGTCTGATGTTCCCCATCTGCAACGAACAGGGCAGGGTGATTGCATTCAGTGCCCGCAGTGTGGAAGCGGATCCTCAGGGGTGGAAATATGTGAACAGTCCGGAAAACCCGGTGTTCCGTAAAAGCCGAACCCTTTACGCTTTGCATTTTGCCCGGAAAGGGATTGCCGATAAAAAATGTGCCGTTCTCTGTGAAGGACAGTTGGACGTGATTGCCATGCATCGTGCCGGGTGTACCCATGCGGTCGCGCCGCAGGGAACTGCGTTCGGTGAAGAACAGGCAACGATCCTCAGCCGTTATACCTCTCAGATCTGTCTGGCATTGGATAATGACGAAGCGGGGCGCAAAGCCGTATTCAAGGATGCGACGATTCTGCTGCCGAAAGGTTTTCAGTTGAAAGTTGCTGTATTCCCCGGGGCAAAGGACGCCGACGAATTGTTGAAGAAATCCGGAGCCGAAGTTTTGTATAATACCGTGGAACAGGCGGAAGACTTTTTCTCTTTTGCATTGCGTACCGTTTCGGAAGGCTATGACTTGTCGAATCCGGGCGGAAAAGCGGCGGTTGCGTCTCATATCGCCCAGTTCCTTTATCTCATTGACAATCCCATGACGCTGGATCTTTACGCCGCCTGGCTGGCGGAACAGCTTGCTATCGGTAAAGAATCGGTTCTGGCGGAAGTCTCACGGCATCGTCAGGCGCTCGAAGCCCGGGATGCACGGAATGCCCGTTATGCGGCACTTGCTCCTGCTCCGGAATCTGCGTATCAGGAAAACGGAAATGCTATGCCGCAACCCCAAGTGGTACAGGAAATCCCCTATTCCGAACGTCACCCGGGTGTGAAGAAAGCATTTCTGGAATTGCTGGATGTGCTTTTGAATTCGGAACATCACGCCGGTTGTGCGCAGAATGATTTCTCGGCGGATATGTTCGATCATTCTCCGGCAGGGCAGGCGTTGGAAATTCTGGTGCAGTGCAGCATGAACGGCGAATGGGAAGATGCACCGTCACAAATCATGATGATGCTGACAAAATCCGGCATTGATGATCCGGAAATGACGTCGATGCTTGCCGGCAGGGAAGAGAATGAAAATACGGAAGAGACCGTTAAACAGAATCCGAAACAACAGCAGTTCTATGAAAAAGTTTACCGCAGTTGTTTGAAGGTCATCACCCGTTGTTCCATGCAGGAACGCCGGAGCCGTTTGATCCGGGAAGCCGCCGCTCTGCCCGATGGTTCCGAACGGAAAAAAGAGATTTTACAGGAAGTAACGGCGATCACACGGGAAATATTTCAGCGTCGGACTTGAAAAAAAGCAAAACAACGCTATATTTATAGGATTATTAAAGTTAACTGTTAAATACGAGGTGAAGATATGCTTCAGGCAAATCAGGTTTTGGAAAAAGCACGGGAAGTCATGCGGATTGAAACAGAAGGGTTGAATGCGGTCACCGAACAGCTCGGCGATGATTTCGTCCGTTTGACGGAAGCATGTATTCAGGTTTTGAATAATGGCGGTAAGATCGTTGTCGCCGGCGTCGGCAAAAGCGGTCATATCGGCAGAAAAATTTCTGCCTCTCTGGCATCTACTGGTTCTCCCTCCATCTTTATGCACCCGGTCGAAGCCATGCATGGCGATTTGGGTATGCTGCAGGAAAATGACCTGCTGCTGGCTCTCAGTTACAGCGGCGAAACTGCGGAACTCAATTCCATTCTGCTGCCTGCAAAACGTCTCGGTGTGCTGGTGACATGTTTCACCGGTGTTGCCGACTCCACACTCGCTAAAATGTCAGAAATTGCAGTGGTGGCATCCATTCCCAGAGAAGCATGTCCCTTCAATCTTGCGCCGACAACCACATCCACCGCTCACTTGGCGTTGGGCGATGCGTTGGCTATGACTCTGCTCCAGCTACGTCACTTCACAAAAGAAGATTATGGTATGCGTCATCCCTCCGGTGCTATCGGCCGTGCGGTTTCCATGCATGTGAAAGACCTGATCCGCCCGGCAGAACGTACTGCTGTTGTCGAACCCGCAACTCCGGTGAAAGATGTGTTGCTGAAGATGACAAAAGCCCGTACCGGTTCTGCCGCGATTCTGGGTGCAGACAATAAGATCATGGGTATTTTCACCGATGGTGATTTCCGCCGTTGTGTCAGCGATGATTTGTCCGTTCTTTCCAAACCCATTGCGGATGTCATGACAAAGAATCCGGTTTCCATTCAGGCGGATTCACTTGCCGTTGAGATCCTGAAACTGGTCGAAAAGAAACCGGTGGATGATATTGTTGTCCTCAATGCCGACGGTACCTTTGCTGGTATGGTTGACATTCAGGATCTTCCCCGCTTCAAAGTGATGTAAGGCGTGTCGTAAAGCAGGATATTAATCTTTGTCCAAGTATGACAACGTTTTTTTAGAAATTGAGTACTATAATTTTTTGTATAAAACAGGAAGCTATATATGAAAAGCTGGAATGGGATTATATACTGGGGAAAGATTTGGTTCGCTCAACTTCGAATATCACAATATAGTAAAAATCTTTTTTTATTGATACCTGTTTTTTTTGCTGGAAAGATTTTTGCCCCCGAAGTTTTACTGCAGTGCGGTAAAGGTTTTTTTTGTTTTTGCATATGTTCTTCTTTTTTTTATGCACTCAATGATTCGTTAGACAAAGATGAGGATATTCTTGATAAAAATAAAAGTAAACGGCCTATTGCAAGCGGCTTGTTGAATCCTGTAACTGTACTCTTGACTACAGGTTTACTGTCCCTGTTTACGTTATCTTTTTCGATTTACTTTCTTTCTCCGGAGTTTAATTTCTTTTTACTGATATATATTGCATTGAATTTAGTGTATAATTTGCTTAAAATACGCAACTGTCCTCCATGGGATATATTGTTTATATCATCCGGTTTTGTTTGTCGTGTATGTGGAGGAGGAGCCGTTACTGAAATTTCGGTTTCTTCATGGTTGATTGTTATGACAATTCTTTTAACACTGATTCTAGCTTTAGGAAAGCGGAATTCAGAAAATAAAAATTCAGATTTTTATTCTGAAAAATTTATATTAGCCATGCTTTCAGCTTTTTCGGCAGTATTATTTGCACTTTATATTATCTACATCATTACCTTGCCAGACTATAAGGAAATGTATTCAAAGTGGAATTGCTTGACTGTTTTTCCTGTGGCAGGAGGAATTTTATATTATGCATCTAGAATCTTTTCTGATCAGCGTACAAATACTGATCCTTCTTACTTGCTTTTTCATGATAAAAAATTTTTTGTTTGGGTTATATTTTGGTTGATTTCAGTAACAGTTGTTATTTATGCAAAAAAAATAGGTGTATGATATGTCCGGAAAATTGATGTTATTTTATCCCCCTGGAAAACTATTTCAGCGTTCCGAAGCACGTTGTCAATCCAATATCGAAAAATCAACTGCTACGTCAGTAAGAGCATGCAATGATTTGGGATATTGCGCAGCGGTAATGCGTCAACATCATTGGGAGGTACATTTAAAAGACTATCAGACTGAGAATTGTACATTAGAAGATCTTTATTCAGATTTTCAAATGTTTATGCCGAATGCAGTGCTTCTGGCTACGACTAACGCGACACTTTTTGATGATTTGGAAATCATCGCTGAATTAAAAGTCTTGCGTTCCGATTTATTGGTTGTTATGACAGGAGCAGTTTTTTTTGCACCCCCTTCTGAATTATTAAAAAATAAATTGCTTGCAAATGTTGATTTTTTAATATGTGAGGAAGTTGAATGTGTTATTGATCAGATTTTGAATGGATGTAATCCTGTTGAAATTCCCAGAATTTACTATCGGGAAAGTGGGCAGTGGAAGAAATCTCAATCTGATTATTTGGAAGAAAATCTTGATCGTTTACCATTTCCTGCCCGTGATTTGATGAACAATACTCTTTATGTGAGACCCGATACAGGCGAAATGCAAGCAACAATATCTACATCGCGAGGTTGTCCTTCTCAATGTACTTTTTGTCTGACTCCAGTTATGACGGGGCGAAAAGTACGTTTCCGTTCACCCGAGAATATAGTAGCTGAAATCAAAGAATGTGTTGAGAAATATCATATTTATAATTTCTTTTTCCGCGCAGATACTTTCACTATAAACCGGAAAATCACCCTTGAAATTTGCCGTCTTCTTCAACAGGAAGGGCTTGCAGATAAAATCCATTGGGTCGCTAATTCCAGAGTTGATACTTTGGATGATGAAATACTGCAAAGTATGAAAGCGTGTGGCTGCTGGCTGTTGGCGATTGGTTTTGAATCGGGTTCTGAAGAAACGTTGCAACGTATCAAGAAAAGAATTACGGTCGAACAAATGCAAAAGACCGCAAATGCTATTCATAAAGCTGGAATCAAATTGTTTGGTTTTTTTATGATAGGTTTTCCATGGGAATCAAAAGAACATTTGAAAGCAACTGAACGGTGCATATGGAAACTTGCGCCTGATTTTTTAGAACTTCATATCGTTACACCATTTTATGGCACAGCATTGTACAATGAAATTGCAGCATCCAGAGGAGAGCTGTTGAATGTGGCAGGTTGCGATTATTTTGAAAAAACTTTTGATGGAATTAATGATTTTATGTCGGTAGACAAAATCGCCAGTTTCAGAAGACGTGTTTTATTGCGTTATTTATTGAGACCCCGCTACCTCATTAAACGTCTTATCGAATGTATGACTGATTATCGAAAATTGTTTTCGTATTGGAATTACGGTTTGAGAATGTTGTTTAATTTGTGTAAAAAATCTTAAACGAATAATTTAAGTTTTTTATATGTTATCTTTTCTAAAAAATATTGTTACTTGATATCGTTTGTGAATAAAGGATACAGACAATGAATAATCACTTTTTTTCAATTTTTGTTTCAAATGATAATGCAGAAAAAAATAAAATCTTTAAGATGTTTTGCTGGCTGGCTGTTTGTCTTATCTTCGTAAATTTTGTTGTTTATTTTTCTGACGCATTTTTTTGTTCGGGTGTGCAGCCGTATATGACCGCTCATCACTTCTTAAATTATCATTTCGGTTTAATACCAAGAGCTTTTTATGGAGCAACAATTGGTGAATTGACTCAGATTTTGCCGAAAGCTGCATATTTTCTTGTCTGGTTTATCATTTGTCTTATCCCTTATGTCACATATTTTCTTATGTATTTGCGCATGAGAAAACAAAGTTTGAATGTCGCAATGTTGGATGCTGTCGCCGTTTTTGCGTTGGTGCTTCCAACAACTTTTATGCCGTTAAATGACTTTTTCCGTTTGGATATTGTTCTGCTTAACTGGTTTGTTTTATGTGCATTGGTTGTTTGGAACAGGCATTGGCTGCGTTTCTGTGTTCCTTTTATAATGATCATTATGACACTGACGCATGAGGGGGCAATATTTATGTTTTTACCGATTTTGTGTGGAATTGCGGTTTACAAAGCCGAAAAAAAGGTCGATTTGTTGTATCCCGTATTGCTGTGTTTCTTTGTGTTATGTTCATTGGCTCTCTATTTATATATGAGCCGGACTGCAGTGGATTTTAAAGCAGTCGATACTTTTATTCAAAAAAGAAATACGATGGAAGGTTTGCTTACGGATGAGCTTACTATGACTCCTCATCTTGAAAGTGTTCATGACGGATATTTAAAATGGTCTTTGACGAAGGGATTTACTCCTGTTGTTTGTATGAAAATCCTTTTTTCAATTCCTTTTTTTGCTGCAGCAGTATGCATTGTACTTTATATTTGGCGTGCTGTATATAATAGTAATCAGAATCGTTTATTCCGGTGGAAATTGAGTTTTCTTTTTTTAACGACATTGTCCAACCTTTGTCTCCTAATCGGATGTGATTATAACCGCTGGGCCTGGTCATGGCTTACAGGTAATATTTTATTGCTGTTTCTTCTATTGGGAGATAAAAATATCCAACCGCTTGCGCCTGTGAATTTGAAATATAAAAGAATCTTTTTTATCTTATTGTTTATCTTCTTTATTTCTGGACCTGGCGATTGTCACAGTTTTTCACGTTTTACTGTTTTTTGTGGTAACGCTGTTGGTGTTACGCTTGCCAAGGTCTATAATGCTATTATCAAATAAAAGGTTGCAGGGTGATAAAAAATTTGCTAGTTGAGGATTTTATGATAACGTCCGAAAAATTGCGCACATTTTGAAAAACAGGACTTGAAAAAAGCCTGTTTCCATGATTGATTATAATATCCACAAAACAACCAATCAAGAAAGGAAACAGGCTATGAACAATGTAGCGCCAAAAAACGAAAAGTCAATCGTCGGAGCAATCAAAATTAACGAAAAAGAGATCGGGGACACTACCGTTTATCAATTATAATTAATAGACAATGGGAGAGGGTATCTTTCCAGTTCAGGGAGATTCTTTTACTGGGAAATGCGGGCACAAAAAAACACCCGGTTTCCGGAATGTGGAAATCGGGTGTTGAATGTTTCTGGTCAGAGAACGATTACTGCCAGGAGGTGCAGAGATCGTCTACTTCAATATCGTTGGAGTTTACTGTAATGCCACCACTCGGAACGGTTGTTTTGCCGAGAGAAATAACTGCCACGGTATCATTGATCTGATCGCCGGTTGCTCCGAATTTCGCAGCAATACCTTCAATCTTACCGTCATAGTTGGTATCCAGATAAATGATGTAGGGACGTCCCCACGGGTCACGATAGCCGGCAGTTGTTGAATTGCTTGCGCCGAAATAAGAATTCGGTGCAGCCAGATATTTTTTTGCTTTTTTGTTGAATTTTTTTGTATCACTTCCGGATGCCGGAGTCTTTGTGATATCGGTATGATCGACATAGCAGATCGTATCGAAGAGTGTCAGATAGCTTGCATCCAGTGCTGCATTTTCTGCAATTTTAACAGATGCATTGGCAGCAGGTGTTACAGCTGCGGAGGAACCCCAATAAACAATATCGTTTGAGGATCCATCAGAAGCATCTTTTGACGGCAGATATTTATGATCGTTCTGGAAACTCTTGATTGCCAGATGAATGCCTTTTGCTTCGGTCAATGCCTGTGTTGCTCTGCCGGATTCTTTGACTGCACCGACGGTGGGAATCAGGATACCTGCCAGAATGGCGATAACGGCGATAACGGTGAGGAGTTCCACCAATGAGAAATGTTGTTTTTTCATATTAACACGTCCTTTCCTTAAATGACTTACTGTTTACAATTTGTGATGTCGTCGCCCGCACCGAAAGAAGCAGCATCGGGAGTGGCAGCTCCACCGTCGCCGGATTTCTTATCTGCGCCCAATGAACCGAGGTCGTAACTGCCTTTATTGACTTTGCCGGGATAGCAATACCAGATATAGGAATCTTTGCCGTATCCGTCATGAATTTCATAGGCATTACCGACAGCTGTTCCCTGTTTGATAAAGGAATTGTAATCCACGAACTGATTGAAATTATCTTTCGTTGCATTTGCAACATTGGTAACTGCATCTGTACGGAATTTAACATAGTTTCCCTTGCTGATCGGGAGATAATAACCGTACTTTTCCTTATATTGTTCCAGTGCGACCTTGATAATTTCAATGGTTGCAAGGGTACGTGCTTCGTTTGTTTTTGCACGGACATATCCGATGATTCCGGTGGTGATACCGGCAAGAATTGCCAGGATGGCGACCGCTGCCAGAATTTCGATCAAAGTAAATTTTTTCTGTTTGCAAGTAATCATAATTCAAACTCCATATCGGTTTTAGAATACATATACACGCATTTTTCCACATTTCAAAGAAAAAAACGAAAAAAAAGGAAAAAATGTTTGTGTATATGTAATAAAAATAGAATGCCGTATCAATCGCGTTTTTTCAATTTCAGTACAAGCATGTTGTTTTCTACAATCCGGGGCTTGTTCAGTTTTACAATTGTCAAACGTTCGCCGTCGCCGAATTGAGTGTGATAACGTCCTTCCGTCAACATGTTTTCCGGTTCGATCACGGTTCCGTCAATTTCTGCAATTGCGTCCGGAATGTAATCGCCGGTGGCATCTTCATACATGATATAACTGCAGATACCGCGGGTACATTCGGTATACAGTATTTTGACTTCTGCAGGATTGGTCACCGCTTCATTCAACAGAAGATAGGCGCTTGCTTCGGTACAATCATCGTAGAATCCGTAAATGGAATGCCCGACGCTTTTGCCTGCCGATATCCATTCGGAATTTTCGCCACGGACAAAATATTCCATTGCGCCTAAGCCCTGACGGAAGGGATAGGTGATCTTCAGACGGGCCGCCGGACGTTTGGTGGAACCGTTTAAAATATTATCCAGCGTTTTTATTGTGGAATCAATGGTGAAGTCATCCGGGATTTCGCAGCAATATTCGTTTTTGTACCAGACTTTCAATTCTTCGTTTGCAGCACTCATCACATTTTTGAGCTCATCCAAACGGGACCAGTCATTGAATTCTGCTTTCGGATTGCTCCATTTGCTGATGATTTTTCTGAGTTCATAATACCAGAGTTCGCAACGGATCTTGAAATTCAATTCGTAAAGATAACAGGCGGTCCGATGATTTTTCGGCTGTTCCAGTTCTTTCCGGATCAGCGGCGCAAAGGCCCGGGTGATTTGATATTTGCTGTAATCAAAATAATTGAGTTGATTCTGGGCATAAGCGGCGGGCGATGCGGGAATGCCAAGGATTTCACCTTCTCTCAAATGATGCCGCATGAGTTCCTGTTCTACTTCATTTTCTGTGTTGAGATAATCGCGGACGACTTGTAGCTGGGCATCATCGGAATCCATGCCGTTACGCCAGAGCAGAGACGCATAAGCCATCATGGGGAACGCATTGTACCGGGTCATCTTACCCCAGTTGCTGAGGAGCATACCCATGGGCTTGTATTTTTTTGCATATTCCGTGAATGCTTCGATATTCTGGAAGAAATACGTTGCGGGTACGCCGACATAGCGGAATCCGTGTTTTTCGTGGAAATCAAAATAATCCATTTTGGGGCCGCCGGTATGAGCGTGTTCCGGAATTTCTCTGCCATACCACCAGGAAAGCATGATGATATCGCGGGGAAAATTCTCGAATGCTTCCGGATAAGATTCCAGAGAGTCATCCCACATCATCATTTCTTTGCCGAGTTTGTTTACAATGATGTCATGAATGCGTTTGATATGATATTCATGAATCGCTGCACGGCCTTCCCGTTCCGCCCATGCTGCACATTCCGGACAGAGTGCGATATCAAAGTTTTCATCCAATCCGGCATTGATGTATTTGCCGGGGAAGAGTTCCGTTGTTTCGCGCAGGTAGGCTTCGATAAATTCAAACGTTTCTTCCACGGAAGGGCAGAACGATTCTTTCAGATTGGCGAATCTGCCTTTTGTTCCGTTGCGGAGTTCGCAGAGATGTTCAAATTCCGGACATTCCAGGAACGCTTCTGCATGGCTGAAAAGTTCGTAGTTCGGGATGATTTCAATTCCGCGGTCAGCGGCATATTTGACCATGCGTCTGATTTCATCTTTGGAGTAAGTCCGGTTTTCCGGCAGGTGATGGAATACATCGGTGCGGATGCAGCCATAGAGGCAGACGTTGATATAATTAAAGCCCAGTTCGGCTGCGTAGTCGATAAATTTTTCCGCCCATTCGATGGAGACTTTATGTCTTGCCATATAAAATTGGGCGATTCGCATATCAATGGGGAATACGGGGGATTTTTCCGTTGATTTCATGTCATTCCTCTGCCATTTATTTTATCAAATATTTTTTGACCGAATTACAATTCCGCTTTGGCTTTGCGGGTCATGAGTTCGTAAATGATTTCCTGCGGGGAGCGTTCCCGGAAAAGTACATCGTATACACCATTGACCAATGGCGTTTCCACTTCCGCTTTCTCCGCCAGCATTTTCGCAGACTCACAGGTCTTGACACCTTCCGCAACCATGTTGTTCATGGATTCTATGATCTCCGGCAATTTTCTGCCTTTGCCTAATTCTTCGCCAACATGACGGTTACGGCTGTGACGGCTCATGCAGGTCACAATCAAGTCGCCGATTCCCCCCAGACCGCTGAATGTGCGGCGTTGTCCGCCGAGTTTCACACCGAGCCGGGAGAGTTCTGCACATCCGCGAGTCATAAGGGCAGCTTTTGAATTATCGCCCAACCCGATGCCGTCAATGATTCCGGCGGCGATGGCAAATACGTTTTTCAATGCGCCGCCCAATTCCACGCCGATGACGTCCTTACTGGTATAGACGCGGAACCGTTCGTTGAGGAAAGCTTTCTGTACTTTCTTTGCATCTTTCATGCTGTCGGATGCAGCAACAACGAGAGTCGGAACGCCACGGGAAACTTCTTCTGCATGGCTGGGGCCGGAGAGAACGGTATAACGGACATCGCCCAGAATTTCGCGGCATAATTCACTCATGCGGAGCAGAGAGCCTGTTTCGATGCCTTTTGCAATATTGACAATGATCTGATTTTCGTTATCAATGTATGGCTTTAATTTTTCCAACGTGCCGCGCATGTATTGGGACGGTGTACCGATGACGAGCATTTCGCATCCGTTGACTGCCTGAGCAATATTGGACGTTGTACAAATTTCCTGCGGGACAGGGACTCCGGGGAGGAACCGTTTGTTTTCGCCGTCCCGATGAATGGCTTCCATGTGTTCCGGTGAACGTCCCCAGAGCGTGACCTGGTGTCCATTCCGGAAGAGATTCAACGCCAATGCGGTCCCCCAGGAACCATCGCCGAGGACCGCGATTTTCATATTCCCCCGGCTCATGATTATTTGCTCTTTTTATCGAAGCGGTTTTCTGTGCCTTCTCTGAGCCGTTTGATATTGGAAGAATGTTTCAGAACTGTGAGGATAGCAAGCAGAATGAACAGAATGATTTCCGGAATGGATGCCTTGCTGACTTTGCAGAGAGAGAGAACGATCAGGAAAATCGGCATGGATCCGGCAGCAAGAATACTGGCAAGAGAAACATATCTGGAGGTGAAGAATGTAATCACCCAGACCAATGCTGCGCCGATCAGTGCCAGCGGACTCAATGCCAGAATTGCACCGGCTGCTGTTGAGACGCCTTTGCCGCCTTTGAACTTGAGATAAATCGGCCAGATATGACCGGATACGGTAGCGAATGCGGCGAGAGAGGGCAGAACTGCCAGCGGGTCAGGGAGCTGATTCATGTACTGCTGACATGCGGCGGGAAGCAGATTGGTGAGGAAGGGGAACAGTTCTTTCGGTGTCAGATAGGAAACAACCAGCACCGGCAATGCGCCTTTGAGGAAGTCGAGGACAAAGCACAATTTGCCCCAGCCTTTGCCGACGACGCGTGTGACATTGGTTGCGCCGATATTGCCGCTGCCTTCTTTACGGACATCAATCCCTTTCATTTTCCCGATCAGCAAGCCAAAGGGGATTGAGCCGATGAGATATGAAATAACGATGACAGCGATACCGATCAATCCGGTTTCCCATTGAGTATTCATAGTAACGTTCCTTCCTGATAAGTTTTGAGTATTACAGTATTATAGATGTATTTTCTGATTTTACAAGTTCGGAGTACAAAAAAATGAAAAAATGTTGTCAAACCGACCAGTAAAATCCAAGATTGCGCAAAAATGAGTTTTTACGCAGTGTGTTTTTGCGGACAAAACGGAGCCGAGCGGCATAAGGCAGTTCGGAAAGAGACCCCCATTGTTTTGCCAGAACGTATTGTTCCTCCGTCAGAATCCCCTGATACTTTTCTGCAAATGCAGCCGCTTGAAGTTGTGTCGCTTGAATCCGTTTACGCAGTGCGGAACGGCCGGAGAAAAGATTTTGCATCCAATTCCGGATACCGTATTTCTTCGCCGCAATACAATTTTTCCCGTGCTGACGGTATTGGATCAATGCTTCGGGGAGAAAATATGCACTGTCCGTAATCGACGCCGCCAAAGCCATGAACCAGTCATGACAAATTGCCTGCTCCGGAATATCCCGGGTGATTTCTGCCATTTTCCGGTTGAACATGGTAGCACAGCCGGTTACGGAGTTCTGCACAAGAAAGTCGCGTAAATGATTTCGTTCCGGAGAAATGTTTTGATATTTCCAGAACGAGGGTGCAATGACATTCAATTCAGCATCGCAAACCATCAAATCGGAATGAAGAAGCAGCGGTGTATCTTTCCCGCGCTGCACTTCCAATTGCTTCAGAACGGACAACATCCGTTCCAGCTTGTTTGCCATCCATACATCATCCTGATCGGCAAAACAGGCATAGTCACTCTGTACATGATCCAGCAGGGCACTGAATGAGCGGACAACGCCGAGATTTTTTCCGGATTCGATTACGGTAAGGGAGATATTGCAGCGTTGACAGGCATTGATGAGGAGTTCTGCGGTGTTGTCGGATGACATATCATCGCGCCAGATAATGCGGAAATCCCGGAACGTTTGCTGTGCCAGAGATTGAATGAAATCTTCAATAAAACGACTTCCATTGTAAGTGGAAAGTAGAATGTCAATCATCTCACGCCATCATGCCGGTAAGGATTTGCCGGACGTCATCGTCAGACATGAGCCGGGGATTGGATTTCATGCTTCCGCTTCTGCAGTTTTTCACGATGAAATCGAAATGTTCTTCCTTCAAGCCATATTGTTTCATGCTTGCGGGAATGCCCAGTTCTTTTGCAAGATTAGCGGCGAATGAAACAAAATCTTCCGCCGTATCGCCCAGGGAAAGAGCGCGCGCCATTTCCGCATACGGTTCCGGGCAGGTCTCTGCATTGAACCGGAAAACGGGTGTCATAAGAATGGCACAAGCGGCACCGTGGGGAATGGAAAGCAGAGAACCGCAGGGGTGCGCCAAACCGTGAATGGCACCGAGTCCGCATTGCGCGAACGCGATACCGGTCAACATGGAGCCTTCCGCCTGTTCGGTGCGTGCAGCCATATCCGTACCGTCTTTGTATGCCAAAGGCAATGCGTGTGCAATCTTTTTCAATGCGGTGAGTGCAAGAGAAGACGTGAAGCTGTTCGCCCGTGTTGAGGTGTATGCTTCTGCCGCTTGAACAAAGGCATCCAGCCCGCAGCATGCGGTCAGGTGCGGGGATGCACTGCATGTATAAGCGGGATCGACCAGTGCGGCATCTGCAACCATGAAAGGAGAACGCAGAGATTGTTTGATCATCGTTTCCGGATCCGTGAGGACGGAGTTGGATGTCATTTCCGCGCCGGTCCCTGCGCTGGCAGGGAGGGCGGCGAAGAACAAACCTTTTGCGGTGATCTTCTTTGCGCCGGAGAAATATTCCTGACACCATCCCTCTGCAGGGATGAGAGCGGCAGCAGCTTTTGCGGCATCGATCACGCTTCCGCCGCCGAGAGCAACAACGGCATCCGCCTGGGCATCTCTTCCGGCTTTGATGAGTTTATCGACTTCTGCAGGTGCGGGTTCGGGAGGGACGCCGGAAATGAGAGTGACTTTTTTACCTGCCTGTTCAAGAATGGCTGTGATTTCTGCGGCATCACCGGATTTCAGTGCATGATTACCGGCAATGAAGAGAATATTTTTTGCATCACAGGGGAGCAGGGCGGGCAATTCTTTTGCTGCATCGGTACGGAAACGTATTTCCCGGGGCAGAGTCAAATCATAAAAGTCATTCATCAGCTTTATCCTCTTTGTGCAGGATTTGCAATGCTTCTTTTGCAGCCTGACATTCCGCCTGTTTTCTGCCGGGTGCAGATGCCTGGCAGATGACTTTCTGGCGGACCAGAACTTCGACTGTGTGGATCGGTTCGTGATCCGGGCCGGTGACAGAAACAATTCTGTATTGAGGAACACCGGCACCGATGCTTTGTGTATATTCCTGCAACGCACCTTTGGGGTTGAGCGTTTGCAGAAGAAGACTGGGGTCGGCATATTCTTCTTCCATGATTTTCAGGAAGAATTCTGTTGCAGTCTCCAGTCCTTTATCCAGATAAATGGCTCCGGTCAATGCTTCGAACGCATCGGACAGCGTGGAATCCCGATCCTGCCCGTTGAGTTCGATTTCGCCTTTGCCGAGCAGCAGATAACTGCCGAGATTGATCTTTCTTGCAAAGACAGCAAGGGTATCCTGATTGGCGAGCGCGGAACGGATCTTCGTCAGATTGCCTTCATGGAGTTCCGTATAACGGTCATAAAGGTATCTGGTGAGAATGATCTGCACGACGGCATCGCCCAGGAGCTCAAGCCGCTGATTATCGTAAGGGACCTGATGTTCAGCGGCAAAAGATTTGTGTGTCAGCGCCTCAAGAAGCAAATTCAGATTTTTGAATTTGATCTTGAGGAGACGCTGTAATTTAACCGGATCAGCCATAATCGGAATTTACTCAGAGATTGGCAGCGATCAGATCGCCGACTTCAGAAGTGGAGTAACCCATCTTACCGGCGGAGAGAGATTTGAGCTTGTTGCCTGTGCAGTAAGCCACGCTCTTTTCGATTGCAGCAGCAGCTTCTGTTTCACCGAGGTAATCCAACATCATTGCGGCTGCCAGGATAGCAGCGCAGGGGTTGATCACGCCGAGACCGGTATATTTCGGAGCAGAACCGCCGATGGGTTCGAACATGCTGACGCCGCCCGGATTCAGGTTACCGCCTGCGGAAATACCCATACCGCCAGCTGTCATAGCTGCGAGGTCTGTGATGATATCGCCGAACATGTTGGTTGTGACGATGACGTCGAACCATTCGGGGTTTTTCACCATCCACATACAAGTTGCGTCGACATGGCAGTAAGCGCATTTGACGGTGGGATACTGTTTCGCCATTTCGTTCATGGCGCGTTCCCACATACCGCAGACGTAGGTCAGAACGTTTGTTTTACCGCAGAGAGTCAGCTGGGATGTGTAACCGGCTTCGATATCTTCTTTGGAGAGACCTTTCCAGGGATTTTCTTTTGTATGACGTTTTGCAGCCAGTTCAAAAGCATATTTCAAGCAGCGGTCAGCCTGAGCGCGTGTGTAAACCATTTCCTGAACGGCGACTTCGTTGGGAGTGCCGGTTGCAGCGGAACCGCCCATACCTGTGTAAACGTCACCGGTATTTTCGCGGACAACGACGTAGTCGATATCAGCAGGAGTTTTGTTTGCGAGGGGAGTTTCCACGCCGGGGAGGAGTTTCACAGGGCGGAGGTTGATGTACTGGTCGAGTTCGAAACGCAGTTTGAGGAGGATACCTTTTTCGAGGATACCGGGTTTGACTTTCGGGCTGCCGATTGCGCCCAGGAAGACGGCATCGTATTTACGGAGTTGATCGCAAGCATCTTCGGGAAGGATTTCACCGGTAGCGAGGTAGTGTTCACCACCCCAGTTATAGGTATTGTAATCGAGAGTGAAGCCGAATTTAGCGGCAGCGGCGTTCAAGACTTTGATACCTTCGGCGACGACTTCGGGACCTGTTCCATCACCGGGGAGGACAGCGATTTTGTAATTTTTGCTCATAGTAAGCTCCTGTTATTGTTAAATAAAAAAGTATTATCTTAATAAGATACACTCTGAATGAAAATATGCAAGTATAAAAAATAAGAAATTTTGAATGTTTGCAAAGAATGCGGAAATGAAAAGGTCTTTTTAAAAATGATGATTTTTTAAAAAGTATGAGGTAAAATGTGAGTAAAATCAGAAGAAATGTGAAAAAAAATGAAAAAAAACAGATTTTTTTGTGATTTTCAGCTTGACATGTTCCGTTGGCGGATTATGTTAGCCAATAGAAGGCCGGATCACTTCCCCGTAAAGGAGAAGCCCGGAGAAAAACAACACCTCAGCAAATGAAAGGTATTTAGCATGATCACAGCAATGATTCTGGTAAATGTGGAGCGCGCTTTGCTCCAGAACGTCATGGATGAAATTCTGGCAGTTGACGGTATCGTGGAAGTTCACTCCGTCGTTGGCGAATATGATCTTGCCGCAATTGCACGTGTGGAATCCAATCAGCAGCTGTCTATGATCATTGCGGATAAAATGTGTTCGCAGATCAAGGGCATCACTCACACCAAAACGTTGATTTCTCTCGGCTCTCAATTTAAGTATGATGCAGAAGCTGCGTACGGAATCAAGTAAGGTTAAGTCGTATGCCTCTCAAGGCACTAATTAAAAACAAATCCGGAAAGATGACAGATCTTCTCCGGATTTTTTTACCCCTGGAATGTCCGGTTTGCGGCGGCGAGCCTTTCGATGGTTCGCCCAATATGCTGTGCGCACGGTGTTTTCAGGAATTGCAATTTCTCCGACCGCCGTTCTGTCCGTTGTGCGGTGGGGAACTTCATGGCTTTTTGGATGTCTGCGAATCCTGTCTGGTCAATGGCAAACGTCCGTGGAAAGGTGCTGTTTCTGCCTTCCGCATGGATGGGTTGATCAAGGAACTTCTTCACCGGTGTAAATATCAGAAACAGGCGGATATCGGTGTCGTTGTCGGAAAGTTATGTTTGATGGCGATTGCGGACCGGATGCCGCAGGTGGATTGCATTGTGCCGGTTCCATTGCATTGGACCCGTTATCTGACGCGCGGATTCAATCAGGCGGAGATTTATGCAAAAGTGTTGAGCGAAGGCACCGGAATCCCGTTATGTCATGCGCTGCGGCGCCAAAAATACACAAAACAGCAGGCAAAATTGGACCGGAATGAAAGAAATTCAAATTTATCTGGAGCTTTTTCAGTTTTTGATTCGACTATTTTAAAAAGGCGTGCTATATTATTAGTAGACGATGTAATGACGACAGGCGCTACGTTGTCGGCAGCCGCACGGACTATTAAAAAAGCCGGGGCGGCGGAAGTATATGTTTTTACAGTAGCGAGAAGACAAAGGAATTAAAATATGGCAATGTTTTTCAGCAAGAATCCGAAGATGTCGGATAACGATGCTTTGCAGGAGCAGGCAGGGATGGAACTCCCGCGCAAGAAAGAAATTCCGGAAGGTTTGTGGGAAAAGTGCAAGAATTGTGAAGAAACCATTTTTACAAAACAGAAAGAAGATGATTGGAATATCTGCCCGAAATGCGGTTTCCATTATCCGCTTCCCGCACATCGCCGTATTGAATTACTGACCGATGAAGGTTCTTTCCGGGAAATTGATGCAAATCTGGAATCGGTCGATACGCTGAAATTTGAAGGTGTCGCTTCCTATACCGAAAAACTTGTATCCAATAAAAAGAAAACCGGTCTGGTGGATGCCATTGTGTGCGGGGAAGCAACGCTGGAAAAAATCCCCTATGCCCTCGGCGTAATGGATTTCCGGTTCCTCGGCGCAAGTATGGGGGCTGTTGTCGGCGAAAAAGTGACACGCCTTATCGAATATGCAACCGCGCACAAACTGCCGCTCGTAATCGTTACAGCCAGCGGTGGTGCACGTATGTATGAAGGTATGATCAGTCTTATGCAGATGGCAAAAACCAGCGGTGCTCTTGACCGTCACAAAGAAGCCGGTCTGCCCTATATCGTCATTATGACGCATCCGACCACTGCCGGTGTAACAGCCAGTTTTGCCTCTTTGGGCGATTTGACTCTTGCGGAACCGGGTGCATTGATCGGGTTTGCCGGCCCCCGCGTGATCAAGGATACGACCCAGGCACAATTGCCGGAAGGATTCCAGACAGCGGAGTTCCTTTTACGCAAGGGAATGATCGATCGGATCGTCGAAAGAAAAAAATTACGAGAAGAATTGACTTTTTGCCTTGAATTTTTCGTTTCAGGGTGTAAAGTATAAGAGTTTCAGAAAACGTATGGTATTTTTCGCCGGATGCCGGACTCTGTGCGTTGGTTTTTCTGTGAACCGGGTCAGGTTGGGAACAAAGCAGCCCTAAGCAGAACAGCCAGGCGCCGCAGATGCTCTGTCATCCGGCGTTTTTTTAATGAATTCAGTAATGAGGTCCCCACGTATGAGTAATGTAAAACGTTCCGATGGCAGAAATGCCGATCAACTCCGTAAATTCAAAATCACACCCGATTTTCTTTCTCATCCTATCGCATCGGTTCTTGTTGAAGCAGGCGGTACACGGGTGATTTGCTCCGTTTCTTTTGAAAGCGGCGTCCCCTCCTGGATGCGTCAGCAGGGTATCTCCGGCGGTTGGGTTACTTCGGAATACGGACTCCTTCCCGCATCCACTCACTCCCGTTCCCAGAGAGAAGCCTCCAAAGGCAAACAGAGCGGCAGAACACAGGAAATTCAGCGACTTATCGGCCGCAGTTTCCGTTCCGTGATCGATTTGGAACTGCTCGGATCCAATACCGTTTATATTGATTGCGATGTGATCGATGCCGATGGCGGCACACGTTGTGCTTCCATTTGCGGTGCCGGTGCTGCATTGCAGCTGGCATTCCGCCGTCTGGTCGCAAAAAAAGTTCTCGCACGGAATCCTATGCGGGAAAATGTAGCCGCCGTCAGCGTGGGTATCCTCAACGGCAATCATCTGCTCGACCTCTGTTACGAAGAAGATTCTGCGGCGGAAGTCGACTTTAATGTGATTATGACCGAATCCGGTAAATTTGTGGAAATTCAGGGTACTGCGGAAGAACAGCCGTTCTCCCGTGAAGATTTGGATAAATTGCTTGCTTTGGCATCTTCCGGTTTGCAGAAAATCTTTGCTGCACAGAACCGGGTGATCGAATCCGAACCGGCACCGAAACCGGATCCCTCCACATTCGGCAGTCTGGGCGATGCGCTTGCCGCCGCCAAGCCGTTGTAATAAGATATTAGAATAAAAAGATGCGTGGAAAACGCTTTGTCTCAAAAGTGTTTTCCCCGCATTCTTTTTTTATTTATTGGATTCCTTTTAATCTGAAAACGTTTGAAATGCGGTCGGAATAGAAACGTGTCACGCCCATATCAAGAAAACGTTGAATTTCTTCTTTCTCATCAACCGTCCAAACGCCCGCTTCCAAGCCCGCCGCCTGAATCATTTTTACCCGTTCCGGCGTCAAAGCATGATGATGTATGACAATGCCATAAAATCCATATTTCAGTGCATCAGCGATGAGGGATTCCATCTCGGGCTCATAATGATCGTAAAAAATAACGGCTTCCGGAATTCTGGTTTTGGCTTCCACCAGATAACGGAACGTTGAGTCATTGAACGCAATCTGTTTTTTCATGCCGTACTTGATGACTTCGTCACAAATTTCGCGGACGTGATCGCATTTCGGCTGAAGGGAAAGGCGCAGGTCGCTGTGCTTTTTTACTTCTTCCAACAGTTCACAAAGTTCCGGGATCCGTGTGCATCCATAGGGCGTTTCATGGCTTTGATTATAACCGTACGACGCATCCAGCTGTTTCAATTCTGCCAACGTGCTTTCGGCAATGGTCAGGTCCGTGCCGCAGGTGCGCTTTGTGTTGGGATCGTGACACAATACCAGTTTGCCGTCCTTTGTCATGTGGATATCGGTTTCGAGGAAATCGACGCCGTCCGCAATGGCACTGCGGAAGCCTTCCATTGTATTTTCGGGCGCTTTTTCGGGATTGCCCCGATGTCCGGTTACGCCGTTATTGCGAAAAACTGTATTCATATTCTTTCAGCCTTGTGTTTCATCATTTTTTTATACTATATCACTCCAACGGGAGATTTCAAGTTCTTGTATTTTTCCTGTTCTGTGGTATATTAAAGGATTACAAATTTTAACTTATTACGGATTTTGTTATGAAATATTTTGATGTCCATTCTCATATCTTCCCCGCCGGTGTGGCGGAAAAAGTCATTCATCAATTGGAAAGTTATTACGGCTTCCGCTGGGCGGGGACCGGTGAACAGGATGATTTGATGCGCAGTATGAGAGAGGCAAACGTGACCCGCACCGTGATTTTCTCCTGTGCCACAAAGCCCGCACAGGTTCCCGTGATCAATGATTATATCAGTTCTTTGCAGCGGGAATTCCCGGAACAGTTTACCGGATTCGGTTCTCTGCACCCGGATTATTCTGATATCAGCGGCGAAATCCGCCGGATGAAAGAACTGGGCTTGAAAGGGATCAAATTTCACCCGGATTTTCAACAGTTCAACATTGATGATCCGCGTATGCTCCGGGTCTATGAAGAAATCGGTGATTCCATGATCATGCTGTTCCACATGGGCGATCCGAATACGGAATTTTCTGCGCCGGAACGGTTGGCGCGTGTGCTGGATCAATTGCCCGGACTCAAGGTTATTGCTGCACACATGGGCGGATATCAGGTGTGGGATCGGGCACAGAAATGTTTGATCGGACGGGATCTGTATCTTGATATTTCCAGCACCATTGCACACGCAGGTGTCGAACAGGTCCGGAATATGGTTTTGCAGCACGGTGCGGATAAAGTTTTGTTCGCCAGTGATTATCCTGCCGCCGATCACAAACGGGCTGTTGCGGAAGTCGAATCTCTGGGCTTGCCGGACGATATGCTGGAAATGATTTTCTATCGCAATGCCGAAAAATTGCTGGGTGTGACGTTATGAGTCTTGATGCGGAAACTTGCGAATTGCTTGCACAAAACATTCATTCCGGCATGACAGTCGGTTTGATTGGCATGGGCAAATTCGGCACGGCATTGCGTGATTATCTTGCGGAACACTATAACGTGACATTTCTGTTATGTGATCCGCCGCGCTTTGCCGACGATTCCGAAGATTTATGCGATGCGCTCCGTGAAGTCTGGGGCAACGGCATGGGCGGCTGTGATTTTTCCACCATCCGCACGGAAACCTTTCTGCCGTTGGAATACGTTGTGAAAAAGTCGGAGATTCTTCTGATTCAGGTTCCGTACACCGTGGAAACGGAGAACATGATTACCGGTGCTTTGTTATTGAAAGCGGGCAATCCGGCACTCCGCATCCTGAATTTCTCCGATCCCCGCATCCTTGCCGCCGATGTGCCGCAAACGATGATTTGTTGATGTTACAATTCTTCCCAGGAACGGACTTGCATGCCATTGCGGGTGTAAGATTCCGCCCCGCCGTATATCAACATGCCTCCATTGCATTGTGAAAGTTCCTGCCAGTAACTTAAACCGGAAAACATACTGCTTGCTACGGTCTGCCCGGATTTGATTTCAATCGGAAAAAGTTTTTCGCCGTTCTCGATGAGCAAATCAACTTCATGTCCTTGAGAATCGCGCCAGAAATAAAGCGGCGGTTCCGTTCCGGTGTTGTAGCTGGACTTTACCAATTCCGAAATGACAAACGTTTCAAAAATTGCGCCACGCTGACTGTGAATTTCCAAATCTCCGGCTGAACGGATATTCAGCAGATAACAAAGCAGTCCGGTATCATAAAAATACAGCTTCGGCGTTTTGATCAGACGTTTGTTGAAATTTTTTGAGTGGGGCTTCAGGAGATATACAATGTAGCTTGCCGCCAGTAATGAAATCCAGCGTTTGACCGTGACAGGTGAAACACCGGTATCTGATGCCAATGAATCCATATTGAGGATCTGCCCGCTTCTTCCGGCTGTCAAACGCAGAAAACGCTCAAACGTTTCAAGGTCGCCTACGTTGACAAGACTGCGGATATCCCGTTCCAGATAACTCTGTGTATATTGTGCATACCAGTCTGTCGGTTTGATATTCCGGTCGTACACGGGCGGATACCCGCCTTTGAATATCCTTTCAAAAGCGGAAGTGGAACCATGTTCACCAAGCAGCGGTTCTTTATTCAGGTTGAAAATATCATGATTCTGCTGATTGTTGATTTCACGATTGGAAAGCGGCAGCAATTTCAAGGTTGCACAACGCCCGGCAAGGGATTGGCTGAT
Organism: Victivallales bacterium; assembly: GCA_045639325.1. Taxonomy (GTDB): domain Bacteria; phylum Verrucomicrobiota; class Lentisphaeria; order Victivallales; family UBA1829; genus RGIG8244. The sequence continues at coordinate 153,462 of JAZUCU010000043.1, forward strand.
TGCTTCCTGCAAATGGAAATTCTGCGAACCGGAGAGAATGAATTCACCCATCTTTCTGTGTTCATCCACCAGAGGCATGATATAACTGAACAGTTCGGGAACGCGCTGAACTTCATCCAGAATCACCGGCTTGTTGAATTGTGCCAGAAAACCATTGGGGTCTTCCAATGCAAATTGCCGGGTATCCGGTTTTTCAAGGTTGACATAGATGTAATCAGAGAACAGTTCGCGGCATAATGTCGTTTTTCCGGATTGTCTCGGACCGGTAATTGCGACAACCGGATATTGTGCTGCCGCCTGCAGCGCGAGTTCACTCATGTGTCTTGTAATCATAATATCACCTCTTGCTTTTTCTTGTAAATATAACATTGAAAATTAGAATTGCAAGGAAAAATCAATAAAAAGGTATAAAATTTCTTGCAAATCTAACATTGAAAGTTAGAATTACAAAGTTTTTTATGGTGTGTACCCTTGCAAATCTAACATTGAAAGTTAGAATTACAAGGTTTGATGCGGTTTTATGGAATCCGGATGGCAGGGAAGTCGGAAAAAATCCGAAAAAAAGCGCAAAGAAAAATAAAGAAATCATTTGACTTTTTTGCGTTTTGAGAGTATTTTAAAGAATGAGAATTTTTACTGTGTTATAATGTATAAGGAGACATGAGCGCATGATCAAACGGAAAGATGCATTCCAGAAGGAAGAACGTACCGAAATGCGCGGCGGCACCGGGACCGTGAAATTTGAACGGGTCTGGGAACGCGGCACAGAAATGAAATCCCCCACCCGTCTGTTTTCCAAACTGATTCTTGAACCCGGTGTTTCCATCGGAACTCATACACATGAAAACGAAGAAGAGATTTTCCTTGTTCTGCAGGGACAGGCGAAAGTGACCGATAACGGTGTGGAAGCAATTCTTGAACCCGGCGATTCCATCATCACCCGTCACGGTGACAGCCATTCGGTTGCCTGTCACGGCGATGAAACACTGGTTTTGCTTGCGGCGATATTACCTTATTGATTCACCTTACAGAAGGAGTTACCTATATGAAAAACACACCCGAAACAGTCGTACTGATCAACTTGGGCTGCAGTTCTGTGCAGCAGGTTGCCCGTGCGATCCGTGACTGCAACATCTACACTATGGTAATGCCATACACCACCCCGGATGCCCGCCTGATGCAGGAAAAACCTGTCGGCCTGATTTACTGCGGTGATGCTGATACAGATGCAAAGAAAGAAGCTCAGGCTCGTTTCAATGCACTCGGTCTGCCTGTTTACCAGTACAATGGCAATAATGAAGAAGCCGTTGCATTCTGCAAAGAAAAATGCGGTTGCAAAGGTTCCTGGAAACTGGAAAACTTTATTGATGAAGCCGTTGCTGATATCCGTGCACAGGTCGGAGATAAGAAAGTCGTTCTCGGTCTCTCCGGCGGTGTTGACTCTTCTGTTGTTGCTGCTTTGATTCACAAAGCTGTGGGCAAACAGCTCACATGCGTATTTGTCAACCACGGTCTGCTCCGTAAGAATGAAGCAGAAATGGTTCAGGAAATCTTCGCACGCAACTTTGACATGAACCTGAAATATGTGGATGCATCCGACCGCTTCCTGGATAAACTCCAGGGCGTTTCCGATCCCGAAACAAAACGCAAGATCATCGGTAAGGAATTTATTGAAGTCTTTGCAGAAGCTGCGGCTGAAGTCGATGCGCCGTTCCTCGGGCAGGGCACGATTTATCCTGACATCCTCGAAAGTATTTCTTTCGACGGCAGCAAAGACGGCGTGATCAAGAGTCACCACAACGTCGGCGGTTTGCCGGAAGATATGAAATTCAAACTGGTGGAACCGGTGGAACGTCTGTTCAAAGATGAAGTCCGCAAAGTCGGTAAACTTCTCGGTCTGCCTTCTGAATTGCTCGATCGTCACCCGTTTCCCGGTCCGTCTCTGGGCGTGCGCCATCTGGGTGCGATCGAACGCGATACTCTGCGCAAATTGCGTGAAGCGGATGCCATTGTTACAGAAGAATTGCTTGCATCCGGCTGGTATCACAAGACCTGGCAGACCTTTGCTGTATTCCTGCCTGTCCGCTCTGTCGGCATGAAGAACGGCAAACGTACTTACGATCATGCGATTGCCATCCGCTCCATCAACTCTGTCGACGCTGTGACAGCACAGGTTGTCCGTCTTCCGTGGGAACTGATCGACAAGATGACGGAACGAATCATCAACGAAGTTCAGGGTGTGAACCGTGTTGTGTATGACGTGACACCGAAGCCCCCCGGAACAATTGAATGGGAATAATTTCCTGAATTGAATCAAGACGGTGTGATAGTAAATTATTATCACACCGTTATCCGTTTATAAAGAGAGCATATTTACATTATGATTGCCAAGACCTGTTCAGCTGCGATAGCCGGGGTGGAAGCACTCCGCGTGGATATCGAAGCGCATTGTCAGAATAACGAGACAGAAGGCGGGACAACGATGGTTGTCGGTCTGCCGGATGCTGCGATCAAGGAAAGCCGGGAACGTGTCCGCAGTGCCATTACAGCCTGTGGTTTCCGTTATCCGCCGGGTTCTACGATTATCAACCTTGCACCTGCGGATTTGCGGAAAGAGGGTTCGCTGTTCGACTTGCCGATTGCCTTATGTATTCTTGCCGCAAGCAATGCAATACCCGGCGGTATGCTGGAAAATATTCTGTTTGCGGGTGAGCTTGCACTTGACGGTGCCGTGCGCCCGGTGAAAGGTATTCTGCCGGTGGCATTGGCTGCCCGGAGCATGAAAGAGAATATTGCGGCGATTGTCGTACCGGAAAAAAATGCGTCAGAGGCTTTGGTTGCGGCGGGAGATATTCCCGTTTTCGGTGTCAGTTCGCTGATGGATGCGATTGAAGTCGTCAAAGGCAATGCGTTACCGCTGGCAAGAAATCCGGAAAATTGTTTTACCGATCCCGATTGGTCGGATATCCCCGATTTCAGCGAAGTCAAAGGTCAGACAGCGGCAAAACGCGCATTGGAAATTGCTGCGGCGGGCGGACATAATGTGTTGCTCAGCGGGCCTCCCGGATCCGGCAAGAGTATGCTTGCGAAACGTCTTCCGGGAATTTTGCCGCCGATGACGGTGGAAGAAACGCTGGAAACGAGCCGGATCCATTCGATTATGGGCTTGCTGCCATCCGGCGCACCATTGTTGAAAACGCGTCCGTTCCGTTCTCCGCACCATACGGTGAGCGATGCCGGATTGCTTGGCGGCGGGACGAATCCCCAGCCGGGCGAGATCAGTCTGGCGCATAATGGCGTTCTGTTTCTGGATGAACTGCCGGAATTCAAACGCAGTGTGCTGGAAGTGTTGCGTCAGCCGCTGGAAAACGGGGATGTGACGGTCAGCCGTGCGGCGGGCAGTTTTCAATTTCCTGCAAGATTTATCCTTGTTGCTGCAATGAATCCGTGTCCCTGCGGACACCTGGGCGATACCCGTCACCGTTGCCGCTGCCGTGCATTGCAGGTTCAGCAATACCGATCCAGAATATCGGGCCCGCTGCTTGACCGTATTGATATGCATATCGAAGTCAGTGCGTTATCGGACAATGAATTGACCTCGGCGCCGACGGGTGAAAGCAGTGAAACGATTCGCGCCCGTGTGATTCGTGCGCGTCACATTCAGGCGCAGCGTTTCAAAGACAGTCGCACGGTTCGTTGCAATGCGGCGATGGAACCTGCGCATCTGATTAAATATTGTGCATTGGATCATGCGCAGCAGGTGTTGCTGCGCCACTCCATTGCGGAATTCGGATTCAGTGCCAGAGCGTACGATAAAATCCTGCGTGTGGCACGGACGATTGCCGACCTGGCGGGTGCGGAACAGATTCGCCGGGAACATCTTTTTGAAGCCATCACTTACCGGTCACTTGACCGCAGATCATAATTTGGAATCAGCATTATGAACAGTATTCTTCTTACCAGTTTGAAAAATCCGAAAGTTAAAAATGCCTTTGCTTTGCGTGACCGCAAGGAACGTGACAAGCAGGGGGTAACCTTGTTGGAAGGGTATCGTGAACTCTCCCGTGCGCTTGCTGTGTCGGTTCCGATTCACGAAACATTTTACTGTCCGGATCTGTTTCTGGGGCAGAATGAGCCGGAATTGCTGCGTCAGTTGGCGGCTGCCGGTTCTGAAATGTATGAATGTTCCAAAGAAGTGTTGTGCAAACTGGCGTATCGCGACCGGCCTGAAGGTTTGATTGCGATTGCCACCATGAAACGTAAAACATTAGCCGATATTCCGGCAAAATCCACCGGCTTGTATCTGGTTGCAGAAACCATTGAAAAACCGGGTAACCTGGGATCCATTCTCCGCAGTGCCGATGCCGTCGGTGCAACGGCTGTGATCGTTTGCGATAAGCGGACAGACCTTTTCAATCCCAACGTGATCCGGGCAAGTACCGGTGCGATTTTCTCTGTTCCACTGGCGGAAGCAACATCGGAAGAAGCGTTGACCTGGCTCCGGAATCTGGGCGTCCGCACCCTTGCTGCGACACCGCACACGGATTTGTATCATACCGATGTTGACATGAAAAACGGCATTGCGATCGTTGTCGGCGCCGAACAATACGGTTTGACTCCGTACTGGATGGATTCCGCCGACTGCAAAGTTTTGATTCCGATGCTGGGGCGTATGGACAGTTTGAACGTTGCGACTGCGGCGACGATCCTGCTTTATGAAGCGGCGCGTCAGCGTGACTGGAAAACCGATTTGAATTAATGTTCAGAACGCACCTTTTCCGCCGAAAACTGCCCGGAATGTTTTGTAAATAATCCAGAGATCCAGTTTCCAGTTTTTGTGCTTTACGTAATAAATATTGATCGCAATACGGCGATGGTATGTTGTTAAATTTCTGCCGGAGACCTGCCACAGACCGGTAATGCCCGGCTTTACTGTATGAATCAGGTTGCTGTATTTACCATATTTTTTTTCTTCTTCCCGCGTAATCGGGCGGGGGCCGACCAATGACATGGAGCCGTTGAGAATATTCCAGAATTGAGGCAGCTCATCCATGCTGAACCGACGGAGAAATTTTCCGATTCCCGTCAGTCTGGGATCCCGGATGATTTTCTGATTCTGCCGCCATTCGCGGCTTTCCAGGATTGCAGCGAGAACTTCCATTGCAATTTCTGCGTGCATGGTCCGGAACTTCCAAATCAGGATCGGTTTCCGATGATGTCCCAACCGGATACTGCAATAAAGTGCCGGGCCAATGGATGTCAGCCGGATCAGGATTGCAATTAACAGATACAGCCATGAGAACGCAATGAGGACAATTGCGGCAAAGATTTTTTGCAGAATGGAGAGAAACATCAGACATCTCCTTTTCTGCTGCCGTATTTGCCGCACAAATAACCGGCATATTTGATAATCATGCCGGGGAGATAAGCCAGCCGTAACGTTTTGACTCTGGATTCTGCACGCCCGAATTCCCGTAATAACCACGGATGATTGCGGTGCATACAGCCGATGGCAAACCCGCGCGACCACAGATTGCGGAGCGTGTCCGTGTGAGAATGAAAACATTCCGCTTCTGCACAATAAGAAATCTTTTCTCCATTCAGAATCAGTTTTGCCGCAAGCAGCATATCCTCGCCGAATCCGGTTGCGGGAAAACCTCCGGCTGATTGGATTTTTTGAATATTCCAAACGGCAAGAGTGTTGGAACAGAACGGGGTCATCAACCCCCGTTGCGGAATATCGCTTTTCTGTTTGATGCAGGATTCCGCCGGATAATTCAGTGTGCGGAAAAATCCGTCGAACGTATGAGGATTCCGGGGGATCTGTCTGGCATAAACGGCGGCGGCATTGCTTTGTTCGAGGTTATTGACCATAACGGATAAGGTGTTTTCTGCCGATAACAGGGCATCCTGCGTGGCAAAAATCACGGTATCGAATCCCATATGATCCAGTTCATCGACCAGCATCTGCCGCGTTTTGCCGTGATTGAAATCCGCCTGTCGAATGGAGCGGATCTGCCAGTGAAAATCTTCTGCGATAGAGCATGTGTTGTCGGTTGACGAGGAATCGCAAATCAAACGCAGAGCGGCTTTGAAATCCTGCCGGTCATACGCCTGCAGGATCTTGCGCCAGTCGTTGTTCTTTTCTGCATTATATGTCAATATGACAACTGCTGTTTTCATATAAGATTCACCTTCGTTTTTGCTGTAAAAACATACATTAGCATGAAAACAGTATTTTGCAAGATAAATCTTTAAAAATTTAATGGAGAACTTGACAAAAAGCCATTTTGCGTGTATAATACGGGGCATATAAAATAAATAAAAACGAAAGGAATTACTGAAATGGCAGGCATCTTCAAAGCATACGATATCCGCGGAATTTATCCGGAACAGTTGAACGCTGAAATGGCAGAACGTATCGGCAGAGCATTCGTGGTTCATACCGGTGCGAAAAAAGTTGTCATCGGCAGAGATATGCGTCCCCACAGCGTGCCCCTGTTTGAAGCATTGGCAAAAGGTGTCATGGCGCAGGGTGCAGATGTGATCGATATCGGATTGTGCTCCACTCCCATGTCTTATCATGCCAACGGAAAGTTGGGTGCGGATGGCAGCATCATGATTACCGCATCTCACAACCCCGCGGAATGGAATGGTTTCAAGCTCTGCCGTAAAGGTGCAGTGCCCATCAGCGGTGCCACCGGTATTGCCGATATTGAAGCGCTGGCTCTTGCAAATGAATGGACTGATGCCGAAAAGCCCGGCACGCTTTCCACATACGATATCGCTCAGGAATATGCCGCATTCCTCCGTTCTCATGCCAAGATGGATCGGAAGCTGAAAGTGGTGGTTGACTATGCCAACGCCATGGGCTCTTATGAAATCGCCGGCATCGAAGATATGTTCGACATCATCCCCATGTATAAAGAACTGGATGGCACATTCCCCAATCACGAAGCCAACCCGCTCCATACTTCAACCCTTGATGATCTCCGTGCAAAAGTCAAGGAAACCGGTGCCGACTTCGGGGCAGGTTTTGACGGCGATGCGGACCGTTGCGGATTCGTGGATGATCAGGGCGAAATTATCCCCATGGATATGTTCACTGCCTTGATTGCACAGGATATTCTTTCTACTGATAAAGGCGCAACCATTCTGTACGATTTGCGTTCCAGCAGAGCCGTGCCGGAATGTATTGCAGAACACGGCGGACGCCCCGTTATGTCCCGCGTCGGTCATGCGTTTATCAAAGCACAGATGCGGGAAGAAAATGCGGTATTCGCAGGTGAACTTTCCGGTCATTACTATTTCCGTGAAAACTTTGTTGCGGAATCCCAGGGCCTTGCCATGATCAAATTGGCGAATCTGATCTGCAAAGAAAATCAGAAAGTCAGCACCATGGTCGACCCGCTCCGTAAAAAATACGTCCAGAGCGGCGAAATCAACTCCAAAGTGGCCGATGTTCCGGCGATTCTGAAGGCAATCAAGGAAAAATATTCCGATGGAAATATGTTTGAATTGGATGGTATCAGTGTGGAATACAGCAACTGGTGGTTCAACGTCCGTGCCTCCAATACGGAACCGCTGCTTCGTTTGATTGTGGAAGCTGACACGAAAGAAATGATGGAAGAAAAACGTGATGCGCTTCTTGCTCTGATCAGAGGCTGAGCACGGGATTTATAAAAGGGGAGGAGGAATTTTATGGAACAACAGAATCAAAATATACAATATACATTTGCAACCATTGAGAATTTCAATAAAGCGTCCAATGACCGCTTTTTGATTTGTCCCCAGTGCAATGAACGGCTCAAACAGATGGATATCGAGAATTATTCCAAATGTCCGTACTGCAACTACAGTTTCACCGTTTCGGAAGCATTGGAGGATTTTCTGCTGGAACCGGTTGTCGAAAGCTGGATGCGTCAGCAGGGTGCTGCTCCTTATGCCACCCGGGACGTGCCGGAGGATACCCCTGACTTTATGTAACCGCAGGGGAAACAAAATTTTTTACAATGCACTGTTGCAAAATAAAAATACAGTGCTATATTAAATGTATCGTTGACGAAAACGATGGGGAGTCCGCTCGACGGGCTGAGAGGAAGTTCATGACTTCGACCCTGAAAACCTGATTCGGATCATGCCGACGTAGGGAATACATCTTTCGTCCGTGTCATAGAATGGAATCTTTTCATTTGACACGTTGTCATTCCCTGTGCCGCATAAATGCAAAGGAATGATACTATGTCAACTCAAGTTGAAGCCGCCCGCCGGGGATTTGTCACCCCGGAAATGAAAGTTGTCGCCGCAAAAGAACGCCGGAACGAAGAATTCATCCGTGAACGTGTCGCCGATGGCAGGATTGTGATCCCCGCCAATCCGGCGCATAAAAATCTGATTCCTTGCGGCATCGGCAGGGAATTGTATACCAAAATCAATGCCAATATCGGCAATTCTGCACTCTCCAGTGATTTGACGGCGGAATTGGAAAAACTCCATGCGGTCAAACGTTACGGCGCAGATACCGTTATGGATTTGAGTACCGGCGGCGATATCCCGGAAATCCGCCGTGCTCTGATTGAAAATGCAACGATTCCTCTGGGAACGGTTCCTGTATATGAAATGATTGCGCGGGCAGGGCGGAAAGGGCTTTGTACCGGATTGATTCTTGATGTCATCCGGGAACAGGCGGAGCAGGGTGTGGATTATATGACGATTCATGCCGGTTTGCTTGCGGCACATGTGCCCATTGCTTTACGCAGAAAATTGGGAATCGTCAGCCGCGGCGGTGCTTTGCTTGCTGCGTGGATGATGGAAAATCAGAAAGAGAATCCCTTCTATGAATGTTTTGATGATATTCTGGAAATCTGCCGGAAACATGATGTGACGTTATCCCTCGGCGATGGCTTGCGCCCCGGATGCCTTGCCGATGCGTCGGATGAGGCACAATTCGCAGAACTGGAAACATTGGGGGCACTCGCCGCCAGATGCCGGGATGCAGCCGTGCAGGTGATGATCGAGGGGCCTGGTCATGTCCCATACGATCAGATTGCTATGAATATGAAAAAGGAACAGGAGATTTGCTGTGATGCGCCGTTTTATATTCTTGGTCCGGTGGTAATCGATTGTGCGCCGGGCTATGATCATATTACAGCGGCGATGGGCGGACTTGCGGGGGCATATCACGGGGCTGCCATGTTGTGCTATGTGACGCCGAAAGAACATATCGGGCTTCCGGATCGGGAAGACGTCCGGCGCGGCATTATGGCGTTCCGTATTGCTGCCCACGCGGCGGATGTGGCATTGCATAAACCGCAGGCGCGTGACCGTGATGATCAGATCAGTGATGCCCGGGAGCGTTTTGATTGGGATGCCCAATTTGATTTGGCATTGGATCCGGACCGTGCGCGGGAGTACCGGATGGCGGCGTTGGAGGTCAGTAAAGACCATGGAATGCACGGAACGGAGTTCTGTACCATGTGTGGACCGGAGTTTTGCTCGGTAAAATTGAGCAAAATTCTGAAAAATACAAAAAAAAATTGAAAAAAAGTAAAAAAAATACTTGACAAATGAAAAAAGAGGAGTATATTAAGTCACATGTTCAAAACAGAACAGTGGGCTGGTAGCTCAGTCGGTAGAGCATCGCCCTTTTAAGGCGGTGGTCCCGGGTTCGAGTCCCGGCCAGCTCACCACTTTTCTGGATCTTGAAGCCATACCTCAACGGTGTGGCTTTTTTTATTTTGTCCTTGGGGACGTCATTCGCATCATGGTTGTTTGATTTTTTCGATTTATCAATGTTGTTACTTGACAAATGCAAAAATGGGTGTATATTAAGCTCCGTGTTCAAAAACGGAACAGTGGGCTGGTAGCTCAGTCGGTAGAGCATCGCCCTTTTAAGGCGGTGGTCCCGGGTTCGAGTCCCGGCCAGCTCACCACTTTTCTGAATCTTGAAGCCATACCTTAAACGGTGTGGCTTTTTTTTGTTTTAAATTTTTCGTTTTTGTCCGAAAAAATCAATTTTTTTGTTATTTTGCATGTGGGAGGCAGCATTTTTCTGAAAAATAGAAGAAATATCAAAAAAAAATAAAATATTTTGTGTTTTTTATTTGCAATTTAGCATAATACAGAGTATACTAACTGCGATATTATATATAATAAAAATAATAAGCAGAAATTCTGCAAATCTGAAAGGAACGAATTATGGCGTACAATGAGAAACTGGACCGTATATTTCAGGTAACACCTGCATGGTTTTATCTGGCCGAAATGAAGAATTTCAATCTCTATTTGCTTCGGTCAAGTGAACGTGATGCCGGGGGCGATATCGCTGTATCATTTTCCAGCTACAAGGATGCGGAAAAAAATGACTATACTCTGGCCGAAAATATGGATAACTGGCTTTATGTTTACGAGATTAAACAAATCCTCAGTGAATACAACGGTGTGACATTAAAAGGATCCAGCGATACGATCACAATCGGTGCAACGCAGAGAAGTGGCAGTGATTACGAAAATGTAATACGTGTCAAATCCACAGGTATTTATGATGGCTTGACATCCGGCGTTCGTTTCACCAGCAATGGTGTCATTGATTTTGCCAACGCAACCGGTTATCTCCGCGCAGGGGAAGTGGTCGGACTTCAGTACTCCAGAATTTTTGCTGATCATGTTAATACTGAAGTTGAGAGAGCTTATGACCTGATTTCTTCCAGTGAAAAAATTGATGTCTCCGCAGTGATCGCCGGTGGTTCTCTGACGGTGGAAGGCAGTTTGCATGCTTATCTGGATGGCGGATCCAGCAATGGTGTGTTCAAGACGCTTTATTCTTTCGATGGTGATCGTGAAAATTCTCCGAACTCAATTCTCCCCACAGACGGAAAAACCGTGCGTGTTCATGATATAACCAGCAACATCCGCGTTCTCGGTACCGGTCTGCGTGCAGGCAGTGTTGAAATTGAAAACAATATGTCCGGTGATGTTGTCGCAAAGGTTCTCAGTCAGACGGTGAGCAGTTATAATTCTTCCGTAGTGACAGGCAATACCTTCCAGGCAGTTGGTCTGCTGACCAATTCCACTGTAGGTGTGACTGGCGCAGCAAAAGGTACAGGCGCTCTGAAGATCAACGGAATCTGGACTGGCAATTTGGGTGTAAAGGTTCAGAATATTACAGTCGGCTCCGAGATTTTTGATAAGGACGGCTCCACAAATTCCTATGCTCAGAAGAACGTTGCCGCGTACGGCAGTATGTTTACTTTTATGACCGGGACTGCTGCGGACATCAAACAGGAAAAAACGACAATTCCTGTACCGGATAAAATCATAGACATGATCGACCCGGATTTTGTGGTTGATACCAATAAGTCAAAAGTAACCGGTCAGTCTTTTGTTGCGCAGGGGTTGAATGGCGGAAAAGTTGAAATTGGTGGTATGGAAAGTGGGACAATTATCTCCGCCAATGTTTCCGACATCACGCTCAATGGCGAGTATATGCACATTGGTTCTGCAGATGGGCTTGTAAGAACAGGTCTTAATAAAGAGGGAAAAGAGATTAATTTGACCAATATTAATGAAACTGCATTGCATGCACATCAGTTGGGACGTGAGCCGGGTTATATGGACCCGGATCAGTTTAATGATGAAGTTATGTTTGCAGATAACAAGGTGATTTCCACTGCAATTGAAGCAAGCGAACTTGTTGTGAATGGTACAACAGCCGGAACATTGAATGTGTCCGTCGGCGGTTTGAGTGCAACAAAAGATGAAATTATTTTCAACTACGAATATGAGGACTCTATCAAGGCTTCCCAGGTCCCTTACAGAAAAACGTCTGATAAAAGTCCATTTTATCCCGGAAACTGTTTTTATGAAGGCAGTTCCGGTGATGTGAGCGTTACTTTGCTCGGTGCGATGTATTCGCAAAACGATACGCATTATTACACTTTGGTAGACCGTACTATTGAACACAATCTTATGGCAGCTTATGCTTATGATGTAACGGCTTACGGGATCAATACCAGCGGAAATATTACAGTAAACGGCAACTTTCTGCAATCGATCAATGTTACCGTAGACAGCAGCAAGGTTCTGTCTTCTGAAAGTATTGGGGTCAATGCAAGCAAGATTACAATGAATAATGGGGTATTCATGCCGACCATTACGGTGGATAATCAGGCTGAAGTATTGGCTGGCAAAAATCTTACCACAATCGGACTTAAAGTCGGCACCTTTGAAGGGGAAGCTCTGGGCGGATTTTTCAATGTGCAGTCAAGCAACGATGGGGCTGTGGCATTGGATATCGGCAAATTTGTTTCCACAACCGGAGATACGGGTGCATTTGATATTATCTCCACGATTTACACGGATGGAAATGCACTTGGTGGTCAGAAATCTGCCTGGAATTTGCGTATTGCCGGTGATATTTTCACTGACGGAAAATACATTCTTGCTGTAGATGGCGGCGTTATCTCTGAAGATTCCGCCAATACCGATACTACCGGCAATGTCTATAACGATAAAATTGAACTTGCTGCCGGTGCAGAATTGCATGGTAATCTTGCGTTCCGGGCAGGTTTCGATACTTTGATCATTGACTCCAATGCACGTTTGGAAGGCAATGTTGAAGTCGGTAACTGGCTTACCGGTACAATGGGAACATTGAACGTAATCTTTAACCTGAACAATCAGACATTGCGTGCGGATGACAGCGTAAACGATGGCGCAATCATGAGCGGTAACTTTACGGTTTCCGGTACATCTGGTCAGGTTTCTCCGATTTTGTATTCTGTCAACCTGAACGATGTGGTGCTGGATAACCGTGAAGCCCGTACTTTCGTTCTGATGAACAATCAGGATGCTGATTTTGTCAATGCTCTGAAAACGATTGAATTGAAATATGACGGAATCAGCTTGAAGACTCTGGAACAGGAAGGTGTTGTTGCGGAAATCGGGTATTATGATGCATCCGGCGACTGGATTGCGACAGACAATTACCTGACCGGTTATGAGTTCCGTCAGAGCAACTTTACTGCGCGCGTTGCTTATCATGCAGGAATCATGGATAATGATGCAATTGTCGGTAACTACGTTCGCGTTTACAATGCAAATAATGGTGATGAGATTTTCAAAGCCCATGCAGACTTTAAGCGTGGTGAAGTGCAGATTGTTGTGGATGTCCTGCCCGAAGAAATTTATCAGGCATCTCCGTTCGAAGTTGGTTTGAGCAATCTGTACGAATGGTACGACAAAGATACACGTACGGTTACGGTCTCCTGGGAAGATAACAATGTGGATATTTCCGAAGTCCGCTATATTTTCGAATATTACATTGTTGACGACAGCGGCAATCCCGTCACTGCAACGATTACCCGTGAAGTTCTCAAGAGTACGGATTTGAACCCTGTAACCTCTTTGCGGGTTGATGGTATTGACGCGAACCAGCGTATTGTGTGGCGCGTCCGCCAGTCTCTGGGCAGCGGGATTGATATCACCGGCGATTGGATCTATTATAATGCGCCCGAAGCGGAAGGTGGTGAAGCGGAAGCCGGAGCAATTGTGAATAATAATGATTCACTCCATCTGGACAAAACTATATTGAGCGATGTCAGCGGTTTGGATGCTTGGATCAACAGTGATGGAAACGTTGAATTCAGCTGGAATAACTCCACACAGACCGATGTCAGCTACATTCTGGAATACCGTGTCGGTAATGATGTTGCAGGTTGGGATAATGCCGATTGGAATCGTATTGATGACATTGCCGGCCAGTCTCCGCTTATTGAACGGATTACCCAGGAAGTTGAATTGGGGGTCATGCCGCATGGTGATAAAGTTCTGCAGTGGCACGTGATTGTTGTTCAGAAGAATGGTGATGAATATTTGTACAGCCGCGGCGTGGAAGTGGATTCTTCCCGTTATCTGATGGCTGACGGATCTGAAAATCTGATTACCTCTGCGGAACGTTATGACAAAGACAGCAAGACAAACGAATTGACCTTCAGCTGGGATTACACGGATCCGGCAGCAGAATATCTGTTTGAATATGAATTGAACGGTGTTACCACGTCTCTGATTGTCTCCAGAGACAAAGTTTACAACAGAAAGACCGGTGCCACATTTGCAGTTTCCAGAAAAACCGTTTATGGCGATGATGGAAAAGTTTACTTCTCCTTTGTCAACTCCGGAGCCGCCAAGGATATTGTCTGGCGCGTCCGTGTTTACGAAGAAATCGGGGAATCTTTCAATCCGGAAAATCCCTGGCAGATTTCTGATTCTGAAGTATTGACCAATCTGAGTGCTGTTGCAGCGAATGCAACTGACCCGGTTACCGACATCAGCAGTACAAACGTTACTTTGTCCTTTGAATCCAACAATCCGGGCAAGGCATACCGTTTGGAATATGTGGTGAAAACGGGTGATGTATACAGCAATCCGGTTGCAGTGAATTTTGCAGCATCGGACAAAAAATATTTCACATATGAAATCAAAGGTTTGGAAGAGGATCATGGTACAGACAACATTGTCTGGCGTGTCACTTCTTTGAACAGTGACGGCACTTATGCGGAATGGACCTATTTCAGTGATGATATGAAAGAAGCCTTCCGTGATATCTATTTCTGCGATCAGCCTACGGATGCAAAGAACAGTGTCAGCACCAAAGAACAGGACGGAGCATCTGCCGTTATTACCCTGGCATGGAATCCCGGCGAAAATATGACTTGCGGACTTCAGAAATATGTGGTGGAATTCTTCCAGTCTACGGACGTATTGGAAGAAGCCGCAATCACTGCATATTTCACTGGAAATACAAGTGACGACGGCGGTATCAGCAACAATGCTTATTCCCGCCTGGAAGTCACAAACAATCAGATTACTCTGACCGGTTTGAAAGATACCCAGTACATTTACTGGCGTGTTCAGGCTGTGGATAACTACACTGACGGCGAAGCGCACAGATCTGCCTGGACCGTTGGCGATCCTTTCCACGTGTATCTGGAAGATATCAATGCTCCGACCTTCAACCGTGATCCGAAAGGCACACAGAGCTGGATTATCCGGGAAGAAGGCAGTGCAGCCATGATTGACGCGATTCTGACCTGGGCACCTGCTGTGGACGATAAGGCCGGGGTCAAGGAATATGTGTTCAGCTACACGACATCCAAGGCTGCAGATATGGAATATGCAGAATACTATTATTCTTATGATAATGGTAATACCTGGGTGAAACTGGAATATAAAGACGGCAAAATCTATATTGGCCACCGGGAAGATGTGAACTCCTATCAGCTCAAGATCATCAATCTGAAGAATGCGGATTACAACTGGACATTGAGTTCGATTGACTATCAGGGTAAAGAATCTGCCTCCAAGACAGGAAAATGGGAAGCAGACCGTGTTGCACCGAAGTTCAAAGAACAGATCGATGAATTTATGGTGGATCACCCGGACTATACCGATATTTCCGTTGAAATGGCAGTCCGTGAAAGCAATGGTATTGTCAGCCTGGCTCCGATTTTCACCTGGACAAAAGCGGGTGAAGACTGGGAAAAACTGGGTGATGCATGGATTGATAATGGAATTGGTTCCGGTGTAAAATCTTACATGCTGACCTGGATGGATGGCGGTAAAGAATATTCTATTACCATTGATGCAGCAGATTTGACATTGGATGCAAATAATCAGTACACCTGGCAGCTTGATTTGCGTGAACTGAACAATCAGAATCACATCACCAACATTGCCAACGGTGCTTATGATTGGAAATTCTATGCAATTGACTATATTGGCAATAAATCTCTGGCTCTCACTGGTGAATGGACTGCAGACCAGTTTGGTCCTGTCTTTGAATCCGCCGAAGAAAGCCGTTTGATTGCAGACAGCACATCCGCGCTGAATCTGATCAGCGTAAGTGTTGCCTGGGATGCTGCAACGGATTACTGGTATAACCCTGTATTCGATCCTGCCACAGGTTCCGGTGTCGATTTTTACACATTGACTTATTGGAAAGTCGGCAGCAACGGTGAACGTCTCAATGAAATCTCCGTGACCGTGGATTCCGTGGATGCTCCCAGCTATTTCTACGAGGCAACACTGACAAGCGGTACCTATCAGTTTGAAATCACTGCAACAGATAAACTGGGTAATGTTTCCGGAGAAAAACTGACCGGTACCTGGGAAAGTGACAGCGATTCAACCGTCAACATGTTCCCGGTTGCGGAAAAAGTCAGCTTTGATTCAACTGGTACAATGGTTGGTTCTCTTACCTGGAGTGCAGCCGAAGTCACAAGTATTCTCAATGAGCAGCTTTCCGGTGCTGAAATTTCCCGTTTTGTGATCAGTCTTTATAATGAAGCCGGTGCTGTAATTGGCACTTGTGAAGTTCCTGCCGGATTGAATGCAAATTACAGTAATACTGTTGTTATCAACGGTCAGAATGCAGTTATTTCTTACAATGCTGCAACCGGTGAATACAAGTTTGAATATTCTCAGTCTCCGGAAAATACCTGCACCTGGAATGTGGATGCTGTCGGAACTTCTCCTGAAATCTCCGGCGAAAACAGCCTGATGTGCAGCAATGGTATCTGGCGCGGCGATTCTGTTGCTCCTGAGTTCAATATGACTGCATTGAGCAGTTCTATTGTTTACGATCACCGTACCGAAATGGAGGACGGTATCCCTGCGACAACTCCGATTGCCAATATCACTATTACAATTAATAATAATGATGTCAGAGATTACTGCATCCCGGGTGAAGCACAGGCCGGTTCCGGCGTTGCACAGTACCGGATTGAATGGGGCGTTGCCGGATCCGGCATTTATGACAGCTCCATGACAATCGATGCAGTTGCTGGCGATTATACAACCTGCCAGATCATTAACGATGGTTTGTTCAAGACCAATTACAGATACCGCGTTGTTGCAATTGACCATGCGGGCAATGAATCTGTTTATGTGGAAGGTGCAGAAATCGTCGCCGATAAAGCTGCTCCGTGGATCGAAGAACCGGATCTGGAAGACGGCGTTGTTTCCGAACGGTATACTTCCGTCTCCGGCTTCAGTGGTTCCAGCGAATTCCTGACCGGAGAATTGAGCTGGGAAGCTGCCGTTGATGATTACAAGAATGCCGGCGACAGTGCAGGCTGCGGTGTTAAATCTTATATCGTCACCTGTTCCGGCGGCGGCCGTAATGAAACCATTACGATTATCGGCTATGATTTTGAGCTTTATAACGGTCAGGAATTCAATGGATATCTGATTGGTCAGAATTCTGCCGGCGTGGTCACCTATACACAGAATGGCAAATTTGACAATGGCACCTTGTGGTCATTGGTCTACACCTCTGCAAACGGTGACCAGACAGGCAATTACAAATTGACCATGCAGCTGCCGAACAACAATTATACCTGGACTTTGACTGCTGTTGACTATGCCGAAAACACATCCGGCAAGCTCACGGATACCTGGGCCGCGGATAACGCAGCTCCGATCAAAGTCAATGATATCGAATCGGAATTCGGTGTATCTCAGACTGTAACAGACAAGCTTTATGCAAAACTGGTCTGGTCTTATTCCGATGATCAGTCTCTGACTCTGAATAATGACGGTGAATACGGATATGTGTTCTACGATCCCCGCACATCTCAGGGTGAGGATGCCGGCAGAAACAATGGTTCCGGAATTAAAACTTTCACCTTCCGTTACCGTGGCGAAAATGACAGCGACTGGACAGTTATTGAAGTCGAAAAAGGCCGCAATGCATCCGATCTTAATTTTGAGATCGTCTGCAACAATGGCGTGTATACCGCGTATGCGAAGTCATTGAATGTTGACAACTACACCTGGGAAATTGTGGCAACGGACTACGTCGGCAATGTTTCTGCAAAAACAACCGGCACCTGGATGGGCAATGTGGATCTCGCCTTTGTTTCCAAAGAAACAGATGTACGTTATGAATACAACTGTTTGGATAACACCCGGACAGAAACCACATTCACCTGGAGCAAGGCGGAACATCCGCTTTTCGATATTACAAAATACGAAATCGTCTGTGGTTATACCGATGATTCCGGTAATTTTGTGACGGTCTCCAGCCGTGCAGTCCGTCCCGGTAATGCCACCGAATTGGACAATGATATGCTGACCATCACAGTTACTGGTGATATGTTTGGCGGCAAAGATGGCGTGTATAAGTGGAAAGTGATAGCCTATGACAGTGTTGGAAATTCTGCAGAACTTGTTTCTGATAAGAATATCACTGTTGACTGCACTGCACCGGATGGAGAATTCCTGAATTTGACATACGGTCCTTCCATCAAGGTCGACTGGCTGGTTAAACAGCATTACGAACATCCGCTGTATGTTTACACCTACGATGTGAAAAAGATCTCTGTCACATTCAGTCTTGAAAACACCTTCGAAGAAAGTGGTATTGTTTACGAAATCCGCGTATACGGTAAAGGTGCCAACAGTGAAGTACCGGTCAGAATGCAGACTTTCGAAACGAAATCCACCACCTTCACACTGGATGATAAAGCCGGTTTGGGTGTCGGTTATATTACAGGTCTTTATAACAACACTGTATACTGGGATGTCCGTGCAAAAGATGCCGCCGGTAATGTAACCGACTGGTATGCCGGTAAAGCCTTCCAGCTGGTCGATCCCAATTATACGGATAGCGATCACCGCATTTCTGATACAACTGCTCCGGCCGCACCTGTAGAACTCAGCTCAGTTGATTCAGCTGAAGATGCTCTCCTGCAGCTGAATTGGAGCTCTGTTTCCGATCTCTTCGGTGTCGACAGTTACGAATTGGTTGTTTATGATGCAGCCGGATCCAAAGTACTCAAGACTTTCACGGTCGCAGCAAAAGACTTTGAAGGTAAACACTTCCTGAATCAGAACGATCTGGTCAACGGTTCTTATCAGTTCGCCGTCCGCGCGATCGACTGCGCCGGTAACAAGGGTGCTTACTCTGCCAAGTATGCGTTTACATACGACGTGATCCGCCCTGAGTTTGACAGCGATTCCGTCACTTGTTCTGTCAGCGATAATTCCGCAGTCTTCAGCTGGGATGCCATGACAGACAATCTGGCAGCGGGCAGCTACTCTGTTGTCATCAAACGCGGCAGTATCATTGAAGTGAACCAGGTTGTGACCGATACCAGCTTTATCTGGAAAAATATCCAGAACTTCGGAACTTACACCTACTCCATTACCGCATTGGATGCACATGGCAACGAATCCGCATCTGTGAAGAACGGCCACTTCGTCATCGAAAATGCCGTAGAAGCAACCTACAAATGGAGTGATTCTTTTGTCTGCAGTACCGTTGGTAACGGTTATGCATCCGATACATGGCAGCTCGTTCTTGACGGTGAATCCGTTGATGGTGAATATGCCGCATCCAAGGTCACGATCAAATTGCAGGTTCTCGGTGCAGAAAGCGGCGTGGATGTTGTGATCCGTGATAACTATGGTGCTTGTATCGATGTTATTTCGATCAACGATTGCAGCCAGTGGACCGGTGTTTATTACTGGAACGAAGAAAAGAGCCTCTACAATTCCTACAGCGTAGAAGTTGTTGCTCACGATGAATCTGTCAATACCGGTTATATCCTGTCTGTTACAAAAGAAGATTACGCAAACTCCAATATTCTGGATAATTCTTACGAACAGGCACGTGACAATGCCGATTACCGTATCAAGCTCAACAGTAATTCCGGTACCATCATGCAAGATGAATGGCTGGGTATCAGTGATGATCGCGACTTCCGTCAGATCACAGTCGACAGCAACGGTACATATTCCTTCGACATCAGCGATCCTTCTCTCAAGATGACGCTGTGGCAGGAAATCGAGTTCACCAATGAACTGACTGCAATTGCTCAGGGTACTGATGTCCTCAACAATGTAGATTTGGTCTTCGGCGCAACCTACTATCTGGAAATCGAAAGACCGGATACCTTTGCGGATGCTGGTTATGATTACAGTGTGGAAGTTGCCTGCAGTGCTTCCAATCTCTCTGCAATGAATCAGAATGAAAACAAAAACAACAGCCTGTTGGCTATGGCATAAGGAGTTTTGATATTATGCGTTGTGAAAAACAGATTACACAAAGTTATGAAATCGCACGGGAGCGTTACGCCGCTCTCGGCGTTGATACGGAAAAAGTATTGAATACACTTGCAGAAATTCCTGTTTCCATGCATTGCTGGCAAGGGGATGATGTGCATGGTTTTGAAGTCGCAGCAGGCGGTGCCGATGGCGGTATCATGAGCACCGGGAATTATCCCGGCCGTGCAAATAACGCCAACGAATTGCGTGCCGATTTGGATTTCGCTCTCTCCATGCTGCCCGGTACCATGCGGGTCAATCTTCATGCCATGTATCTGGAAAGTGATAAACCGGTCAGCCGGGATGCTATCACGCCGGAACATTTCGCAAACTGGATCCAGTGGGCAAAAGAAAAACAGATCGGGCTTGATTTCAATCCCACATGCTTCGGCCACCCCATGATGGTCGACGGCATGACATTGTCCAGTCCGAATGCTGATGTCCGTAAATTCTGGATCGAACACTGCAAGCGCAGCCGTGAAATTTCCGAAGCAATGGGGAAAGCGCTCGGCAAACGCTGCGTGATGAATATCTGGGTTCCGGATGGATTCAAAGATATTCCGGTGAACCGTTATGCTGCCCGTGCCAGATTGAAAGAATCTCTGGATCAGGTGTTGGCAGAAAAGAAAGATGCCGCATTCATGGCTGACGCTGTGGAAAGCAAACTTTTCGGACTCGGCTGTGAAAGCTGCACCATCGGTTCTCACGAATTCTATATGGCGTATGCCATGGAGAAGAAAGTCATGTTGACTCTCGATGCCGGCCATTTCCATCCGACGGAAGTCATCAGCGACAAGATCAGCTCCAGCCTTCTCTTTATGGATGAAATTCTGCTGCACGTCAGCCGTCCGGTCCGTTGGGACAGCGACCACGTTGTGATTCTCGACGATGAACTGCAGTCGATCGCATCGGAAATCGTCCGTTGCGGCGTGAACCGTGTCAACATCGGTTTGGATTACTTTGACGGTACCGTGAACCGTATTCTGGCATGGTGTACCGGCACACGCAATATGCAGAAAGCATTGTGCAAAGCCCTGCTTGCACCGGAAGCCACGTTGTCCGATTGGGAATTCAGCGGTGACTTCTCCCGCCGTCTGGCAATGACCGAAGAGCTCAAGGCGATGCCCTGGAGCGATGTTTATGATTATTATTGTATGAAGCAGAACGTACCGGTGGGAGCCGATTATATTGCTTCCGCGGTGGAATATGTAAAGAAAACAGCAGCAGCACGTGGAGTGTAATAATGAAATATTATCTCGCATTTGATTTGGGTGCATCCAGCGGCAGAGGCATTCTGGGGCATATTGATGAAAACGGAAAACTGATTCTGGAAGAAATTCATCGTTTCAAAAACTTCCCCGCTGAAGCGGATGGTCATTTCCGTTGGGATTTCAAAGCTCTGTTGAGTGAAATCAAAACCGGTATCAAAAAAGCATACGCAGTGACACAGGATATCGTTTCCTTGTCTGTCGATACCTGGGGTGTTGACTTTGCATTTTTCCGGAACGGTGAACTGATTCGTGATCCTTACTGCTATCGTGACTCCCGTAACGCGGAAGGCATGGAAGCATTCCATAAGAATGTGATGTCCGTGGAAGAACTTTACGGCAGAGTCGGTATTCAGCAGATGGTGTTCAATACGCTTTATCAGCTCTATGCTCACAAGACCATGCATCCGGAAGATTTTGAAAACGGTTCCGTTGCATTGCTTATGCCGGACGCTTTGATTTATGCCCTTTCCGGCGAAATCTCTGCGGAATATACCATTGCTTCCACCACAGCCATGATCGACCCGGTCAAACGCACCTGGGATGTGGAACTGTTGGAAAAAGCCGGTATTCCTGTTAACGTATTGCCGCCGGTTGAATTGCCTGCAAAACGCACATTCCGTCTTTCCGAAGCGGTTGCAGCGGAATTGGGCGTGCCCCGTCTCGGCGTTGTGAAATGCGGCGGACACGATACTGCCAGTGCGGTGAGCTGCACACCCTGTGATGAAAACACCGATTGGCTCTATATCAGTTCCGGAACCTGGGCATTGCTGGGTGCAGAACTTGATCAGCCTGTCCTCTCTGCAAAAGCCTGTGATGCACATTATACCAATGAAGGTGCAGTGAACGGCAAGATCCGTTTCCTGACCAACATCATGGGTACTTGGCTGCTGCAGGAAACACGCCGTATCTGGCAGGAAAGCGGTAAAGATATTTCCTTCCAGGAAATGATGGAAATGGCACAGGCTGCTCCCGATACCGGTCTGGTTTTCCCGCCTAACGATCAGCTGTTCCTGGCTCCCGGCGATATGCCCGGCAGAATCAGACAGTGGTTCAAAGAACACGGCAAACCGGTACCGGAAACCGATGCTGCATTGGTTCGTTCCATCTACGATTCTCTGGCAGTTTGTTTCCGGGAAAGCATTCAGGCTCTGGAAGAATTGCTCGGCAGAAAATTCACAGTCCTGCACATCCTCGGCGGTGCTATCCGCGATGATTTCCTGATGGGATTGACAGCCAAGACAACCGGCATGAAAGTGCTCACCGGTCCGCTGGAAGCAACCTCCACCGGTAACATTCTGGCTCAGATGATGGCAGACGGTACCATTGCTGACTGTCAGGCAGCCCGTGAGCTGGTGAAGAAATCCTGTGAGATCCGGGAATATTGATTGATTCCTTTACAGGTATAAAAAAGAACGGCGATCTGAAAAAGATCGCCGTTTTTTTTGATTTGATTTCAGGAATTTTAATTTATTCCTGTTCCAATGCGTCGTTGAGACGGTCGGACAGTTCTTCCCATTCGGATTCCAAATCGTCGATACGCAGTTCCAACTGTTCCAGATCTTCTTCTTCGGGGAGGGGAGCATCGGAACAGAAGACAGCCAATGTTTCGCAGACATTCCGGTGGAACCGTGCCAGGGGACGGGCCAAGTTCTTCGGAACTTCATTTTTGAACTTCTGAAGAATCTGAATGGAGAGATCGACGCGCTGTTCGCAAAGATCCAGCAGGCGACGGCGATAGGGTTCTTTATCGGCTTCAAAGGACGGATTGAAGTATTCGCTGGAAACTTCCCAATCATCTTCCAGATAGTTGAGGAATGCGGCTTCCTGCGCTTCATCCGCAAAGGTGATGCCGAGAATGGATTCGATGGATGCACGGAAATCGGCAAAGTTTTCCACCCCGTTTGCCAAAGCATCCAACAGATAGGAATGGACTTCCACCGGATCCAGCGGGGCGTTGCGCTCTGCCAGAATGGCATCCAGTGATTCCAATGTACCGGAGGAGGCGGAGAAGTCTTCCGGACGGATTTCCATTGGTCCTTCATCTTCATTTTCCATATCGGCGGTATCTTCATGATCATGGCAATGACATTCATGTTCGTGTTCGTGGTCATGATCGCAGCCGCAGGAACAGGTATGTTCGTGTTCTGCTGCATCATCATCGTCATCATCGAAATCAATATCGGACTTGACGGGTTCTTCGGCTTCTTTCATATTGCCCATACCGGGATCGACAACAGAGTCGGCGGAAACAAAGGTCCAGTCCGGCCCTTCCTTGCGGATGGCAATTTCGAACATATTGGAAGAATATTCATCGAGTGAGAAGTCCGGGGTATAGCGGATATCTTCTTTCCGGAGATACGCTTTCAGGAACGCAAAGGCGAGCTGGAGCGGAAGTTCCACGGGGTCGCGTTCATCATCGCAGACATCAAGCAAAGCGGCTTCCAGACGCTGCAAATAGGTTTCTCTGGCGTTTTTAGCGGGAGCCTGATCCATGCTTTGGTAAGCGATGGAGAAAATACCATCCTGCCAGCTTTCCACGGTCGCGATAATGGCATCGCCATAACGGAAATTATGCTTTGCATAGAACTCTGTCATATCGAATGCGGTACTTTCCAACAGTTCGCGTTCGATATTGGAGGATTCCCGCAGTTTGCGGAAATTGGCATCGGATTCCGCACAGAGTGTATCCAACATTCCGGCGCGGCCAAGCAGGAAAAATGCAGAAGTCATATCTGCAAATTTCATGGTGACGGTTTTTGCGGGACAGCGGATGCCGTCGACGGAAGAAACTTTGAATTCGTCCGAGAAATGTTCTTCGGAAGCGAAAGGAGCAAATCTTGCACCGGGGAGCAGGATGTTGTTTTCGATTTCATTTCTGCCGGGGATGATACGGAACTGTGTTTTGCGGAAAAAGACTTCCCGGGGATAACAGAGTTCTGTGGTGTAGAACAACCGTTCATCGTTGGCAAGGATGAGTTCCGTTTCTTTCTGCACGCGGCGTTTGTCATCGCCCTCGGGGACGTTCAACTTATCCGTCACGGTGTTGATAAAGCCGTTGAGTGGGAATGCTTCATACAGGAACGCGGGCAGAAGGTCAAGTACAGTATCTTCGATCAGAGAAACGGAAATTGCCATAAGAAAAACTCCTTGTCAGAAAAAAGCTCAGAAAGAATTGAAACGCTGCATGTGGGACAACCGGTTGAAGAGGAAATCATCGAGATTCCGGCTCAAATCTTCCTGTGTCCAGTTTTTGATATCTTCCAGAGAATGGGCATCGACCAGAGAAAATTCTCCGGACTGAATACGGTTCAAACGGTAGAGGACGGCACCGCAGCCGAGTTTCTGACCCACATCGGAACAGAGGGTACGGATGTAAGTACCTTTGGAGCATTTCACTTCAAAGTCCGCATAAGGCAGTCGGGCATTGGTGATCTTTGCGTAATGGATCGTGATTTCTTTGGGTTCCCGTTCCACTTCGATGCCCTGACGTGCCAGTTTATAAAGACGTTCGCCATCTTTTTTCACCGCAGAGACCATGGGAGGAGTCTGCAGAATATTGCCTTCAAAAGAGCGGAACGCGTTGATGAGCATATCTTCATCGACTCCGGACCAATCGGCTGTGCGGACGACTTCGCCATCCATATCCTGGGAATCCGTTTCCGTGCCCAGCAGAACGGTACCGGTATACGTTTTATCTTCGCCGGAAAATTTCTGGCTGAGTTTTGTGAATTTACCGAATACGACAACCAGCAATCCGGTGGCTGCAGGGTCAAGAGTACCGCAATGGCCGACTTTGACCGCATTGAATCTGGAACGCATGAATGAAACCACGTCGTGGCTTGTCCAGCCTGCGGGTTTATCAACAAGAAGCACTCCGTTTTTCTGGAATGCGGGAAGACGGTGTTT
The DNA here is from genome assembly GCA_045639325.1 of Victivallales bacterium. GTDB lineage: Bacteria > Verrucomicrobiota > Lentisphaeria > Victivallales > UBA1829 > RGIG8244. The sequence goes on from JAZUCU010000043.1 coordinate 178,745, forward strand.
ATCAGGGTTGTGTCTCATTTTTCATTTCCTGTTCAACATGTTTAAGGAGGATATTTTCTGCATCCTCCAATGATTTTGCAAATATGGTTCCCCCGGCTGCCATTTCGTGACCGCCGCCATTCAAGCGGCGTGCCACTTTTCCCACAGAAATGCGGGGATCTTTGGAGCGGAGAGAGATTTTATAGATTCCGGGAGACTTTGTTGATTTCAGCAAAGCCGCAACCGTTACGCCGTCAATACCGCGGATATTTTCAATCAGTTGTTCTGTATTCCGGATGTCGATGGAATATTTTTCCAATATTTCTGAGGTGATTGTGAACCAGGCGAAACTGCCGTCCAAAGCGGTACGCAGGCCGGTGCGGAACAATTCGGCTTCAAAGAGAGCCATGGGGAACGGCTTGGAAAGATAAGCACGGTCGATAATCCGGCTGTGATTGGCTCCGTTTTCCAACAGTTCAGCGGCAATTCGCAAACAGCGGGGCGTTGTATTGGAGAAACGGAAACAACCGCTGTCCGTTACGATTCCGAGCATCAGCAAAGTTGCCGCACGTTCGGTAATCTGCCAATTTGCATGCCGGGCAAAACAATACACCACTTCGCACGCAGAACAGGCTGTGGAGTCAACATAACTCCAGGTGCCGAAATGTTCGTTGTCGGGGTGATGATCAAGGGTGACGACCGGGATCGTAATCTCTGCGAATGTGGCAGGGCCGACACCGATCCGTTTGACGGTGGAGGCATCGACATTGAAAATCATGCTGTACCGTTCATTAATTTCTGCGGCAGAAGTGAATTCTGCATTTTCGCCGGTAACAAATGAGGTATAGCAATCGGGTACGGGATCCTGTAAATGCCATGCGGCAGCATAACCGTTTGTGCGGAGCAATTCCACCATGGCAGTGAATGACCCGACAGCATCGCCGTCGGGCCGTTCATGGGTTACAACGAGTATTTCTTTCCCGGATCCTCTGACCTGTTCCAATGTCTGAAGAATATCGGAGAAATCAGTTGTTTTCATTGTTTTCCTGTTCTTCCAGTTTCCGGATCAAAGCAAGGACACGGTCTCCTTCCGCAATATTATGATCGGGGCGGAAGTGAAGAACCGGAGTATATTTCAGCACAACGACTCTGGAAACATCGTCCTGAATTTCAGCCTTGCGGCGTTCCAGGGTACGGACAACTTCCGGAGACAATTCTGCGCCGAGGCAGCTGATATAAACTTCTGCTGTTTTCAGACCGGGTGAACATTCGACTTTTGTCACGGAGAGAATCGTGCCTTTTTCGTTCAAACCATGGAGTTCGATCCAGGACGCGATTTCCCGTTTCAAAAGTTCATTCACGCGCATGATGCGGTCCGTACAGCCTTTTTCTGACTGTCTGGGATTTTTACGCATAAGAAATAATCCTTTCTCAGCTGAGCGTGGCTTTCTTCAATTCGATCTCATAGAGATGAATAACGTCGCCTTCCGTGAAGTCCATAAAGTTGTCAAGCTTGATACCGCATTCCAAACCGGCATGAACTTCTTTCACGTCATCCTGGAAACGGCGCAGGGATTTGACTTCACCATTGAAAATCAGTTCCTTATCGCGATAAACACGGGCTTTAGCACCAACTTTTGCAGATCCTTTTTCCACCAGACATCCGCAGATTTTCGGACCTTTGGAGAGCTGGAAGATCTTCAGAATACGGACGGTACCCAGATCTTTTTCGCGTTTTTCCGGAGCAAGACGGCCGGTCAGCGCGTCTTCGATATCTTCCAGAAGTTCGTAAATGATGGAGTACAGACGGATTTCCACTTTTTCTTTCTTGGCGAGATCGTTGACGCCCGGATTAACGCGGACGTGGAAGCCGATGACGATAGCACCCGCAGAAGCTGCCAGCAGAACGTCGTTTTCAGAAATGGCACCGACACCTGCATGGAGCACATCCACACTGATCTTTTCAGACGGCAATTTTTTCAGAGATTCCACAATGGCATCGGCAGAACCGCGGACGTCGGCTTTCACCACGACCTTCAGGTTGTTGCGTTCGCCGGTATCCATCTGAGAGAACAAGTCTTCGAGAGAGGTTCCGGGCAGGCGGCTTGCGAGAGCTTCTTCACGGTTGTCAACAGAACGCTGTTCAGCCAATTCCTTGGCTTCTGCCAGAGATTCGCAGACGGCCAGCTTTGTCCCGGCTTCCGGCACGCCGGAGAGACCGACGACTTTTACCGGAGTAGCAGGACCTGCCTGCGGGATGCGTTTGCCGCGGAAGTCAATCAGAGAACGGACTTTACCGAAATATTCACCGCAGATTACGGCATCGCCGACGCGGAGTGTCCCGTTACGCACCACAACGCTGGCTGTGGGGCCGAGGCCCTGTTCCAATTCTGATTCCAGTACGAATGCCATGGCAGGACGTTTGGGATTTGCCTGCAATTCCAACATTTCAGCTTCCAGCAGAATACGTTCCAACAGGTCGTCAATACCTGCACCGGTACGCGCAGAAACACGGATTGCCGCTGTTTCACCGCCCCAGTCTTCACTCATCAAACCATTCTGCTGCATATTGAGAAGGACTTTATCCGGATTGGCGCCGGGCAGGTCCATTTTGTTGATTGCCACGATAATAGGCACGCCTGCTGCTTTTGCATGGTTCATGGCTTCGATTGTCTGCGGCATGAAACCGTCGTCCGCAGCAACAACCAGAACCACAATGTCTGTCACGTTGGCACCGCGTGCACGCATCTGTGTGAACGCTTCGTGTCCGGGAGTGTCAACAAAAGTGATCGTCTTGCCGTTGATGTTTACGACAGAAGCACCGATGTGCTGTGTGATACCGCCAGCTTCCCCGGCTGCAACTTTCGTCTTACGGATTGTGTCCTGCAGAGAAGTTTTTCCGTGGTCAACGTGACCCATGAATGTGACGATGGGAGAACGGGGTTTGATATCAGCGGGATTATCGTCATATTCCTTTTCTTCGGGCGCGACATTTTCGTTTTCGTTGGCATTATCTTTCTGCTCTGCGCCGCCGCGTTTGTCAATGACAAGAATCACGCCAGCCTGTTCGGCAACTTTCACCGCAATTTCATTATCCACAGTCTGATTGATGCTGGCAAGAACGTTCATCATCATGAGAGATGTGATTACTTCGTTGGGTTTCTTGCCGATAGCTTCTGCCAGATTTTTGACAATGACGGGGCTCTTCAGGTGTACTTCGCGCAAATCGCCATCTGCAATATCCTGAGCGGCTGCAGGGGCATTCTCCTTGTGTCCGGAAGATTTATTTTTACCTTTATTCCGTTCGCGGAACTTTTCATTTTCTTCTTCATGCTTTTTATTTTTTGCATTGCCGGAAGAAGATTTCATTTTTTCCTTGCGTTCGAAATTGTCATCATCATCATATTCATCAGCAACGGATACGGTTTCTTTCGGTTTGACTTTACCGGTCAATTCATCGAAATAAGCAGTAATCAGTTCTAAATCCTCGGCGGGGATGTTACTGGTCGCGGTGCGGATTGCAGTGAATCCCTGATCCGCAAGCTCTTTCAATACTTCTTTGGACGTCATGCCGTACAAATCGGCAAACGCCTTCACTTTCATACTCTTCTTTTCCATATTCTCTCTAAACCTCCGGGATTTTCTTCAAAACTTATATTCTGCTCAAATACCCTAAAATCAACGTCCCAATGCCTGATCGATTGCCTGCAGCGTTGCATCTTCAAGCTCTTCGATCTTCGCCAGGTCTTCACCGGATACTTCTTTCAATCCGTCAAGGGAGAGGTAACCGTTGTTCACCAGAACTTCTGCCTGTTCAGCAGAAATGGAGAGCTGAGATGCCAGATCTTCCACCGCCTGCTGTTTCTGTTCTTCGAACCCGGGTTCTTCTTCCGGCTCTTCGATTTCAATGTTGATTGTCCACTGGAGAAGTTTCTGTGCCAGACGTACGTTCTGTGCTTTTCTGCCGTATGCAAGACGGGAGTTTTCTTCATTAACATATACTGTATACTGTTTGCGGATACGATCTTCTTCCACACCCAGAATCTTTGCCGGCTGCATGGCGTTTGCCAGATACACATGGGGATCGTCATCATAACGGATGATATCCACACGTTCATTGCCCAGTTCGTTGGTAATGTTACGGACGCGCAACCCGCGCACGCCTACACAGGCACTGACTGCATCCACGCGGGGATCTGTGCTGCGGACCGCGATTTTTGTACGGATACCGGCTTCACGGGCAATCCCCATGATTTCCACAATACCATCATGAATTTCGGAAACTTCGCGTTCAAACAATTTGCGGATGAAATTCACGGAAGAACGGGAGAGGATCAATGCCGGACCTGCGGTTTCTGTATCGACGCGGACCAGAATGGCGTTGATGCGGTCGCCAACCTGATAGCTTTCACCCGCAACACGGTCTTTTGCTGCAATGATACCTTCGGCTTTCTGACAGTCAACAATCACGTTGCCTGCATCAATGCGGCGCACGGTACCGTTGATCAATTCACCGATCTGTTCTTTGAATTCTTCGCCGACCAGTTCTTTTTCCGCTTTACGGAGCTGCTGTTTGATGGCATGTCCGGCGGTCTGGGCTGCGATACGTCCGAAATCACTGGGGGTGACTTCCCATTCCACAATATCGCCGATTTCGGCAGAGGGGATCCGTGTCTTTGCTTCGGCAAGGCTGATCTGATCATTTTCTTTGACTACTTCAACCACGCACATTTTTGCCCAGACTTTGATCGCACCGGTTTTGCGGTCCATGCGGATAATGACATCATTCGTTGAATGAACTCCTTTTTTAAAACCGCTTGCCAATGCATTTTCAATTGCTGTCATCAGCTGTTCTTTGCTGATGCCGCGTTCCTGTTCAATGTTTTCCAATATTGCAATCAATCCACTGCTCATATTCTCACCATTCTCCGTCGTTCCCCGGATTCTTTCTCTTTCCGGAATACTGATACACCATAGAAAAAAACGCTGCAAAACGACAAAAAACGAGACGTGACCACCGGGGCAGTCCGTCTTCTTTTGCCGAGATACAGTGTTACCGACACCATAACATACAACCATTCATGGATTTTTCAACCTTATTTCTATTATTTTTTAAATATTTTTATTCTAATTTTTCCGTTTTTTTGCTTTTTTACTTGACATTTTCATTTTTTTGAAGTAGATTACACCGGAATTGAAACCAGAAGAGGTCCCCCAGTGCCTGATACAGATGACTATTTTAATGGAACATCAACCAATCATCCGCTGAAGTACAGTGATGATGCCGATTCCCTCGGCATCTACTACCGACAGTTGGCTGACAGTAAGCCTTTGTCATCGGAGGAAGAATTGGAATTATGGAAAAAAATGGAACAAGTTTCCATTCAGATCCGTAATATATTGTATCGTTTTGCTTTTCTTGTTCAGGAATATATCAAGCTCTTTAAGTATACCTCACCCGAAGAATTGGGCGAAGATTTTTTTATCCCGCGTTCCGAAAATCTGCGCTATCCTATTAAAGAAATTACACAATGGTGTGCCGCGCTGGAAAAGCATGCAGCCCAAATGGAATCCTTTAAATGTAATTCTTCTGCTGCAAAGCTTCAGAAATTTTCTGATAAATCCGTGGAGCTGCTTTCTCAATATCCTGCACGCATCAATAAACTTTATGAATGGCAGAATGTCGTAAATGTTTATCGTACCCAATTCCTCTCCACTGAACTCTCCGATGAAGAAAAGGTTTTTCTGGAAGAAAAACTTTTCATGCAGAAAGATGATTTTCTTGCTGCAATGGAGAATTTGGATGAGGCGTATAAAGATCTTGATGCCATCCGGAAGCAGATCTTGACTGCCAATCTCAGGCTCGTCGTCAGTATCGTACAGCATTTCAAAAGGAATACTATTCAGACGGGTGATTTGATTCAGGAGGGAAATCTTGGTTTGATCCGTGCCCTCGAACGGTTTGATTACCGGCTTGGGCATCGTTTTGCAACGTATGCAACCTGGTGGGTTAAACAGGCTGTATCCAGAAATGTTGCCGCCCAGACAAGAATTATCCGCATCCCGGCACACATGCTTTCCATTATCTCCCGGATTAATCGGGCAGAACGAACTTTTATTCAGGAGAATGGACACGAGCCCACGATTGATGAAATTGCTGCCATTCTTGAAATGCCCAGAGAGCGAATTAATTCCATTAAGAAAATGTCCGCTCAGACAATCTCACTTCACGCGCCGGTTTCTCAGGACAGCAGTGCTCCGGAGATAGGGCAGCTTCTGGCGGATGACGATGATGATAATCCGGTCCGGCAGCTGGCGTTCAGTATGTTGAAAAAGCGGCTCAATGAAGCGTTGGGGAATCTGACGGAACGGGAACAGCAGATTATCCGTCTCCGTTTCGGGCTTGCCGGTAATAAGGCTATGACTTTTGTAGAACTCAGCGAGCTTTTCGGTTTGACGAAAGAGCGAATCCGGCAGCTGGAAATGCGTGCATTACGGAAACTGCGTGAGCCCGGCGTATCCAATTATTTTGAAGACTATTTCCTTTAATGAAAAAAACAGCGACAGTAACAGATTTTTTGTGATCTATCACCGCCGCTGAAAAAAAACAGGACTGCTTGTCAAATCTCTTTGTTATGAGACTTTGATACGATGTACTTTTGCGTGTTCTGATTTCGGAAGAGTCAATGTTAAGACCCCATCCTGTGTTGATGCTGTGATCCCCTGAATATCGATACATTCCGAAAGTTGGAATTCACGATGGAATGCAATCGGAATTCCGCCTTTGCGCAGACAGCTTTCTGCACGGACGCGCATGACGCGGTCTTTTACTTCGATTGTGACGGTATCTTTGGATGCGCCCGGAATTTCAAACCAGATGGTGATTGCATCTTCGCCATCGAGGACGTCAGCAATGGCCATCATTTCGTGCATTTGCACTTTTGTTTCGCAAGGGGCTTTCTTTTCGTCTTTGACTGCATTGCAGCATGTGTTGTTGTTTTCTGTTGTCATGATTCTGTTCCTTTCTGATAATATTTTATTTTACTTCGACAATACGATGATTTACGGTTTCGGTTTCCCGGGGGATGGTGACGGTCAGGACGCCATCCTTGTATTCCGCTTTTGTGTCAGCTCCGCGAACCGGTCCCGGCAGATGTACGGTTTCTGTGCAGGTGCGGCAGGAACGTTCTCTGCGGATAAAATGTCCTTTGTGTTCTTTCGGAGTAGTCTCACTTTCTGCTGTAACGGTCAATTGTGTCCCGGTTACTTCCACGTGGATCTTATCGGCTTGATAACCGGGAAGCGGAAAGTGAACTTTCACTTCATTCTCCGTTGCTTCCATCTGTACGCCCGGCATGCCGTGTGTTCCTATGAATTCCGGAGAAAAATCCGAAAATGAGTTGAAAACATGTCTCAAAAAACGGTCAAACTCTGCTAAATTACGACCTTCCATCCATCTGCGGTTCATCAGTTCATGCATTTTTACTTCTCCTTTATCTTTCAGGTTCAAACTTTTATCGGCTCCGTTGCCGCTCTTCGATCCTGTATATAGCAAGTCCCGTGCCAACTCTGTTATGATATAGATTGTGACAATATGTCGCATGTTGCAAAATATATTTAAGTGTCAATTTGTCTCATAATACTTGACTTTTTGAAAACTTAAGGTACATTTCCTGTTATATCATTAAATATTAATTGGAGATAATGCTGAAATGAAACCCGGTCAGTTGTTTGATTGTCCGCACTGCGGCGAAAATACGTTTCTTATGAAGGAAGCCGTTATGGATGGTTGGACAAAGAAGTGTGACGTGCTGAAATGTTCATCCTGTGGTGCTGTGATCGAGGAAATCAAAGAGGAAGCAGTTATTGCGGGTCAGACGGGTAAAGATAACAGTAAACGTAATGCTTTGGCGGCATTGTTCGGTGAGGAGCCGGAAGATCATAAAGCTGCCAATGCGGATTTCTTCAATACGGAAAAGAAATTTTGTCGGGATTGTCAATTCAGAGTGATGAATGCGTTTCGTATCCGCTGCGGGAAACACGAGAAAGACGTGAACCCGATGGATGATTGTCCTGATTTTAAACCTCGGATGGAAGAAAAATGAAACAAGTGTTATTAATAGACGCATACGCGTGGATCTATCGTTCCTATTATGCGATCCGGCTTTTGACGAACAGTCAGGGGCAGCCGACCAATGCTGTTTTTGCAATGATCCGTTTTCTTTTGAAGTTGCAGGATGAATATCCGGAATTTGACGGTGCATTTATTTTTGACAGTGGTAAACCACAGCATCGTCTTGCGCTTGCCCCGCAGTATAAAGCGAATCGCCCGCCCATGCCGGATGAGTTGAAACAACAGACCGGGATTATCCGTGAATTGATTACGGATTTCGGCTGGCAGAGTGTTGCGCAGGAAAATTGGGAAGCGGATGATTTGATTGGATGCATTGTGAAAAACTTTCCGAATCGGGATTTTCGTATTGTTTCCGGAGATAAAGATTTGTCGCAGCTGATTCAATCGCCCCGTGTGGAAATGCTGGTTCCTTCTCCGGATGGTAAGACTTTACAGAAGCGCGGGGATGTTGAGACGGTGGAAAAATTCGGAGTGCCGCCCTGTGCGATTCTGGATTATCTTTCTTTGATTGGTGATACATCCGATAATATTCCCGGCATTGAGGGTGTGGGGCCGAAGACGGCGGCTCAGTTGCTTCAGCAGTTTGGATCCATTGATGCCATGCTTGCGGAACCGGAAAAAATCAAGCGCGAAACATTGCGTAATAAAATAGTGGAAAACCGGGAACGGTTGATGATCAACCGTCAACTGGTCAGTCTGCTGCAGGAGCCGGAAGCGGGGATGGTATTGACGGAAAGTCAATTCGAACGCAAGACGCCGGATTATCATAAAATTCTTTCGACGGCTCAGGCGTTGGAGCTGCGCAGTATGTATAAAGACCTGGAAAAACGCGCTGCGGAGGTGTCACCGGTGGTGAAAAATGAGGAAAAATGGGAGCAAGGCGAACTTTTTTAATTGAAAAATTCAAAAAAAAAGAGTAGCGGACTTGCAAAGTTGAAAAAAAGGTTTATATTATAAGGATTTTGTAATTCAGATTAATTACTTACATGAATAGAAAGGTCAAAAACAATGAAAAGAACGTATCAGCCTTCCGTGATTAAAAGAGCACGCAAATTCGGTTTCCGCGCCAGAATGGCAACCCGTGGTGGACGCAAAGTTCTCGCACGTCGTCGTCAGAAAGGTCGTAAAACTCTGACCGCTTGAGTGTTACGGTGATTGCTCCCGGTATTGACGAACCCGTTGTTTTCGAAAAATTCCGTTTGCGGAAGGAAGACAAGCTCAAAACCCGTCAGGATTTTGAGACCTTGAAGGAAAATGGAAAACGGGTATCAGACCCTTATTTTACATTGCTTGTTATTCCTGCATCGCCGGACGATTTCAAGTTCGGCGTGATATGCAGCAGAAAATTTCATAAACATGCAGTGGTTCGCAACCGGGCAAGGCGTATCCTCTCAGAAGCAGTCCGACTCCTGAAACCAAGGATGCAAACGTGCCGGATTCTCGTGATTCCACGCAGAAAAATTTGCAGTGCGACCATGCCGCAAGTCAGAGACAGTCTGCAAAAAGCTCTGATTCATGCGGGTATCAGGATTCAGAACATAGAGTCAGATCCCGGTTCTCCCCTGCCGGAATCGCGTTGATACTGATCAACCTCTACAGAAAATGGCTCTCCCCTCTTTTTCCGCCGTGCTGCCGTTTTACACCAACCTGCTCTGCTTATGCATTTGAAGCTGTTTGCCGGTTCGGTTTGATAAAAGGCGGATTTCTCGCCCTTTGGCGTATTCTCCGTTGCAACCCTTTCTGCCGGGGTGGCTATGATCCCGTCCCTGAAAAATTAAACTGACACAACTGGAGATTGATCCTGTGAAATTAGACAAAGAAAATGTCATCATAATATGTATTGCCGTTGCCCTTCTTGTTGCCTGGGCTTTGGTTTATCCGAATTATCAGAAAAAACGTGCCGAAGAACGTGCACAGATTCAAAAACAGGCTGCTCTGGCTGAAGCTCAATTCGCTGCCGAAAATGCGCAGAAAGTTTCCGGTCCTGCAGTCACCGATATGAAAGCCGCTCCCGCTGCAGCTGCAAAAACTCCTGCCGCCCCTGTTGAAGCAGGTAAGATTATTGGCGAACGTTATTACACTCTCTCCAATGATAAAGTTGAATTGAAGATTGACGTGATGGCATCCGCTTTGGAATCCGTTACGCTTAAAAAATTCTATTTCGCCGGTGAAGAAGAAAAGAAACCTCTTATCACCAATTCCAAAATCAAATACAAATCTCTCCAGCCTGTCATGGCGGATGCAAAAATTCTCTCCGCTTCCGCACAGAAAATGGGCGATAACGGATTGCGTATTACCACAAAATGGTCTAATGGACTGGAACTTGTACAGCAGATTACACTTGAACCCGGCAGCTATGTGACTGATGTCCAATACACCCTGATCAATCCGGGTAAAGCTGTTGCCGCTGTCCCGGAATTCCAGGTCTGGTCTGCCGGTGTGCCGCCGACACAGTATCTTGCCGGTGATAAAATTTATTCCGAACGTCACAATATCGACTGGCACATTGCCGGTTCCAAGTCTATTGTCTCCGGTGACCCCGATGCCAAAGAAGCCAAGTTCAAAGGTCTCCAGTCTGATCAGCAGGTCGACTGGGCAGGCAGCACCAATAAATTCTTTGCCTCCATCCTTTTCCTTGACAAAGTCAACGCCGGACTCCCCGGTGGAACCTGTATTGACCGTACCTATCATGCAAAACCGGAAAAAGCCGGTGAACAGTATGTTATGCCTTATGTCGGTTTGACTCTCAAGAATATCACACTTCCGGCAGGTCAGGCAGTTGTGGTCAGCTCCATGCGCTATTATTTCGGTCCGAAAGAAATGAATGAAATCAGAAAATTGCCGCCCACAGTGATGGATGCCATGCACATTTCTTATTTCTCCTGGTTTGAATTTCTTGCCCGCCCCATGGTTCGTTTCCTTGTGTGGCTTAACAGCATTTTCCACTCTTACGGGATTGCGATCATCGTGCTGACTCTTCTCGTCCGCCTGATTTTCTGGCCGATTACGCAGAAAGCCAACACATCCATGCGCAAGATGAGCAAACTGAAACCGAAAATGGATGAAATCCGCGAGAAATATAAATCCAATCCGCAGGAAATGAATATGCGGATGATGGAACTTTACCGTGTGGAAAAAGTCAGTCCCCTTGGCGGCTGTCTCCCGATTCTCCTGCAGATCCCGGTGTTCTTCGCACTTTATTCTGCATTGGATTCCGCAGTTGAACTCAGACAGGTCTCCTTCCTCTGGTGTACAGACCTGGCACGTCCTGACCTGGTTGGCCCTCAGATCAACCTGCCGTTCTTCGGTCCGACAGGACTTCATCCGCTGGTTATCGCCATGACCTTGCTGATGGTGTTGCAGCAGAAGATGACACCTTCCAACATGGATCCTGCACAGCAGAAAGTCATGTTGCTCATGCCGGTTATTATGTTGTTCATGCTGTATAATCTGCCGTCCGGTCTGACCTTGTACTGGACCGTCAGCCAGGTTTTCAGCATATTGCAAATGAAATATGGACAGATCATTGCAGAACGTGAAGAGGCCAAAGCTGCCGCTGCACCCCCTGCAAAGTAAATCTCAAATATAATAAATCTCAACCCTTAAAATTGAAAGATTGAATGGGAGTTTAATTACCATGGAAGAACAGGTTAATCCCGAACAGGAAAATGTAATCGCAGCTGCAGAAGCTGCCGCAGAAGCTGTGAGCGAAGAAGCTCAGGCTGATGCCGCAGCGCCCGCTGTCGAAGAAGAAAAAGCTGAACGCAGAGAACGTGTACAGAAAGAAGTTACTCAGGATATGCTCGACCGGACATCTCAGGATTTGATGAAAATGCTGGATTTCCTCGGACATGACGATGCAACGGTGAAACCGTCTGCTGTCAATGGTGACATTTGTCTCGACATCTGTTCCGAAGATGCAGGCCGCATTATCGGCAGAAAAGGTCAGTCTCTGGAAAGTCTTCAGCTCCTCATCAACCGTATGTGCCAGAAGGATGATCCCGATTATCCGCGCATCATGCTGAGCATTGACGGTTACTCCTCCCGCACTCCGGGTGGACGCAACAGCCGTCGTGATGATGATGATAATGGTCGTCGTCGTGGCGGTAAAGGCGATCGCAATGGTCGTCGTCGCGGCAATGACAGAGAAGGCGGCAATGATGAAATCATCCGTCAGCAGGCATTGGATGCAGCGAAAGAAGTTCGTCTCTGGGGCGAACCCAAGACTCTGCCTGCAATGAATGCACATGATCGCAGAATCGTCCATATCACGCTGAAGAATGAAGCGGATATCATGACCGAAAGCGAAGGCGAAGGCGCCAAGAAAACAATCGTGATTTCCATGAAGAAGTAATCTTCTGATATACGATTTAAAATGATGATCCCGGCAGTGAAAATTCATTGCCGGGATTTTTTTTTTGATCTTTTTCTTAATCAGGGGTAACGGAAGCAGAGTGTATTTTTCAGGAATGCTCCCAGTACCATCAGGAATGCCGCAAGAAGTGCCAGAACGTCATAATATTCTTTCCAGCGCATGAGGACAGGCTGTTCCACGGATGTTTTTTCCAACTTGTCGATTTCTTTCATTGCCGCCGCCATGCCTTTAGCATCAGCTGCACGGTAATAAACACCGCCTGTTATTTTTGCCATTTCCTGCAGAAGTGGTTCGTCAAATTGACTTTCGTACGGGACGTAGCGTTTTCCTGCAAACGTATTTGCTTCATAAATCGCATTTTGTGTTCCGATCCCCACGGTATAAAGAGTGATCTTGAACGAATTTGCAATTTTTGCGGCTTCAATCGGCGTGATTTGCATGGGAACCGTGTTGGCACCATCGGTGAAGAGTACTACGATCCGACTTTTTGCGTCGCTATCCTTCAACCGGTTGACTGCACTTGCAACCGGACCGGCGATCCCGGTTCCGTCACCGATGACAGATGTCTGCATCCGGGCAAGGTTCGCCAACAGAAAATTGTGGTCGAGTGTGGGCGGGCAGATGACGTACGGGCGATCCGCGAATGCAATCAACCCGATACGGTCATTTGGGCGCATTTCCACAAATTTTGCGATTTCTTCTTTGGATATGGTCAGTCGCGTTTTCAATTCGTTGCGACTGAGCATCTGTTCCAGCTTTGCATTGGACGCTTGTCCGGGAATATCGATTGCATTCATACTGCCGGATAAGTCAACAGCAAGAATAATGTCAATTCCGTCAGCGCGATTCCGGATCAATTCCATTCCGGTGCGCGGGCGTGCCAATGCAGTTACGAGACATCCCCCGGCGATGGCAAAGCAGAGAAACGCCAAAGCCTTCCGCCAAAGATACCAGTTGCTTTTCTGTTCCGACGCCATTTGATACGGCCGGATGGTGGGAACGGTGAGGGATGGTTCTTTCCGTTTCCACGCATACAGCAGAATCAGTAAATATGGAATCCACAGCAGCAACAGCCATGGATATTCAAATTCCACCCATCTCATGATACCTTACCTCCTTTTTTCTTTTTCTCTTTTTCCGCCGCAATGGCAGCATCCCGACAACTTTCCACCAATGTTTCGGCGCGCATTGCTGTTTTTTCGAATACCTCATCACTGGCATCGGCGCGGGCAAACTTGATCATGTCCGATGTCTCAAGAAAACTGCGTAAAAATTTGCGATCCTGTTCCGGTAATGCTTCGCCGCGCTCCAATTCCCGCAAAAATTCACCTGTCGTCTGACGTTCTGCACGTATGCCCAGATAGGATTCCAGAAAGTGCCGGACGATATCCGTCAGGTCAGCTACCGCTTCCTCCGGAATGATGCTGCGTTTCTGCAGCGAATTTTTCAATTCTGCGATCGCTTCCAGCGCGGTCTCCCAGATTGTTTTTTGCACAATACGGACTTTCTTTTCGTGCATGGAACGGTACAGAAGCCAGAAGCCAATCAACAGCAGAATCAGGATCACGGCGGCAAGGGTATACCATGCCCAGTGTAGCCGCTTGGGGACGGGGACCATTTTTGCAATTTCGATTTCATCCATTGCCTTCGCGTTTTCCCGTTCCTGTACTTGCAGAGTGGGCAGCGGCAAAGAAAAATCCTGCGCTTCCTGTCCGGGAATCATGAACGAAAACATAACTTTTCCGTCCTTCAACTCTCCGGTCCAGAATGGTTGAAAATCAATCTGCAGCAGCCAGTAGGTGACACCCCAGCCGTACCGTTCCCGGGAATACACCGGTTCCGTCACCAATTGGAGTCCATTGGGTGGCGTAATATCGACCTGCCCGGGATTCATATTCCACGGGGCTTTGATACATACGCGATAAATTCGTTTTTCGCCCAATACCGGTTTTGCATCGGGCAGAAAAACGCCTTTGCCTTCAATGACCGCCGGTTGAGGATTTTTCGTCAAGAGATAATATTTTATGCTTACTGTCAGTACGGAAACGATAATCGCCACCAGGATAATTCCGAGTATGATTGCCGCAATCCGCACGAATCGTTCAGTTCCTTTGTTCAACATTTTTTATACCCTCCTGCTTTGTAACCGGCGGCTTTTGAAGAACCGGATCAACGGCGGAACCACATCTTTTTCAGTCGGAATATCCACCATATCCACGCCGGATTTGCGGAGATGTTCTTCGGTTTCTTTCCGCAATGCCTGCTGTATTTCCTGATAAATATTCTTTCCACTTCCATACAGGAATGTCTTGCCGGTTTCACTGTCGGCAAGCTGTATGACGGGCGATTGCGGCATGGAAAATTCCAAAGGATCCAGAACTCGGAATGCTGCAACATCGTGGCGTCTGGCGAGGAGCTTGAGCGGTTTTTCCCAATCTCCGCCATCCACAAAGTCACTGAGCAGAAAAACGACGGAGCGTTTCTTCAGTGACCGGGAAAGAAATTCCAGTGCATAAGGCAGATTCGTTCCCTTGCCGGAGACTTCGCAGCCCACCAGTTCGCGAATGACTCGTAAAACATGGAATCTGCCGGATTTTGGCGGCAGATACAATTCATCTTTATCCGTAAACAGGAGCAGGCCGACTTTATCATGATTCCGGATGGCACTGAAGGCGAGCAATGCCGCAATTTCCGCCATCTTATCACGTTTGGATGTCCCGGTGCTTCCGAATTCGACGGAACCGGAAAGATCGACTGCGAGAATCACGGTCAATTCCCGTTCTTCCACATATTTCTTGATATAGGGCGCACCCATACGTGCGGTCACATTCCAGTCAATGTCACGCACATCATCTTCCACGGAATAGGCGCGGACTTCGCTGAATTCGATCCCCCGGCCTTTGAACATACTGTGATATGCTCCGCCGGCAATATCCTCCACGATCTTCCGTGTCTTGATTTCCAGTTTCCGGACTTTTGCTATCAACTCACGGGTTAACATACGTTATCACCCCTCCGTTTATTACGGGATACGCAGTTCGTTGAGGATCTTGGCAATCAGATCGTCCGACGTAATATTTTCTGCTTCCGCCTCGTATCCGGGAATGATTCTGTGACGCAACACATCGGGAGCCACATCTTTCACGTCCTGCGGGACAACGTAGGCACGGCCTTCCAGGAATGCCATACCTTTTGCTGCCAAAGTCAATGCAATACCAGCACGGGGGGAGGCTCCGAACTGAATGAGCTCGGTCAGGTCGTTCAACTTGACACCCCGCTGACGGTCGGAGAGATTTGCCGCGTGGCCGGGGCGGGTGGCGATGACGATATCGAGAATATATTCCAGAATCTTTTCATCGGCATAAACTTTATCGACCCAGGTGCGGGCATTTTCGATGTCGGACAATTTTGCAACGCTCATGGCTTTCATTTCCAAATGCGGGTGCGCCATGCGGTCGATGACCTGACGTTCTGCGTTACGGTCCGGATAATCCACTTTCAATTTGAACATGAAACGGTCGACCTGAGCTTCGGGCAGTGGGTAAGTTCCTTCCTGTTCAATGGGGTTCTGCGTTGCGAGTACGAGGAAGGGAGAAGGCATTTTTCTTGTTTCCCCGGCGATCGTCGCCTGCCGTTCCTGCATACATTCCAGCAACGCACTCTGCACTTTTGCCGGTGCACGGTTGATTTCGTCTGCCAGAACCATGTTGGCAAAAACGGGCCCCTGTTTCAATTGGAACGTATGTTCGTTCTGATTATAAATCATCGTTCCGACCACGTCTGCGGGGAGCAGGTCCGGCGTGAATTGGATACGTGCGAACGTTCCATCCAGAGCCTGCGCGAGGGTTTTGACCAGCAATGTTTTTGCCAATCCGGGGACGCCTTCGAGGAGCACATGACCATCGGCGATGAGCGCAAGGATCATGCTGTTCAGCAATTTTTCCTGTCCGGCGAGGATTCTGCCGACTTCGGTTTTCAGCGGTTTGATAAAGGCGGATGCCTCAGTGATACCATTCTGTAATTTCTGCAATTCATCCTGCATCATAATATAGCCTCCATTTGTTTGTTATTTGTGTGTAAAAGCCCATTTTTCAATGAATGATGTAATAGACAGGCAAAATAGAAAAAAGTTCCCGTTTTCTAATAATTATTAGATAATCTGGATTCAAAACGGTGTAAAAATCCCAAAAAAATAATGAATCCGTATGGAAATACAAAATTTGTATGCTATATTGCTTTCAAAACAATAAATTACATAAGGATCGGATGAAAATATGAGCTTGATTGTCAGAAAATTTGAAACGAAAGATGCGGAACGCGTCTCCATTATCATGTTTGAAAGTTTCCGGAGCGTCTTTGGCGATCTCCATGGTACCGAACCGAAACCGGCAGCATATTGGGCGGAAATTTCCCATTCCGAAACTTGCGGCGGGATTATGACATCCTTCGTTGCGGAAGAAGATGGAAACGTCATCGGTTATATGCGTGTCAGCATCAACCCGGAAAATGGACTGGGTATTCTGGAAGTTGCGGGCGTGGATCCTGCCAGTTTTTCCAAAGGGATCGGCAGTGCGCTTTTTGCGGCAGCGGAAGAATTCTGGAAACAGCATAACATCCGGAAAGCCTATACCTGTACCAGTCACATCAATCACAAAGCGTTGGCATATTACAAGCGGATGGGGTTTGCTGAAGAAGGCCGCCTGAAAGAACATTTCAATCGTGGAATTGATGAAATTCAGCTGGGAAAATTTTATAATTGAACGATCTCGTTTTGACCTGATTTTTTTTGCGGCTGTCCTGATTTTCAGTAATCGACAGCCGCATTTTTTTATTTTGGAAAAAACTTGAAAAACGACGGTTGCGGGTGTATATTAAAGACTGCTGATTTTTTATAAACATTTTAATATTTAATCAAAATCTGAGGTGCAACATGCTCAACTTTGAACTGTCTACTTTACAGCAGACTGCGATCCTCGCTCTCCAGCTGGGGATTATCATTTTTGTCGCAAAATTCTGCGGCGACTTGACCAAAAAACTGAAAATGCCGTCCGTGCTTGGGGAAATTGCCGCCGGGGTCCTGATCGGCCCGTACGTGTTGGGCGCGATTCCGATTCCGCTGCATGGTTTGGAACACGGCCTTTTCGGTTTTGTTGCCGATATGGGTGTATTTAAGACGGCTGGCGGTCAAATCCATGAACTGAATAATGTTACATTCAGTATGTATCACTCCTCTCTCTATGCCATTGCCACATTGGGCTCCATTTTGCTGCTTTTCATCTCCGGTCTCGAAACCGATTTGCGCATGTTCTTCCGTTATTCTCTGGTGGGAACGCTGGTCGGTATCGGCGGGGTGATTTTCTCCTTCCTGTTCGGTGCTGGTCTTGGCGCCTATATGTTCAAAGTCGGCGTGACGGACCCCCGCTGCATGTTCCTGGGTATCCTCTGTACTGCAACCTCTGTGGGTATCACAGCCCGTATTCTTTCTGAACGGAAAAAGATTGACTCTCCGGAAGGCGTGACCATTCTTGCCGCCGCGGTGATCGACGACGTTTTGGGTATCATCTGTCTTGCCATCGTTCTCGGTTTGACTGCAGCCATGAGCGCAGGCGGAGCGGAAACAGTTGCATGGGGCAAAATCGGTTTGATTGCCTTGAAATGTTTCGGTATCTGGCTTGGTGCGACTGTTCTCGGTTTGCTTGTGGCACGTCCCATTGCTAAATTCCTGCACATCTACCGTTCCCCCTCTGTATTTGCGATTCTGGCATTCGGTCTCTCCCTGATTCTTGCAGGTCTGTTCGAACAGTCCGGACTTGCCATGATCATCGGTGCTTACGTGATGGGTTTGAGCCTTTCCAAAACAGACGTTTCCTTTGCGATTCAGCATGCATTGCACCCGATTTACAACTTCCTCGTCCCCATCTTCTTTGTTGTGATGGGTATGCTGGTAGATATCCGCGTGTTTGCTGATGTTGACGTATTGAAGATGGGCTTGCTCTACTCTGTTCTGGCTGTGGTTGCCAAGATTGTCGGCTGCGCAATCCCTGCGTTGTTCATGAATTTCAATATGCGCGGTGCACTCCGTATCGGTATCGGTATGGTTCCCCGTGGTGAAGTTGCGTTGATCATCGCCAGTATCGGGGCATCCACCATGATGTTCCTCAACGGCAAACAGATTCCGATCCTTGATTCCAAACTGTTCGGTATTGCGATTATCATGACTCTTGCGACAACGGTTGTTGCTCCGCCGCTTCTGGCTGCTGTGCTCAATGATAAGAAGGGTGTCCGCAAGGAAACACAGGATATGACCATCGTTCATACTCCGTTCCGTTTCCCCTCTGCCTATATTTCCGAACTGGTGCTGCAGCGCATGATTGAAATCTTCGAACAGGAAGAATACATGCTCTCCACGGTCGATAAAACTTCCGGTATTATCCAGATCCGTAAAGACAATCTTTCCTTTGCGCTTGTCCGTGAAGAAAATGACTTTATTTTCGAGTCCAACCCGTCTGAAGTTCCTTTCATCCATGCCATCATGTATGAAACATTCGTAGACCTTCACCAGACCATGGGCAAACTCAAAGATTTGAGCAGTCCGGCACAGGCCCAGAAGGAAATCTTCAATGCCACAGCCGCAGTTGCAGCCGAACAGGTCGCTGGCGACAACAAGAACAAAATCGCCTGCAGCATTATGGAAAAAGCGCTCTGCAAAGAAGCGATCATCATGAAGCTGAAAGCCACGACCAAAGAAGGCGTTATCAAAGAAATGCTGGATAAACTTGCCGAAAACTCCAAAGCAGTTATTGATAAAGATAAATGCTATGAAGAAGTTCTGGAACGTGAAAAAATCATCACCACCTGTATGCAGAATGGTATCGCTCTGCCTCATGCCCGTACCGAAGGTGCTTCCGACATCGTTGCTGCCATCGGTTTGAATCCGGATGGTTACAACTTCGATTCCATGGACGGCAAACCGACCACCATCTTTATCCTCTGTCTCAGCGGTAAAGATTCCAGCGGTCCGCACATTGAATTTATTGCTGCTGCCACATCTCTGCTGGCAAAGGCTCCGGATGCTGAAGCATTGCTGAAGTCCAAGACGGTCGACGATGTTTACGCATTCTTCACCAAGAAAAACCCCAGAAAAGGAGCATAATCAATCATGGCATCCCTGAAAGAACTTAATGCATATCTCGATTCTCTTCTTGATTTGCCGCGTTACGCCGCCGATGCGTCCAATAATGGACTTCAATTCCAGGGCGCAGACAAAGTGGAAAAAGCAGTTTTTGCAGTGGATGCCTGCGAAGCAGTGTTTCATGCCGCTGCGGATCTGGATGCCGATTTTATTTTCGTGCATCACGGAATTTCCTGGGGACCCGGCATCAAACGGATTCAGGACATTATGGCAAAGCGTATTACACTTCTCGCCGCCAACGGGATGTCGCTCTACGCTGCCCATCTGCCGCTGGATGCCAATGACACTATCGGACACAATGCCTTGCTGGCAAAAATGATGAAGTTGAAAAACGTATCGCCGTTCGGAACCTATTGCGGTTTGAAGATCGGGTTCCACGGGGATCTGTCCAAGGCGATGACCATGGAACAACTGGCGGTTGTGCTGGATAAAAATCTGGCATCCACCGGCGATTTTCAGATGATCGGCGAGCCGGATAAAAAAGTCAAACATCCCGCTGTCATTTCCGGCGGCGGTGCCTGGCCGGATGTATTTACGGAAGCCATCCGTGACGGCGTTGACTGTCTGGTGACCGGTGAATTGACGCATCAATCCTACCATTACGCGGAAGAAGCGGGAGTGCAGGTTTTGACACTTGGCCATTACCGTTCGGAAACACCGGGTGTGCTGGCAGTCATGAATAAAGTGCAGGAAACATTCAAAATCAAATGCGACTTTATTGATTGTCCCACAGGTTTATAAGAATGAATACTGTGTTTGAAAAATATCAACGTTATTTTCCGGCGGCAAGTCTTTTTGCCGCCGTTTTTCTCTGGTTCATTATTGCCTGGTGCGGCGGAATTATTTCCGGTAACGGCGTCTGGATCAATGATGAAGGCAACCGCATGCTGGCGATCGAAGCCTTTGCGGAAAATAACGGATATGTGCGGGATCCCATCCCCGGAGTCAGCGGTGTCGGCGTCAACAGTTATTGTCCGCAAAGTTATTTTGTGCGTTCGCCGGAGAATGGCAGAATCATCAGTGCCTATCCGGAAAATTTCCCCCGGATGATGTCTTATCTTTACCGGCTGGGCGGATTCCCCCTTGTCCGGTGCGCTGTGATTCTTGCCGGCTTGTTATGCGTATTTATCATCTGGCGGATTGCGGTATCACTCCAGTTATCCATTGGTCAGCAATGTCTTGTGATCGCGGTTGCTGCCATGGGGACGCCGCTTTTATTTTACTCCATGACCATGTTCGAACTTTCCCTGACGGCGGCAGTGATTGCGCTTTCCATTCTGCCATTACTGGAATTGTTTCAGGGGAAAAATGGTGTGTCAGTCAAACGGATCCGCTGTGCCGGATATGCGGGATTCCTTGTTGGAATTTCCCTGTTTTTGCGGGAAGAAGGGTATGTGATTGCGATCGCAACGGTGCTCGCTCTGCTTTTCTGCCGCATCAAATGGCAGTATGTTGTGACCTATGCGGCGGCATTTCTTGTCCCGATGGCGGTGCTGTGGCTGATCAATTACCGGCAGTGTGAGGATGTATTCGGACTGCACAATCTTGTCTATCAGTCTTTCAGCGGGGAAACGCCGTTTTCTCTCAAAGATAAATGGGATTCCGTTTATTATTTCCTTATCCAGCCGAACTTCTCCGGCATTGCGGCATGGATTATCGGAATTATCTGCATCGCTGCACCCTTCAGCGGATTTCTGCCGGATAAAGATAAATTTTCCCTTGCAAAAAATGTGATTCTGATTTTGCTGGGCGTGATTGCCATCATCAATCTCGGTACATTGCATCCCTGTGATATGGGGGCTGCGCTCCAGTATCAGTCTCTCTGCGGGACGGCACTTTTTGTGCTGCTGCCCTGCCTGTTCTTCCGGGATTTTTACACGGCAGGAAAACGCAGACTCTTTTTCCTCTGGCTGTTGACTGCTTTAAGTATCGGCGGGATCACGTTATGTTTGAAATTCCAGAACCGGGGAATCTTCTTCGGGCCGCGTCATTACCTGATTCTCATTCCGCTGATGACGGTCCCTGCAATGGCTCTGTTTCAGGATGAATTCAGCAAAGACTCCCGTTTCCGCAAAGGCATTTTTCTGTTGATCTTTTTCTGTGCTGTTGCATCCCAATTGAGCGGCTTGAGTCTGCTGCTGGAAAGGAAAAAAGTCAGCACCCGTACGGTCAATTTCTGTACCGCATTGGAGACTCCGCTTATTATCAGCGATGTGTTTTTTGTGCCGGAAGAACTTGCCGGACTTCCGCGATCGACACAGGTTTTATTCCTCAACGGTCAGGAGGTTGGTATCCGGTTTGTGACGGCGTACGCAGATAAGAACAAGTTCCGTCAGATTTATCTTTTGACTTCGGACAAATTCACCATGTTCCCGCAGGAGAAACCGTTGGGAATGCAGTTGATGAAATATTGGAAGATCGACCCGCGGGCGCAGCGTCTGTTCATCTCAAAAAATACGGGAATGATGTCATTGCGTCTGCATAAACTGGAGCGCAGATAAAATTGTCTGCAATAAAATGCGTGTTGAAAACGTTATATTGTCATAGAATCACACAATAAAAGAAAGGAATGAATGGGCTATGAAAAAATTATTACCTGTTCTGATTATCATTGTCATTGCCGTACTGGCTTTTATCTTCGGTAAACCTCTTTGGAATAAGTTCTTCAGTGAGAAAATGATTGTTCTCTATACCGAACAGCCTGTGTTGAAGACCAATCTTTGCAAATACATTGAATCCACCGGTACGGTTGAGCCGGAAGAATTGGTGAATGTGGGCGCTCAGATCGGCGGTATGGTCATCCGTTTCGGTCCGGATACAAAGGGGAAAGCCGTGGATTACGGATCCCGTGTGAAAGCGGGCGGCATTCTGGCGCAGATCGATGACTCCCTTTATCTTGCGGAACGGGATATTGCCAAAGCTAATTGCGAACAGGGCAAGGCTGCCATCGCCAGCGCGCAGGCAAGTCAGGAAGAAGCACAGTCCCATTACAATTTGACGAAGGCCGAATGGGAACGTACCGATCACCTTTTTGATCAGGGCGTCGCAACAAAAAGCGAACGTGACAATGCTTTCTCCGCCTACGAAAAAGCAAAAGCGGCTCTTGCATTGAACAAAGCAAAACTCATGCAGGCAAAAGCGCAGTTGACCGCATACAATGCCCAGTTGTCAAAAGCCGAACGCAACCTTGGCTATTGCGTCATTACATCCCCCGTGGATGGCGTGATTATCGACCGCCGCGTGAATATCGGGCAGACGGTCAATGCCAGCATGAATGCGCCCAGTCTGTTTCTGATTGCAAAAGATTTGCGCAAAATGCAGGTGTGGGTCTCTGTCAACGAAGCCGACGTGGGTGTGATCCGCTCCGGTCAGCGTGCCGAATTTACGGTCGATGCATTCCCGGACAGAGTGTTTCAGGGCGTCGTCAAAAAAATCCGCCTCAATGCCACCATGTCCCAGAACGTTGTGACCTTTGTTGTGGAAATCGATACGGATAATGCGGATGAAACCTTGCTGCCTTATCTTACTGCCAATGTCAAATTTATTCTTGCTGAACGCAAAAACGTCACAGCCGTTCCCAATGCGGCATTCCGTTTTACTCCCGGCGGTGCTCTGGCATCCAAAGCTCCGGTTCCGGGTAAGGGCCAGCGTCTGCTCTGGGTGAAAGAAAAAGATAAGAAAACATTGCGTCCGATTCTTGTCCGTACCGGTTTGAATGACGGGTCCCGCACGGAAGTTCTGGAAGGCGATATTCAGCCTGGTATGATGGCAGTCACCGGCAGCCGTGTTGTCTCGGAACGTCAGTTGAAAGGCAAGGGCAAAGGACCCGGCAATGCAAACAGCACCAATCCGTTCCTGCCGCAGATGCCGAAACGGAATAATAATACCGACCGGAGAAAAAAATAATGGCACCGGAACGTAAACTTATTGAACTGGAAAACATCGGCAAAGTATACCATGTGGGCGAAATGGATGTGCCTGTTCTGCGGAACATCACAATGCAGATCGAACGCGGCGAATACGTTGCCCTGATGGGGGCGTCCGGATCGGGCAAAAGTACGCTGATGAACATCCTCGGCTGCCTTGACCGTCCCACGTCCGGCAAATATTATCTTGACGGGCAGGAAGTCGGATCATTGAACGGTGATGCCCGGGCATTGGTACGGAATAAAAAGATTGGCTTTGTTTTCCAGAGTTTCAATCTGCTTGCCCGTACGACAGCTCTCGATAATGTGATCATGCCGCTCTCTTATACCAATTCCAAATTATCTGCCAAAGAAGCCCGGAAACGGGGCATGGAGATTCTGGAACGGGTCGGGCTGGGTGACCGCATGAAACACTTCCCCTCTCAGCTTTCCGGCGGTCAGCAGCAGCGTGTGGCGATTGCACGGGCCTTGATCAACCGTCCGCCGGTTCTTTTTGCGGACGAGCCGACGGGTAACCTGGACTCCAAGACCAGTGTGGATGTGATGAACATGTTCGAAGAATTGCATAAGGAAGGAATCACCATGATTCTGGTCACCCACTCTGCGGAAGTTGCAAAATGTGCAAAGCGCACCATTCAGATTCGTGACGGCGAGATCATCAAAGGCATTTTCGGTGAGGAGGAAAAAGCATTATGACATTAGGTTCTACTATTACCGGATCTTTCCGTGCATTGCGCCGGAATCCCACACGGGCTTTGCTGACAACATTAGGTATTGTGATCGGGATTGCTGCCGTGATTACCATGATGGAAATCGGGAACGGTTCCGCAACGGCAATGAAACGTAATCTGGAAAGCATGGGGGCAACCACATTGGTCGTGATTCCCGGTACTCCCCGCCGCCCCGGAAGTGTGTCGCAGGGGAAGGGTACTGCCGTATCTCTCACGCCCGATGACTGCCGTGCGATCCGTCAGGATTGTGCCAATGTTTCCTATGTTGCGCCGATCGTCAACGCCAACGGTTTGCAATTGGTTTATGCAGGGAAAAACTGGACGCCCCGTCAAACGGTCGGCACCGGCCCTGACTATTTTGATATCCGAGACTGGCAAGTGGAGCAGGGCAGAATTTTTACGGAAGAGGAAGTGAATTCCCGCGCCCGTGTCTGCGTTGTCGGCAGTTCTATTGTGAAAGAACTTTTCGGCGGAGAAAGCCCGATCGATTGCACCATCCGTATTAAAAACGTCACCTTTACCGTCATCGGCGTGCTGAAAACAAAAGGTGCCAATATGATGGGGATGGACGAAGACGATGTGGTGATCGCTCCCTGGACAACGGTCCGTTTACGCATCACCGGATTGAAGACCGGAACTGCTACCAATACCACCAGTACGGCATCCACTCTGCCCAGCGATCTGTACCCCGGAACCGGTGTGGCTTTTTATCCCGAACAGGCGGATAATCTGGATAAAGATACTTTGCTTGTTCCCAAATTCACCCAGATCGACCAGATCATGCTCAATGCCGTCGATTCATCCAAAGTCATGACGGCACAGATGGAAGTCACCGCATTGCTGCGTGACCGTCACCGTTTGAAAGAGGATCAGGAAAACGATTTCTGGATTCGCAACACCGCTGCATTCATGCAGACCTTGTCAAGCACTACAACCTTGATGAGTAATCTGCTGCTGGTCGTTGCGTTGATTTCGCTCATTGTCGGCGGGGTCGGGATCATGAATATCATGCTCGTTTCTGTGACGGAACGGACCCGTGAAATCGGCTTGCGTATGGCAGTCGGTGCCAGATCCCGTGACATTCTGCAGCAATTCCTGACGGAATCCATTATTCTGTGTGCCGCAGGGGGGATTACGGGAATCATCCTTGGTCATGGTGCTGCATTATTGGTGAATCTGTATTTGAAATGGCCGGTGGAATCCAGTCCGGCAGTTGTCGCGGCGGCATTTTTGGTTTCCGCCGCAGTCGGGATCATTTTCGGATTCTACCCCGCATGGAAGGCATCCCGCCTTGACCCGATCGAAGCCTTGCGCTACGAATAAATGTTTTATTCCCCGTTTTTCTTCCGCAGCAGTTTGCGGTGATGAAGCGGGGAATGTTTCATTGCCTGTTTGAATGCCCGGCTGAATGTAAACTGGTCTTTATACCCGCAGCGGATTGCAATTTCCGCAATGGAAGTTTCCGTGTGCTCCAATAATTCTACCGCCAGTTGAAGACGCAGCCGGGCGATTAATTTTCCGGGCGTCAAACCGGTATCGGCTTTATGAAATTGACGCCGCACAGTCTCCGGCGTGATCCCGAAAACATCGGCAAGGGATTTGAGAGAAAGCGGCTGTTCAAAATGATTGCGGATATAATTGCAGAGATTGGCAAACAGGTCTTTCTGTTCCCGTTCGCCGGATAAGATTTGTTGTACTTTCCGCCGTTGATTCAGCAAAATTTCCAGCAGAGAAAAAACGCATTGTTCCGGCGGAAATTCCGGTGTTGTTCCCGAGGCCCGGATCAATGTTTTCAAGCTGGCTATATCGTTTTCGTCCGGCGTCAGCAGATGATTTTTCAGCGAAAGAAACGAGGAATAATTCCGTTTCCGTTCGGTGAAACTGATGGCAAGGAAGGCATATTCGCTGCGTTCACATTCCAATTTTGTGGAGTGAAATTGAAAGGGAAAAAGACAAATCATATCCCCCTTTTTCATGGGGATCTGCAATCCGTCAACCGTCATGGTACATTCGCCGGAAAGAATGATTTTGAGAATCATGCGTTGATGAATGGACGTATCGGAGCAATTCAGCGTTTTGGATGACTTCCACACAATAATATTTTCCGGCATAAAATCAAAGTCCGCACTGATGCCGCCTGAAAAATAGGAATTCTGCATTCCGGTATGTTTTTCAGTAAATAATTTGTCAATGTGTGTTATTGCTATATTTTTATTCTTTTTTGTCATTTTCTTTTATCCGTTTCTGTGATATAATATAGCATGTTGATAGAAAAAATACAATTCAAAAAGCAAACAAAGGAAAAAATATTATGAAGATTACAGCGGAAGAATTAAAACGCAAAGCCAGAGAACTCGGTGCCGATCTGGTCGGTATCGCACCCGTTGCACGTTGGGAAAATGCCCCGGCAATGCTTCGCCCGACAGCACACCTGCCGGAAGCAAAATCCGTCATCGCTCTTTCCATTCATCACCCCGATGCTTCCGTGGAATGGGGCGGACTCCCCAACAGCAATTACAGCGGTCCTTTCCAGCTTGGCATGATTCCGAAACTGGATACCATTTCATGGCGTTTGTGCAAATTCCTGGAGTCATACGGTTATGCATCCATTCCGTTGCCCTGTACCGGATTCTGGCGTCATCGTCCTTATAAAAGTATCGACACAACCAATACGGCATCTTTCAGTCACCGTCACGCCTTTGTTGCTGCGGGCTTGGGTGAATTCGGCTGGAACAACATGGCGCTTTCCTATGAATACGGCCCCCGCAACCGTCTTGTCTCTCTGATTACCGAAGCGGAATTGGAAGGCGATCCCCTTTATTCCGGCGACCCGCTTTGTGACCGTTGCGGCATGTGCGAACACATGTGTCCGGGTAAAAATTACCGCAAGGAAATGATGTTGGAACCCGGATACGATGAAGTCTGCGTCGAAGATAAAAAATACCGTTATGCAAAACTCAACCGCTTCCGCTGTCTCTGGGGCGAACAGTTTGCGCTGGATATGGATAAACTCATTGAAGTTACCGAAGATCTGGATGAAGAAAAGATGTATAAACTCATCGAAAGCGGCATCTCCCGTCCCGGTGGTGAATTCGGCAACTGCTTCCGTTTCTGTATGAACAAACAGAAGCGCAAATGGGATAAAAAATATACCGCTGCCCCTCGCCGTCTGAAAGAAAAAAGTACGCTCTCCCCCGAAGAAATTCTGAAAGAAATCTGCAAAATTGCCGCCGATGGCGGAGCGGACAGAATTGCCATTCAGAAAAATGATTTCCCGGAAGCTGCCGACAGTTTCGTCAATGGCTATCCGGTCAAAGAATTCAACGCCGCATTCCCCTATGTCATCACCCTCGGCAGAACCTTGCCCGAATATCCTCTTGATGATGATAACCGGAAATTCCTCTCCGTCACCACAAAAGTCCGTGTCGGTATGGCGGCGATGGATATCGCCCGTTATCTGGACGATCTGGGCTGGGAAGCAACGCAGGATTGGACGGAAACGAATAACTTTGCCGCAGAACGTGCCGGATGGAAAAAAGACAGTGCCGGTCCTGCCCGTGCTACATCCACCGGCGGACAAAGCTGTTTTGATATCATTGCCGACCGCGCGAAACAGAACATCGTCATTGCCGGTATGAGTACCACCGATGTGGAGAAAAATGAACAGCCGGTTTCCAGCAACTCCCTCTTTACCAATTGCCCGCTGCCGGAAGTCTCTCTGCAGTTGGAAATCAACCCGGCGCTTTCGTTTGAAAATATCGATAAAACCGCCGTTGTTTCTGCGGAAAAATTGCGGAACATCCCCGGCATTGCCGATCCGGAAACCTTGCTGCCGGGTTGCAAATCGGTTATCGTTTTCCTGACATCCATGCCGGAACGGATGGTGGAATTGGCGGCGAATCAGGAAGCGGAATGTGCCATGAGCTACGCATACAGTCAGTATCAGCTTATCCGCGAAACACTCTGGGCGGCACATGATAAAGGTTTTGAGCTGGAAAAACAGGGCTTCCGTGCCATCCCGATTGCAGATATGGCATCCGAACCGATCCGTAACCTTGCGCCGTATTGGGAATTTGCCTGGGCACACCTCGGTCATCCGGATCTCCGTCAAAATGCACCGGCTGCAGCCGCGGCAAAACTTGGTGAAATCGGGGCGAACGGTATGCTCATTACGCCGGAATTCGGACCGCGTCAACGTTTCTCATTCCTGTTGACTACCGCTGAATTGCCGGAAACGCCCGATCAGACCGGTGGCAAAAAACTCTGCTCCAATTGCAAGAAATGTGCAGAAGCCTGTCCCATGTGTGCATTGACTCCTCAGGGCGATGTTTATCCCCGCGATGAAAAGAAATGCCGTTGGGAACGGACCCTCGGCATGGTTCCCGAATCCGGTGTCAGCTGTGTCGGCTGGGACATCAAACCGGGTGAGTTTACGGAAAATGACGAAGAAGCATTGAGCCGGAAAGATCCACTGCAGTTGAAAGGTTATAAATACGCAAATCAGATCGATACCGTTGTGGAACGCTGTATGCAGGTATGCCCCGTCGGCAGAAAGGAAACAAAAGAATGAAACAGACTTATCATCAAATCGGTGTAATCGGCTTCGGCGCAAGAGGTCAGCAGCTTGCCAAAATGGTTGCCAGTCAGCTGCCCGCATACGGAAAAATCAAAGCATACGCGGATTACGATGAAAACCTGGTCATTCCTGCCGAACTTTACCATAATTGCCACGGCTTGAAACGGTATCTGAATTATCAGGATTTGTTGAAGGATCCGGAAATCGATACTGTGATCGTGACCACTTACCCGGAAACGCATGCGGAAATCTCCATCGCCGCCATGGAAGCGGGGAAAGCCGTCCTTTGCGATAAACCGGCAACCGGAAATGCGGAAGATGCTGTTAAACTGTATGATTACGTGAAAACACATTCCTGTTATTTTGCAGTGGGCTTGAACCTGCCCTTTTATCCATCCGCAAGAAAGATGAAAGAATTGATTCAGAACGATACCATCGGCAAACTCCTCTGCATCCGCGGCATGTGCGATGTGGGGGCATCCTTCGGCGAAGGCGTGATCATGCGGAAATTCGCCGGTCAGCCGGAAGGATTGATTCTCGGTAAACTCACA
This sequence comes from Victivallales bacterium, assembly GCA_045639325.1. Lineage (GTDB taxonomy): Bacteria > Verrucomicrobiota > Lentisphaeria > Victivallales > UBA1829 > RGIG8244. The sequence goes on from JAZUCU010000043.1 coordinate 208,209, forward strand.
CACGATACCGACCTGATTCAGTATTTTGCTGATTCCTATGCGGAAAACGTGACCGGTCACACCGCGAATTTCCTGTGGAAACGCCACGGCGATAACGCAGGCTCCCATGATACCGCTGTCATTTCCGGGATTATGAATAACGGCATCCTTTTCAGTCAGTCTCTGACCAGCTGCGGTGCGACTTATGGTCGAGTGGTGGAACTGTGGGGTGAAAAAGGTTTGATTCGTGCTGACATCAATTCGGAAACGATTACGATTGCTGTGAATGGCAAACCGGAACAGACCTTACAGCTTCCGCCGGAACCGGGATCTCATCGCGGCGGTGATAAAATCATGTTTGCGGAATTTCTGGATTATGTGGATTCCGGTATTGCGACTCCATTGCGTCCGGAACGCATTCTGACTTCGACCATGATTCCCCTTGCAGCGATGCAGCAGAAAACGGTCGAAACCGGGGTATGGTACCGTTCCCACGCACGGTGATTGTTTGTGCTTCTTTAAGTTGTAAATCGCATATCCGGAGTTGAAAAAATCCGGATATGCTGTATATTATCCGTGTTTTTTTGAAATCAAAAAGGTTTACTGAAAGATGGATGATATGGATAAAACAATTCCGCCGAAACGGACACCTGTCCCTGTCGGCGATGATGTGACCATGCCCGGAAAACGTGACCGGAAACCCGACGGTAGATTTGTTGTCGGCGACCTGATTATGTCTCGTTACAAAGTTCTTGCTGAACTCGGTCAAGGTGGCATGGGTGTTGTTTACAAATGCTTTGACGAAACCGCAGGAATCGAAGTTGCACTGAAAGCATTGCCGCCGGAATTGTCCCACAATACTCTTGAGATGGAAGATATTAAAGATAATTTTCAGCTGGTATCCAAACTTGTCCATCAGAATATCGCAATCTCTAAGAATCTGGAAAAAGATAAC
>JAZUCU010000044.1:0-7154 GCA_045639325.1 Victivallales bacterium
AAGCAAGTTTCCGGACTTGCTTTTTTTATTTTGTGATATATATTAAAGGATATTAATTTTGAATGGGGCTGTAGCTCAGTTGGCTAGAGCGATACGTTCGCATCGTATAGGTCATGGGTTCGACTCCCACCAGCTCCACCAGGCTTCACAAAGGCAACCAAATAAATTTGGTTGCCTTTTTTACGCCCGGGCAAGCCATTCGCGAAGACCGGGCGGAAATTGGCGCAGCCAAAGGGAAGCCTGCCACGGCGTAGTGTTGCAACGCAACACGAAGACGGGCCCTCTCGACGGGGCATTGTGACTACGCCCGGGCAAGCCATTCGCGAAGACCGGAGCGGAAAAAATTGGCGTAAGCCAATGGGAAGCCTGCCACGGCGTAGAGGTGCGAAGCATCCCGAAGCCGGGCTAACTGGCAAGTTACCTCTAATGGAGAATATTCGGCATGACAAAATTCTACTATGTGTACTTATTGATCGATGTTGCAACGGAAACTCATCGTTATACCGGAGTTACAGAAGATTTGCAAACCCGCCTTACCAAACATAATGCAGGTGAAGTCCCTCATACTTCAAAATTCAAGCCGTGGCGTATCCAAACCGCAATCGCCTTTGACAACAAGGAAAAAGCTTATGCTTTTGAAGCATATCTGAAAACTCACAGTGGCAGATCATTCGCCAACAGACACTTTTGATTTATGCCCAAAAACGTTTTCCGCAGTTGCAAACATCTGTAAGAGATGGTATACTATCACGGAAAGAAATCAATGATGAGGCAATTATGAAAATTATTTTGAAAACAAATTGGCAGATTATGCATAAGCCTTTGATAATCTGTTGTCTGTTTCCCTTTGCACTCACGCTGCTTTTTACCATAGTGTGCCTTGTATCTCCCCGCCCAGATATTCAAGCGAATCCATATAATTTTCCACTATTCAGCTTAACAGTATCTCTGTTGCTGATTTTCTTTTTTTATTTTATTTTTATTTCGATAAGGATCTCTTTTGACGGGAAAAAATTGACTTTATATAAATTCTTTCTGCCGGTGAAAAGCTTTTCTATTCGTAAAATTGAATCTGTGGAATATTCGCCGCAAACTAAATATCTGTTTATCAATCGGAAGTATGCTTTTCCCTGCCGACTTTTTCCGAAAAAAGATATTGATGTACTTTTAAAACTTCTTTCTCAAAAACATGGTATTCAAACCGTGGAAAATTGAAACAGCGGTTGCATTTCCATCATAAGAAAAAGCCTATGCTTTTGAAGCATATCTGAAAACTCACAGTGGCAGATCTTTCGCCAACCGCACTTCTGATTTTCTTTTCTGAATATCCATTCGTATTTGTAAAACATCAAAAACAGTATTATATTACCCCGAAATACGAATCAAAGGAATACTATCATGACCTCAGACAATATTGAACTCATTGCCAATAACAATCTTCAAAAAGCGATGCTGATTATTGAAAAAAGCGGCGTCCGCCAGACTTGGGAAGCCATCGGTGCAACCGTAAATCAAGTCGGCTCCATGGCAATGGGATTATTGATGAAACATCGGGACATCGACTTTCATATTTATACCGATAAATTAGACATTGCCGAAAGTTTCGAGGTGATGAAAAAGATTTGTGCCAATCCCGCAGTCACCCGCATGGAATACCATAATCTTGCCGATACCGAAGAAGCCTGTCTGGAATTTCATGTCTGGTTCATGCTGGACGATGAAGAATGGCAGATCGATATGATTCAGATTTTGAAAGGTTCCCCGTTCGACGGCTATTTTGAACATGTTGCGCAACGGATAAAAGCAGTCCTGACACCCGAAACTCGCCGCACCATTCTGGAACTCAAATATCAGACTCCGGACAATGAACACATTATGGGCATTGAATATTATCAGGCTGTGATTGCCGACGGTGTACGCAGCTATCCGGAGTTTATGGAATGGCGGAAAACACATCCGGCAAATGGAATTATCAGCTGGTGTCCGTAATTCCTTACATTCCCCGCTTGCAATTCGCTACAGCAGGTATATATTATCAAAAATATTATAATATAACCACAAGGATAATGTTATGAAATTACAAACACTGATTTTTCTCTCCATCATGTCCGTTCTGCCACTGAGTGCAGCAGATGCGAAAAAAGATTCTTATCCCGTAACCGTAAAAGTGGAATGTGCCTCGCCCGAAGAAGCACAAAAGGCGGAATTGAAGTTCCTGCCCCTGCCTCCGGGAAAAACTGTCGCCTTTACCTGCCGCTGGGACGACTCCAATAGAAACAATGCCCGGATGCAGAAACTCATGGCGAAATATGGTTTCAAAGGCAACTTTTATCTCAATATGATCAATGATGATTATCGCAAAAACGTGTTGCCGCAACTGTTGAAAGATGGCTCCACCATCGGCAATCATACACTGAACCATCCCTATCTGCCGCTGACGACTCCCAATGGCGTCAATTACGAAATGCTCAACGCACGTATTATCCATGAAAGTATCTCCGACCGTCCGGAAATTTCATTCGTCTTCCCCTTTGTTTCTTCTTCCTGGCGCCTTGTGCCGGATGCCGAACAGATTATCAGCTCCTGTCTGCGCCGTGCCGGAATCCTCGGTGGACCGGATTGGGCAATTCATCGTCTGGCAAAACTCCCCGGCAATGAATTTTATTCGCCCGAAGGAAAAATGGTCTGTCCCGGCGACCGCAACACAAAAGCGGAACGATTCGATTCCAACGTCAAACGCTATCTGCCCAAAGCCGGGGAAACCGCCTATATGACATTAGGCATCCATGTATGGCATTCCGACAAGGATTTCCAGACTCTCGAAGAATGCTTGAAAAAATATGCCAACCGCCCCGATTGGTGGTATTGTAACGATAATGACATCCTCGCCTACAAACGGATGTATCGTCATGCCGCCATCAAAGATAAAAAAGTGGTTGGAAAACAGGTCATTTTCACCGTCGCCCTGCCCTGTCCGGAAGATCTTGGCAGTGTCACTCCCCTCTGGGCGGAATGTGCAGGAAAAGCCGTCGCAATCCAGCACAGCCGCAAACTTCCGCAGATGATCGATGCCGTCAATGCCGACGGCAAATCAACAGAATTCCCCGGTATCACGGCGAAAATCACATTGGAAAAAGACTCCGTACTCCGTCTGAAAATCACCAATACGGGTGCAGTACTGGAAGATGTCAGAATCACACTCCGCCTTCCCCCGGTCTTCACACAGGAAACTATTTTTATTCACGAAGCACGGATCAATGGCGAATTTACCAAAGAATGGAATCTGAAATTGAATCCGGCCGTCTCTGCTGCCGGTTCTCAGCTGACCGCTGCTCAAATTGACTTTACCAGAAAAGGTGTTCCCGGACGCCTCTGGACTTCTTGTCTTCAGCAGAAGCAGCATCCCAAAGAAGAACTGCTGCCTGCACTCTATTCCCACAACAAATTCAAGGATTCAGAACTTGCAGCCCTCTCCAATCCGGATACCAAGCCAGACCCCAAGACATTCGCACCGTTGAAACATAATTTAAACTATCGCAGCAATACATTCCAGCCACCCCGGAAACATGTTTCAACCATCATCATTGATTTTACCGGACGCGGAAAGATGACCTTGAAAGCCGCATCATCCAGTAGAGCCCTTTCCAAAAATATCTATTTTAATGGCAAAAAGATAGATTTCAAGAAAGGAATTGCCGAAGTGGATGCGGGTACAGGTCCCTGCCGGGTTGTATTTACCACTACCAACTATTTCGTATTCATGGCAAATCCGATGAAATAATTGAGGAAAAGAAATATGACAAAGCACAGAGTGTTATGGAGTCTTTTCTTCCTGATTTTGCCGCTCATACTCATTTTGCTGTTTGATCCGGCAAGCACACTCTCACGCTGGAACATTGTAACAAGCATAGCGGACACACTCTTTTTTATTGATTTCCCGATCGGGATGTGCCTGCTGCATTACAATTTTCCGCAACTGTTCTATAAAAATAGACGTATCTCACTTATTCCGTGGGTGATACTTTTCTTTGTCTCATGGAGCATTACAGCGTTGAGTATGTATCTGTCGATACAACTCGGGCACGGTCCAGATAACGGATTTGTCGCAGTCTGTGCTTATCTTTTCGGCTGGTTGCCTATCTGGATCTTTATGATTCCCATCGGCTTGATCTATCTGTTGTTCCGGCTGTTTCAAAAGCTGTGGAAGAAAAGGACTGAGTTATGACCATTCCGGCAAGCTTGAAAATTTTTAGTTTCATCTATGAATCAAGACATTTTGTGCTGATTCCATTGTATGCAATTTGGATCATTGGCGGAATCTATTTGCTCTTCAAACTGAAAAAAGTATTTTTCCTCTGGCTTTTAATATTCCCTCTTGTGCTTGCACCATTACACATTGCGTTTGTTTACAGCGGATGGCATTACCGGATGGAACTGTATGACCGTTACGCAAAAGCACCTCATGGCGGTCACGATATTGATTGTATGCCTCCGCCAATCCGTGCGGAATACGCAAAACATGATTATCATCCCCGCTTCCGTGATATGAAAGCCATGGTATTTGGTACGATCGTAATAACTCCATTTCTGTATGTTATGGGCAGCTTAGCTTTCCTTGTACTTGCATTATTAAGACGATTGACCAAGAGACCGGATGTTGAAAAGGAAAATTGAATATCAGATAACACTAAAACGATTGATTTGACAATGGAGAAAGACAATATGAGAAAAACTAATATTTACAGTTTGATTTGCTGTTTCCTTCTCATCTTGCTTGTGGGATGCAGCAATGCAGGTGTTTCACCGTATCCGAAATTGCCGAAAAACTTTCATCAGGTCAATGAAAAACTTTTCCGTTCAGGACAGCCGGATGATGATGAATTTGAATCTCTTCGTACTTTTAACGGCATACGCAGCGTGCTGAATCTGCGGGAGAACAACAGTGATAAAAAGGTTATTGATGCCCTCAACCGCAGATACACCAATCCAACTGTTACATTGTATGAAATCCCCCTTGATACCGGAAAAATTTCGGAAGCAGATCTGTATAAAATCCTGATCGTCATCCGTGACGCACCCAAGCCGTTACTGATTCATTGCTGGCACGGCAGTGACCGTACCGGCTGTGCTGTTGCTGCAAATCGCATTGTCTTTGAAAATTGGAGCGTGGAAGATGCCATTTCTGAATTGATGAAACCGGAATACGGACATCATAAAAAGATCTATACCAACATCCCGGCGCTGCTCCGCACAGCCGATTGGAAGAAAATCAAAGCGGATATTTTGAGTAAGGCAAAATAAAAATGGAAAACAAAATGGTCTCTTTGACGGCAATTGAGTAATTTTTTACAATACGTCTCAATTTTCCAAAATCATTTTTTCTGGAAATTTATCAACTCAAGCAAAACGGATCTTTTCGCCCCACCAGTCGGGAAGCTGTTCGCCAAGTTTGACCGTTTTCAAAGGCTCAAGGGATAACAATATTTCAATCTCTTTACTTTCAGGACCAAGCTGCATCATAAATTCCCGGCAGACACCGCAGGGCGTACCATTACTGCCGTCGGGCATAACCGCAACGACTTTTGTAATACGGCTTTCGCCATTGGTCAGCATGTTCGCAATGGCATTCCGTTCGGCACACATTCCCATACTGCAAGCGGTATCAATACAGATTCCAGTATAAATATTCCCCTTGTCCGTCAGAATCGCCGCGCCCACACTGCCGACTTCCATCAACGGGGAAAGTTTGCGTTCGCACTGGACGGATTTTGCGCGATCATAAAGAGTTTTCCAAATATGATTTTCCATGATTACACCTTATATCATTTGTAACGGATAATATACATCCATTCGGACAAAATGCAATAGGCAAAAAATTCTATGCTTTTTTAATTTGAACGCTTGTATTTTTATAAGTGGTAAGTATAGTATAACATAAGTTCCAATTTGATCAATATCAGGAGATAAAAAATGGCATCGGTAAAAATTACTTATCCCGGCAACAATGAACATATTACGTTTCTGACAAAAGAACAATTCGATTTCTATAAAGATGAAAACCGTTTCATTCCCCATGAACCCGAACTCACCCCGCGTGAAATCGACCTCTCCTTCCCCACATGTGTCAATTTCACCTGGGAACCGTCATGCAGCGGTATCGTTCAGATCTCTGCCGATCCGGACTTCTCCGTTTGCGAAGAATTCTCCGGCAATAATGGAGCTGCCCCCGTCTGCAATCTGCTTCATGATAAAACTTATTTCTGCCGGGTGAAAGTCAATGATGAATATTCCCCCGTCGTAACCTTTTCTGTCGATGCCGATAAGCCCCGCTGGATCAACCTGCCCGCCGTGACAAATGTCCGTGACCTGGGCTTATGGGAAAATGGAGAAGGCATGCGAATCAAACAGGGTATGCTTTTCCGTGGCGCACAATTCCAGTCTGATATGGAAAATAAACAATTCATTACAGAGGAAGGCATAAAAATTTTGCTGGATCAGCTCCACGTCCGCATGGATCTGGATTTGCGCGGCGTAACAGAAGGCACAAAAGTCGTACCCGTCGAACGCTATGAAAAAATCTCCATGTCCGCCTACGCAACCTGGGGTGAACACGGAATCTTTACAGATGAACAACAGGAAAACATCCGGAAAGTCTTTGATATCCTTGCTGACGAAACCGCTTATCCGATTTATTTCCATTGTGCAGGCGGCGGCGACAGAACCGGCACGATTGCGTTTCTGCTGGAAGCGTTGCTGGGACTGGATGATGAAAGCCTGGTCACGGAATACGAACTCTCCAATCTTTCTGTTTCCGGCGAAAGACATCGTTTTACAGAAGTTTGGACAAAGTTCATGGAAAAACTGGAAACATACGTACCCGGCGGCACGCGCAAAGAACAAGTCATCGCATTCCTGAAAACCTGCGGCGTTACCGATGAAACCATGAATAAAATTCAAAATATCCTCCTGGAATCTGCAAGATAACAACTTTTTTATTTGCAATTAACGGATTTATGCAGTATATTACAGAATATTATTTTGCTATACTGTAAGGGAACATGAAAAATGGATGATATCGAAAAAACCATACCACCGGAACGCAGACGTGCTGCGAATTCCAATATGGATGAAATGACTATGCCCGGTAAACGTGA
>JAZUCU010000045.1:0-1529 GCA_045639325.1 Victivallales bacterium
TCGTTGATTTCTGTATCAAGGATCAGTCCGTACATTGAATGGGCGAAGGCGTTTGCCATCAGACTGCTGAGATAGTACCGGGCAATAAATTGACCCCGTTTCCAGTCATCGGCATCGGTATAACGGTTGTCGTAAAATTCAATCAGCGGCTCTGCTTCATTGTGAACCAGACAATCCCGCAAGCCGTACCGGTCATGCTGTTGCAGAACACGGACATTGAATTTGTCAAAGGTTTTCATTGTGTATTTCATGGGGGGAACTCCTTATGCAGTTTTTTTCATCGGGTGAATTTCTTTGAGAGCTTCTTTCCAGAAGCCGGAACCGCACCCGTAAATGCTCCGGATGGAATATCCTCGGCAGCCGTCGTGTTTTGCACTTTCAATACAGCGGATCGGCAGGCGGACATCTTTATCCAAGGCAATTTCCAAAACACTGCCGGAACCGTTCCACGGATCATAAAGTCCGCAGATAACATCTTTATCAATGGTGATCCAGCCGCGACCGGTACGCTCTTTGAGGTAATAACTTTTATTCCTGTGCTTTTCTTTGGCGATGGCATCCTGCAGCGTGAAATACTCTTCCAAACTCATTTTTACCAGAAATGTGAGCGTGTTCATGTGGGTGGAACTGTTGACCAGCTCCGTATGAATTGAGTTGAGAAATTTGCTTTCAACCGGATATTTTTGCATTGCAGATTTCAAAACGCTTTTCTTGTACCCCTGCTGACGGGCAAGCCAGAGCAAACTTGCCTCTTCATTGATTGAGTCATCGCAGGAGTCATAATGCGGATTGAAAGTATTGAGCGTGTAATCATAATTGGCATCGCCGGTATCGACCATAATATCCACCAGAACATCCTGTTTGAGAAAATGTTTTTCCGGAAGTTTCACATAGAAAAGATCCCGGATGATTTCATAAACCTCTGTTTCATCAAGTCTTTTGACAATTTTGGCAACGGTTTCGTCTTCCAGAACCCGTTTAATAACAGAATCTTCACAATCCCACCGGCTGTAAAGATACGCTTCATCCAGCCAGTCCCCAAAATGTTCCTGCGGATGTTCTGCTTCGCAAATCTTTTTCAGACTGCCGTCATCCAGTTCATCCCGGTAATCGGCATAGATTTCTTCATAGAAACAGCCACTTTCATCTTTCCAGCAAAAGGTTGCCAGAACTTCCTTTGCCGCCGTTACAAGTTTGCTTTGAGTTTTTTTATTCATCTTCTAAACCCTTTCTGTTGGTCACAAAAAAAGGCTTTCCGGGAAAAGACGGATTTATTCCGTTCCCGCACAAGCCCTGCCAACAGAAAGAGTTATTCTGCTATATGAGTGATCCGGCGCAGTTCCCGGATGCCTTTTTCGGGACATTTTGCACAATTCAGATCACATTTTATTTTGTCTTTCAAAGCGCAAATCTTTTGCAACTCAGATTGCTGAACAAGTATTGTTCCATTGGGGAAGATGTAGGAATCACCTTTGTTCCATGCACGGATCAAAGGCAACGAACTGCTTTCATAATGAGTTCCGGTTCCG
>JAZUCU010000046.1:0-47643 GCA_045639325.1 Victivallales bacterium
CGCCGATGATTATATCGTTCTTGGCACCGCCGACAATGCGGTCATTACCGGCATCACCAAAGAGGGTGTTATTGCCATTGTTTGCCCAGATGGTGTCATCACCAAGACCGCCGTAAATTGTCATGCCGTCGCCACTGTAAGCGAATCGCTGACTGGTCATATCAATCACGTCATCCCCTGCCCCGGCACGGATTTCATTGATTTTTGCGATACGCGCCTGATCACCGAATACGGAATAGATATCGTCCAGGAAGAGTGTATCGCCATTGGCATCGTCCGTCATGACAAGGATATTGGCATCTGTTGAACCTTCAAAAATGTCCGCAAGTTTATTTTTACCAAAGAGAAGAACTTGTTCATTGGTTCCGCTCCAGCTATTCAGAATACCTGCGTGTTGTGCAGCATATCCGGAAGTCCATTTGCCTTTTGCATTGGCAAAGAACACATCAATGTTGCCGTCTGCATTGGATTTTACCAGTTGAGGGGCTGACAAAAAGGCATTAAGATTATCAATAGCCTCTCCATATATCCACTCGTTTCCATCAGTAACGCAAACCCTCCAAGAAAAAGTATTTTGTGGCAGTTGATATGACTCCAAAATGTTGCCATCTGTTTGCAGTCTTAATGCGTGTTCAAAATTATCCGCAGAATATTCTACTGTACAAGCAGAAGTTGCAGTCCAGGTTAATTTTTGTGCAGAACCTTGCGGATTACGTGGTTTGATTGAAGTATACATTACCAGTTCCGTTGAGTTTTCCCATTTCAATGAAACAGTATAATCATCTACAACAATGCTTTCACCATCTACTGTAATCGCAGATATTGCATCGCCGATTTTTATGTTTACAGTCTTTTTTCCCCAGGAAGTATATTTTTGAGTTGATTTTATCAAAGTCTGTTTCCCGCTCAAATTGCTCTTTATGTCGACAGTTACTGTTGAATCATTTGACTTCAAAGTTGAAATATTTGCTGTTGAAAGTGTTGCAACCTCTGTTATTCCGGTGAATGAAAATGTCAAATCTAACTTTCCTGATGCAGATATATTTCCAACAAGTTCTGCTGTTGTGTCTATGTTGATTCTGTCATTACCATTCTCAAGATATACATTACCTACAATAAAAGCATTATCGCAAATAGAAATGTTATCATCTTTTTCGTTATAACTATAAAACGCATAACCTCTAGTCAAAGACAGGATTTTTTCTTTATTGCTTTGCAGATCACCAGCATAAGATTCGAGAAGATTTGCTGATTCTGCATACGACTTATTATCTTCGGAAAAACGACTGGATAAAACTATACCTGTCACAGAGACCGATAACCCACCTGAACTTCTGAAGGCACAACCTGCGTTTACAGAATTAACAATTATTGTTCCGGAAAAGAAGCCTCTCATCAGTTCGTTGGAATGTAATCCATAGGCGTATTTTTCCTCTGATGACACCATAATCACTCCGGAAAAATCCGAAATTTCAATATTACTTTTTCCAGAAGCATAAAAACCATAAGCGTATGATGCATTTTTTACAACCAATGAGCCTGACATTTTTTTTATGTTAATTTTTCCAGAGATACTACCCGTTGCGTTCTCTTGCAAATAAGTTCTGTTATAAACTCCATAAGCAGTGGCGGAGGAAGCTTGAGATGATACATGAACATCGCCCATCCAATCCTCAATACAAATATCTCCGGTTATTGCCGAAGTGCTTTTATTGTAAGTATAACTATATATGCCATAAGCATAAGATTCTATGCTTTCAACAGATATGTGTCCTTTAAGTTTATCAATGTCAACTGAAGAATCAAGTCCGTACCCTTCGGAATCATATAAGTATGAGTATAATCCATACGCACTGTTCTTGGATGATTTTATTGTAATACTGGCTTTTTCTTCAAAATTACTTACAAAAAGTTCTCTTCCGGTTCGTATACCGTAAGCTGTATTTTCTGTAGCAACCGAAATCGTTCCTGAGAGGTTGTTTATTTTTAGGAAAGCATCAGCGGCATATATTCCATGTCCATATGTTCCTAAATCAGATGAGATGTTCAACGCAGAGGAAAAATCAGAAAGTTTCAAATTAGATGCGTAAATTCCATAAACATATTCTGCATATCCATCTTCCGGAATCTCGTATCGACAATTCAGCGATATAGCACCGCCGACATTACCGCCTATGATGTTTTTCCCATATATGCCGTATGCCCCTTTTCCGTTAGTGAGGCTTATTTCCCCATCTAAATAAAGTTCTGTTTCGTATCCTGTAAATTTTACTAGGTACGTGTCTGCAGAATTGTCCTCTGCATCTATTGTACAAGATCCAGTTGCCAAAATATGCAGTTTTCGCTCTGTTGTAATTGTTGTGTCGTGTTTATCCGATATTATCAGAAAATTGGCTGTAGGAATAAACTCATGTATCTGACTGTAATTACTGATGTTGTTTTCTCTATCGACTGCCGCAACTCTCCAGTAATATGTTGCATTATTTTTCAAGCCTTGAAGTTTATATTCCGTATTCGTGGTTGAAATACTTACTTTGTCAGAAAAATCCTGTTTTTCAGAATATTCCAAAATATAATGCGAAATCCCGCTTGCCTGATCACTACTCGCATTCCAGCTCAATGTAGCACGAATATCATCAATATAAGCAGTTAACCCCTCAACAGTTGTCGGAGCAACATTGTCAATGCCTGTAAAAACTCGCTGTGTTTCACTGAAAATCCCGGAATTCCCTGCAGAATCGACTCCACATACTCTCCAAAAATAGTTTATTCCGCTTTGTATCTCATCCAACAAATATGACAAGCCGGATACGGTAACAGATAGCAAATCGCTGAAATCTTCTTTTAGAGAATACTCCAATTGATACAGTGATATATCTCCATCTTCAACATCTGTTGACTTATTCCAGGAAAAAAGAATTCCGCTATCTGTAAAAATCGCATCCGTATTTGAAACTTTGTTTGGGATATATGTTATGGTTCTGTTGGAAGAATAACCATTGAGGTTGCAATCTGAATCCATTTTTACAGCATTGGATTTAGAACTTGCGTAAATAGCATAAGATCCAGAGTAGTTTTGAAGTGTGATATTTGAAAAAACATTGTTGGCACAAGCATTATAAATAAGATAAGTAGATCTGTTATCCCCATCGATTGTAATGCCGGAAATCGTTGAACCGGCTGCTCCGGATTGGAAGACCAAGGCATAATCATTGAAATCACGGGAGATTGTTACATTGGCTGATTCCAAGCCCACAATGTTGACCTGTTCTGAAATGGACAGGCGCGAATCAAGATTTATAGTCTGTCCGGCAAGGCATGAATCGAAAACAATAGTGTTTGTTCCTTTTATGGAATTTGCCAATTCAATGGCACGGCGCAGAGTTCCTACACCGTAGTCTTCTGTCGAATTGACAACAATAACTGAGCCATCATATTCGGGAATAATATCGAGAAAGACCTCGGTAGTATAGTAATCTTCTGTTATTTTATCAAGAGAATACCATCCATCTGATGTGCCTCCCCATCCAAAGTTTACATAGAACAAGTTTAATGATTCATCGTAATCTTCTATAAAAGTCAAATGGCCTGATGATGTATTACGATTTTGCAGCCTTAATATTACCGGACTGCCAGATTTTATATTATCTGCTATAACATCAATATATTCCTGTTTCCATGAGCCATCAGAGTTCCTTTTTTCGGAAGAACTCCAAACAGTTGTTGAATCAAAATTACAATCATTAACAAAAAAAGGCTTATAAACATTGTTATATGTTGGAGTGTTGTCCGCACCGAATTCTGCCGCAAGTTTAATTGACACAGCGAATCCTAAAGCAGCCATATCTGAATCACTGCCATCATATTTAATATTTGCGACCATCTGGTTCAATTCATCAAAAGATGGGAATGATAAAGTTTCATGGTCAGAGTCAATTGAAATACCATTGTGTGTGTAGCGGTCTGACGCATCAAATGATAAACTTTTGGGGGCTTTAAGCGCATATAACACTTGAGCGATTGCTACAGGACCACACCCTAAAAGTGCACGACTGGTTGCATCTTCTGTGGGGTAAGGTACATAGTTATTCCACGGGGCTCTCTGATTCCATGTTTGGGATGTCAAAAGCTGACCATAATTAGAGGAGTCCACACCGACAGCTGAATTAAAATCTAACCATGTGACATTGTCATAATTATAGTAATACGCTGCTTCGGGATCAGTTCCACTATCGGCAACAAATCCGATATAGTAATCTCCGTCAAGGAATCTTCCGGGAATCATTATTTGCTGACTGTCTTTAATTTTTGCACCTGCGGCAAGAGAGCCAGTATAAACTAAGGCTAGTTCGGTATCATATTTATCAAAGATTTTATCAGTTGAAATTATAATTTTTGAATATCCTGCAACAGATGCAGTTTCAGCAATATTGGTCAAATTCCAATTCAGATAATAAATATCTTCCTGACTGTAGCAATTTTGTGTCAGTACAAGATTGCTTGCAACAAGATCTTTTTTCAGCGTTTCTACAGTGAATTGCTTTACTTCACTCCATTCTGAATGATTTCCGTAATTATCAATGGCATATACTTGACTGTAATAAGTCCCTGAAGCTAATTGAACTATTGTAACCGAAGACGTTTCCGATGTCAAATATTCGCAATCAGAAAAATCTTCATTACAGCTGTATCGGATTACATATCCTGATATTCCGTTTTCATCCGTTGCATCGGTCCAGTCGAGCGTTACAGTTAGATAATCCGTCGAAATACTTATTTTATCTGGTGTGTTGGGGACAATAATATCGATGGGTTCGGCATAACTGACCGTGAATATTAAAACATTTTCAGTTGTAAGATGCAACTTATAAATAGCATCTCCCACTGTCAATATTCCTCCGATTTTTAGGTCTCCCAAACAACCGTCGTCAAATGTTGTTGATGAGCCAGAAGGATTATGAACACCCCAGTTAGTCAATCCGGAAATTTTATATGTTTCATCTTCTGCTGGTATGTTTTTATACTTTGTTAAAATATATTCTCCACTGGCTTGATTATTTTTTATGACAATTGTTTTTTCTGCTTGTGGCAATCTATCAATGACATCAATAAAAGCACTACAATTTGTAGAGCTTAAATTGTATAAATTAAAATTTATATTTAGCTCTTTTGGAGGATTGAGTATTAAATTCTCTTTTATAAATATGGACCCAGAAACATCTATTGTCCCTTGGATTGTTGTCTCGGCTTCTATTATACAAGTACTACCAGGATTAATTGTTATGTTGTTTACTGATGATTCATTGGAAAAAATAATTGTCCCTCCAGGGTTCAAAATCAGATTAGACAAATTGCTCGTTTGAACTCTTATATTTACATTGCCGTCCGTTTCTAATGAATCAATATTTTCATTATTATAAATTATAGATGTTGAACAAACATTTCTTTCATCTAGTTCGGAAAGGCTAATTTTTCGTTGAGATTTATTTGTTTCCACATAATAAACAATTGTTTGCTTAAATCCATCCGCCAAATATCCATTTATGATACCATCTGGATTTACTGAATAATATTGAAGTTTATCTACTGAACCTCCGCCTCTTCGATTGTCATCTGAATCAGTGATGTATATCCCTGTAATTTCTCCTTTTGCATTGTATTTATAATCCCATAGCGTAATTGCATGCCCACCATTATTATTTATTATTCCAAGAAACATTGGATGCTTTGTTTGATCCAAAACATCCTTTAACTGTAAATTAATTATAGGCTCTTTGAGTTCAACACTTTTAAATTCAATCCAAGGGAACAGGTGGGCCATCAGATCCAACGGATTCCCACCAACGGAAATTCCGTCATTCCATTTATTGGTTATTTCAATAAATTTATTATATAACTCATCAGGATCACCATCAAAATATCCTGCTGCACACAGAATGTTAGCTATTGATGCAAGCCAACACGCATTTTCTTCTGTCGAAACAAAATGCCAGCTATCCCAAATACTAAACTCACTTTTTTTATCAACATCATAATAAGGTAATATCTCAAAGGAGATACTTCTATTTTCTTTGATAAAATCAACTTCATTTCCCGCATTGTCTAACAAAATAGATGAAGATGTTTTACTTTTTGAAACCTGAACAGTTATTTGCAACTCATGTTTCCCTACAGAATAATTTCCCAAAGAACCATATAAATAATCATCAACCTTAACGTCATTTATACCTACACACAAAGGTGTTCCATCAATAAAAAATTCTGTTGATATAGTATAATCGTTTAGATCATTTGCATCAAGTCCATTTACCGTGTACGAATATGGCACATAGTATTGAATCTCTTTGTAAATCGCCCCCGTATCACGCCCTTTTTGTGTATTTATTCCTCCTAGATCATCAATGGTAATTGTTACGATCTTTCTTTTTTCTTTTTCTGGTGTCAGAGATACATTAAAACTGGTTGAGTCGGTTCGTGAAGGCTCTATGGTGACAGTGTATTCGCCTTTGTAGAAAAAGTCATTTAACGTATAATCCCCTTTTGTACTGCCTCGCGTCACAAGTGAACCATCAGAGGCAGTTATGGTAAATGAATAAGCGTCGGCATGTATCGGAGTGATGCTGAATTTGTGTTCTGTACTGACATTCGCCTTAACAGTATATACATATGACTTCGGAACCGGTTGTTCTGCGGCAAAATATATGAGTTCTTCATGATTCGCAGAAATATCGTTCTCAATGGTTGTAAAACAGCAATGATCCGCTTGATTGAAATCCGAGAAATGATAGCTGAAATCAATATCCGTATCTTCTATAGTATCAAGCATCTCTCTCTCTGTTGGTATATTGTTGCCCTTTTCATTTTTATTGAAAGCAGCAGTTTCAAAAATCTCATCAGAACTCTGCGAATCGCCGAATGTTGTCAAAGAACTATCTGCAATTAAATATTTGTCTGTTGTCAAAAAATCAAGTTCATTATTCATAATAATCTCCTGCATCATTTTTTTTTCAGCTTCATCCATTTGTCATGCACTCAGTAAATTTTCTATTTCCTGTTTTTACATTTGAAATATTACCTGTCAGAAACAAATTCAAAATCTAAAAAACAGCAGCAATAATCCATTGCTGGATTTCGCGACGGTAAAACGGATTGATAAAGTCCTTCAAGGCACAAAGATATTGCATCTTGAATATCTGAATCTTTGTGGAATTTGTGACCTGAAAGATTTCGGTCGGACAGCGGAAGACTGATGCCATAAAGCGGCATCTTAAATGCTGTCGTAGTAAGTGTAGTTATCATAGTCGGACCCCTCTAAAATTTAGTGAGACTGGCGATTATACAACTTTCTGTTGCAAAATTCTGCATCACCTAATTTAATATATCATCGAAAATGCTAATTACAAGCAAAAACAACAACAAATTTTCTAGTTTTATGGTATTTACGGTCAGAATGAAAAGCCGGTGAGACGGAGGAAGTTATCGTGCAGGATCAATTTTGTTTCGGTTGCCGTCAAGTCTTCAAACAGGACTGCTGCAACGTTCATGCCCGGATTGCAGATCGGATAGTCGGTACCGAAAAGAATCCGTTCCGCACCAAGAAGATCCACGCCTTTCCGCAACATATTCATGCGGAAAAGTCCGGAGCCGGAAAGATCCAGATACATATTCGGGTGTTTCTGTGCCAGTTCGTACATCTTCGGGATGCCCCACGGTGATTCCGGGTGGGCTATCACAAATTTGACTTTCGGAAATTTAGAAAGCAGGGAATCCAAGTCATCGTAGGTGGATGGATGAAGGCAGATGGGCATATCCAGCTGCTCTGCCAGATCGCAGACGGGCTGCATTCCTGGCAGATCATATTTTTCATACCCCATGAAATACCAGGCAAGTTCACCGATCCAGCGCAAGCCGAGCGCGTGAAAACGTTCGATTTCCTGACAGGATAATTCCGGCAGCATGGGGGAGACATTCACGCCGGGATAAAAGTTCTTTGGATATTGACGCCATGTTTCCAACACTTTTTCGTTGCAGAGACGTAATTTTTCCGGATCGGTTCCGCCGCCGGAGATGTTGAAAGATCCGCAGGAAAGTTGGATGCCAGCCCGTGCCTGAACATCAAAAAATTCGTTAAAATCCTCCGGTACATGAAAGGCAAAGTTGCGGTCTTTCGCAAGATACGGGTGCATGTGTGCATCGATGATCGGATAATCCGGCAACTCGAAAAAGTGTTTCATGATATTTTTTACTGCTTGCAGATTGAATTATTTGCGGTCATGGGAGCCGAACCAGAATGCACATGCTGTCGGATTGGTTGTATCCGTGTTATTGATCACACCTTCTCTGCTGGAAAGATTGGGGATGGCGGAAATTTTCAGCATTTTTGTGCTGCCATCAAAATAGGACATGCTGGCACTGCCGGAGTGACGCATCAGAACAGCCCAACGATAGGGGTAATCCAATGTCTGATCCCAGTTTCTGTTTGCAGAATAACCGATAACCGGGAAGTGGGAGTCACTGATACATGCTGCCTGGGACGGCTGTTTCATTTTGACGAGTTTTTTACCTTTCATGCCGTTGCTCCGGCAGGGGAAGAGCTGTCCGTTCACTCCATAACTGATGGGATGCCATTTGCTGTTTGCGTGACGTTTCATATAGACTCCACCCCAACCGTTTGCACGCTGATCGACGGGAATTTTATCTTTCGGACAAATAAACATCTTTTCATCTCTGCCGCGCAACCCGGAGTCGGTTTTCTGCGTAACATAAGCATTGATGTAGTCGCCGAGACCATTATCTCTTGCATACCAGTTCTGCACGTCGGGCGGGAAATCCTGATTATCCACGCTGTAACGCTGCACCCCCATGGCAAATTGTTTGATCTGGTTTGTGCAAGTTGCGCCTGTTGCATGATCTTTGACTTTTCCCAATGCGGGCAGAAGCATACCTGCCAGAATGGCGATGATGGCGATTACAACGAGCAGTTCGATCAGAGTAAAGTTCTTGCGCAAGTTGAAACTCATGTTATGTTACTCCTTTGACTTTTAGAATTTATAATAATTTCTGACAATATAGCACCAAAAATATATTTTTTCAAGTTTTATTTTGAAAAAACTGAATCCGCATGTATATTAATGCAGTTTTTTTACGACAACTTCAACTGGTGGCAATATGAATAAAGATATTTTTTGTAATCCCATGCAGCTTCCCGATCTGGGACAGGGCGTTTTCTGTCGCAGTGAAAAGAATAGTCCCATTGATAAATTCCTTCCCAGAAATCGGGTCGATTTCCGTGAAGTCGCCGACCCCGAAGGCATTTATTATGATGGCAAATGGTATCTTTTCCCCTCCGTTCAACAGGCGTATGTCTCGGATGACTTTATTCATTGGGAATATTATCCAGTGGAAATCGAAGGTCCTCTTGGTTATGCTCCGTGCATTGTTCATTACCGCGGTCGTTTTCTGCTGACTGCCAGTGCGGTTGATGGCGAAAGTATGATCTATTGGGCAGCCGAACCACTTGGTCCTTATCATCCGCTCGGAACTGCAAAATTTCCTGATGGAACGCCGATCCGTTACACGACAGACCCTGCCTGGTTTGCCGATGATGACGGCAGATTATATTTTTTCTGGGGCGTTGATCCTTACGGCGAAGCAGGAATTTTCGGCATGGAAATGGATCCCGATGATCCCTCTCAGGGAATTTGTGAACCGGTCAAGCTGATTAATTTCAACGGCGATAATGTCTGGGAACGGTATGGGGAATACAATGAGCATCATCATTACGGCTGGACGGAGGGCGTGTCTCTCTACAAGCACAATGGTGTTTATCTGCTTCATTATTCCGCATGCGGAACCAATTTAAGAAATTATGCGCTTGCCTGTTATCGCTCAACCGTTTCTCCGCTTGGACCGTATACACCGCCGAGTCGTCCCATGCTGCACTCTCCCCATGGTATTGTGCGTGGAACCGGTCACGGTGGAATGATCAAAGGTCCGGACGGCAACCCGTGGCAGCTTTATTCCTGTCAGATCCGCCGTCTGCACGATGTGGAACGGCGTATTGGTGTTGACCGTGTGGAATTTGATGCCAATGGCGAACCGTTTGTCAAAGTCACATCGGTGCCCCATTCATTGAGTAAAGGCTCGCTGGGGTTGGTGCCGCTTACGTTTGGCAAACGGGTAGATTTCTCCAGTTGCCGTCATGAGCATTTCGGAGCCTTTGCGGTGGATGAATGTACCCACACCTGGTGGGATCCGGCAGAAGAGGATGTTGCGCCGTTTATTGAAGTTGACCTGGTGGAATTGTTCGATCTCCATTCCGCGCGTGTGATCTGGACGGAACCGGAACTGAATTATGCGGAAGGCAAGCTGCCGGAACCGGTCCGTTTTGAAATTACATTCTTTGACTTTGCCCACAAAGAACTTGAGACGAAAGTTGATTATTCGGAAACGGCAGTCGATCAGAATGTGGAATTTATCCTGTTCCCGGAAAACATCAATGCCCGTTATGTACGTCTGACCATCTGCCGTGGGAAAAATAAATACCGTCATGGCGTGACAGACTTTACGGTCTTCGGCCATCCCGGCGGCGTGACTCCGAAATAATGCGGTTATGGAAGCAATCCGTATTTTCTGATCAAATCGTGATAGGTCTCGCAGGTTTTGCGGATGGAAGCGGGGAACATGACTGCGCTGGCTTCGTTTTCCAGATTGAGCAGACGGGGGCAGGATAACAATTGGGACATCAATTTTTCCCAATTGACGGTACCATATCCGGGTAACTTGTGCCGGTCATCGAATCCGTCATTATCGTGCAGATGGCTGACCACAATGTGGGGGGCAAGTTTTGCGGTGACATCGTCATAAAGTTTGATATCCAAACCCTGCCAGGCTTTCTGAATCGGCGGGCTGAATTTACTGATTTCTTTCCCGGGGGCGGCGGTCATGATATTGGCGTGGCCGACATCGAGACAACAACCCAGCGTTTCTGTTTTGAAATAATCAAGATAATACAAAACTTCATCGGCAGTATTGGTCGGGTCGGTTGCATTCTCCACGGCGATGATCATGCCATTCTTTTCGGCGGTGGGAATCAACTGTTCCAGAGAGTCGATGGTGAGTTGACGCAATTGTTCAATGGTTGCATTTTCCCGTTTTGCACCGATGTGTACGGTGTAAGTGCGGCTCCCGGCATCGGCGGCATACGTCATGATTTTTTTATGCCCGGCGATCATTTTCTGACGGGCATCGGGATCGTTCTCGTTGAGGTCGTAAATCAGAGAATAGAGTCCGTGGCACCCGCAGAGATTGAGTCCAGCCTTATTGAGAGACTGGAGGAAGTTTTTGTAAAAATCCTCATTATCCAGAGACTTGAATCCGATATTTTCGTTGAAGACGAGATTTTTTGCGCCATTATCGGCAAATTCCAACATGACATTGAGAATTGCATAATCCGGCACGATACCCCAGGCATAGAAATGGGAGAAATTTACTTTGTTCATCCTTGATTATCCTTTGAAAAATCGAATGATCGCACCGAGCAGGAATCCGGCAACAAAACCAACGATTCCGCCAATGATGCCGAGAAAATAATATCCCGCCGCACCGCCGACGATTCCGAGCAGCAGAGCAAAAATCCATAATCCGCCGCCAAAGCCTTTTTGCGGAACAGAAGTGGTATTTTCTGCCACTTCCGGCTGGGGCGGTTTGATCAATTGTTCCAATGCAAACGCAATGGATTTGCAGGTGGGATATCGTAATGCCGGCTCTTTGTTGAGTGCCCGGTTAAGGACATCCCAAACGGCGCGTGTGACGGCATCGATCGGTTCCGGTTCTTCGGTGATGGTCAATTCTTTGAGAATGGCGGGGCTGGTTTTTCTTGTGCATTTGTAAGGCAATTCCCCGGCGAACAATTCATAGAGCAGAATACCCAGCGCATATTGGTCGGAATTGGCATACAATTTACCTTCCCGCCACTGTTCCGGGGCTACGTAGGGACCGTTCCCCCTTGATTCCAGATCGGATAACACATTCAGACGTACCAGACAATCCCGTACTTGTGCCGATAAGCCGAAGTCGAGAATCCGCACGTTACCATTGGCTTCGATCATAATATTTTCCGGCTTGAGATCCCGGTGAACGATTTGCTGACTGTGAGCGTAATCGAGGGCATCGGCAAGCTGTTTGACAATGGGGACGACGTAATGCTGCGGGACGGTGCTGCCTTCCCGGTTTTTCCGTGTCCATTCCAGCAGATTGATGCCATCCACAAAGTCGGTGACGAAATAATAATCTCCGCTTTCCGGATCATTGATCAGGTCATGACAGGCGGCAATGTGCTGATGATTGAGGCGGTAGTAGGAATGAATGTTTTCCATTATGGTCTGCATTTCTTCCTCATCGTGTGCGACTTCCGGCGGAAGCTGTTTCAACGCGACGATATTGCCGGAGTTTTCATCCAGACACTTGTATACGACCCCTGCGGCACTTTTCCCGGCTTCGGCAAGAATACGGTATTGTCCGCAAATCAGTACCTTGTTTTCATTTTCATTGTATTCTGTCATATCGGCCTGTCTCCATTTGATTCCGGGGATAATGTAGCATTGTTTTTCTGAATTGCAAATCAGGATTCCAGTTCAACCAGCCTCACGGTAAGGATTGCATGGAATGAATCGCCTATTGCTTTGTGCTCAAGCAAAAAACTTTTCTGCGTTGCCTTTTGCGATTTTGTAAAACACTTCATCGGTGATCCGTTTTTCCGCTTTCCATTTCAGCAGAATGCGTGCCATATCCATGGGACATTCCTTTGTGCAGATATCGGAACCGAAATAGAGTCGATCCTGAAATTCGGTCAGGAACTCCGGCCCGTAATCTTCATCCAGCGGCAGAACGGTTGCGGCTTCGGAGAGTTCGCCCAACAGATTGGGATATGACCGGAACAATTTCTGTACGACGCCATTCCGGATCAGCGGTCCGCGCATCTGCTGATTGCCGAACAGATATTCGCCCGTGTTGTCAAAAACTGGCTTCCGCTGAGCTGCGGTATCCAATTCCACCAGTTCCCGCCAGAAGATGGGGCCGTGTGCGAAAACAATCAGATTGGGGAACCATTGGAGGATCCGTTCAAAGGACGGCAAGCCACGCTGATCACAAAGCCCGAAATCGCCATACGTGCGGTCGGAACCATCCCAGGTGACAGGGAGTCCGACTTTTTCCGCGCAAGCCAGCAGGTTCAATACCCGGGGATCTTCCGATTCCATATTTGGCATGATTTCCCCCACGCCCTTGCAGCCTTTATCCTTGTAGTATTGCAGGACGGTATCCAGCGGTGCCGTGCAGGAATTGGTCAGGCAGCGCGGGTCGATATTGCAGAAGGGGATAAAGCGGTCCGGGTGAGCTGCTGCGATTTCCAGAATATCTTCATTTGCCTGGGGCAGATAGATTTCGGAGCTGACAATCGGGAGCAGACAGCCTTTTTCGATGTCGTACTTATCATACACCCGGAGCAATTCATCGGGATTGCAGAAAGGGACAACAAAAGGGACCGGCTTACGATAAACATGGGCGTGGATGTCGAAAAACATAAATTACCTCACTTATCGGCAGAAGAATTTCATAGCATTGTCACGGGCAATCTTGCGGAAGACTTCCTCGGTAATCCGTTTTTCATCCCGCCATTTCAGCAGAAGATCACGGGCACAAAGCGTGGCACCGGCAAAACAGATGTCCGTGCCGAAATAGAGTCGATCCTGGAATTCGGTCAGGAATGCCGGGCCGCGGACTTCATCGCATGCCAGATAGCTGGCGGCATCGGAGAGTTCGCCCAGCAGATTGGGGTATGACCGGAATAATTTATGTACTACACTGTTTTCAATGATCGGACCATGACGTTCCACTTTGCTTGCAACATAATCGCCGTTCCGGAAGAAGATCGGTTTCCGCTGCGCTGCTGTATCCAGCTCAATCAGTTCGCCCCAGAAGATGGGACCGTGTGCGAAGACGGTCAAGTTTGGGAACCATTGGAGGATCCGTTCATAAGAAGGCAGTCCGCGCTGATCGCAAAGCCCGAAATCGCCGTATGTGCGGTCGGAGCCATCCCAGGTGACGGGGAGTCCGACTTTTTCGGCACATGCCAGCAGATTCAATACGCGGGGATCTTCCGATTCCAAATTGGGCATGATCTCGCCCAAGCCTTTACAGCCTTTGTCCTTGTAATAACTCAACACATCCTGCAGCGGTGCTGTGCATGTATTGGTCAGACAGCGCGGGTCGATATTGCAGAATGGAATGAAACGGTCCGGGTGTGCCTCCGCCATATCCAGAATATCTTCGTTCGCCTGAGGAAAATAGATTTCGGAACTGACGATCGGCAGAATACAGCCTTTTTCAATTTCGTTTTTATCGTAAACTTCCAACAGTTCTTCTACGCTGCAGAATTGTACAACAAAAGGGACCGGGTAACGGTAGGCATGGGCATGTATATCGAAAAACATGGCTTGTCAGCTTTCCTGTTTGATTTTTAATATGGAATGATAAGATACGGATTCGCCCGGAGCAAGCAACGGCAGATCCGCAGGGGAATAGTTGTGACAATTGACCGGAATATTCATCGGCTCGGTGCAGTAATAACTGTTATCATTCACCGGACGCCATGTAAGCCACCATGTGAATTTTGCATCGGGCAGATATTCCACCATCAAACCGTTACCGTAATCGAGAAAGACGGTCGGTTTCTCATCGGCGCGGAAGAGACCGTATTTCGTGACCTCTTTCGGAGAAAACCAGGTATTGGGAGCAAATCCCTGATCCCATTCCGATTCTGTACCATCGGGAAGAAATCGTTTTTCCGGTTCGGTGAGCAGCCATTTGCCCTTGCCGGAGACGTATGCTTTTTCCGGCGCGACGAATGCGGAATGGAATCCCAACGCACAGGGCATGGTCAATTTGCCCGTATTCCTGATGGTGAGATCCTGCAGCATTTCATTTTCCAGAAACGTGTAGGTGATGGACATGGTGCAATCGAAGGGATAATTTGCATAACAGGGATCATCCGGCGTATATGTCCAGTTCATGGTGATACTGTTTTCTGTGACACCGTCAAGAGTCCAAACCCGTTCCATGGGAATGCCGTGGATATGATTGTTGCGCAACGGCTCATTGAGCGGGAGGGAATATTCCACTCCGTTGAGTTTGAATTTACCATCTTCGATCCGGTTCGGCGGGAAGAGGATGGGGAATCCGTAACATGCCTTTGGTGCGACCCAGTCTTCCACCTTATCAAAGGAACGAGTGACCTTGTGATCCTTCCAGAAAAGAGATGAGAGATTGCCGCCACATTCGGGCGCAGCGGTCAGTTTCCAATCACCAAAAATAAACGTTTTCATTTTTCTTCCAATTTTTTACGACGCTCCTGAATATGTTCCCGCGCATTGGCAAAGGAGCAGCGGGATGTGCGACGGGGATATTTGAGTTTACCATGTTCGAGGAAATAAGCGGCGGTGACTTTATTCAAGCCGCCTGATGCTGTAACAAATTGCCCGTTGGTCCCCAGATTGTTATACATTTCATACATGGGGGCGCTCAAATTGTCGTTCCATTCCTGCGGCATAAGATAGAGGAATCTCGAATTGGAATTGAGCCATGTACCGGTACCCAGCGTATCACATCCGAGTTTTTCGGCTTCGTTCATGATACGTTCCAATTCGTTGTAGAAATAGGCTTCATCAGCAAGGAAAGACTTTGGAGCGATGCCGTTGAACATGTGAAAAATACAAATATTCGGCGGGTAGGCATCAGAATTACCCTGATTGAAACGGAAGGAGTTGCCCAAACCATATTCCGGATGTTTTTCCGGGATGTCTGGGTGAATTTTTTTGATATATTCTTCCATGACCGGCCAGAGTGCATTCATTTTTTCCCGGAGCTGTGCATCATCGGCGGCACTTGCTGCGGCATCCAGAAATTGAGCCATTTCCGGGGGATTCTTAAAAAGGTCCATTTTTGTTGTACGGAAAAGCCAGCGGAAAATGGATTCTTTATCGATTGCTGTATCATAAGAAATCTCGGGGACGTCTTTGTGTCTGCGGATGGCAAATTCAATGACAAAGTTATAGAAATCCCGTATGTCGTTCAAATATTCCTGTAATGGTTTCATAATCTTTCCTTTGTGTATAGAATGGTTGTTTAGACGTAATATAACGTATGTGTATGTAAAGTCAAGATAAAAAATTAAAAGTTATAAAAAAATGAGGAAATTTATTCTTGTTTTCTACGTAGGCAGTGCTATATTACGAGAAATGAAATTTATAACCGGAGAGAGACTTAAAAATGGATATTCTTGTTGTTGTTCTGGTGGCTGTAAACCTGATTTTGACTGGTGTTTTGATGTTCCGGATTTTTGCAAAGCCGTCAACGGAAACACCCGTGAATCAGAATGCCGATGAATTTGCAAAAAATCGTGAAGAATTGAATAAAAACTTTTCTGCCGCCCGCATGGAAACAATGCAATATTTTAATGCGCAGCAGGATGTAATCAAAACTGCTTTTTCCGATTTTATGAACAGTCTCAAGGAATTTCAGCAATATCTCCAGCAGGTGAATGAAAAAACTTCAAAAGAGTTGACGGAAACCTTACAGGTGTATGGAGATAGAAATACCTTGAAAATCAATCAATTGATTCAGATGCTGGATGAAAAGATCCAGCAGTTCAAAGATTCGACATTGGAAGAAAACCGCAAATCCCGTCAGGAACAGTTGGACTTCCAGAATAAATTCCAGTCCGGCGTGAATGAACAGCTTGCCAAGAATCGTGAAATAGTGGATCTGCGCCTGAAAGAAATTCAGGAAGTCAACACGAAAAAACTGGACGAAATGAAAAAGACTGTGGATGATAAGTTGCAGGAATCCATGGAGAAACACTTTAATGAATCCTTCAAACTCATCAGCGAACGTTTGGAACAGGTTCATAAAGGGCTCGGAGAAATGCAGACTTTGGCTGTTGGCGTGGGAGATCTGCGCAAGGCTTTGACTAACGTAAAAGTCCGTGGCAATATCGGTGAAATTCAGCTCGGTACTTTGCTTGAACAGTATCTTGCGCCGGATCAGTATGAAAAAAATAAATCCATCGTGCCTCAAAGTACAGAACTTGTGGAGTTCGCGATCCGTCTGCCCGGACATAAAGGCGAAGAACCGGTATTTCTGCCGGTGGACAGCAAATTCCCGGTGGAAGATTATTTGCGCCTGACGGAATGTTATGAGCAGCATGCCAGCATGTCGGCGGAAGTGAAAGCGGCGCAGAAGAGTTTTGCCCAGACGGTTCGCAAATGTGCTTCTGACATCAAGGAAAAATACATTTACCCGCCGATCTCCACCGCCTTCGCCCTGATGTTCGTGCCCAGCGAAGGTATTTATGCAGAAATTCTGCGTCAGCCGGGATTGTTTGAAAGTTTGCAGAATGATTATCAGATTTCTGTTGTCGGTCCCTCCAATCTGGTGGCGTTTCTGAATTCGCTGCAGATGGGCTTCAAGACATTGGCGATCGAAAAACATTCCAACGATGTCTGGCAGATCCTGGGGGCAGTCAAAACGGAATTCAATAAATTCGGTGCAGCGATGGATGCGACCAGAAAAAGTCTGGAATCGGTGGTCAAGCATGTGGATAAGATCGGTGTCCGTTCCCGGGCTGTGGAGCGCAAACTCCGTTCCGTTCATGAGTTGACCGAGGAAGATTCCGCCAAGTTCTTCCCCGCTGACGATTTCGGCACCGAGGATGAAAAAACAGAAGAAACACTTCTTTGAAATAATTTACAGAAAAGGATATAGTTATGAGACTCCCTGCAAATGAATCCATTCCGCTGTGGTCCGGTAAAGTTCCTTATTCCCTGGGCGATGCTCCGGAAGATAATCCCACCATCACCGTATATTATCCCCGCGACTGGCGGAATACCGGCAAAGCGGTCGTCATTCTCCCCGGCGGCGGATATTCCCATCTTGCCGATCATGAAGGTTCAAAATATGCAAAATGGCTTGCGTCTCATGGCTATACTGCCATTGTTTGCTATTATCGTGTTTCCAGCGATGCACGCCCGTACCGGCATCCGGCGATGATTTCCGATGCTGCCCGTGCGATTCGTCTGGTCCGTGCCAATGCTGCTGATATGGGGATCCAGCCGGATAAAATCGGTCTGATGGGCTCATCTGCAGGTGGACACCTTGCCGCATCCACTGCGACATTTCACGAACTTGGCTACCGGGAAGAAGGGGAAAGTCAGGAAAAAGATTTCGGTCGTCCGGACTTTACCATTCTCTGTTATCCTGTGATTTCCATGGGCCCGTTGGGGCATAAAGGTTCGACGGAACATTTGCTTGGCGTGAATCCGCCTGCAGAACTGGTGGAACAGCTTTCCATGGAAAAAAGTGCAGATGCACATACACCTCATGCCTTCATCTGGCATACCTGGTCGGATGCCGGTGTGCCGGTTCAGAACTCTTTATTCTATGCTGCACGTCTGAAAGAAGTTGGCGTTCGCTGTGATCTTCATGTCTATGAACGGGAAGGACATGGCATGGGCCTTGGCGATTATATGTTTGATACGGAATCCAGACATCACCCGTGGACGGATGAATGTCTGCGCTGGTTAGCTCAGGTTTGATCCGTATATGTTGATCCTGACCGAATCTGTCCGCGTGGAATTCATGGTGAAGAATTCCCGTTTTCTTGCCGAAGCCGTTCCAGTGGATACGCCCGAGGCAGCACGGGAATTCTGGCGTCAGCAGAAAGAACGTTATGCCGATGCCAATCATGTGGTTTACGCTTTTATTACCGGTCCTCAAGGTAATGTGATGGGCTGTTCCGATGATGGGGAGCCCTCCGGTACCTCAGGACGCCCTATGCTTGCTGTCCTCAAGGGGAGCGGACTTACGAATGTGATTATCACTGGTACCCGTTGGTTCGGCGGGACGAAACTGGGAACGGGCGGGCTTGTCCGTGCCTATTCCGATTGTGCCCGGGTCGTATTGGAAAATGCGCCGACCCGGGAGCTGATTGCCATGCGGACGCTGGAAGCTCATTGTTCCTATGCGGATTATGAAAAAGTCAAACACCGCCTTGGACAACTGAATTTCCGTATTATGGCTGAAGAATTTACGGATCAAACCTTGATTCGCGGAGAAATCCCGGAGCAGGATGCAGAAGCTCTGATCGCTGACATCCGGGAACTTACGGCAGACCGCTGCCGTATTGAATAAAAATTACTCAAAAAATACTTTGAGAACGCCATTCGTTTCCGGTTCGACAGTGAATACATCCGGCTTGATCATGGTGTAATCGACGGGGACATCATTCAGTGTCACGCGTACCGGCGCCTTGCGGCATCCCAGCCGGATTTTACATTTCCCGTTGTCATGTTTTCTGAAACGGATTTCCGCCGTGTTGCCAGCGAATACGGCATCATCCATCACCATATTTTCCCAATGTTCCATCCAGACAGGATGATCTTTCATGTTATTCCAGGCGAGAAGCTGGGCTTTGAAATATTCTTCCGGCAGTCGACGGCTGAAGATGCGGATCCCGCGCCATTTTTTCATCAGATATTCATGTTCTTCGGCAAATTGAATATCATCCTGAACCTGCTGCTTGGAAACCGCAGAGTTGAGTGCTTCGTCCATCAACATGCAGTTGATCTGCTGTATAGCCACCCAGCCGCGTGACCGGAATTTCTGATTATCCGGATCAGTGCGGAAGATGTCATGAAGCTGATCCAGGATGAGCGCATGATCTTCCGGACAATATTTACGCAACGCATCAAATATTTCCGGATAAAGTCCTTCCGTTGTGAAATTGTAGATGCCTCCCGGGCGGAACCGGTTCTTGGCGAATACGGAAGATGCATTGGTGAATTGATAGAACGGAGTGGCTTCTTCGTGCATGAACCGGGTGATGTACCAGGGCGGGACATCATACATTTTACAGTAATAGGTGTAAGAAACGCGGATGATTGCCATACGCAATGCCAACTGTTTTGCTGCAAAATAGATGCCGCGCTTTCTTTCTGCTTCATCGCCGATGGCTTCCGCCATATTGACGAATCCGGTAAATGCGCCGTAATTTGCGCCTTCCGCCCAGAGAATGGCGTTATCGCTGTATCCGGTTCCCATACATGCCCAGTCGTGCATGCAATCGAAGAACTTGTAAACGCTCTTGATCAGTTCCCAGTTTTCCCGTACAGGTGTGAAATCACCGGATGCCAAAGCGCAGAGCATCATGTAGTAGAAAGTCAGGCCGACGCCCCAGTCGTTTTCAATCAGAGGAATCTTCATCCCGGCGATTTCTTCTTTTGCTCCGGTCTTTACAACATTTTCCGAGAGGAAATAAACGTTGAGATAGCAGATATTGAATTTTGCATTGGTAAAGGGCTCAGTACGCTGATACCAGTTCCAAAGCTTTTTGTGATTCATTGCCGGATCTTTGTAAACGGCTGCCACGGTTTCGTCATTCAAATCCGGATCCATCATAGTACCCCAATTGATGACCGGATAATCGTATTGACGGTTGGCGTCACTTGCCCCTTTCAGGCGGGATGCGGCGTATTCCCGGATCTGTTTGCGATGCTCTTCTGTCATGAAGAGGAACATGGTACTTGCCATGGCAAAGGGTTCCATGAGGGAGCCGGCGTAAGGATATGCCTGGATCGTATCGGGGAATTGTCCCGCGAATTTAAAATAGTCATCCATGCACTTTGCAAGGAGTTTTTCCGGCGTATCATCCGCCGCATCCCGGAGCGGATATTTCCGCTTGGTGAGCATGAACGGGATGGAATAAGAGGATGTATTACCGTAAGCCCCGCGGAGCCAGCCGAATTTTGTTGCATAACGGAAATCTTCATTGTCGTCCGTGACCGTTGTGCCGCAAAGAGAGGTGACCGGCGGGAGCGGAGCGATTTCCATCGGTGCGGTGTTCCATTCATCAGTCAGATAACGATAAGAGAATTTCTGAATGATGTGGACCCGTTCCTGTTCTTCATCTACTCTGTAATATTCTTCGCACTTAACGGGATATGCCATGAACGCATGACTCCAGAAGTGACAGCGCTGAAGCAGATCGTCGAGAAATTCCGTATTGTCAGGTGAAATCGGCTCCGGACTTTCCATTCCGTATGGAGTTGCGGTAATCATCCGGCTTGTTCCATGGAAAATAATTTCTTTGAGACGGGCAGTGCGGCTGCAGCGTTTGACTTCCAACCGGTCGGGAGACTTATCAAGTGTAATCATCAGGGGCAGGTCGGGGAATTCCGTTGCGCCGAAAAGGACGAGGAAGTTTTCCGCCATGGTGAATCCTTTTTCCGCTTCATCCAGAGACAGAATTTTGTATTCGCCATCGGCCACAGGAATAATCACATACTGATAGTTGCCCGCAAATTCCAGAGAAGACAGACGCATCTGGCCTTCCTGACTTTCCGTAATAACCCCGGCTGTACCGAGAGAATAGGTGCAGGAGAAATCCTTACCGTTGAATTTTGTTGCCCAGTTGACACCCATGTGATTGACTTTGAATGTGTCATGATCAATCTTGGTCACGGCGGGGTGATAGGAACCGTGAAGCGTTGCATTTTCCGGCAGAGTGGAATAACACCAGCGGAACGGTTTGTTGTATTTCGGGTGTCCGCAGAGATACATTTTATCAATGACGCCCAGCGCAGGCATGGCACAGTCAAGTACACCGTCGCCCTTGGAAAAACCGAATCGGCCCGGGGTGTTCACGCATCCGGCACCGGGTATGTAGTCGGTGAGGTCAGGCGTAACATTTTTTACCTGCGGGAACGGTTTATGTGCAATGCGAATAGTTTTTGCAAAGCCTTTTACCGTATCAGCGGGAGAAAAATCTTTGATGTACCGGACATCCAGCCGATCGCCGGGATTTTTATTTCCGCTGTAAGAAAGCTGAATCTGCATGGTATGATCACCCGCCGCGAGATGAACACGGAAGCCTTGTCGGGAACGTTGTTTGCTGATATATGCGCTTTCAATATCGGAACGGAAAGAGTAAGATTTATCATCGATTACCGCCGTGATGAATGTGGGATCGGTGGAATCATCTTCGGTATCGTTGAGCAGTTTGGAAAAGGGGATCAGGATGACGTAATCATCTTCTTCCGGGCAGGTGAAGTGACTGGCGAATGTGAAAAATTTACCTTCGCGGGCTATTTCTTTCCAGGCTTCTATTTTTGTTTCCCGGTTAAAATCGTAGTAATAATTCCAATCGTTACCCATCGTCGCTCTCCTGTGTTTATTATCTTTGCAGGATAATATAACATGTCAATATTATATTGCAAGTTTCATGAGAAAAAATAATCTGTGTGATGACGTTTATTAAGAGCATTTTTTTCGAATAATGATTCATTGAATCAGAAAAAAATGTTCTTTTATCGTGCAATGCACTTGAAATGCACTTGATTTATGCTATATTATAATGTGAAAGTACATGGAGGTTTGATATGCTAAGAACACAAACAACGAATTTTACTGTACGACTTGATAGTCAGGTTAAGGATGAGGCAGAAAAACTGTTTTCTGATTTGGGGATGACTCTTTCCGGAGCATTCAATATTTTTCTGCATCAGGCATTGCAGGTACAGGGGTTGCCTTTTGAAGTTCGTAAAAAACAACCTAATAAAGTAACTCTTGCTGCAATGGAAGACGCGCTTATGCTTGCAAAAGATCCCGATGCCAAAACCTATTCTTCAGTTGAAGAACTGAAAAAGGATTTGGATTTATGAGTTTCAGTCTGCAAAAAACAACGCAATTCAAAAAAGACTGCAAGCGCAAAGTCCGGCAAGGATTTGCAAGATTTATGGGATATTGTAGACTTGCTTCTTACAGAAACACCTTTGCCGGAAAAGTGCCGTGATCATGCGTTGACTGGCAATCTCTACGGATTCCGTGAGTGCCATATCCATCCTGATTGGTTGTTGATTTATCTGGTTCAACATGACAGATTGGTTTTAACAACAATTCGCACCGGTACGCATAGTGACTTATTCTAATTTCTGATTTTGTATCTTTTATCTTGGTAAACTGTTATGCAATAATATGTAAATATTTTGCTTCCTATAACAGTCATATAAAAAAGCCTCAATGCCGACGTGATATCTGCATTGAGGCTTGATTTTTTTTGTCCGGAATTGAATTATTTGCTCAATTCAAACAATGCCATTTCAACCGGGGCAAGACGTACTTTGAAATAGGTTTTGCCATTGCGATAGGTCGCATTGACTTTCTGGTTGCCGGGGATACTGATGTCGGTAACATTGTATTTGCCCGCAACACTGATTTCTGCTGTCTCCGTCTTGTGCATATCGTAATTCAACAGATAGACATAACGTTTGCCATCTTTTTCCCGGATAGAATACTGAATATTCAGATTCGGGCAGGTGATGACCGGTTTGTTGTGTTTGTTGAATATGGACATGAGAGCTTCGCAGTTGGGTTCAAAGTCCATGCTGGCAGAGAACACATACAATGTACCTTTGCCCAGTTTCTTTGTCCAATACTGCTGCTTTTTGCCGTCGGCAGTCCAGGATGTGTAATTCTTGTTGGTTGCCCACTTGGTGCCCTTGAAGGCTTTCGCAAGGAGACCGTCGGCTTTATCATGACCGAATTCATCGTAGACTCCGGGAGGAGCGAATGCAATGATGGTTCCGCCGTTGACCAGGTAATCTTCCAGTCTCTTATCCAGTGCCTTTGTCATGACGATGCCGTTGGGAACGAAAATGACAGGGATGTCATTGAGCTTCTGACGTCCATCGCTGACCAGTTTTTCGAAGAGAAATCCGTAATTGACATTACGTTTTTCCATTTCCATGGCAAAGGTACGGCACATGGCATAAACGCTGCGCTCAGGCAGGGCGTTACGACGTGCGCTGTCGACTTCCAGAACGGCGAAGTCGGGGCGGAGAGATTTGCTTGTGAGAGCAACTTCACTCATCCGGATGGCACGTTCTTTGAATACACGCTGGAAAGATGCATGATAGTTATAGGTCATGAAGCCGACACGATGGTCAAGCATGACGAATCCGTACTGCCAGTCAGAAGTACCGCTGGTTGTGAAGTTGGAGTAACTGTTCGGAGCGACGCTGCCGCCCATGAGCTGTACGCCCAATTCACGCAAGCCGTGTTTTCTGGGTTCATCCATATTGAACATGGTTGCTGAACCCTGCGTTGTGCCCCATTCGATACCGCCCCAGGGAGTGCCTGTGGGTTCGGAAAGACTGCGGAGATATTTTGGGAAGATCTTTCTATCCCACACTTGATAGGAGTGGAAGAGAGCGATCGACATATTATCGAAGAACGCAGGCATATCGAGGCTGCTGCAAGTATCCTGGAAGTCATGGCCGATCGACATTTTTCTGCCAAAGCCTTTTTCCAGATTCCGTTTTGCCGTACCCAGGAACAGATCAAAATATTCACGGTGAATGAAGGTCTGGAATTCATACCGCAACGCACAGGGCGGTACCCCCGGGGCAGGCGGTTTGATTTCTGCAAAGGATTTGTAGGATGTTCTCCATGCCTTGTTCAGAGCATCAATTGTTTTGTATTTTTCTTCCATGACCTTGCGGAATTTCTTTTCCGCACTGGGACCGTATCCGGGGAGCATACCGTTCGGCAGATTGTAGGTGGATTCACCGCCCAGATAGAACAGGTTGTTCTTATAGATATCGGCATGTTTGGAGAGGGCTTTACCCAACAGATAATGACGTTCCGCAAAGTATTTCTGGACTTTTTCGTTCCAGAAGTTCAGTGCCAGGAAGGGGTAAGTGGGCCAGCCACGATAGATGTTGGTCAGTTTTTCACCGGTCTGACCGCTGGGGGTGGAGAAGAAAATATCTTTATCATGTTCATTTGCCTGCAGCCACCAGAGCGGTGCTTTGACACACATCTGACCGGTACCGTACTGAAGCCATGTCAAACCCCAGGGATTGAGTTTATGACGTTCAATGCTGGTGATGGATTTCTTGATGGATTGTTCCAATGCTACTTCGTCATACAGCATGGGCTTTTTCGTTGTTCTGCCCTGTGCAATACCATCTACACTTGCTGATTCGGGCTGGATACCCATTGCCCGGACTTTATCAAGCGTGATCTCGGTTGCCTCATAGGGGGGATTGCCGATGACCTGAGAGACAGAAGTCATGAAGGATTCTGCTTTACCGTCACGGGTCCACAATTTCATAGCCGGATTATATTTATAACTCCAGTTATAATAAATGGGGAACGCAGGGATCTTGATATTGCTGTCAAGATCGGCGATTTTCTTTTCCAGAGCTTCCACTGCGGAACGGAACCTTTTCAGTGCCGGAGCCGCATTTTTCTTGAGGAGTGCTTCATCCGCGCTGTGCCAGTAAGCATCGGCGAACTGTTTCATGGCAGCTTCCTGCAGCTGTTCGGATTTATCGAAATCATTACGGAGCGCAGGCATAGCAGGCTCTTTGCCCTGATAGAACGCACGGCGTTCCAGCAGTTCGATTTTTTCCCGGTTCAGAGCGGAACGCATGAAGAATTCGTTATACTCTCTTGCCCAGGCATGGAACGCAGGTTTACCCAAACCTCTGCGGTAGTTGCCGATATCCGGAGTAATGTACCGGTTGTGGGCAAATTCCATGTGACGCAGAGACTGTTTCTTCAGGTTGAAGGGGTCACGGCGCAGTGTTGCCTTGGATTTGAGAAGTTTCAGTGCAGGCAGAAGAATGTTTTTGCCGTTGACTTTTCTTGTTCCGACCGGGCCGAGTGCAACCACGTTATCCAGCAGGATATCCTTTGCGGCAGTGAATTTGATTTTGACGGGAATACCTGCGTTGGCTTTCAGTGGGATTCTGCCGCCGAGGGAGATGTAATCGCCCTGTTTGACCGGAATATCTTTGCTGTATCCGCCGGCATTTTCGGTATAGAAATTCATCAGCGCAATGTTTTCGATCCGCTTGTTTGCCTGATCATAGTAAATACGGAATGTGTACCATTTATTGGTTTCCATTGCGAGTGTATCGTAAATGATACGGCGGCGGTATTCGATTTTATCCAGAAGTTCCACTTTGCCGTCGGCACCTTCTGCACCGAACATGCCTTTACTGTCGATGATAAAGGCTGCGGCTTCCTTGCCGTCCTTGTCAACCAGACTGGCACGGACGGGGATATTACCGGGGCGGAGCAGATCGAATTCCACGATCCCGCTCTGTGTATCCGGAATTGCGAGTTCCGTTTCCTTGGTTTGCAGACAGGGATCATTAATGGTGATCTGTTCGTGCTCTTTTGTCTTCTGATTATATGCCCAGGTCGGCATATTGATTACTTTTGATGATTTGCCGGTGTATTTTGCATCATTTGCGGCGAAATCGTAAACAACGCTTTTTTCCACTTTACATTCTGCTGGACGGCGGATACTCTTGGATTCCGGCAGGACATAGACCTGAATATCTTCGAAGGTTGATGTCCCGTAGGTCAGGAAACCGAAGGATCTGCCGGGAACATCACCGCCGGTCAGAGAGTCTTCTGCCGCCAGTTCCAGTTTGCCATCCCGGTAGAAATAGAGTTTTTCTTCCCGCTTTTCAATACAGATCCGGTGTTTGCCGCCGGGATTTGCTCCCGTATTGAAACCTTCCATCATGGTACGGTTAATGATGGTAAAGGGATTGGTTGTTGCGATATAATTGTAGGAGTTATAGGATGCTGCGAAACCGAAGACGTATCCGTGCAAACCTTTTTTCTGCTGCAGATCGGCATTGAGAATGGCACTCAAATCTTTCGGAGAGCTGGAACTGCAGGTGTATTCCACACGCAGGTTTTTGCCCAGATTTTCTTTGAATGTGATTTGACTGTGAACATCAAGGGTATTGGCGGTCGTCAGTTTGCCGTTTTCAAATTTCCATTTACCGCCATTGATGATCCAGTAGGAACTGAAATCGCCCTTGGCTGTTTTGCTGTCAAAGACCAGTTTGCCGTCTTTTGCGGCAGCAGGAGCTTCGCCGATATAGATATCATCAAAACTCATCCAGCCGCCATGAGTGGAGAAAATCAATCTGCCGTGACGGAGATCCTGCGGAATATCCATTAATAATTCCACTTTTTCCCAGGTCGGACAGGTTTTTGTGATGTATTTGGATAACCCTTTGCGGGAGTATTCTTTCCCGTTCTTATCGACACCATACAGGCGGATGCCCAGCCATTTATTATTATCTTTTTTCAGGTGAAAGCGGACAATATATTTTTTACCCGGCTTGATGGGGAGTCCATAGGTGGATGCCGTGCCGTTCAATTCCAGACATTTTTTGCCTGCGACGCCGTCGGATGCGAGGCGTGCATTTTTCGGTACACTCCAAAAGGGGACTCTGCCATTTTTCAGCGGATCTTCAAAGCTGCCGTTTTTGACAATGTTGGCCGCTTCCGCAGAGAAAACGCTCAGCGCAAATGACATACCTGTCAGGGAAAGGAACATTTTTTTCGAGAATAACATATTATTTTACTCCTTATGTTGCTGCTTTTGTTACGGAACAATGCCCAGCAGCTGTTTCTGATTTGTTTGTGCAAAATTGTATAATGTTCCCCACTTGAAGAACTGTACACTGCCATCAAAGTGGCATACGTTGACTCCGTTGCCATGACGGGGAGTCATGATTTTGTGTTTCGTGTTGAACCAGGTATCTCTGATATTTCCATTGGGGATGCCCAAGCCTGCAAACTTGTTATAGCTGCCGGTCTGATTATTTTCTGAGTTGATGTCGGCAAACATGACACCGATGGAAGGATATGTGACCGCTTTGGAACGGCGGAAATAATAGTTTTTATTGGTCGGGTAGGTAATGGATCCGGTATATTCATTATAGCCGTATGAGAATGGTTCGGAACTGAATCTGACACCGGAACCATCGAATGAGATTCCGAGTTCATTTACATCGCCGGGGCAGTGCACGAGTTTTGTGATGCGTGCTTTGTCTGTATAGATGCTCTGGCTGCTGAAACTTTTATTACCATAAACATCCAGCAAGATATCCTTTGCGTACCAGTATTTGCCGTTAACATTTCGGTACGGAACAAGCCAGTCTTGATTATCCGTCTGATACATCTGGGCGCAGAGTCCGAGCTGTTTGAGCTTTGAGGAACAGGATGCTTTCTTGCCCATTTCTTTTGTTTGCCCCAATGCAGGCAGAAGCATGGCGGCAAGAATGGCGATGATTGCAATGACAACCAGTAATTCGATCAGCGTAAAAAATCTTACTTTTTTCATAAAAATCCTCCGGATTTCTTTTAGGTTGCAAATATCATTATTGCTAAATATAAACTTTTTCTATTAAAAAACAAGAGCCGAATATCATAAAAAATTATCATTTGGGGACAAAATGTATCAATATGGGACTTTTTAACAAAAATTATTTCCTTTTTTATGAAAAAATCAAAGATTTTCTGCAAAACTGTTTTACCGGTACTGTTCTGATTATCAAAAAAAGAACGCCGGCGGAGCTGTATTTTATCGCTCTGCCGGCGTTGATTTTAATCTGTCATCAGATTAATGTACTTTTTTGAAAACACCCTTATTTTTCGCAGGGGCAGTTTTTGCATTTGACCGGATTGCAGCCGTCAAAGCAGTAAGTACAGATTTTTTCTTTGGGAAGCCCGATCGCTTCCACCAGTTTTTCCATACTCTGATATTTGAGTGTTGTCAAGCCGAGACTCTTGCGGATTTCTTCGACCATTCGGTTGTAACGGGCAGTTCCGGCGGTTGTATATTCCTGCAATGCAACTTCATCGGGCTCGCCGCCTTCGAGGGTGTTGATGATTCTGCGGGCAATGAGATCAAGGGCAGATTTCGACCGGGAGAAGTTGAGGAAGAGGCAGGGGAACATGAGCGGCGGTGAAGCAGAACGCATGTGCACTTCTTTTGCGCCGAATTCATAAAGACGTTTTGCGATATTCTTGAACTGGGTCCCGCGGACAATGGAGTCGTCACAGAAAAGCAATTTTTTTCCTTCGATCTGACCTTCCACGGGGAGAAGTTTCATTTTTGCCACAAGGTCACGCATGGTCTGATTGGTAGGGGTGAAACTTCTGGGCCAGGTGGGTGTATATTTGACCAACGCACGCTGATAGGGGGTATCCGTTGCATTGGAATAACCGATTGCATGAGCAACGCCGGAGTCGGGAATACCGCAGACCGAGTCGATATCCAGATTCTGATCTTCCGCCGCAATCAACGCGCCGTTGCGATAACGTACGGTTTCTGTATTTTTACCTTCGTAATTGGAGGAGGGATAACCGAAATAGACCCAGAAGAAGGAGCAGATCTGCATGGTTTCTTCCGGTTCTTTGACCTGTACAATGGCATCTTCTGTGATTTTGACGATTTCGCCGGGGCCGAGTTCCCGGTCAAGCGTATAATCCAGGTTCGGTAATGCGGTGGATTCCATGGCGGCGCAATAAGCACCGTGGCGTTTCCCGATCACAACCGGAGTTCTGCCGTATTTATCGCGCACTGCATAGATTGCATTGTTTGCCATGATGAGCATGGAGCAGGAGCCATCAATGCAATTCATTGCTTTTTCAATCCCTTTTTCCAAAGTCGGAGCAGTATTGATGAGGGATGCGACCACTTCGGTGGGGTTGTATTCGCCGCGGCTCAATTCGGAGAAATGTACGTGATGTATTTCGATGCTGCGACGGGTGATTTCTTCGATATTGTTGATTCTGCCGACCGTCACAATGGAGTAGACACCCAGGTGAGAGCCGATGATCAACGGCTGGTCTTCCATGTCGCTGATGACACCGATCCCGCAATTGCCTTCAAGATGACTCAAATCTGCATCAAACTTTGAGCGGAATTGAGAGTTTGTGATGTCATGAATATACCGGATGATTGCACCTCTTGAATTTGTGACAGCCAAACCGCCACGTTTTGTTCCCAAATGGGAATGATAGTCTGTTCCGTAAAACAAATCGCTGACGCAATCTGTTTCCGCCACAACGCCGAAAAATCCGCCCATGCTAATGTATCCTCAGGTTGGTTTATATTTTGTTCTATAATATAGCATAAAATTTCTATTTTGCCAAACAGTTTTTTTTCTCTTTCTTGACTTTTTCAAAAAAAATGCTATCTTATGGGGAACTTTACCAAGGTATTCTCTCATGATTAAAACAAATGTAATGCGATTACTGGAAGCTGCCGGTGTTTCTCACGGCGTTTTCGAATATGATATTTCCGACGGTAAACTCGATGCCGTTTCCATGGCGGATAAAATGCAGGTCGAGCACGATTGCGTTTTTAAGACACTCGTCACCGTCAACCCCGAAAAACAATATTTTGTCTTTGTTATCCCCGGGCCTGCCACGCTTGATTTGAAAAAAGCGGCAAAAGCCTCCGGCTCAAAAAGCATTGTCATGATCCCCCAGAAAGAATTATTCCCTTTGACGGGATACATTCACGGTGGCTGTTCCCCCATCGGCATGAAAAAGCCGTTCCCCGTTTTTATTGATGAAACGGCACAGCTGTTCGATGCCATCCGGGTCAGCGGCGGAAGAGTCGGCGTCAGTATAGAAATTGCGCCGGATGCACTCCTTTCGTACACCGGCGCAAAATTTGTTGATCTGACGGTCAGCTGATTTTCTTACAATTTTTCGATTGCAATCTGAACGGTCACGTTATTCATACCTTCTGCTGCGAAGGTATCGTAATGACCGTTTCTGTTTCTTGCTGCCCGTTTCAAGTCTTTGATTGTTCCGTTTTTAACGGTGTAACGGCAGACATAACCCTGGAAGGCAATTTCCAACACATTGCCTTTCTGTGTCACCTTTGTGCGCTCCTGTCCGTTGAACCGGAAGACGGGGAGCAGACAGCGGATTTCGCCATCGCCGGTAAGATTGACATTCAACCCTTTGTTATCCAGTTTATATTTTGCGAGGACGGATTTTTTGCCGGGGAAGATACATTCCACATCGGTATACGCAGTTTCACCTTTGGCTTTGTGGGATTTCACAACATGGCGAGCCTGTTTTGATGTGCCGTACTGCCATTTGCCGTTGATTTTGAGGGCAGGGGCAATGGCGAGCGTGGAAGCATTTTTGATATCGATTTTGTAAACCGGTTTGTTGGAGCAGGGAGTGCTGAGGCAGATTTCACCGGGAGCGTCTGCTTTGTGGAGACGGCCCATACCGCTGCAATCGTAATGATAATCTGCATTGTAATCGTATTCCGCCGTATATCCGCCGGCACGGAGGAAGACTTTGTGGAAGTAATCGGAAGACTGCCAGGTGGTTCCGGTCTGGGTATCGAACTTGGCGGCGGGGATGGATTCATCGCAAATCCGGTATGCCACATAGAGGAAGGATGCGGCAGTGATCATATATTTGTCGAAATAAGCATAGCCTTCGCAACCGTATTTGCTGTCCATGGGGAATTTATTTTTGACATGGGTAATCGGTTTTTCAGAAAGGCGCAAGGAGATATTTTCCAAAGCGCGGATTACGGCAGCTTTGAATTTACCGGCAGTTGCCATATCGCCTTTCTTTGCATAAAGTTTTGCGTAATATTCGTACATGATTGCCAGATGAGATTCATTGTGAATGAACTGGTTGCTTCTGCCGCCGTATGCCAGTTCCCCGGTTACGGACTGGAAGTGCAGTGTCAGAAGTGCAGAATCATCAAGGGCTTTCTGCCATGTTTTCTGATATTTACCGGTGTAGCCGAGATCCAGAATCAAGGCAAAAAGACCGCGTGTCACCAGGTCATAAACCATCGGTTCGTGGGGATCCCGGTACATGCTGTTGGGATCCAGGTGGCGCAGCTGGGAATAAGCCTGCAAGTCGATGAAATCATCATACTTATCGGCGAGTCCTGTGATTTTACGCATGTACTCGCTGACCATGGTAAATGCTGCCCAGTTGTAGATAACGGTATTCATATCGGTTGCATACTGGTTGTAACAGGTGTAGGGATCGATGGTACGCAGCTGATCTTTCCACTGTTTGATTTTTTTCTTGTCGATGACATTGACAGCTTCCAATTCCTGGAGGCAGAAAATAACTTCTTTCACGGAGAAATCGTTTGCGGCTTTGACTTTCGGAATCTGATCGCAACAGAGATCCATCATTTTGATGAAACGGTCTTTGAGGTCGAGCCGTTTATTGTGTGCCATCAGAATCCCGATATTGGCGGCGAGCCGGGGGAAACCGTGTTCTTTGAGACCGCCGGTTTTTACATCGTTGTAATAACGGTCGATATGTTCCGTGCTGTATGCGGAAAGCGTGATTTCCATCAAATCAAGATAATATGATTTTTTCATAATATTGTTCCTGTTCAAAGTTATATCTTTTGCGTTCAAGAAAGGTAATGCTGTTATTGCCAGCGCTAAAAATGTGAATTTGATTCTTTTTGAAATTGTGAATTTCAATTTGAGCTCCTTATGATGAGTGATTTTTTGTATCGATCGCTTTTCGGATGCCATCGGCAACAAAATTGAAACTTGTTACCGTAAAGAAAATGGCAAGTCCGGGCCATAACATCAAATTCCAATAGGTGAGAGGATCGGCAAAGGCCTCCCGCAGAAGTTCGCCCCAGCTTGCAGAGGGATCCTGCACGCCAAATCCGAGAAAGCTCAAACTGTTTTCCGCAAGAATCGCCCCCGCCACATCAAAGGCACAGGAGACAAAGATCGGCCCAGCCGCATTGGGCAGTAAATGGAAAAGCAGAATCCGCCAGGTGGGCAGACCAATACTTTCGCAACTCTGGATGTATGCCATCTGACGCTGTTTCAAAACTTCCCCGCGTACCAGTCGGCACAATCCCGGCCAGGAGGTGAAGCCAAGGACTCCGATGACCAGCAGAATGGATTGACGTGACCCGTGGTCAAGCATCAACGCCATGAGAATCAACAGTAAAAGAAACGTGGGGAAGCAGATGACGATTTCCACAAGACGCTGTATTGTCAAGTCCGTCCGCCCGCCTTTGTATCCGGAGAACAGACCGATCATCGTGCCGATCACCAGAGAAATTCCTGTTGCGAGGAAGCCGACAGCCAGCGAAACGCGTCCGCCGTAAATCATTCGGGCAAACACATCGCGCCCTACTTGATCCGTACCGAACCAGTGCTCGGCGGAGGGCTTCCCGTAAATTTGCGAGGTTGTCTCATAAGGTCCGTAGGGGATGGGCGCGAATATGGCAATGCAATTCTGTCCTTTTGCCAGTTCCCGGTATGGCGTTTTATCCATGACGCTTTTTGAAAAAATGAACGGCAATGCAAGAAGTACCAGCAGTCCGCAAAGAATATACTTGCGGTAACGGCTTTGCCATCTTCTTGTAAAGAAAAGATATACCGTGCTGCAGAGAAGGGCAGGGAGCAGATAATTGAACAATCGTTCCACCAATGCTTCCTGACAATCCGGTGCAAAGAAATCCCGGAGAGCCGGACTTGTCCAGTTGCCGGTCATATTGGTCAATAACGGTTTGCCGTTCGCCAGTAACGGTGCAAAAATGGCACTGGCGAACAGAATGATGATGAAAATACACCCGGCACATGCCGCTTTATCCTTCCGGAATTTGCGCCATGCAATCTGCCCGAGTGATTCATCATTCTGTACGTTCATGACTTGAAACCATCCAGCATAGCAAGTTCTTTCTGCAGGATCGGCGTCATATCGGCAGTGTTACCTGTTGCCAGACGCTGTTTCAATTCCTCAACAGGGAAGAAACGTAATTCATCAATTTCATCTTCCGGGAACGTGAAAGGCCCGGCGGAGTTCAGACGGAATACGGTTGCCAGTTCGGATTCGATTTCATTATGAATTTCATACTCAAAAAGAAATTTGAAATCACCGGACTGCTGCTGCAAGCCGATTTCTTCCGCCGTTTCCCGGAGAAGAGCTTCCGCAATGCTTTCGCCCGCAGAGATATGACCGCCCACGGAGGCATCCCATTTGCCCGGCTGAATCCGTTTTGTTTTTGCACGTTTCTGCAAAAGAATATCTCCGGTTTCCGGGTGGAACACCAACACATGAACTGCCCGGTGCCACAAGGTGTTATCGCCGTGGCAGCGTGTGCGCGGAGCCTGCCCGATGACTTCGCCCGTTGCGGGGTTGATAATATCCAGCATTTCTTCTGCCATATTCTTATTCTCCCCGGAATGTGATTTTCTCATCCTGCACAGTGGCGCAGATGGTTTTGGATTTTTTGAAGTCACCGCGGAGAATGGCATCGGAAAGAGGATCTTCCAGCAACCGTTCTACTGCCCGGCGCAGCGGACGTGCACCGTATTCGGTACTGGTAACAGAATCAAGAACTTTTGCTATGACATCGTCACCCACATTCAGAGTCTTGCCTGTTTCGGCAAACCGTTTTGCCAGTTTTGCAACTTCGATACGGACGATATTTGCCAGATCTTCCCGGATCAGATTGCGGAATACCACAATGTCATCCACACGGTTGAGGAATTCCGGGCGGAATTTGCGTTTTGCAATTTCCATGAGCCGATCCAGGGTTTTCTGCTGTGCTTCTGCTGAACCGCCGGCTGCAAAACCCAATGTTCCGCCTTTTGCCACCGCTTCCGCTCCCACATTGGTTGTCATAATGACAATGGTATTACGGAAGTCGATGCGGCGTCCCAGCGTATCCGTCAGCTTGCCTTCTTCCAGAATCTGGAGGAAGAGATGCATGACATCGGGGTGTGCTTTTTCGATTTCATCAAACAGAACCACGCTGTAAGGACGGCGGCGGACCCGTTCCGTCAATTCCCCGCCGTCTTCATGTCCCACGTATCCGGGAGGTGAACCCACGAGGCGGCTGACGTTGAATTTTTCCATGTATTCGGACATATCTACCTGGATCAATGCATCGCTTGTTCCGAACATAAATTCTGCCAATGCTTTCGCCAGTAAAGTCTTACCGACACCGGTCGGGCCGAGGAAGATAAATGTGCCGATGGGGCGCTGCGGATCTTTCAGATTGGCTCTGGAACGGCGGAGTGCACGGGCTACTGCGGATACGGCTTCGTTCTGCCCGACTACGGTTTTTGCCAGATCATCTTCCATGGCAAGGAGTCGCGCCGATTCCCCTTCTTCCATCTGCTGGACGGGTACGCCACAGAGTTTGGAAAGGACGTGTGCGATATCGGACGCGGTGATGACGGGCCGTTTGGAACCGTTTTTCTTTTTCCAGGCTTCCAGAGTATTATTCAGTTCATCTTTCAGTTCCCGCTCCATGTTGCGATAGTTGGCGGCATCTTCAAAACGC
Source organism: Victivallales bacterium (assembly GCA_045639325.1). Classification (GTDB taxonomy): domain Bacteria; phylum Verrucomicrobiota; class Lentisphaeria; order Victivallales; family UBA1829; genus RGIG8244. The sequence goes on from JAZUCU010000046.1 coordinate 35,258, forward strand.
TGTTCCTGGATGGCTTTTTCCTTTTCCTCATTGATTTTTGCCAGCTTGTCTTCCAACTTCTTCATATCGGGCTGTTTCGGCGTATGGAGAATGCGTGTTCTTGCTCCGGCTTCATCCATCAGGTCGATGGCTTTATCCGGGAGAAAACGGGCGGAAATATAACGGTTGGAAAGTTTTACCGCCGCTTCGATCGCATCATTGCGGAAGGTGACATTGTGATGTTCTTCATACGTCTTTTTCAAGCCCTGAAGAATCAGAATGGAGTCTTCAATGGAAGGCGGATTGACCATGACCGATTGGAAACGGCGTTCCAATGCGGAATCTTTTTCAATGCCTTTCCGGTATTCATCAAGGGTTGTCGCGCCGACACACTGGAGTTCTCCGCGTGACAGGGCGGGCTTGATGATATTGGCGGCATCCATGGTTCCTTCAGCGGAACCGGCGCCGACCAGTGTATGAAGTTCATCAATGAACAGGATCACGTTGCCGGAGGAACGGACTTCTTCGATCACAGCTTTGATCCGTTCTTCAAACTGTCCACGGTATTTCGTCCCGGCGACCATCAGGGGCAGGTCAAGAGAATAAATCTGTTTGCCGTTGAGAATGTCCGGCGTTTCGCCGTTGACGATCCGCTGTGCAAGACCTTCCACGATTGCTGTTTTTCCCACACCGGCTTCCCCGATCAAGACAGGGTTATTTTTTGTGCGGCGGCAGAGAATCTGTACAACACGTTCGATTTCCTGGGTTCTGCCGATGACGGGATCCAGTTTTCCGTTTTTCGCCAGATCGGTCAGGTTTCTGCCGAATGTGGACAAGGCGGAAAAGCCATTGACCGCAGTCTGGGAATCGGTACCATCGGGATTTTTCGGTGTATCGCTGTCGGGCATATAACTGGGATCGAGAGCGGAATAGATTTGTTTCCGGAGCCGTTCCAAATCGACCTTGAGCATTTTCAGGAGTCGCGCGGCATGGCAATCTTCTTCCCGGAGGATGCCGAGCAGCAGATGTTCTGTGCCGATGTAATTGTAATTCATCGCTTTGGCTTCTTCGGAAGAATAGAGCATGACCCTTGCCATTTCTGCGGAAAGGGGACGTTCCATATTGTTCACGACAACTGCCGATTCGCCGGAATGAGCGGCTTTTTCTGTTTCTTTCTTCAGAGATTCCAGATTCAGACCGAGCGTGCGGAGACATTCCACTGCGATTCCTTCACCCAGTTTGAGAATACCCAGCAACAGATGTTCCGGTCCGATGGCACTGTGTCCAAGGCGGATCGTTTCGTTGCATGCCAGTATAATAACCTGACTGGATCTGGAAGTCAGATTTCTGAAACAATTTTGTAAATCATCAAATTCAGACATGAAATACTCCTCATCAACGGGTGATGATTTTTGCTCCATCCCCGATTGAGCAGATGATTGTATTGATCTTTTTCCCGGTCATGGATTCGTATGCGGTTTCCAGACGTTCGCAATACTGCTGCGCCTGTTCTTCTTTGACCAGGTGAATACTGATACCACCGAATCCGCCACCGCTCAAACGGGCACCGGCACAACCGGGGATCGTATGGGCAAGTTCGACAAGGGCATCCAGTTCCGGACAGCTGTTTTCAAAGTTGACGCGGGAACTTTCATGGCTTTCAAACAGAAGTTTGCCGAAACCTTCCACATCGCCCGCTTTCAGAATTTCCACGCCGCGCATGACACGGTCGTTTTCCCCGACAACGTGAAGTGCACGGGAATAATCCACCGGATCCATGGCATTGCGGCACTGTTCCAAAAGGGCAGGGGAGACGTCACGGAGCGCTTTGACTTCCGGATTTGTTTTCTGGATTGCGGCGCATGCATTTTCGCAGGATTGACGGCGCAGGTTGTAATCGGATTCCACCAGGTTGTGTTTGACCAATGTATTGGCAACGACCAATTTCCAACCGGCAGGCATGGAAACGGTCTGAAGAACTTCAACGGTACGGAAATCGCAATGGATCAGTGCATTCGCCTGACCGTAGAGAGAGCTGAACTGGTCAAGCAGACCGGATTTCAAGCCCATGAAATTGTTTTCAACACCCTGACCGACTCTTGCCCAATCCGGCAGAGAGAGTTCAATGCCGTTGATTTCTTTCAGCGCATAAGCAAATGCCATTTCCAGTGCGGCGGAACTGCTCATGCCGGCTGACAGGGGAACGGTACTGGTCAAGGCTGCTTCAAAGGCTTTGACTTCGTGACCACGTTTGCGCAGTTCAACAAGGAGTCCCTTGAGATAGTTGCGCCAGTCGCCGGGAACGTATACATCGATTTCATCCAGAGAAAGTGTGTAGTCTTTGCCGTTTTCGTGAATAATACATTCTCTGCCTTCGATGGGGGACATTGCCACATCGGTTGTCTGACCGACAGCGGTACTCAGCACGAAACCTTCGTTGTAGTCTGTATGATTACCGAGAATTTCCAGTCTGCCCGGGGCTGCCGCTGCAACGGCGGGGGCATGGTGGAAACGGTTTTCGAACATTTCAATGATTTTTCTGCTCATGATCTGTGATCTCTTTCTCTTTTATCAGTAATTGGATGCCGGGAAATAAAATCCGGATGCATTTTCTTTTGTAACGATTTCAGATGGCACGGTGACTTCTTTCTCCACCGGTTTACCCTGCAGTCCGGAGAGAGCTGCTTTGATGCCGGTAACAATGATCTGCGGCGGATAGGTCACGGTCGTGCGGACCTGCGGGTGACCATCCATGATCATTTTGACCACTTTGGAGGAGCCGCCGCCGCCGATAATGGTGCGGATTCCGGCAGCTTTCTGTTCGGTACAGGCTTTCAATGCGCCGAGGAGTGCATCATCATCGCCCGCCCAGACGCCGTCGATTTTTGTGTTTTTGAACTTCTGGAGATAATTTTCCATCAATGCAAGAGCTTTTTCGCTGCTGTAGTAAGCAAGTCTGGAATCCAGAATTTTGATGCCGGGATAATCTTTCTGCAAGGTGTTGCGGAATGCGGTAATGCGTGCCGTGTTGATCGGGGAGGAATAACCTTCCATCACAACAATATTGCCTTTGCCGTTCAGTTCTTTCCCCATGGCATGAGCTGCTGCAATGCCGAAGCCGGTGTTATCTCCGTTGACAAATACGTCTTCGATCCGTTCTTTCAGCGGATTGGATACGATAACGAGATAAATGCCTTTCTTCTTGGCTTTCGCACATGCCGTCTGCAGCGGATCCGGTTCCTGCGCCATGACAACGAGCGCATTGACGCCGCGAGTCATCAGGTTTTCGATCCGGTTCACCTGATCTGCCGCATCGGTACAGGTCGTGATCAGAATTTCTGCATCGGGATTTTCTTTCTGCAATTGATCCCGTACCTGTTCCGCATGCCAGATCACACCGGCAGACCAACCGTGTGTAGCGGCGGGGATAGAGACACCGATTTTGTATTTTGCTTTTTGTTTTTGAGATGCCTTACCGCATCCGGTCAGAAACAATGCTGCTGCACAGAAAACAAGAAAACATTTTTTCAACATGGAGGATACCTCATATTATTTTATTATTAATTAAAGTACCCTGTAATATACATGAATGTCTGCAAATTGCAAGGAAATAATAGTGAGGTATCTTCAAAAATTGTGTAAAATGGAATCAGCAGGAAAGTTTTTCGACGACTTCCGCAAGTCCGGACATGACGTATTTCGGCGTGTAGGCAAAATGCCCGATATCTTCCGGTCTGGTTACGCCGGAAAGTACCAGTACTGTATCCACTTCCGCTTCCACCCCGGCGATGATGTCCGTATCCATGCGGTCGCCGATAATCACTGTTTCACGGGACATGGCATTCAGATATTTGACGGCACGGCGCATCATAAACGGGTTAGGCTTGCCGATGAAATACGCTTTTTTGCCGGTTGCCAGTTCAATCGGGGCAATCAGAGAGCCGGTTGCAGGGACAATGCCGTGTTCCGTCGGGCCGGTCAGGTCGGGATTGGTTCCGATGAGTTTTGCACCTTTCAGAACAAGGCGGACTGCCTTTTCGATCCGTTCGATACTGTAATTTCTGGATTCGCCGACAACGACATAATCCGGGTCGACATCATTCATGGAGATGCCTTTTTCATACAGCGCATTGGTTAATCCGGCTTCCCCGATGGCAAAAACGGAACAATTCTGTTTCTGGCGGGAAAGGAAATCCGCTGTTGCCAAAGCACTTGTGTAAAAATGTTCCGGTTCGACGCGGACGCCGAGACGTGCCAGTTTTTCTGCCAGTTCCCGGGGTGTCCGTTCGCTGGAATTGGTGAGGAAAAGGTATTTCTTTCCGGTTTCGTCCAGCATGCGGATAAAGTCTGCTGCGCCGGGGAGCAGGTTGTTGCCGTGATAAATCACGCCGTCCATGTCGGAAATAAAAGCGGTTTTATTTTTTAAGTCATTCATTGTACGAAATCTCCTGTAATCATGTCGTAATATAGCACAAAAATTGTAATTTTGCAAGCAAATTATGCTTTCGGGCACAGAATGTATTTCTTATCTCCCACTGCATTCCGCATCATTTTACGGCAGACGAAGAACAGAATTACAGCGTTGGTCCCACCCGTCAAAATCCAGGAAACGGGATAAGAGATCATCAGGCTGCTCAAGGTTCGGTAATGCGGGAAAACAGCAAGTGCCCAGCAGATCCGCAGAACACATGCCCCCATGATTGTCGTAATCGTCGGTGCAATGGAGTGACCGAGTCCGCGCAGAGAGCCGGAAACGGTATCCATAATGGCACACAGCCAATAAGAAGCCATCATAATAACCAAACGCTGCATCCCGACTCGAACGACTTCTGCATCCGGATTGTATAGTCCAAGCAGTTGTTTGCCGAAAATAATAAAGGTACTGCCCAGTACCAGACCGAATACCGAAGCATAAAGCAGACAGATCAAGATGCTTTTGATAATCCGTTTATATTTTTTACCACCCAGATTCTGCCCGGTAAAACTCATGGCGGTCTGGTAATATGCTCCGCTGGCAATGGAGGCCATCCCTTCCAGACTTTGGGATGCCGCATTCCCTGCCATGGCAAAACTGCCGAGTGAATTTACGGATGACTGGATAAATAAATTGGAGACACTGTATAGTGCACTCTGTATCCCTGCCGGTATGCCGATCCACAGAATATCTTTCAGCGTTTCCCAATGAATATGAAGCTTTTTGAGATTCAATTGCAGCGGCTTGCCGAAACGGCATAATGCCCGTATGACCAGTGCCGCAGAAAGAATGTTGGAAATCTTTGTCGCCAACGCAACACCGGCGGCATCCATCTTGCAGACCACCACAAAAAAGATGTTGAGTAAGACGTTGACGACACCCGCAATGGTGATGTAATATAACGGTCGTTTTGTATCCCCGGCTGACCGCAGAAGTGCCGCGCCGATCGTATACAATGCCAGGAATGGCAAGCCGATACTGCAGATCTGAAGATAAATCGTGGCTTTGTCCAAAACATCAGCAGGCGTGCCCATCCAGCGCAATACCGTGCGGGACAACAGGACACCGATCAAGGCTATGACAATTCCCCCATAAATCCCGAATGCAATGGAAGAATGTACAGAATGAAAGACCCGTTTATAATCTTTCGCCCCGATATAACGGGCGGTAACCGCATTCACTCCCGCACTGAAGCCGGAAAAAAAGAGCAATAAAATCACATTCAATGCCGATGTGCAGCCCACAGCTGCAGTCGCTGTCGTCCGGGTATGACCGGTGGCGAACTGACCGAGCACAATCAAATCCGCTGCATGAAACATCAGCGTCATCAAAGTTGTCCCCATCACCGGCAGCGAGAACCGGAAGATTTGACTGAACAGCGGACCGTGACACATGTCGATTTGATAACTTTTTTTGCCGGACATTGTATAGACTTTCTTAATGATAGGGTGTGAATTCCGGTTCCGGTGTGTTATGCAATGCCATGTAACAAGTTGCATGGCCCAATGCCGGTGCCGATTGACGCAGTATCACCCGGCGGAAGGGACGGTCGGGGCCACATCCGAATGATCCGGTTGCAATCTGGCGTTCACCGGCTTCACCCTGACAGACAATTTGTTCCATTCCATTTTCTTCCAACACAAGCTGCCATGGTGTGGTGGAGTTAAAATTGACTGAGAACCATACTTCATGATCCGGCAAAAATTCCGGCGGGAGAGACCAGCTCAAACCACCATCACCATCGGGATTATGCCAACCCCAATGGGTTTGTGTCGGCAGGGCATCATCCCAGAATCCTTTGCTGTTCCGCATCCAGAACGTTGTCGGAGCAAGGACCCCGTCCGCAATCCAGTAACGGAGTTCCAGCGGGGACTCTTCGAACATGCCCCGGTAGCCTTCCGGATAATGGGTCAAACTATGATTATCCAGCGGTTCGATGTACGTGATCTTTCCATCTTCCACTTCCACAAACCGGGATTCGCCCAGAGCGCCGACCAGCATGATTTTCTTGCCTTTCCAATCCCACACACTGTTGAAGTGGAGGTGTGCCGCAAAGATACCGAGGACTTTTTCGTTGTGGATGAGCTGCTGAAGAAGCGGCGCAGAATCCCACAACAAACAACAGGCATCATCCGGACCTCCTGCAGGCATAATGTGCGTATGCAGTTGAATAATGACGGGTAAATCCGATGAGTCAATGGTTTCTTTCAGCCATTTCTGCTGTTCCTCCCAGAGACGGTGCGTGGAGGCATCCAGAATGATGAAGCGGACACCACCCCGGTCGAAATAGTAATACGGCCCGATGCCGTCGTAAACGACAATGGTCGGCGGCTGAGCGTGGATATTGTACGGGGCAGGGAGTTGCTGTTGAACGGCAAAACATTTAGTATTGGCATTGAGCATTTCAAACCAGTCAGTCGTCCAGACCCAAACCGGATATTCATTTTTCTTGAAGTGGAGATCAATGCCTTTGGGATACCAGGACTGCATGGCTTCCATGTAGTTGCCCATGTCGTGATTTCCGCGGATCAGAAAACTTTTTTCTTTGATCGGAGCATAAAGTTCCGAAAAACGTTTATATTGTTCCAGACGACCCGCATCGGTCAAATCTCCGCAGAAAATAACCAAATCTGCATCTTTGGCACGTTCAAGAAGACGTTTGCTGCACGCCAAATCTAATTCGTCTGTCTTGTGACCAACATGTACATCACCAATATAAAGAATTTTCATGATCTCTTTCCCTTAATTTTATTATATGTTATTCAATTTCAAAAGTAAAGCAGTTGCGTGCATCATCCTTCCAGGCAAGATGTTGTGTGGATGTGGAACCGTAGAAGAACGGTGAGAATGTGGTTGCTTTGATGGTCTTGCGGTCCGGCATGAATTCCAGAAGACGCAGCCAGCCGTCGCCGCCGTTGCCGCTGAATCCGCCGCCGATGGCCTGAGTGTTGAATACCAGCTGACCGACATTTTTATCGGAACTGTTTTTGACCATGGAGAAACCGGCTGCGTGAGGCCAGCTGTCCGGAGAGCAAACGTGTCCGCAGACAACCAGACGGATATTTTTTGCCGGGTAGACCAATTTCTGGAAAATCTCTTCTCCGGTTTGACCGCCTTTTTTAGTCAGAACATAATTCATTTTTTCAATCCGGTTGCCTTTTGCATACATGTAGGCGTGAGTGAGAACGATCCCGAAATGGTTTGCAAAACGGGGTTCATCCGCAATTCTCTTAGCCCAGGCAAGATCCTGTGCTGTCGGGGAAAACGGCAGAGAGATGATCAGGAATTTTCTTTTGTCGGGAGCCGGTGCAGTAAATTCATAGGCTGAAGTTTCCAATGTGGCAATACCGAATGAGTTCGGCTTGCATTCCACCAGTTGACGGCGTGTCAATTTGTTGCGGTCGGTGGGGAAATATTTGTTGAAGAAGGAATTACGGTTTTCTGCACTGTAATATCCGTAGTCGTGATTGCCGGTACAGAGAATATAAGGAACTTCGCCGTCAAGACGTTCCATCAGTCGGGACATGGCTTTCCACTGTTCTTCGGAAACCAGGTCGCGGAGACCACCGTGTCTCAGGTAGCGTACCCCTTTGGGCTGATTGACGCGTTGTGCATCGTTGGAATAGACCAGGTCGCCGGTAATCAGAACCTGCTGGATGTTCATTTCTTCTCTGCGGCGGACGATCCACGCAAACATCATATCCAGAATACCCTGATTTTCAATCTGTTTGATATAGGTCTGGGTATCCGGTACAACAACCATTGTCCAGGAATTCTCATCGGTCAGAGCCGGGGCTTTTACTGTGGCAGCAGCTTTTGCAACCGGTTTTGCCGCCGGAGCAGGAGTGGTTGCTTTGGCTGCCGGAGCAGGGGCGGGAGTTGTCGTTTTTGCCGGAGTGAACATGTTACATCCGGTCATTCCGGAAAGTGCTGCGGCAGCGAGGATTGCTGCAAAAATTTGTTTTTTTGCCATAATCTGGACCTTTCATTTGGAACGTTTTATAAGGTTTGAGTGATATAATATAATGGCATGTCCAGTTAATTGCAACTTCAGAATAAATCTTTTTTGCCGGATTTTTTATTGCCTCCCCACAGTAAATATCCGATCTGAGGTTTTGTTTTTATGTATAGCCACTCTGTAGCATCAACCTGTTACAAAATGGTAAAGCCTGTTCTTACTTGTACAAATGTGGATAATCCCGCTTTACCTGACGTTCGCAACCGGCGCCGCTAAATGCGTATTTCCCAATTTTCTTCACACTATTGGGAATGTTGATGCTTTGCAGATTTGAACAATGACAAAACGCATGTTCTCCAATTTCCCTCACACTATTGGGAATGTTGATACTTTGCAGACTTGAGCAACCAAAAAACGCCGACTTTCCAATTGTTGTCACACTATCTGGAATGTTGATACTTTGCAGATATGAGTAGTCGCTAAATGCGTAGTTTTCAATTTTTGTTACTCTGCCCGGGATGGTGATATTTTTCATTTTTGAATAACAAAACGCCCATCCTCCAATATTTTCTACATTAAGAGGGATTTGATAAGTTCCGTAAAAATCTGGGGGGAAGTAGAGCAGAGTTTTACTGTTCTTGTCAATTAATGCTCCGTATTCATCTTGGTAGAAGTGTTTGTTGCCTGATGCCAGTTTTACTTTTCTTACTCCGCCAAATGCTCCATGACCAATATTGACTACACCTCGGGGGATTATGATGTCTTTCATGTTATCATTGTACAAAAATGCACTACTCCCGATATGTATTACACTGTCGGGTATTGTTAGATTTGTTAAACGCTGGCATGCATAAAATGCAGAATCACCTATTGACTTAAGATTATTTTTCAAAACAACAGTCTCTAATTTGCTGCAATGAGAAAAGGCCGCCCATGGGATATGAGTAATCCCGGAACCAATAATTACATTTTGCAAATTATCACAGGCTGTAAATAAACTTATGCCAATTCTTTTTACACTATCAGGAATGAAAAATTCTTTTAAACTGTCACAAGAATTAAACGCAGCATCTTCGATAATGGTAACACTGTTTGGAATTTTTACGCTCCGTAAATTTTTACATCCATAAAATGCCCGGGAACCAATTTCTACGACTCCTTCCGGTATGATAACTTCAATAAGAGAATCTTTGTTTTTTACACCGGTGATTTTTCTTTTATCTGCACTGAAAATCACACCGTTTGCTTCTGCAATGCGGTATTGGGTGGCAATGATATTTTTTTTGTTATTAAGTTGAGTAAATCTCTGTTTTAACTCGTTCCCTCTGATGTTGTCAGGATCAATTTTATGAAGCGTTTCAAAGATCTTTACGATATTCTCCGGCAGTTGGCTTTCTAAATCAGATTGCATTTCGAACTGTTTTATTTGCAATTCGAGATCGCGGATATGGGAGTCGACAATATTCTTTTTTGCTTCCTGCATGGCGGGATTCAACTTCTGTATGGCTTCAGACTCATTCCGGATTAACCGGTTGAAATCTGCAAAGGAGATGGCGTTCATTGCTCTCAATCTGTTAAGTCTTTCAATTTCTTTCAGATGCCGGTTAATCTGGTTTTGACGGTCAGCGGCTTTTGATTGCTGCTCTACTTCCTGTATTACGCGCTCGCATTCTTTACGCAATTTTACTGTTTCATTGTGGTTCGGGTGTGGGTGTATTTCATCCAATGTTTCAAACAGTTTTTCTATGTCTTCTTCAAAAGAATCCATAGAGATTGCTTTTCTTTTTACCAAGGCTAAACGAGCCTTGATCTCATCAATACAGGAATCAACAATATATTTTATTGCAATTTGCGATTCCGGATCCAATTTCAAAATGGCTTCCGATTCTTTTCTGATTGTTCGGTTGTACTCAGAGCGGGGAATTACTTTATCATTGTACAGCTGAGTTACACGTTCTATGTTTTTGAAATGTCTGTTAAGTTTTCTTTCTTTTTTTGTATTCTCGATACGTTTTTTTTCCTCCGCAATGCGCTTTTCTTGTGCAAAGTGCTTTTCTTGTGCAAAGTGCTTTTCTTCTGCAATGCGCTTTTCTTCCGTAATGCGCTTTTCTTCTGCAATGCGCTTTTCTTCCGCAATGCGCTTTTCTTCTGCAATGCGCTTTTCTTCCGCAATGCGTTCTTCTTCCGTAATGCGTTCTTCTTTTGCGATACGTTCTTCCTCCGCGATGCGGACCTGTCCTTTTTGATTTTGATTATAGAGATAATAGCCTGTTCCAGCGGCAGCCAAGAGGATCAGCAGGATTGCAACGGATGTCCATTGTGGTGGTGATTGTGTCTTTCTTTTGGGAGCGGATTTGACTTTTTTACCATTCAATGCGGCTGCAAAGTCGGAACAATTTTCAAAACGCTGAACTGGATCTTTGTCCAGTGCGCGCATCAGGGCATTTTCGGCATGTTTCGGGATATTGTTCAATGCGGGAACTTTGCTTTTCAGAACAGCTTCCCGCAATACTGCGGCATCCGGACTTTCAAAAGGTGTGCGGCCGGCAAACATTTCATAGGTTAAAATGGCAAGCGCATATTGGTCGGTTTTTGCATCCTGCGCCAAACCTTCCCACTGTTCCGGAGCCATGTACGGTCCGGTGCCTGAAGTCCCGTAATATGCCATGGATACGCGGGTCATGGATGTATGGATCTGTGCAGCCAGTCCGAAATCCAGAACTTTAATATCTCCATCGGCATTGATAATAATATTACCGGGCTTGATATCCCGATGGATGATTCTCTGTTTATGGGCGTAATCTAAAGCGTCAGCGATCTGATTGACAATGGGCTGCACATCCTGGAGGGTAAGTTGTCCCTCTTTGCGTTTTCTGCGGAGCCAGCGGCGTAAATCTTCGCCCTCGCAACATTCCATGATAAGATAATAATTGCCATTGATGTTGTCCCGTTCCAGATTACTGTAGCCGGCAATGTTGGGGTGATGCAGATTATGAACCAGTTGGAAGTTATCCTTAATATCTTCCATTTCTAAAGTATTATGACTCAGCTCCGGTGGCAGAGCTTTCAGCGCGATTTCAATTCCTGCGGTTTCGTCAAAGCATTTGTATACGACACCCATTCCGCCCTGACCGAGTTCTGCAAGAACTTTGTAACGGTTCATGATGACATCACCAGTGACGAATCTACCATCGGGTTTACGATCCCGTTTGCCTGGCATGGTTGCATCAGCGTCAAAATTTGATTGAGTTGTCATGTGGTATTTCTCCCTGTTCGTATATTATAACTTATTTTTATCTCAATAATATATCATCACATACGAATAAATACAAGTGAAAAACTGTATCAATATGGTAAAAGCAGCGCAATTGTTTCGTAACAATTGTTCTATTTGCGATTGAAACGTTTGCGGTAATTGCCGGGTGTCGAATTGAAATATTTGAGGAAACATTCATGAAAATAACGGTGACTGGAGAATTCGCATTGACAGGCGATTTCCGCAATGGATAAATTGGTCATCAGGAGTAAATTTTTTGCCTGTTCCAGTTTTGCCTCCAATTGAATGTGTTTGGGCGAGACAGAAAAGTTTTTGCACCAATTTGCCGGTATGGGAGGGGAAGGCTTGAAGACCTATACAAACAACGTGAAAATTTCATTTACCCTATTGCTTCTGATGGGACGATGATTCCAGAAAACTCGAAGGCAAATTGTTTGTTCAACTCTGATTGCCAACCCGGAAATGTTTTATTCCATTGCCTGAGAAGAGATGCCGGATGATGAAACTTTTGGGTTCTTCGACGGTTTGTGCCAGAACTGAACAGAAAATAGAAGAAAATTGAAAGACGGATTTGAAAAAGTCCGATGGCGCACATAAAACTAATCTGTCCGTAAATGCAGAGATAAATCTAAAACCAGTGCCAACGGCACGGCACAGTAAAGCCCAGGGTGAGCGAAGCGTAACCCTGGGTATAAGTC
>JAZUCU010000047.1:0-29485 GCA_045639325.1 Victivallales bacterium
TTGAATACGCCACGGTTTGAATTTTGAAGTGTGCGGCACTTCTCCGGCGTTGTGTTTGGCAAGACGGGCTTGCAAATCTTGTGTAGAACCTACATAATGGTGCGTTTCTGTTGCAATGTCTATTAAAATATAAACGTAATGAAAGTTTTTCATAACCTTGCCTCTTTTACAATACAAAACGCGGCAGTCCGCCTACGCCACGGCTCCGGCGTGACAGCCTTCATCCGTCTGTTGCCACAGCCGTTTTTCCGTCTTGCCACTCCCCCCGCTGATCGCGGGATGGCTTGCCAAGCCGTTGGTAAGAGTTTAGTCCGCCTACGCCACGGCTCCGGCGTGACAGCCTTCATCCGTCTGTTGCCACAGCCGTTTTTCCGTCTTGCCACTCCCCCCGCTAATCGCGGGATGGCTTGCCAAGCCGTAAAAAAAGCCGTCAGTAAAACTGACGGCTTGTTGAAGGCTGGTGGAGTATAAGAGACTTGAACTCTTGACCTCCTCGCTGCCAGCGAGGCGCTCTAGCCAACTGAGCTAATACCCCGATCAATTTCTTATAATTTATCACCATTTTTTCAAATGTCAAGTCGAAAATTAAAAAAACTTCAATATTTTCATCCGGAATCATCAAAATATGTAGGAAACACCGGCGGAATATGCTTGACTTTGATCGCATATTCATATATATTATGAAAAATAATGTGGTCAGAATTTTACAAAAGGCAACGATATAGTATGAATAGCATTTCTTTTCCAACAAAAGAAGAAAAATTCGATTTCAGAAAGCGGCTCGCTCAGGTGCATGTTCCACGGAAAAATCAGGAAGCAGCTCCCATTCAAGACGATGAAATAAAAATCGATAATACATGGAAGATTGTACCGCTTTCATCCGAAAAGGTATTGACGCGGGCTGCAAAGGATTTACAGGATTATTTCCAGGTCGGGTTCGGACTCGATTTGATGTTATCTGATTGTGTTTGTGAGCATTGTATCACGATCGGTATTTCCCCGGAAGCGCATCAGTGGCGTTGTCGAATTGTTGCAGAAAAGGATATGGTACGTATCTCCGGAGCGACAGCGCGGGAGGCCGCACAGGGGTGTTACCGGTTGGAAGATGAATTGAATTTGCGCGGTGAGTCTTATGTCAAACAGGGTGATCGCCCGTATACGCGTCTTTATTCGCCGCGTATGACACACTCCGGTTGGGAAATCGAAACGTTTCCGGATGAATATCTTGCCCGGATTACTCACGCCGGAATGGATGCAATTATTCTGTTTATCGAAGATCCGCCGGATATTACACGAAACGGAAAAGTGGATGTCAATGCGGTGGTGGAAAAAGCTGCAGAGTACGGGCTCGATGTTTATGCGTATCCGACGTGTCATGTTCAGGCGGCGAAGTATCATCCGCTGGATCCGGAAGCGCGGGAATATTATGATTCGTTGTATGGTTCCATTATCAAAAATGCGCCGGGATTGCGCGGGATGGTATTTGTCGGTGAATCGATTGCTTTTCCGTCCAGAGAAGATGGTGTTGCCGGTTACTGGTGGGATCCGGAAAAGCGCGGCAAGAAGCATTACAATGGTTTCTGGCCCTGCGGCGACTGGGTGGACTGGCTGGAATTGGTGAAGGATGTAACCCGGCAATACCGCAAAGATTTGGAGCTTTATTTCTGGACTTACAACTGGTATTGGGCTCCGGAAAAAGATCGTTTGAATCTGTTGGAAAAGATTCCCACAGACATTACGGTACATGTTACGTTTGAAATGGGAGATGAGCCGGTTATAAAGAATGGTGTGCCGGTTGGCGTGCAGGATTATTCGATTTCCGTGCCGGGACCAGGTGCGGTGTTTGCGTCGGAAGCAAAAGTGGTATCCCGCCGTGGAATCAAGTTGAGTTCGATGGCGAACACGGCAGGGAGCACGTGGGACTTTGGTGTGATTCCGTACATGCCGTTTCCCTTTGCGTGGATGAAGCGTTATAACAATCTGTTAAAGGCGCAGAAAGACTGGGGGCTTTCCGGTTTGATGGAATGTCATCACTACGGTTTTACGCCTTCATTTATTTCGGAACTGGCGAAAGCGGCATTTACGGAAGAACTGACTGTGGATGAAGATTATCTGCTGTCGATCGCCGCCCGTGATTTTGGTGCAAACAATGCGGCGCAGGTGGTGGAAGTCTGGCGCAACTGGAGTGATGCGATGGCCTATCATCCGGCGCGTGAATTTGACCAGTACGGGCCGCTGCGTGTGGGGCCGGTTTATCCGTTTGTATTTCCTGGTGAGAAACTTCCGCCGCCGTTGCATCCGAGTTATGAGATTTACAATGGCAAACGGCACGGCTGCGGATGGCGTCATGTATTTGAAGTGTTTTACATGCAGGAAGAATATGTTGCGCCGTATCTGGAAATGGCGGAAAAAGAGCTGGCATTATTCCATTCCGGCAATGAAAAATTGCGTGCGGTATTTGCATCGGTTCCGGAAGTTTCCAAAGAAACGGCATTGCGCATGATTGCATTGGGTGGATTCATTGAACACACGATTCGCACGATGCGTAACGTCAAACGTTTCTATTTGAATGGTTTGACGGTTCAGAAAGACGGTGTTTCCGCCGCCGGTAAACTTGCTGCATTGGCAGTCATGCGTGATGTTCTGGCGGATGAAGAAGAGAATGTGCGCGAGACGATCCCGCTGACGGAATACGATTCCCGTCTGGGCTGGGAGCCCTCCATGCGTTACACCACGGCGCCGGAAAATCTTTACTGGAAGTTGGAACAGTTGAAAGATGCCATGGCGGAAGTGGGGAGACGTTGTGCGCTTTACGAAGAATAAGGAATGATATAACAGGATGGAAACATTGCGTATTTTATTTATTTGTCACGGCAATATCTGCCGCAGTCCGATGGCGGAATTTGTGATGAAAGACCTTGTCAGCAAAGCAGGTCTTGAGGATTGTTTTTATATTGAATCAGCGGCGACCAGCATGGAAGAACTGGGGAACAGTGTGTATCCTCCGGCGCGGCGCATTCTAGCGGAACACGGGATTGGTTGTGCGGGCAAAACGGCCCGTCAGGTGACCCGTCGCGAATATGCTCAATGGGATTTGCTGATTTGCATGGATCAGCGAAATATGCGCAATCTGATGCGGATTATTGGTGATGACCCGGAAAAGAAGTGTCATCTTCTTCTGGATTATGCGGATCGGCCCGGTGAAGAAGTGGATGACCCCTGGTACAGCGGCGATTTCCATGCGACCTGGAATGATGTTTATGCGGGTTGCAGCGGTATTCTGGAACAATATCAGAATGGAGAATTGATATGACGGACGCGAGCGAGTTGGATCTTTCCGAATTCCGTTGTCTCTGCTGCGGTACTTGCTGTCGTTGGGAGGGGCCGGTGCGTGTGACGGATGAAGAATTGAAGCAGATTGCCGCCTATCTGGACATTCCGCTGCAGGAATTTATTGATGAGCATACGGTATTGACTCCGGACCGGCGTTCCTTATCTTTGATGGAAAAGGAAGACGGCTCCTGTCGTTATTACGATGCTGAGACGCGTTTCTGCAAAATTCAGGCGGTGAAGCCGAAGCAATGCCGTGATTTTCCTTATCATTGGAAATTCAAGGGTTGGGAAAAACTGTGTGCAGGCGGGATTGCATTAAGTGAGAAAGAAAAAAATAAGTAAATTGATTTGCAAAGTACGTTAAAAAGTGTTATATTACTTGTTCTTATGGGTATTATACAGAAATTAACGAAGGAATAAGAAATATGTGGGGATTTCAGCGAACGGGCAAAACTGTGATGCCGTTTACATGCAGGTGGGCATTTCTTTTTTCTGCATTTTTTGCGTGTGGAATTTTATTTACGAGCGGTTGTAACAAAGTACCGCTTGTTCCGGATGTTGATTTTGCTGAAAAATATCTGAAAGAGCAGACCTACCATCATTGTATGCGGTATCAGCGTTTAGGGACGGTTTACGATACCATGAAGGATGGGCATTATGTGTTTTTCTCTGCGCCGGAAGATATCAATTACGGCGGGTGGAAAATCAAGAATTCCCGTAAGGATATCAATTTCAATTGCATGTTCCGGCGATATAACAGTGTGGGGCATATCTATCATAAACTGGTCAATTTCCATGTTACGCCGTTGGTAAAGACGGAATCGGACAAGTATACTTATACTGCGACCATGAAGATTGAGTATATCTGTGTGGATAAGATGTATCATGATGATGCGGAATATAATGCAGGTCTGATTTGGCTTTATGAGGCAAGAAAATATGCGGATTTCAGCAAATTGGATTTGCAAAATCAATTTGGAACAATCTGGAAGCCTGGTTATGATTTGCTGCTGTTGGCAAAACGCATGCTGAAAGATTCCTCGACCGAGAAAAAGCTTGTGCGTGAAGTACCTTTGCGTTATGACTCGGAAAATCTCTCCTGGCAGTGGCGTAACAGCAGCGGCAAGTGGTTGGATGACTTTACTGCTGCTGTAAAACTGGAAGAACTGCCGCAATTGCCTAATGCCGATCTTCTGGATGCAGATATTACCAAATATGTATCGTCTGATATTACACTGAATCATAAACTTATGGTTTTTGAATATGCGGCTTATTTGTGTGATTCCGATCATGAGACCTTATTAACCCGTTTTCTGAATGATGAATTTCTGTTTTTCTGCCCCGGTCAGAATGATCCGATGTGGCTTGGCAAGGAACAGTATAAAGCATCGAAAGATCTTCTTCAGCTGGCAAACAATATTATGATTGATCAGCAGAAAGTTTCCCCCTGGCAGGCATTGCAGGCGTTGAATCAGCATTATCTGGCAGTGGCACCGCTGCAGAACATTGTCTGGAATCGTGTTGAAAAGGATTTGAAGAACATTCTTGATATGCTTTGCAATACCGATTTTATCGAAACAGAGAAGAAAGAAGTGTATCTGAACAAATTCATTCAGCGGCTTGGCGAATGCAGCAATTTGAAAAGCAATCCGCGTTACAGCAGTATCGTTTCTTTGTGTACGGAACGATTGACAAAGCTCCGAGCGGCATCCGGCAAATGACGACCGTATCCGTCGAGTAAGAAAATACAGGAGTTGACCCCATGAATTTATTAATTTCTACAGCCGCTGCTGTTATATCAATGGCATATTCTGTGGTGGATGAGGTGAATTTTGGAAAAATTGCTGACGCTGCGATGACGAATCGTCAGTATTCCACAAACATGCTCAATCTGATTGAAAAAACAGTGAAGCGGGATTATGACCGCGGCATCAATCTATCCAAGGCGGAAAATCAGGAAAAAATCCTGAAAAAACTGAAAAAAGAAATGGTTCTTAATCCTGCATCTTCTCTGCAGGAGATTGATTTTGAGAAGATCCGCCAGCTTACGATCCGGATGATGCAGAAGGAATTTATCAGTTATAATGAGTCCAAGATTCGTGAAAGCTTGTACAAAAAAGCGGAGCAGATGTATAAATGCTTCAATGAAGGGGATGTTGTTACCATTCATTACCGCTTCTGCGGAAAGTTGACATCGGTCACCGGGCGGCTTCACAACATTAAGCTGTACGAGAATGTGTCAGTGGATAATACGGTTGTCTCATTTGTTGATATGGATGAAATGCAGCAGCAGTTATTTGTATTGCGAAGCGTTGAACTGTTGCGTGACCGTTATGTGGACAGTCACTTCCGGGAATTGGAGCAGAGACACCTTTCCGATCAGAAAGATTATCTTGAGACGCAATATGCGAAATTGCTGGAACAGGCGTTCAAAAAGAACGAAAAGAACGGATATTTTTACAATGCCAAGGAAAAACAGTGGTGGTCCGCAAATTTTGCATACCGTCACTACCTGAATTATTACAGCGGAAAACAGAAGCAGATCATGAAAAAACGTATCAATGATGCGTTGACCGATCTGGGAATTGACGCGGAATAATTAGTTGCTTTTGATCAGAAAATTTACTTAAATATATTTATGGAGATGTTTTATGTCTGCTGCCGTTAAATCTGTGTATGTTGATATGCCGCAAGGTATTTCCACTCATTCTTTTCTCCGCGGAGAAGATGCGATTCTCGGACTGCCGCAATTGCTGCAGGAAAATTTCCCCGGAAAAACACCCTGGGTTGTTGCCGATGAAAATACCTGGAAAGCTGCCGGTGCCAAGGCCTTCGAACTGTTGAAAGAAGCCGGTATGGAACCGGCGGAACCTTATATCTACCCGGGTACGCCCCGTCTTCATCCCGATTATGCGCTGGCGGAAAAACTGGCAGCGGTAATGCCGGAAAATGCCGTGCCGGTCGCTGTCGGCTCCGGCGTGATCAATGACATGGTGAAAACGGCTGCCGGAATTAATAATGTTACTTATTGCTGCGTTGCAACGGCTTGCTCTGTGGATGGTTACACTGCCGCCGGTTCTGCTATGACCGTCAACGGCTCCAAGAAGACGGTGCCGTGTCCTGCTCCCTATGCGATTTGTGCGGATACCTCCATTCTGGCAACTGCGCCGGAAGATATGTTTGCTTCCGGTTATGCGGATCTTCTGGCAAAAGTCCCTGCCGGTGCGGACTGGCTCATTGCCGATGCTATCGGGGAAGCTCCCGTATGGAAAGATGTCTGGGCTTTGATCCAGGGACCGTTGAAAGATCAGGTGTCCGACAGCTCCAATATGATGAAAATCTTTACCGGTTTGGCATCTACCGGATACGCCATGCAGATGATGAAGGACAGCCGTCCCGCTTCCGGTGCGGAACACCTCTTCAGTCACGTTTGGGAAATGGAAGGTTTGCAGCTGAACGGGGAAGACATTTCCCACGGGTTCAAAGTCGGGGTCGGGACTCTTGCCTCCACTCTTCTTCTTGAATACATTGCGAAACATGACATCAAGGATCTGATGCCGCGGATGAAGCCGGTTCCGACCGTGGAAGAACGTCAGAAAGAAGTTGATGAGCTGCTCAAACGGGGTTGTTACGGTGCCGGACCGCGGGAAACCGCCATGCAGAAACTGCTTACCGGGGAAGCTGGAGCAAAACGCCGGGAAGAAATCATTTCAAAATGGGATCATCTCGGTACTTTGATTAAAGGTCAGATTTTCTCATCCGACAAGATCCGCGAATCTCTGCGGACCGCAAAATGTCCTGCACTCCCGGCAGAAATCGGGCTTGATGCGGAACAGTTTACACATGGTATTCTGACGGCGCAGCTGATCCGTATCCGTTATACCTGTCTTGACCTGCTGTTTGAAGTTGGTCTGCTGGAAGATGCGGTGGCTTACGTTGCTGCGCACATGGAAGGGGAATGACTTATGGCAAAGCGACTGATTGCATTTGATATGGATGGTACTCTGACCCAGCATAAAAGCAAGCTGGAAGAGATGAATTATCTTGCCTTGAAAGCCCTGTCTGAAAAATATAAACTGCTGATGATCGGTGCCGGCAGCTGTGAACGTATCTATCATCAGCTGAATGATTTCCCCATTGAGATCATCGGCAATTATGGACTTCAGCATTCCGCAATCGTGAATGGCGAATTCAAGATTCTGGAAAGTCTGACGGTCGATGTGGACCGTGACTTTGTTGAGCGCACCGTCACCATGCTGCGTAAAGAATTCGGATTCGAAAAATTCTACGGGGATAATGTGGAATTCCATGCATCCGGGGCAATCACGTTCCCTGTTCTCGGGACAACGGCTCCGCTGGATGAGAAGCTGGCTTATGACCCGGACCGCATGAAGCGTCGGAAAGTCTATGCCCGTGTGTGTGAAGCATTTGCCGGATTCAATGTATTTATCGGCGGCTCCTCCAGTTTTGACATCACACAGGGGAAGTACAACAAATATTATGCGTTGGAACGTTTCTGCAAGGAAAATGGTTATACGCTGGATGAAGCGATTTATTTCGGCGATGACTTCGGTGAAGGCGGCAACGATTCCCATGTGAAACTCAACGGCGTGGATTGTGTGGAAATCACAGATTACCGCACATTTGCAGAACGATCAAAATTCCTGCTTGATTGAAATCAATAATCTGAAAAAAAATACCGGCGGATCTGCTTGAAATATCAGCAAATCCGCCGTTTCTGTTTTTACGGAGCAGGGGGGGGAGATCAGAAGATTCCGCGGCTGTTCAGTTCAAACTTATTGGTTTCTGCAGTGTTTGCCTGCACGACAACATAATGGGCATAGCCGACTGACCAAACCATGTTGTCATCGTAGAGTTTATCAATAAATTTCCGGTAGTCATCATTGCCCAATGTGACAAAATCGTCCTGATTACGGAAGTCAATCGCATCAAATAACGGCCTGTCGGAAACGATTGCAACAATGTATTCCTGTCCGCCGACTCGTGCTGTCTGCGTAATGCAATCGGTGGGAACCAGAGAACATTCTGCATTGGGTACGGAGTAGTTGCCTTTTGTGATCCAAGGATTTACATTGGCAAAATTTGGTGTCAGAAGCTGTACGCTGCCATCGGCTTCAAAACAGAGCAGAGTCAGATATCCATCCTGAGGAATATTGAGGGTGAAGACCATTTCTTTGCCGTATGACATGACATTCTGCTTTTTGCAGGAAAGGCCGCGAGCCTGTTCCTGTACGGCATCGCAATTCACCAGGATTCTGTTACCGGTATTCTGCTGCTGCTTCTGGAATTTTGCCATGATGACCGGTTTTGCATATTTCATGGGATCATCCTGTTTGAATTCCATACCGACGCGGTCGATCAGGAACATGGAATCGGGGGTGTTGAGGACCTGATTCCACAATTCCGCCTGTTTTTTATAATATGCCTGATCGCTTTCTTTCTGTGCCGTCTGTGCAAGGATGCTGGCGCGTTCACATTCTGTTTTATAACGATTGAGTTCCTGCTGACATTCCAGGTCCGACATTTCCTTACGAAGTTTCGCAGAAGCCAGTTCGAATTCCTGCAGAGCGAGTTCGCCCTTCTTTTTCAGTTCTGCCTGTTCCTGTTCTGTTTTTTCCTGAGAGAGTTGAAGCTGGATCATACGCACGGCATGTTCTTTTTCATCGGCTTCCGCTGCGAGTTGAATTTTTTTCATTTCGTTCTGAAGTTCTGCAACGGCTTTCTGCTTGGAGAGAAGTCCGGTTTCTTCCGCGATTTGCAGTTCGAGGTCTTTCTGATATGCCGCCTGTATCCGTTCTTTTTCTCTCATCTGGAAAGCAAAAATCTGTTCGGCTTCTGCGTTGTTCTGTTCTTCCAGCATGATTTTGTATTCGCTTTCTGTGCGAGCCTGTTCCAGCTGCATGTCAAGCATACGGCGCCGTTCTGCCTGTTCATTCATTTTTGCAATCAAAGCTTCTTCTTCCGGGGATCTCTGGATTGCGGTTTCGACAAAGATTTTTTCCACTTTGAACCAGGGGAAGAAGCGGGAAAACCAATCATTCTGCTGTGCAATTTCTTTGATCTGGTCACTCTTATTTGCGGATTGAACGATTCCGGGCTGTGGCTTATTCAGTTTTTCCTGCAAATACTCAAAGAATCTGTTTTTTGTATCAGTCAGTTTGGTCTCAAGAAAATCCAAAGTCAGTTCGCCATTGTTCTCATTTGTCCAGCCGATAATCTGAGTCATATCCGCCATAAAATTCCAGTTGGCAATCTGTACCTTGATATTTGCCAGACAGTTGTTTTTGCCGTCGGGGACAGCCTGTTCCATTTTCAGAACAAATTGATCGGTATTCAAGGCGGGAAAATAATAAATATTCTTCCATTCATTGGATGAGCTGCCGAACAATCCGAGGATTTTTTTATCTTCCGGCAGAGCCGCCGGGCAGATATGGCCATTATCGCCGAATCCCCAGACTTTTGCATTGGGCGTTGCTTCGCAAATGGCATCGTATTCTTTACGATTGATGATTTTTTTAATCAGTAACATTTTTTCTCCTAAATAAAAATAAGCAGAATTGCCTGTACAAAGATGATAAAGAAAACAGGGATGTAGAATTTTGGTTTTGCGATTTTATGACGGCAGATGATCATTGTGACCAACGCAAAAGGCGCGCCGCCCATGGCGCATCCCAGGAGCAAAATCTTTTCCGGGATGCGTGATTTTCCCCTGCAGGCAGCGGCTTTATCCACAGCGAACAGCAATGCCGTGAATAAGCCGATGACCAGCAGATATACCGGTATCCCGAAGAATAACAGTACGGGGCATAAGAGCATGAGAATAATCAGAAAATCGATCATGATTCCAGCTTCAGTGCATAGCACATGATATAATAGTTATACCAGAATACGAAGATGGAAGCAATCAGGAATCCGAGTACACTCCAGAAGGAACCGAACATGCCGCCAACCATCAGGAATGCAAGAATCATTCCGATAACGGTATAGGTGGAGAGCATAAATGCATTCACTTTGTTGGAGCGTTTTGCAACCATGGTACGGATGAACGAGATTGTTATGATCGGCAGAAGCAGAACCGTCAGAATAAAACCGAGGAACCGGATGAACCAGGGGATTGAACTGGCAGCGGAAGAGAAGATGGAGAGTTCCCGATCCAGAATTTCTTTTGTTTTATCAATTGATTTTGCAAGAGATTCTGAAGTTTTGCTTGTGGTATCGTAATTGATCGTGCCTTCATACACAACTGTTTTGGATTTGCAGTCAAGCAGCTGCCAGGTACCTTTCACGATTACACCGGCTTTGGTGGATTCGTATTGTTCGAGGGTGCCCCAGAGGATACCCTCGATTTTTTTACTGCTTACGGAATCAAAAGCCGCTTTGGTTGAACTGCATCCGTAATTTCTCAAATTGAGTTTGTTGCGGATTTTCTCCATCAAGGTGCGGTCTTCCAGATTCAGTGCACCGGTGCTGTCCAGGCGATCCCGTAACGAATTGGTGAAAAAATCAGACGGGTCATTGGCGAAATGCAGGAGTACTGCGGAGCGGATATTTCCGCGCTGCGTCCGGATTTCTTCTACCATATTTTTTGTGACAAACAAGGCAGCGGTTTGCCGTCTCTGATCCGGAACCGGTTTTTCCGGTCCCAGGCTGACCCAGGCCAGATAAGCGATATAAATGACAAAAAATATACTGCCGATGATGGGAATGAAGCTTTTGAACAGCGAAAATCCCACATAATTATTCAGCAGATTGAAAATACTGCTTTTCCGGTTAAAGAACATGATATAACCTCCAATCCGTTACGTTTTCTGTTCTGTACTCGCTTACGGAATACATTTTTTGAATGTTTCTTCCGTAAGATTATGTTTCTTTGCATATTCCGGATAATTCTTGATCAGATTGCAGAAACGCTCAATGGTGCCGGGGTGTGTACTTGCTTCCACATCTTCATCCGGGCTCTTGGCGACATCCGTCCAGGCGAGTTCGTTGATGAAGGAAAGAGCCGCTCCCAGGAAGAAGAGATTGCGGATGCCTTCATCTGCGATACCGTTGATGATATCTGCGGCAAACTGATCGGCGGAACGTTCCATATTTCTTGAATAGATGTTATCATCTGTATTGAATTTGAAAATATCGCCGTAAACGATATGTCCCAATTCATGGGCAATGGTGAACGATGTCATGGCACTGGCAAGAATCTTGATGTTTTCCAATGCTTTTTCATCATCGGGGAACAAATCATATTTCTTATCCATTGCTTTCAACTGCGGAACACCAAATTTGCCATTGCGTTTCATCAGATGTTCACACATGGAAATCAGGAAATCATGGAGTTTTGCAGGATCATCAATCACCAGATCTGGGTACTGCTTCAGGAAGATTGCCGCCATGGCGGTATTGGCAATGTTGAAGCCGTCATACAGCACGATGACCGGGCGGGCAGGGTTTTCCGTCAATTCCGGGTCGGTGAGATTGTAACGTTTCATTACATACAGCGCAGTGGAGGCATAAGCGTTGAAGGTCAGCTTATCTCTGTACTTATCGTTGTAGATGAAGTAGGTTGATTCTGCAACTTTCCGGTAATCTTCCGTATCCTGAATTGTTTTGGAACTGAAGACAATATCTTTCAATTCTTCTGCATCCGGAGTGGAGAATGAGATTTCATTTTCATCGCTGATGGAATAGGCAAAATCGCTTTTGCCTTCCAATGCATTCTGATTTGTGTTTGAAATCATATCCCGGTATTGTTCGTTCCGGGCAATGCGTTCTGCATCGCGGACTGCAGTCGGAATGACTTCCTGCATTGCTTTGACCAGGTCATCAAAGCAGACCGGTTCCATCCGGTTCTTATCCTCCGGATTTTCTTCAATCCGTTTGACCCAGCGTTTGCTTGCATAATTTCTGGCAAGATTGCAGATACCGCCGCCGTTGACACCGTGATAGATTTCTGCGCAGCTGTAGCCTTCTGTCATTTCTGCCAGTTCATCAATATCCACGTCAGCGGCAAGTATGACGTCAGCCAATGCTGCTGTGATCAATTCCTTACGTGTTTCGAATTCGGGCAGACCAACGTAAACGGATGCGCCGACGCGACCACTTCGCAGCAAGGCACCATCAATCATCCAGGGGCGGTTGGTTGCGATCAGGATAAAGACCTTACCGCTGTTGCCGGTCTTTTTCAAACCATCCATCTCATTCAGGAACTGAGAGACGCCGTATGCTTTGGAGTTGCCGGGGCGGGAAAGGATTTCTTCGCAGTCATCAATGAAGAGAACAGCACCTTTGGGAGCGGTACGTGCTTTGGCAAAGACGGAAGAAATCATGCTGACTGTCTGAAGAGGATTTTTGCCTTTGATATCTGTCAGAGAGACGGAAATAAACTCCGTATCCAGTTCATTTGCAATCGCTCGCGCGAACATGGTCTTGCCTGTGCCCGGAGGTCCGAACAGTAAGAGCCCTGTAGAGGGAATCACTCCCATGTTTTTATAAACTTCCGGATAACGTGCCGGATTGATCAAGGCATCTTTGACAATCTCTTTTGCTTTTGTGAGACCTTTTACATCGGCGAATGTGATTTTGGAAGGATCTTTCTGTTCCACCGGCTTAGCCGGTGCGGCAGGAGCAGGAGTCGGAGTTGCTGCAGGTGTTCCGGCATCCGGTTTAGACGGCGGAGGTGTTCCCTTGTCATCAGCGGAAGCGGAAGCCACCTGCAGGTCATTATCATCCCTGTTATTTTTCAGAGATGTAACGGTTTTGTTAATTACTTTTTTTTTTTCGCCCTGGATTCCCATGCGAGCCTGGAATCTCAAGATACTTTCCTGTACTTCTTTACT
Organism: Victivallales bacterium; assembly: GCA_045639325.1. Classification (GTDB taxonomy): domain Bacteria; phylum Verrucomicrobiota; class Lentisphaeria; order Victivallales; family UBA1829; genus RGIG8244. The sequence goes on from JAZUCU010000047.1 coordinate 13,188, forward strand.
GGTGATGTGTGTATCTTTGAAATATTTTTCACAGAATTCCAGGGTGTATTTATCGATTTTATCAATAAATGCCATTCCGATCAACCGATCCGCAGCACCTACAATGTCGCGGCTGGAAAATCCTTCTGTCTTTTTGACCAGGAAGTCAATCGCTGCCGGATCGACAGGAATCTGAGCTTTTTCTCTGGCGAATTCACGTTCAAAGATAAAGCGGCGTGCCTGTTCATTAGGCAATTCAACTTCGAGACAGTTGCTTTTGAAACGGCTCAATGCTGCATCATCCAAACGGTCCGGATAGTTGGTTGCACCGATCAGGAAGAAGGGGTTCTTCTCGGTTTCGGTGAATTCCCGCAGAAGAACGTTTGTAACTTGCTGCGTGACCTGGTGGGCATTTTCTCTGGGAGAAAGCAATTCATCAATTTCATCAATGAAAATGATGGACATGGGGTTTGATCTTGCCTCATCAAAAAATGCCTGCATTTTCTGGGGGGATTCGCCAACCCACTTGCTCAAAATTTCGCTGGGACGCATTTCGTAAAACGGCATATCCAGTTCACCTGCAATGGCTTTTGCAAAGTATGTCTTCCCGGTACCGGGCAAGCCGTACAGGAGCAGGCCACCACCGAGAGTCAAGCCGTATTTTGAGGCTTCTTCCGGGTTTTTCAAAGGCTCAATGATATTCAGTTTAACCAGACTTTTTGCTTCTTCCATGCCGAAGACATCTGCAAGTTTGGTTTTGGAATGAACTTTGCGTGCCTGATTTGTGTTGGCATTGCCGTTATTCTCTGTTCCGGAATTGGTTTTCGTGTTTTGATTCAACTGTTTGTGCAATTTTTCCGCACTGTTCAGAAGTTCTTCCGCATTTTTAAGATATGCCTCTGCGATAACACCGCTGCATTCAAGAGCCAGAGCATGGGAGAATTTCGCAGCCAATACAATGCAGTCAAATGCAGTTGCTGTATCATTTTTAGAAAGTGCAGCAAGGGCATTACGCTCATACTCCAATTTCTTTTCGTAGTTATAAGTACTCATGTTTACTCCTGAACTGAAATTATTTCTTTTCGAGAGCTGCAACCCTGTCTGCAATCTGTTTTGCATTTACATCAAAATCGGTGGTCGGTGCTGCTGCTGCAACCGGTGCTGCCGGTGCGGTTCCGATTGCATCGGCTTCCAACTGTGCCAGAAGAGCTGCGTCCGGAACGTATGTTGCGGGGGAGGAGATACCGACTTTGCTTTCATCGGTTTTGACAGCGCGATCCATTTCTTTGAGTGCTTCATCCATGCCTGCACCGGCATCCATCATAGCGTCGATTTCATCGGCGAATTTATCGGGGTCGATGTCGGCTGCAACGGCAAATTCTTTCAGTGCGGAGACTGCGGAGCTCAAAGATGTGGCAGTTGTGAAGTCACATTTTTTTGCTTCGAGCCAGAGAAGACGGCTTTCCTGTTTATCGACCAGGGCAGAATATCTCTGATAGCTCATGAGAGCGCGGTTGCGTTCATTCTGATTGCCGCAACGGGCTGCGACTTTGGCTTTTTCCCAGAATGCATCGGTTTTCTGACGCATATCATTGATACTTTCGCTCATTGTGGAGAGGGCGGTATCCAGTTTGCGTGCGACTCTGCGCTGTGCTTTTCGTGCTTCTTCCAATACTTCTGCTTTAGAAACGAACAATTTAGAAATGAAACCCATAATAAAAATCCTTTCTTGTTTTTTTCCTTTTTTGGGAAAATCTGTTTGTTTACTTATTGTTCAACTGTTTCTGTTGTTTTATTTTTTTCTGTTTCCGCAATTGCTGCTTCAAGGGCAGATACAGCCGATTCCTTTGCGATTTCGGCTGCCAAATCCTGTTCGATGGCACTGGGGGCTGCAGGAGAATCTTCAACTGTCAAATCTTTCAGTTCTTCGCTGAGTTCTTCTCTATATATGATGTTCTCTTTTGCGTCACTGGCCAGTTCTTTTGTTGTTTCGATGGTATCTGTGTCAGGACCATTTGCATTTGCAATAATCAGTTTAATTGCATCACTCTGAGCAAAACATGTGTTGTTATCTTTCTGCAGCCAGCCGATTTGTTTGCTGATTGAATTGATTTTGTTTGTTGCAGCGTCATAATTGGCTGCCAACATTTTTTTCTGGGTTGCATCTGTTACAGTTTTATATTTTGCCATGAGCTGTTTTTTTTCATTTTCCAACTCATTCAGGTCGAGCTCGAAAGACTCGATTTGCGCCTTGTTCTGTTTGATTCTGGCGTCAAGTTTCCGCAGTTCAGATTCATACATTTTAATTTCTTTATTTTTTGCCTTTTCGGGAGTATCTTTCAAACCCAGTGCCTGCAGCAATGCAATAAACCAATCCGGTACGATCATTTTTCTGATCCTTTCATTTTGTTATTCATGTTCTTTTGTTAATATAGCAGAAATACAGAAGCATTTCTGACAGTTTTTTTTCAAATTTTTCAAACTTTTTTCAATTTATGTTGTAAGTTAACTTGAGACGCTTCTTGATGCTGGCTTCTTCAAGCGACCACAAAGCGATAACTATCAAAAGTTTACATGTCATGTGAATCCAAAATCTCTTCGGTCCTCCGAAAAAGTTGACATAATTATCCAAAGTTTCCAACAGGAAATTAAAGGAGAAATCGTAGCTTTTGTATGTGGGAGGTTTACCAAGCCACATATCCAAAACGGCAAACGATACAACCGGAATCAGTGAGGCGCAGAGGATTCGCAAAATCGCGCAGATTACATATTCGTATTTGAGCTGCTTAATTGATTTGATGAATCGTTTGCGCGGTTTGATTTTCTGCGTTGTTTTACCCACAATTTCAATTTCACCGCGTTTGTTTTTGCCGAAACGCGGGTATTCATGAAGGAATAATTTGTCTACTTCCGCTTCGATGATTTTATCATGAATATCTCCCTGTCTGGGCGGCAGCCATAATTTCTTTTTGATTTCTTCCACCGTTGCAGAGTGGTATTCCGGCCATCTGTCGAGCAGCATTTTTATCACGCTGTTGTATGAATTCGGGAGTAAATGCAGCACAAAGTCGTATGTGAACATGTTCCAGGGAGCCTCCGGACTTCTGATTTCCCAGATGCTGTATGATTCATTTACGAGCAATGGCAATTCTTTGCGCTCGCATAAGAGTACTGTCGGAGTTGCCAACGGCAGGCATGTTGAATCAAATCCGGGATAACCGCCGATGGTCATGAATGTATGGAGCGGCTTATCATTCGGTCCGTAAGATTCTATATAGTCATAAAACACCCCGAGATCACCGGCGGAGAGCTGTTGGCCGTCAGTACGGGTCAGGAATGTGGTGATGACGTTATAAAACTTACCCGGTTTCACGTTGACACGGTAAATTTTCACTGTATTACATTTTATATGATTCACCTGGCGCTGTTCGAGGAATTCTGTAAAGCTGACCGGTGCATCACTCAGTGCCGATGTAAATGTTTCCTGGGGCACAAAGCGGGCAATTTTTTCCCAGAACGGGAAAGGATTGCGGATATCGGGGTAGGAAAAAGGTTCGGAAAGCATATTCTGCTTCTGAAGACCGAAATATTCATTTTCTGCAGCCAGTGCTTTATTGTCAATCATGGTGCTTTTATTCTCCAACTCGTTTGTCTTTGTAATACGTTCTTTTTCCGTGCTGACAGCGTTTGCCTGTACCGGCATTGCTGTATATCCGGCTTCCATTGCAAACTGTTCCATATATTCATAGCTGATTTTCAATACCGGAATATTGCCCCAGCTGTTTTGTGCAAGGAAATAACCCCGTGATAACGGATCGTCTGGTGTATCCTGCCAGCCGTATATCAGAATGGCGTGCGGTTGAATTTCATGATCAAAATTACCCGGTACATTGAGTGTGCCATCCGGCAGCAGATTATCGAAAAAGCGGATGCCTGTAACAACCGGTACCTGTTTCATGCCGGATGCGCCGGAAAGAATCATTTTATACTCGTTGATATTCTGCGGAGTCAGGAGCATTTTCAGGGGGTGTTCGAATGGTTGTGTCTTGACTTCGCGAAGTCGTTCCGCCGGAATTTGTGCTTCGTCTGCAATCTGTGCTTTATTGTAAGGACAATCACTGTTCAACGCGATTCCGTATTGCTGTACGCAGGAAAATGCGTTTTGTAATGACAGACCTGCTCCCGCGGCGTTGTCCGATTGTGCTTTACAGCATGCATAGAGAAATTGAGGGCTGAATTGATTTTTGGAAGAAACGGCATATTCCAATGCTTTGATTACGCTGACCGCTGCGCAAGTTCCCCGGCTCCCCTGATCTGTTACTTCTCCGGCAGAAAAACCGGGCAAAGTAAAAGTTGTATTTCCCTTGAACATATCATCCGACATTTTATTTCACCATATCATTCTTTCTGTCAAACGCGCGTGATATCGGGCAGGAATTTTATGATGCCTTCCGAATTTGTTCCGTCCGGAAATTGATATACAACTCCCGGAGTTTTTGCGCTTGCAATAAAATCTGCCAGAGACAGAACTGCGATTCCTGCCGTAACGTTCAACTTGCGCCCCTGGAATGTCAATTGTCCGGAAGGCAGACTTTTGCCTTGGGCATCATACATTTTCAAGGTCAGCATAGATGCTTTGGACAGTGTGGCTGGGAAATGCAGGTTCATTTTCCAATATTCTTTGAATCCGGGAGATTTTGTTGATTCAAATGTAATCATCGGCGGCTGCTCATTCAGCCTTGATCTTCCGGCGGATGCGGCGAAAACCATCTCTGCCGGGGCAAAAAGATTTTTAGTAGAAAAACGGGCAGTCAGACTGTTTAATGTGGAATCCAATTTCCGGGTAATTGTTTCTGCCAGCTCATTTAGCGTATTCCATTTTTTTTTGCTCAGCAATTGCTGCGTTGCATTTTCAGCATCTTCCATATCCTGCTGTGTGGGAACGACATCGTCAGTTGCCAATACTTGAAGGGCAAGGTGAAGTTCTTCCCGGCAGATCGGACAGGATAAAAGGTGGGTTGCTGTTTCTGCATTTTCCGGAAGCATCGGATCCATTGCAAATGCAAGGATTTTTTCCTGATGTATGCATTGATTCATTTGCGTTCTCCCCCGTATTTTTTCAGCAGCTCTTTCATTTGTTTATCGGTACGCGAGAATAATTGATAGGTGTTATCGATTGAGCTGATATCAAACGTTTTCATGATATCATCGGATGACATCATTTCGAATCTGCGCAGAAAGTAGATGTACGCACTCATAGGATCCTTCCTCCATATTTCGGCAAAACTATAATTGACCAACTCCCATTTATCACGGGAGTCACTGTCTATATAGTAACTTTCCTCTGCATTTTCTGACACGTCTTTTGCTTTTTCTGTGCATTCTCCCAAGACGATCCACCCGGCGCACCGGCGGAGCCAGTACAGTATGGGACAGCGGAAATTATATTTTTCCAAACCGCCTTTTGCCAGCATATTTTCGTACAGAATACCGTAAATAGTGGTAAGATTCAGGTCGCGGTCACGCATAATATCGCGGAAAGCAATACCTTTTTTGGTGTGCATGTACTGAACCGGTACTACAGATTTCAGGTAAACCTGTGTCCAGGCTTCCTTATCTTCATTGCGTAAACGGTTGAGCATCTGCTCTTCCGCCGCAACATCCATCTTGAGTACTGATTTTTCCGTCATTTTTTTTTCTCTCGCTTTTATATTTAAAACAATAATACTGCATATAATAGCATGAAAATAAGCCTTTTCAAGTGGAAAACAGGCTCTGAAAGAAAAAATATCTGTTTTTTATTCGTTGTTCGGGCAGAAACAAGAAAAAACCTGCAGAACGTTAAAACAATTCTGCAGGTTTTTTGATTTTATCGCTCAGAGAAAAAACTTATTTTACTCTGGCACCGAATTTTACGGTGATGGATGTCTTACCCAGCTGGTAAGCTTTCCAGTTCAATTCCGCAACTGCCGGTTTCTTGGCAAAGTGTTCCTGAATTGCTTCATAAGCAACACGATCCATGTCAGCTTTTTCTTCGCCTTCCAGGAAACATTCTTCCATCATCGCGGAGATTGCACCGAGAATGACGGAGTTTGCTACACGCTGGTCACCCAGTGTGTTGGCAAGGTCGGATGCTGCCAAACCGTAAACAGTCTGACCGGGTTTCACGGTCGGCTGTTTGATTGTGGAGGTGTCGTACAGAAGAACACCGTCATCACCCAGTTCGCCGAGGAATTTATCCATGGAGGGCTGGTTGAGGCAGATCATCAGATTGCAGTTGTGGTCCGCCTGGGGAGAACCAACGTGGTTCTTGCTGAAGACGATGGAGCAGTTTGCTGTACCGCCGCGCATTTCCGGACCGTAAGAAGGCAGCCAGGAAACATTGAAGTTTCTCAGTTTGCCCATGGTTGCGAGGATGTAACCGAGAGAAAGCACGCCCTGACCGCCGAAGCCGGAGATCTTGATGCGGCGTTCTTCATCGAATACCGGAGCCTGCGGGATGTAGGAATCATCCACTGCGCGTTCCACTTCTTCCGGATAGAGCAATTCTTTGACTTTTTCCGGTTCGAAGATGGGAGTTGCACGCTGGATGGCTTCACGGTTTGCAGCTTCATCTTTGTAAACGCCGAGCGGGAAGAATTTGGTCATCTCATCATTGATGAACTCATTCATCTGTTTGGCTTTCATCTTCAGGTTGATCGGGCAGCCGGAGAGAACTTCCACAAAGGAGAAACCTTTCTTATCGACCTGATTCTGAATTGCTTTACGTACCGCTCTGCGGGTCGCCATGATGTTCTTGACAGAACTCATTGCGCAACGTTCCACGTACACCGGTGCCTGGAACTGGGAAATCATTTCTGCAACACGGATCGGATAACCGGTTTCTGCAACGTTTCTGCCGCAGGGAGAAGTCTGTGTCTTCTGACCCGGGAGACTTGTCGGAGCCATCTGACCGCCGGTCATACCGTAAATTGCGTTGTTCACAAAGAATACGCACATGTTTTCGCCGCGGTTTGCAGCCTGGAGGATCTGGTTGAAACCGATGGATGCCAGGTCACCGTCGCCCTGATAGCCGATAACCACGTTTTCGGGATCGGCGCGGGTGATGGCAGTTGCAACAGCGGGTGCACGTCCGTGTGCACATTCAATGCTGTGGAAATCAAAGTAGTAATAAGCAAACACAGAGCAGCCGACGGGGCAAACCAGAACAGCGCGGTCTTTCAGACCCAGATCCGCCACAGCTTCTGCAATGAGTTTGTGGAGAATACCATGGCCGCAGCCGGGGCAGTAGTGCATATTGGTTTTCACCGGACCGGGACGGCGGTCAAAACGTTCAAAAAATCCTTGCGGACGGGAAAATTTCACGACTTCTTTCATTTAGCACCTCCATCCAGGATTGCTTTTGTTCTTTCCACGATTTCTTCCACGCTGGGAACGAAACCGCCCATGCGGTTGATCAGGTGAACCGGCTTCTGACAGTTGATGGAGAGTTTCACATCATCGATCATCTGACCGTTGCTCATTTCGACTGCACAGAAGGCTTTTGCACCGTTGTTCAATGCCTTGTTCAACGCTTTTTCCGGGAACGGGAAAAGTGTCTGCGGGCGGATCATACCCACTTTGTAACCGGCGGCACGCAGTTCATCCACGGCGGTGCGGGTCATGCGGGAAGAAATACCGTATGCAACATAAACGAATTCCGCATCTTCCATGCAGTATTCTTCTGCACGCTGTTCCTTTGCGCGGATTTCGTCATATTTCTTGTTCAGGCGGATATTGACTGCTTCCAGGTCTTCCACATCCATGTAGATGGAGCTGACACAGTTCGGAGTCTTGTTTTCACGTGCCAGAGCCCATTCCTGGGGAGCACGACGTTCACGCGGTTCCGGCAATTCGAGTTTTTCCATCATCTGACCGATCACGCCGTCTGCGAGGACGTAAACCGGAGTGCGGTATTCATCTGCCAGGTCGAATGCCAACATGGTCAGATCGCACATTTCCTGGACAGAACCCGGGGCGAGAACGATACATTTGTAACCGCCATGTCCGCCGCCTTTGGTGATCTGATTGTAGTCGGACTGTTCCGGAGCGATGTTGCCGAGACCCGGACCGCCGCGCATGACGTCGATGATAACAGCCGGCAATTCTGCACCGGCGATATAGGAAACACCTTCCTGTTTCAAGCTGATACCCAAACCGGAAGAAGCGGTCATAGCGCGTCTGCCTGCAGCGGAAGCTCCATATACCATATTAATGGATGCGATTTCACATTCTGCCTGAATGAAAACGCGGCCCAGGAGGGGGAACATCCGAGCGGATGCATGAGCGATTTCGCTGGCAGGAGTGATGGGATATCCGAAATAACATTCGCAGCCTGCGAGCAAGGCACCGTAAACGACAGCTTCGTTACCTTTGAGCAGGATTTTCTTTGTCTTTGCCATGGATCAATCCTCCACAATTTCAACAATGGTAATTGCGCCGGGTTCCGGACAGCTGTAGAAACAGCCGCCGCAGCCGATACAACCACTGCCTGTGTACTGTACAAAGGGAAAACTCATCTGATTGAGTTCCGTTCCCATCTTCAGAACGCCCTTGGGGCAAGCCTCAACGCAACGTTCACAACCTTTGCATTCTTCGTTGCGGATGTCGCAACGGAATACTTTACGTTTTGTTTCCATTTCGGTAAACTACTCCTTTCAATAATTCTGACCGGATGTCAGAGATTCAGAAAAAAACTATTCTTATAATATAACACACTCTTTTAAAATAATCAAATTTTTTATTTTCTTTCTCTTGATTTATTTTAAATTGCGTGTAAAGTATGCATATAATTCCTCAATTGCGGAGAGATGGCTGAGTGGCCGAAGGCGGCGGTCTCGAAAACCGTTAACGGGGTATTTCCCGTTCGGGGGTTCGAATCCCCCTCTCTCCGCCAGTTTCATTTCCAGACGCAAGTCTTCATTATAATCATTTTTTTTTCGACGTATTTTGCAAATGCCTCTTGCTTTTTCTTCTATTGCGTGTTATCTTATAAATAATATTATAGAATAATGTTAAATGATCATTTTTCAAAAGGAAAAAAAGATGGCTATTTATGTCGAAAGCGGTGTTACCAGTAATGATCTGGTAGTACAGAGAAACAGTGTAACTGTCTTCGATGGCGGAATTGTCAGCAATACAACTCTCAATGAGTTTGGGGTAATGGTTGTTTCTGCCGGTGGATCGGCGGATAATACAACAATTAATTCCGGCGGAAGACTGGTGGTAAGTGCTGCAGCTGCAGTTGTCAGTACAACGGTCAATTCCGGCGGCAGTATGATGGTTCAAAATCCCTCAGAAACTGTTTTAGCAATCAAAGAAAATGGTGGATATGTACAGGTTCCAAATGTGAGATCAGCGACTTTTGTTTCCAACACCATCAGCGGGTTGACTCTGAGCGGGACTTCCATGACCGTACATTCCAATACGGTTGCAGATGGAACTGTTATCAGCAGCGGTTTAGTTATTGTTTATTCCGGTGGTAGCGCAAAGAATACTACGGTTACGGCGAATGGCCGCATGCATCTCCTGCATAGAGCTTTTCACCGGGGAACATTGCAGATCGAATCCGGTGCAGTTGTTTCTGCGACGACCGGCGCGATTATTGATTTTGACATTATAAATCGGACAACGGACGATGGTTATATGATCAATGACCTTTCTCTGATTCAGGGAACTCCGAGTTATTTCATTTCTGTTTCCGAAAATCAGGCTGCCGGAACGTATAAACTGGCACAGGGTGCAGCTTCATTCAAAGATACAATAACAATCGCAGGGGCTCAGGGGGCCAGCCTTGGTCCTGTCACGGTCAACGGCGATAATGTCGTTTACAACGGGGTAACCTATTCTCTGGATCAGGTCGATGGCAATTTGACTCTGACGGTTATTCCCAAGCCTGCTGTTTTTATTATTCACTATTCCGGCAATCTTGTTTCTTCTTCCTATGAGATGACTGGTGCGGTTGTCGACTCCAACTATACAATGCGCATTTCTTCCGGCGGTGTGGCAAATGATACCACAATTAATACCAGTGCGGGGGCATACGTTTTTGATGGCGGCGTTGCGAATGGTACAACTGTCAATGCTCAAGGATCCATTATTATCTCTTCCGGCGGTGTTGCGAATGATACAACGGTTAATTCGACTGGACGAATGCATCTTGTCGCCGGTACTGCGAGCAATACAACGGTTAATGCCTACGGCAGTATGTTTATGTCTTCCGGTGCAATTCATCGCGGAACATTGCAGATTGAAAGCGGTGCCGCTGTTAATGCTTTTGACTGTATTATCGACTTTACTGTTGCAGGCCGTACGGTTGAAGATGATTATTTGATCAATGATCTCTCCCTGATTCGATTTCCTGTTTTTACAATTACTGTTTCTGAAAATCAGACTGCCGGAACTTACAAATTGGCACAGGGGGCATCCCGTCTTTCCAACATAGCAATTTCGATCGGTACAGAAGATACTGTTTATGGCTCCATCACAGTCAACGGCTCAGACTTTGTTTATGATGATATCATCTACTCTCTGGATCAGGTCAATGGCGATCTCACTTTGACCATTACAGAAGTTCCGAAAGTCTTTATCTACAGTGACGGCACTCTTATTTCTTCCGGCAGAACTGTTACCAGCGCAATCATGGGTAAACAAACGCGGATGTACATTTCCTCCGGCGGAACTGCAAACAGTACAACGGTCAGTGGCGGCAGCATGCACATTTCCTCTGGCGGGACAGCGAACAAAACGAGTCTTGATTCCGGCTGTGTATACGTCTCAACTGGCGGGATCGCGAACGATACAGTCATACGCCGCGGTGTCCTGGCCATTTCTTCCGGCGGGACTGCGAACGATACGATCATGTTCTGGGGTAATACGTCCATTACTTCCGGAGGTGTGGCAAACGGTACAAACATGAGTGGCGGTTGGATGTACATCAGCGGTGTGGCAAATGATACGACCGTGAATGCTTCCGGCAACATAGATGTTGCTGAGGGTGGTGTGGCGAATGACACAACGATTAATACTTCCGGCAGTATGATTGTCTTCTCCGGTGCTGTTGCAAATGACACAATCGTCAATTCCGGTGGTAATTTGTGGCTCTCATCCGGTGCTGTTGCAAATGACACAACGCTTAATTCCTGTGGTAATTTGTGGCTCTTATCCGGTGCTGTTGCAAATGATACAACATTAAACACCTACGGTTACATATCCATCTCTTCCGGCTGCGTTGCGAACCGTACAACGATCAATACTTCCGGCAGTATGACTATCTTCGAAGGAGGTGTTGCGAATGACACTGTGATCAGCTGTACAACTGGAAACGTTCTCCCTTACAGAGGCCTTATAGCCATTACCTCCGGTGGTATTGCAAATAATACGATTGTTGTCAATGGGCTTGTGGGCAATCACGGTGGAGCCGCAAATAATACAACGCTGAATAACAATGGCTCCATGGGTGTCGATAATGGCGGCGTGGCAAACAACACGACGATTAATGCCCAGGGGCAAATGGTTCTCAGTTCCGGAGCTGTTGCAAATGACACAATCGTTAATTCTGCCGGAGAAATGATTCTCAGTTCCGGTGCTGTTGCAAATGACACAATCGTCAATTCCGGAGCTACTATGTCCATTTGCTACGGCGGAAAACACAGTGGAACATTGCAGATAGAACACGGTGCGATTGTATATGCATCATCTGGAACTATTAACTTTACGGTTGCCGGTCGTACGGTTGAAGATGATTATCTGATCAATAATCTTTCACTGATTCAGGGAGCTCCGACTTATACCATTACTGTTTCTGCGGATCAGGCTTACGGTACTTATAAACTGGCACAAGGCGCATTCAACTTTACCGGAAAAAAACCGATCTATATAATCGATACCGTTGGTAGCTCCTTCTGGGTCAACGGAAAAGATTTTATTTACAACAACAGTATCGTTTATTCACTGGATCAGGTCAATGGTAATCTGACCTTGACCATTGCAGATTTGTCATCTGCGGTTGTTATTTACAATGGCGGCGAGCTTGTTTCTTCCGGTGCTATGATTTCCGGTGCGGTCATTTCCGGTAAAAATAATGTGATGGAAGTCACAAGCGGCGGTACCGCATCAGATACAACCATTAATTTCCGCGGTAACGTCTATGCTTACGATGGCGGATATGTTGTTGGCACAGTAGTCAACTCCATGGGTAACCTGATTCTGGAAAATGCTATTGCTGACAGTTCCGTTGTCAATTCCGGCGGACAGCTCCTGACCGGCCCCAATACTGTAATCAATCATACCGATGTGAATGGCGGTAAAGTTTATATTTACGATACATCCTGTGTGGCAAGCGATACCGTTGTCCGGAACGGCGGTACATTGGCAATCGAAAAAGGTTCGGCATTGAAATACTGAAGTTGCAAACAACGGTGTTCTGCTGCTTTCCAATGGTGCGGTTGCAAAAGATACCATATTTGCCGATGGCGGTATTGGTGCAGTTCTGGATGACGGTGTTCTCTCCAGCGCGGTCATTTCCGGTGGGGCACTCACGGTTTCCGGCGGCGGTTCTGCATTGGATACAACGATTGCTTCCAACGGATATATTTATCTTGCCGACAATGGTTTGATTCAAAATCTGGATATTCAGGCCGGCGGTACATTGTACGTTCTGGAAAGTGTAGAAAAATCCATTGCCGATGGCGTTTTGACAGTCGCCGGTAAGATGATCGCAGAAAATGATGTCACCGGCGATTACTCCATCGTGTGGTCTCTGGCAGGTGCTCAGCCCGGGGATGAACCCATGGTTGAAGGTCTGAGTCACTTTGCAGCGACAGGTTTTTCTGTTACAGTCAGTGCAGACCAGGCGGAAGGTACATACAGCCTTGCGAACGGTTGTTCTTCCATGGAAAACGTTGTGGTTAAAATCGAAATTGTTGAAAGCTATTCGGATTCCATAATTGTCAACGGGGCAGGGGTTGTCTACAACGGGCTCACTTATTCTGTCAGTGAAGCGAACGGCGACTTCACGCTCTTCATTGGCGATATCACTCCTCCGGATAAACCGGTGGTTGAAGCAAGCACCACAGCATTCACCAATCAGGATGTGACCCTCGCTGCTGCCTTTACCGAAGATTCTGCGGTCAAACAGTACAAGATCGGCAATGGCGAATGGCAGGCTTACACTGGTGCCGTCACCGTTACTGAAAACGCAACGATTTATTTCCGTGCGGCGGACAAAGCGGGCAATGTTTCCGACATTACCGAATATGTTGTCAGCAACATTGATAGAATCGCTCCGGATCAGCCGACTGCGAAAGCCGATATTACCACAATCACCAATCAGGATGTGACCCTCACTGCTGCCTTCACCGAAGATTCTGCGGTCAAACAGTACAAGATCGGCAATGGCGAATGGCAGGCTTATACGGGTGCTGTCACAGTTACAGAAAATGCAACGATCTATTTCCGTGCGGCAGACGCGGCAGGTAATATTTCCGAAGTGACGGAATATTTTGTCGGCAACATTGACAAAGTCGCTCCGGATCAGCCGACTGCGACAGCCGATATTACCGGAATCACCAATCAGGATGTGATCCTCACTGCTGCCTTTACCGAAGATTCTGCGGTCAAACAGTACAAGATCGGCGATGGCGAATGGCAGGCTTACACCGGTGCAATCACCGTTACAGAAAATGCAACGGTTTACTTCCGCGCATTGGACGAAGCGGGCAATATTTCCGATGTTACGGAATACGTTGTCAGCAACATCGACAAGGTTGCCCCGACCCTTGAAATTCAGGGCAATGCTGCTGATTGGACAAATAAAGATGTCACTCTCACCGCCGTTGTCAGCGATGGTATTGTGGAATATTTTGACGGTTCCGCCTGGGTGGAAGGTACAAGCCTCACCGTTGGCGAAAACGGCACATATCTTTTCCGTGCAACCGATGCGGCAGGCAACGTGACCGAACAGAGTGTAACGGTTGATAAAATCGACAAAGTTGCTCCGACTCTTAAAATCAACGGCGTTACTACCGACTGGACGAATAAAGATGTCACTCTCTCTGCTGTCGTCAGCGATGGTGTTGTGGAATACTATGACGGTTCTGCGTGGGTGGAAGGTGCAAACTTCGTTGTCAGCGAAAACGGGACCTATCTTTTCCGCGTAACTGATGCGGCAGGCAACGTGACCGAACAGAGTGCAACCGTTGAAAATATCGACAAAGTTGCCCCGACGGTTCCTGAACTCATCAGCGTGACCAATGTTGGTAACAGAATAACAGTTACTCACAGCGGTTCGGAAGATAACGGCTGCGGAGTTTACGCATATACGATTCAAGTTTCACAGTACGAAGATTTCCATACGCTTTATGTAAGCACTCGTTATTCTGGCGGAAACAGTCACAGCAAGCTCACACTCTCTGACGGCACTTATTATGTCCGCGTGAAAGGCGAAGATTATCTGGGCAACGAAAGTATGTATAGTAATGTTGTCAGCCTGACGATAGATACAACTCCGCCGGAAAAACCGGAAGCCGGTGCAGATATTACAAGCGTAACGAATAAAGCCGTTACAGTGACCGCATCTTTCACCGATGATACAACCGTCATGGAATACAGCTATGACAACCAGATCTGGAAAGCATATACTGGCGGAATCGTATTTGAAGAAAACGGCAGTGTTTACTTCCGCGCTCAGGATGCTTACGGTAATATTTCCGATGTCACCGAATACGTTGTCAGCAATATCGACAAAGTTGCACCGCTTCAGCCGACAGCCGACGCCGATATTAAAGAGACAACCTATGACAGTGTCACAATCACCGCCACATTCACCGAAGATTCTGCGGTCAAACAGTATAAGATCGGCGATGGCGAATGGATGGATTACACCGGTGCAGTCACTGTTTCTGAAAATGCAACCGTTTACTTCCGCGCATTGGATGAAGCAGGCAATATTTCCGATGTCACCGGGTATGTTGTCGATAACATCATCAAAAGCGCGACACTTGATGGTTCCGGCATGACTCATGCCGATGCGATCGCCGCAGGTTGTGAATTGATCGTTACCACCGATGGTACATATAAGAGTAATATCGGTCATGACGGTGTGGAAGCCCGGATCGAAGGCGGTACATTCAATTGTACCGTCAGCGGCGGCGCATTGACATCCACCAATAATTACATGACTTGGGATGACCAGGAAGCAGATACCAATCTGTCCATCAGCGGCGGTACATTCAATAAAGTCGTAATGGGCGGTGATCGTGTCAATCGCGGTAACTGCGAACATATCGGCGATTTGAATTTGACGATCAAGGGCGGTAATTTCAATTCCCAGATTGTCGGCGGTATGGCATACACCGATCAGAGCATCCGCGGACAGGCACTTCTGACCGGTGATATCAACATGACATTGGCTGGCGGAACCTTCAAGTCCCGCATTTACGGCGGCTGTATTTCCACTGCGAATTACAGTACCCGTACTGCAATCGACGGTAATATTAACATTGTAGTGGATTCTTCTGAAAACGAATTGATTTTTGCGGATAGCGTGTACATCGTTGCCGGTTCTTATCAGAGCGGTGCCATTTATGGTAACGTCCAGGTAACCTTCACCGGATTGGGCGAAAATCTGAAGATGGATGCCGATAACCTGGTCTGGGGCGGCAGCAGTTCCGACGTCTATTTGATCAAAGGCAATACCCGTACATTCCAGTCCACCATCAGTGGCACAAGAACGATCTGCTTTAACAACTTCACCGGTGAATTCAATACCGGCATCCGTGGATTTAACATTTTCACCGCAGAGAACGGCAGCAAGCTGGAAATTCTGGCAAGCAATCATCTGCGTGACATCGAACAGTGGAATCTGGATTGGGATACCCAGTTGAGCGGTTCCTTCCTGAATGATTTCACTGGTGATGCTATGAATATTGATCTGGAAGGCTGGAATCAAACGGCAACGAACTTGTTCGATTGTGCAGCCGGAACCTTTACCGGATTTGAAGCCATGAAGAAAGTTACGATCGGCAATGAAACAGCGAAATATTCGGAAGCACTTTCTGCTTATGTCAGCACAAATTACATGCTGACACTCCGTGATAATCAGACGATGCAGCTGAGCATGAATACAACGATAGCCTAACATAAGGAAAACAGAACATGAACAAAGAAATTTATCAGGAACCTGCCATTGAAGAAGTGGAATCCATTTTGGTTGTGCAGGGCTTGGATGAAGGTGTAAGCGGAATCGATCCGGACCCGACTCCCGATCTGTGATCACATTG
>JAZUCU010000048.1:0-194938 GCA_045639325.1 Victivallales bacterium
TCATGCACGTCTCGCTTTTTTGCGTTGGTGTAAAGCAGCAGAACGTTCCGAAATTTCAGAAATGAAAACAATGGCAAGAACGATTCGTGACAAACTGGACGGCATAGTTTCATTTTGGACATTTCGACATATCAGCAATGCTCAAATGGAAGGATTCAATAATAAGATCCGATGGTTGATAAAACAGGCTTATGGCTTCCGAGATTGGGAGTACTTCAAATTGAAAATATATCAATTACCAGAGATATCAAGCACAAAGGAGATTTAGTTTTATGGAACAAACCGTCGATGAGGCAAAAAAATGGCGGAGAGAGAGGGATTCGAACCCCCGGAGGCTTTCACCTCTTCGGTTTTCAAGACCGACGCCTTAAACCACTCGACCATCTCTCCGCAAAAAAAATACGTGTAGATAAAAAAGCCTGTGCAAAAAACACAGGCTGAATTGTTAAATGGTGCTCAGAAGAAGACTCGAACTTCCACCCCTCGCGGGACTAGCACCTCAAGCTAGCGCGTCTGCCATTCCGCCATCTGAGCAGGTGTTTCACAGATCATATCTGCTAAACATTGCTTAATATACACCGGTTTTTTATAAATGCAAGTCGAAAATGAAAAAAAATCGAAAAAATATTTTCTTTTATCCATATCTTTCCATTTGTAAAGGCTTTTTTTCTATGCTATATTAATAGGATATGTAAAAAATCAATCTTCTTTTATTCACGAGGTTTTATTCTATGAAAGTTCAACAAAGTGAGTTCCTTTCTCATAATGGTTCCATTCTCGATGTGTTGAAGGTTGCTTTGCCTTTGATCCTTTCGTCATCCTGTCAAGCGATCAATATGTTTTTCGACCGTTTGATGTTGACAAGGTATTCTCAACCGGCAGCGGCAGCCGCAATGACAAGCGGGTTGACCTGTTTTACGATTCAATGTTTCTTTGTCGGTGTCGTGGGATACTGTGGAACATTTGTTGCCCAATATTCCGGAGCCAATAAACCGCATCGAGTCGGGACTGCGGTATGGCAGGGGATTTTTATGGCGTTAGCAGGTGGAGCGTTTATGGCATTGATGTGTTTATTTGCGCCTTATCTGTTTCAATCATTGGGGCATCCGCCGGCGGTGGCGGAGCAGGAAATTTTATATTTCCGTTATCTTGCCCTGGGTTCTGTTGTATTTTTATTGCTTCAGGCATTGTCCTGTTTCTGGAGCGGGCGTGGTAAAACGACTGTAGTTTTATTGATTTCCATTTTTGTAACGCTGTTGAATTTGCCATTGAATTACATGATGATCTATGGGAAATGGGGTTGTCCGGAAATGGGTACTACGGGTGCTGCGTTGGCAACGGTTACTGCGGCATTTGGCGGATTGCTCATTTATTTATTCGGATTTTTCATGTTAAAGAGCTCCCGGCGTCACTTTATGACGTTATCTCATATTATTGATTGGAAAATGTTCAAAGGGTTACTGCGTTTCGGTTCGCCTAATGGGATCCAGTTATTTGTTGACCTTGCGGCGTTCAATGTTTTTGTGATTCTGATTTCCATGTATGGCGTACATGAGCAGGAAGCATGCAGTATTGTATTCGGAATCAATAACGTGGCATTCTGTCCCATCATGGGGATCGGCATGACGACTTCGATTCTGGTTGGACAATGCATTGGTGCACAGGATATACATCATGCGAAGAAATCGGTCCGCAGTGCGCGTAATCTGATGATTATATATATGACCTTGATGATTATATTATTTACGGTATTTTCCGATTTTGTATTGGCGCCGTTCCAGCGTGCAGGAGATGTCTCGCAGCTGGAAGTGATGCGTCTTGCCAAAATCATGTTATATTTTATTGCCGCTTATTTGTTCGGCGATGGTTTGGTGTTGGTATACAGTAACGCCATTCGAGGGGCGGGAGATACCAAGTTTATGATGTGGCTGACGGGAATTTTATGTTGGGGCGGATTTGCATTACCCAGTTTTATCTTCTGGTATTGCGGATTCTCAGTATGGTATTTGTGGGGGACTCTGACGGTTTATGTTCTGTTGTTCGGCGCGGCATGTTACATGCGTTATCGTGGTGGAAAATGGACGCGTATGAGTGTGATTGAGCCGGAAGCGTTGGAAGATTGAATTGAAACGGAGCAAGCGCCGTGAACAAGCAGCGTATATCCATGCGATCCATCGCCAAAGAACTGAATATCAGTGCGATGACGCTGTATCGGGTGATCAACAATGCGCCTGGAGTGAGTGTAGCTACGCGGAAACGGGTTGTTGCGGCGTTGGATAAAGCGGGTGTGTTTCAATCCCGCAGTTCGGAACCGCAGACGGTTGTGTTTGATATTCAGGATGATCCATACAAAAAGAATCTTGCATTTTCTTTGTTGGGCAAGATATCGAATCAGAACTATAATATCCAGATTGCAGATCACCGGAAATCCCGGAGTGCTTTTCTGCGGATGATTGCGGGTGCACAGACGGTAATTTTCTTTTCTTCGCCTTCTGCGGAAACGGTTCGAGAAGTGAAAGAGGAGAATCCGGATGTTTTCTGTATCAATGTTTCCGGTGGGAGCGATGGCGATATTGTAATCGGGATGCACAATTTTCTCGGCGGGCGCATTGCGGCGGAACATTTGTATAAAAACGGACACCGGAATGTGGCATTGGTGACGATTCCGATTGAGCCGACCCAGCTGGACCGGCACAAAAGTTTTATTGGGGAAATGTCCGTCCTGGCTCCGAAAAGCAAAGTGCATGTATTATTTCTTCATAACTGGAATACATTGAAACGCAAAATTCTTCATCTTGTGCAAGATAAGGGTATTACAGCAATTTTTGCGACATGTGGTTACATTGCCTATCAACTGCAGCGATATCTGCTGGAAAACGGGATTCGGATTCCGGAGCAGGTGAGTTTGCTTTCTTATGATTTTCCGCAGGATATGAGGGAAGAATATCCTTTTGAATTGGATACGATTGGAGTTGATCTGGATCAGATTGTGAGGATGGCGGCATATTATCTCCGCCATCGACCGGTGAAAGATATGCCGATTGCCTATCAATGTTACGTTGTTCCGGAGCTTGAGATCCACGGCACGGTACGCCCTGTTTCGGTAAAAAAATAAACATTAAAAAATCGGACAAATTTGCGGTAGTATCTTCTCTGTGTTCAAAGTCGTACTGTTTTTGTTTATTCCGGCGTTAAAATATTGTAAAAATAAGATTTTCTATTTGACATTACCCTTTTTTATGTTATATTAGAGTTGGTTTACCGTATACAGAAGTCTCCGCGTGGAGTATTTTTATGCGGACTTTGCGTATCATTGGCAGTAGGAAGTATGGTTGTAAGTTATGCTGAATCGACAGAATGGAAGAGAGCCGGTTTGGTTCCACGTGGATCAGAGTTGGAAATCAGAGTTTTGCAGTCATGCCACTGTTGATGGGGAAAGTGCAGAATGTGGTTTGTAACGATTTGAAAATGAGAGGTAAAAATGTCACTGAGTGAAGAAAAACAACAAATTCTGATTACAGCGAATTTTACGATACGGGAAGCCTTGCAACGTTTGTGTATTTCCAGCAAGCGAGTCTTGTTTGTGACGGAAGGGACCATATTCAAAGGAACGTTAAATGACGGTGACATCCGCCGATATCTTTTGAAGAATGGCAAGTTGGATGATCCGGTATCTGCAGCGGCAAATTATCATGCAAAATTTCTTTTCACGACGGAGCGTGGAAAAGCCCGTCGTTTTCTGTGGGAAAACAACATCAATGCGGTGCCGATCGTAGATGAGGACATGAACATTGAGGATATTGTATTCCTTCATGAGTCCGTGGAATTGGATAAAGTATCCATTCGCCAGTTGAAAAATGAAGACCTTTCGATGGTTCTTGAATTTTTCGATCAGATGGCAGGAGATACCCGTGCCATGTTCAACCGTGGTGATATCAATCGCATCCGTGTGATTGAACATCTGGGGCGTCAGCAGGATGATAATCAGATTCATTTTGCGGCAGTTGTCAAGAATGAAGACGGCTCGGAAAAGATGGTAGGTTATGTATTCTTGTGGGACACGCACACATTGATCCCCTGGCTCGGGATTTGTATCCGGGAAGATTGGAAAGGGAATCATCTGGGGCGCATTTTATTGGAATTTCTGGATAAATATGCAAAAGAGCAGTCTTACGGCGGCTTGATGCTGACCACGGTTCCGGCGAACGTCCGGGCTCATTCTCTGTATACCCGGATGGGATTTGAGTATTTTGGTGTTTATCCGGACAGTGAATTTCTATACATCAAGCGTTTTAAGAAGAATTGAGAAAGAAAGGAAAACTTATGTTGCGTTACAAATCAACAGGCGAAGTGCACAAAGACTTTCATGGTTTGACCTGTGCAACGTTGCATTATCTGATCGATCAATATGGTCATGAAGCGATGGAAACAGTGATTCGCAAGACTGCGCAGGAAGTTTATAAAACGATTCATGAAGCGTTGAAAGCCGGCGATACTGCGGAATTGGAAGAATACTGGGCATATTATCTGGATCGTGAGAATGGGGAATTCAGCATTGAGAAGACGGAAGATTCCATCCGGCTGATTGTGAAGAATTGCCCGGCATTGCAGCATCTGGTAAAATTGGAACAGCAACCGGATCATATTCTTTGTGAAGCGACTGCGCTTTTCAATACTGCGCTTACGGAAGGTTCACCGTTTGAAAGTACATTGGAAGAAACGGGAACATTTTCCTGCATTCAAACCTTGAAAAGAAAGGCATAAGCGATGATTCCGAGTGACCATTTTGTCCGTTTCTACAATGAAGTTTTCAAACTCATCGCGGAAAAGGGGGATGCGGAAATGAAGAAATATTACGACCGTGTTTCCAAAAATCAGGAATATCACTGCCTTGAGCTTTTTCAGCAGAAAGGTCTGCAGGGCATGTATGAATATTGGGAACATATCCGCATTGAAGAAAATTGTGATATGGTAAACCGGCTGGAAGACGGATGTTATTCTTTTGAATTTTTCTCCTGTCCGAGTCTTTCCAAAGCGGTGGATAACGATGCGGGGCCGTGTCCGGAGTATTGTAATCATTGTCCGGGCTGGATTATGCCGCTGATGACAAAGTCCGGCGTTTATGCGGTGTACAATCTGATTGACCGCAAGGAACCCCGTTGTGAGATGTATGTGTATACGGATAAAGAACGTGCAGCTGCGAAAGCGTCTGAATTGACTGAAAAATACGGATCCGATGTGATTCTTACAAATTTTTGATTTGAGGAACAGAGATGAGCGAAAAAAAATCATGCATTATCATTGCTGAGGCAGGCGTGAATCACAACGGTGATCTCGCCATGGCGAAAGAATTGATTAAAGCTGCCGCAGAAGCCGGGGCGGATTATGTGAAATTTCAGACATTCACGACCGAGAAACTGGTGACGAAAACGGCGCGTCAGGCTGCGTATCAGAAAAAGAATCTGCAGAGTGAAGGCGATGACAGTCAGTACACCATGCTGAAGAAACTGGAATTGAGCCGGGAAGATCATTATGAACTGATCAAGACCTGCGATTATTACGGCATCAAATTCCTCTCTACCGCGTTTGACAACGAAAACCTGCTGTTCCTGATCAATGAACTGGAATTGGATTACATCAAGATTCCTTCCGGCGAAATGACAAACTATCCTTATCTGAAAGTGGCAGCCAGTCTGAATAAACCGATTATTCTTTCCACCGGTATGGCGACACTTGAGGAAATTGTTGAGAGCGTGAATCTGCTGTTCCAGCTGGGGGTGAAAAAAGAAAATCTGTATGTATTGCATTGTACTACGGAATACCCCGCCCTTGTTTCCGAAGTCAATCTCAAAGCAATGGATACGATTGCGGAAGCGACCGGCTGCAAAGTCGGGTATTCCGACCACACCATGGGGATTGATGTTTCTGTTGCTGCGGCAGCCCGTGGTGCGACGGTTGTGGAAAAACACTTTACACTCGACCGTACTCTGCCGGGTCCTGACCATCCGGCATCATTGGAACCGGAAGAGTTGAAACGGCTTGTGATTGCAATCCGCAATGTACAGCGTGCGATTGGAGATGGCATCAAGCAGCCTGCCAGTGAACGTGAACGCGGGAACCGGGCGGCGGCGCGTAAGAGTATTGTTGCTGCATGTCCGATTCGTGCGGGAGAAGTATTCACGGAAGAAAATTTGACCACGAAGCGTCCCGGGACGGGGATTTCTCCCATGCGCTGGCCTGAAATTGTGGGCAAAGTTGCGACCCGTGATTATGAAGAAAACCAGTTGATTGAGTTGTGAGGATAGAGGTTGACTATGACATTACCAGTAATTCAAGCATGGATTTTTGTCCGTTCCGGTTCCATTCGTTTTGCAGAAAGAAATTCTCAGCTTTTGAATGGGAAGCCGTTGATTGATTATACAATTGAAGCAGCAAAAAAATCCCGTTATATTAAAGATGTTTTTGTTTCAACAGACAGTCCGGAAATTGCTGCAATTGCAGAACAGTACGGTGCAATTGTGCCGTTTTTGCGTCCTGCTGAATTGTCCACGGATATGACTCCGGTTCAATTGGCATGGAAGCATGCGGTTGAATGGAATCGTCAGCAGACAGAATTTCCCAAAATGGATATTATGGTATCTCTGCCGATGACGGTTCCCATGCGAACTGCGGATGAGATCACGCAGGCGATCGACTTGTATATGGAAGGCAATTGTGATTCCGTGATTGCGGTAACGAGAAGCAACCGTCATCCGGCGTATGACATGGTATATTTGCAGGGTGATGACGCCAGTCTGGTTTTACCGAATGATGATCCTTTTGCGCGGAAACGAGTTTCTGAGGTCTATGATATTACCAATATGCTGCATGTTTGCAGTGCGGATGCGGCAGTGGAGCATAAGAACTATTTGAGCAAGAGAACCAAAGCAATTATTGTTCCGTTGGAACACAGTTTTGATATTCGTACAAAATGGGATTTCAAGCTGGCGGAAATGATGTTAAAGGAAAATGTAAAATGAAAATTCTTGCAATCATACCTGCCCGTTCCGGTTCAAAGGGTTTGAAAGATAAAAATATCAAGCCTTTGTGTGGTTTGCCCCTGTGTGCGTATACCATCAATGCGGCGAAAGAATCCGGAATTTTTGATGAAATCCACTTTTCCACCGATTCGGAGCAGTATGCCGAAATTGCAAAACAATATGGAGCTTCGGTGCCGTTTCTGCGCGATGCTTCTCTGGCGACTGATACGGCTTCGACATGGGATGTGATCAAGGCCGTTATTGCCCGCTATAAAGAGAATGGCAAGTCGTTTGATGCAGCCATGTTGTTGCAGCCGACCACGCCATTCCGTGACAGCCGGGATATTCGCAATGCTTACGACCTTATGTGTGAAAAAAATGCTCAGGCAATTGTTTCGGTTACGGAACCTGCACATTCCCCGGTTTTGTGTGCGGAGCTGCCGGAAGATGGGAATATGGAAGTTTACCATCATAAAATGAAAAATTTGATTGCCCGTCAGCAGTTGAAACCTCAAGTTACTTTGAATGGGGCGATTTATTTCTTCCGTGTTGAGCATTTGCTGACCAGAAGTGATATTTATGAGTGCGGCTGTTATGCATATCACATGCCGCGGGAACGTTCTTATGACATTGATACACCGTTGGATTTTCAGCAGGCAGAATTTATGCTTCAGGAGCAGTTGAAGGAGAAATAATTGATATGACAGCCATACAATCACAAATGACTTTGAAACGGGTAGAACATTGTGGTTGTCTGTGGATTTTCGGTCTGGAGATAAAGAGGACAGAATAGAAAAGAAATGTTGTTATCAACATAATAAGAGCTTTGATTGACATGCAAAAAATTTTGAACTTGATAAAATCAGCTTTGCGTAATAAAGTGATCTGGTATTTGCTTTCCAGATATGCAACGTTTGGTTTGCAATTTATAACATCAATCTATATTGCTGTGAAGCTTGGGGCATATTATTTTGGTGTCTGGAGTTTCTTTATGCTGTTGATTAACATTGGACAATCCTGTAATTTCGGTTTGGGAAATGCTGTAAATATTTTGTTGGTGCAGCATAAATCCGATGAACAATTATGCCGCAATTACAATTTCAATGCCCTTATCGGATCCTTGTTTTTAAGCATCATACCTTTGGGGATTTTAGTCTATCATAAGATTTTCGGTATTGCTCTGTTTGAGAAGTATGAACTTGGGAATCTTTTGCTGCTGGCTTGCCTCAGTGTGATGTTGTTGTATCTCAACTCTCTGTTTATGAATATATTCCGGGTGAAAGGAAAGCTCTTTGAGGTGGCATTCGGCCAATCTGTATTCCCGGTTTTGACTTTATGCTTGATGTTTTTCGGCAATGAAAAGACGTTATTAACTCTGCTTGGCGGAGGATATTTTGTTGGATGCCTTCTGACAACATTACTTTATTTGCGTCATGGCTTCAGCAATTTTTCCGGCTCGTTCAGTCTGGCATGTATGAAAGATGTATGGAAGAAAGGATTCTTTCTTTTTCTGTACAATACCGCCTTTGCGTTGATTGTATTATCGACCAAGATGATTATCGGGAGATTTTATTCTGTTCAGGATTTTGGCAGATTTGCCTTTGCATTTTCCCTGGCGAATGCTGTGATGCTGATGGTTGACAGCATGTTATTTCTGATTTTTCCAAAAACTGTAGATATGCTTTCCGGGGATGATAATGAGAAACATGTGGAAAAGATTCAGCTTATGCGTTCCTCCTACATTACCGGGGTGCACTTGCTGGTTTATATTGCCGTTCCTGCGTGTGGAGTATTGATGTACTTTTTGCCCCAGTATAAAGCATCTTTTCCTTATTTTGTAGCGATTGTGGCGGCATTGATGATTTACCCCTTATGCTTTGGATACAATACCTATTTACTTGCACAAAACAAAGAAAATATGATTGCGTTTCTGGCATTGGGGACACTGGCATTGAATTTGATCCTTTTACCGGTATTGCTGTATTGTTGTGCAGGTATACAGCTGAAATACAGTTGTTTGTGTATGCTTGTGATCTATTTGCTTTACAGTATAGCAGTCAACTTTACCGGCCGGTATTATCTGTATGGGCGTTTTATGTGGAATTTTGATATATCCTGGAAAAAGCTGCTTCCCATTGTGGTTCTGGTCGGTTTGATGTTGGCAGATTGTTCTGCTGTTTACTATTTACCACTGATTATCTTTTTGATTTGCAATTGTAAATCACTACTTGATACTGTAAGAATTGTTTTACAGATTATACATAAACCTAAAATTGTTGATGTGAGTGCGTAAAATGATGAAACTTGTGATGCGAATTCTTCGTAATTTACTGTTACATGGGAAATTAACCGAATACAGTGAAAAAATCGCTGCATTAAATCAAAAATATCCCGGTGAGGAGTTGTTTGTGTTTTATGCAACAAAGCCTTTTCAGTACGTCAGTTTAAAGAATACGGGCGGACTAAAGAACGGCAATTGCAACATCTTGCTGATGTCCAGTTTATTTATTAATTCCGAGGATTTTCAGCGCAAAATAAAGGAACATGATGGTCATCTTTGGAAAGAGATTATTTTTTTGCCGGATCATGTTTTGCAAAAAGATATATTTCTGGGTATCCTCCAACTTCATAATCTCAAGGAATTCTGGAGTGGAACGGATGCCGGTTACCGTCCTGCCGTCTTTTTTCATTCCCTCAAGCAGCAGGGCACAAAAGTATGTGTATACGAAGAAGGCTTGGGGAATTATGTAATCCGGAAATTTTACGGCTTGTTCCCGGGGCAGAAGCCGGGGCTGTTCAATTTAATTTTTGTACAAACGATTTGTCTTTTTCTGAAGAAACTTTTGGGGTCAACGTATACGATCGGCGGATGCAAATGGAATGACGAAGTTTATTTGAATTATCCGGAGTATCCCGGTCTTCTTCCCTGTGTCAAAGCCAAGGCAAAAGGTATGAGCAATGGGGTTGTTGATCATTGGAAAGAGCAGACAACGCTTTTTGAAATTGAAAAGCTGCCGATGTTTCAGCATGAAATAAGCAACAAAAATATTTTGGTAATCTCTACGAATTGGGATCCGGTTTATGAAATTACGGAGAGTGACCGTGAGAAGTATGATTTGTTTGTTATCAAATTTCACCCGCACATTAAAGAAGATCAGGGAGTTTCTCCGGATCCCCGTATTATTCATTTACAGACGGACATTCCTGCAGAAGTGGTGTTACTGTATTTGTTGAAGAATAACAAAGTAACCTTCCGTTCGGAATTTTCATCGACGATGATTTATATGTTCCACTCTGAAATTGAAATGGAATTTATGGGAAAAAATCCGCCCCGTTTTTTGGAAGATGTGTTTCTTTACACAAAAAACTTACCCCGATAATGTGGTGAAGCTGAAAAAATTATGACTGTTTCTATTTTTTTATCTTTTCTTTTTCCATTCCTTTATGTCGTTATTGCGCTCATAAAAGAAAAACATGCGGTCTCTTTCCGCAGTTTCTTTTATATCTTTGCGCTGTTTTTCTATTCGATTGCGGCATTTGTTCAATTTTTTGAACCGCTTGGGGGGTATACTGTAACTCCGCAGACATTTTTTGAAATTAATATTATTTTGTTTTTTTGCTATATTATCTATGATTTGATTTATTTCAGCGGAAAGAAAGTGTCGGCAAATACCGAACCGCCAAAACTGGATGATTCTACTGTGCCCCGATTAAAACGTCAGGGAGTATTTGTTCTTTTGATGTTTATAACACTGTATGGTGTTTATATGCTTTATTCGAATGGTTTCAGTTTGAGTAACCTTCTTTTCCGTGGTGGCGATTCCGAGACAGAGCGAGTCGAGAGTGTACAGTCAGCGGGATTACTCATCAATATATTCCGTATTTCATTTTCTCTGGTGGCTTTTTCCTTTCTTTGTTTCACAAAATCCAAGTTGCTCAAGTGTGTTGGGGTAGGGTATTTATTATTCTTTGCTGCGCCGACGGCTACGGCACGTTATTTTGCTGCCGCCTCGTATGTGCCTGTCGTGTTAATTTTGTATCCTAAATTTATTTACAGCAAATGGTTGTTCAAGACGGCAATGGCTGGAGGTGTTTTGTTGGTATTTCCACTGCTTGATATGTTCCGTCATGTTGAAACGGAGAATTTCCGGCCGTGGGACATGTTCTCCAGATTACATTTTGACTCTTACATTTCTTTTGCTTATGTGTATGAAAAAGAATTTATCACTTATGGATACCAGCTGTTAGGCAGCATCTTTTTCTGGGTTCCGCGGAGTATGTGGGAAACGAAGCCCATGGGCAGTGGACATACCATTGCCGAAATGGATAATTTATTTAATGGATTTACGAATATTTCAATGAACTTTTTAGGGGAAGGTTATATCAACTTCGGTTTTGGCGGTATTTTTCTGTTTCTTATTTTTTTAGCATTCATTTCCAAAAAAATGGATTATACATTCTGGGTGAAATATCAGGGCGATTACCGTAATACTTTTTCGCTGTATTATTTTTATTTCCTCTCTATGATGTTCTTTTTCATGCGCGGGGATTTGATGTCCGGTACTGCTTACACTGTCGGGATTCTTTTTGTATCTACCGTGATTCAAAAAATATTGAAAGCTTTTATGCAGACTGAGCCGAAAGGAGAAAAATGAATACTCTTTTTCAAATTAATGTTGTTGCGAATTTTGCTTCAACCGGTCGGATAACGGAAGGGATCGGCAATGTTGCAATAGCTTCTGGTTATTCCAGTTATATTGCTTATGGGCAGTTTGCCAATCCTTCGTCATCCAAACTGATACAAATCGGGCAGAAGAAGGATTATCTTCTGCATGGTGTTCGTTCCAGAATTTTTGATGATCATGGATTCGGTTCGGTTACAGCAACGCGGAAACTGCTCAGACAGATGGATGAGATTCAGCCGGATATCGTACATTTGCATAATATTCACGGTTATTATTTGAATTATCCGCTTCTGTTTGAATATTTGAAAAATAAGAATCTGCCCGTGGTTTGGACGCTTCATGATTGTTGGCCTTTTACGGGACATTGTGCGTATTTTGATTATGCCAACTGCGATAAGTGGAAAAACGGATGTTGCCATTGTCCCCAGAAAAAGACTTACCCTGCCAGTTATATCTGTGATCGTTCGAAGCAGAACTGGCTGGATAAAAAGCATTATTTTACACAGTTGGAACGGATGGTTCTGGTGCCATGTTCTCATTGGCTTGGCGGTTTGGTAAAGGAATCATTCATTGGAAAATACCCTGTAAAAGTGATTCATAACGGGACTGATACTTCTGTGTTCCAGCCTTATCCGGCATCCGAAGTCCGCGCGAAATACGGTTGGGAAGGTCAGAAGATTCTTCTTGGTGCGGCATCCAGCTGGTCACCACGGAAAGGTTTGCAGGATTTCATTAAATTATCCGGGATGCTGCCGGAAGGTTACCGTATTGTATTGGTCGGCCTTAGCGAAAAACAGATTAAGGATTTACCCGCAAACATTACGGCTTTTGCGCGAACGGGATCGGTTCAGATGCTGGCGGAATTGTATTCGGCTGCGGATGTATTTTTGAATCTTACCTGGGAAGATAACTATCCCACAACCAATCTGGAAGCGATTTCCTGCGGTACTCCGGTTATCACTTACCGTACGGGCGGCAGTCCGGAATCGGTTACCGGGGATACGGGACTTATTGTAGAACAGGGTGATTTACAAGGTGTTTTGCGTGCAGTTTCCACGATACAGAAAGATGTTGATGTATGCCGGAATTATGCGTTAAAACATTTTCGTCAGGAAGATCGTTTTCTTGAATATGTGGAGCTTTATCAGAAAATGCTGGAACATGAAAAGAGTCGAGGTGAAAAATGATGTATTATTTGTATTTGTTCCGAAAGGTTTTGTCGGTGCTTTGTGGCAGTGTAATTGGAAATTTACGTCTATTTTTGTGGGGTGTAAAGATGCGGTCCCTCGTCCGGTGCTTTGGGGCACCAGTGGTGATCAAATCCCGTCAGGGCAAGTTGGAGATGGGGCGCGGGGTTTGTTTGCGCAGCAGTCTTATATCCAATATTGCCGGCTGTTATCATCCTGTTACGTTAGGGGTGCGGGGCAGCGGTGTTTTGACCTTGGGCGATCAGGTCGGTATTTCCGGCTCTACGATTATTGCAGAACAATCTGTTACATTGGGAAACCGGGTTTTGGTTGGAGTAAACTGTACGATTTGCGATACCGATTTTCATTCTCTGGAGCCGGAAACAAGAACGGATAAAGTCAGCCACAAAACAGCGCCGGTGATCATAGAAGATGATGTGTGGTTGGGAATGAATGTTACAGTATTGAAGGGGGTTACTATTGGCCGGGGCAGTGTAATTGCCGCCGGCAGTGTGGTTTCCCGTGATATACCTGCAAATTGTTTGGCCGGAGGTGTTCCGGCGAAATATATCAAGTCTATTAAATAATTGACATAGGAGTAGTACAATGGCGAAAAAAGTATTTGTTTCGGGATGCTATGATATGCTTCATTCGGGGCATGTTGCCTTCTTTGAAGAAGCAGCATCATACGGTGATCTGTACGTCGGATTGGGGTCCGATGAAACGATTTGGGAATTGAAAGGCAGACGGACGATCAACAACAATGCGGAACGTCTTTACATGGTGAAAGCATTGCGTTGTGTGAAAGATGCCTGGATCAGTTCCGGCAGCGGTATTATGGACTTTGAGAAAGAAGTCCGGGAATTGAAACCGGATATCTTTTTTGTGAATACGGATGGTTTTACCCCTGCCAAGGAAGAATTCTGTAAGGAATTGGGGATTGAGCTGATTGTCAGCAAACGTCTTCCCAGTGCCGGTTTGCCCGCAAGATCAACCACCTCTTTGCGTCAGGAATGCCGTATTCCGTATCGTGTGGAATTGTGCGGTGGCTGGATGGATCAGCCGAGAGTGAACAACATCTGCCCCGGTTCTGTGATTGTGATGGCGATTGAGCCTTCCATGGAATTCAATGATAAATGCGGTATGGCAACCAGTTCCCGCAAGAAAGCCATTGAATTGTGGCAGACTCAGATTCCGGTTGGCAATCGTGAAGAATTGGCAAGATTGCTGTTCTGCGTGGAAAATCCTCCCGGAACAGTGGCAATCAGCGGTTCTCAGGATCAGTTGGGTATGCTGCTGCCCGGTTTGAATAAACTGAATTATGATAAAGGTTTCTGGCCGGTTTCCATTGAATCCGTGAAAGACCCGGAAATTTTGAAATATGTGGAAGACCATTTGTGGCTGGTTGCCTTGCCGCAGCGGAAAGCCGGTTACGACGTGTTGGGTAATACGAATGTCAATTACGCCAGCGCAAAGAAACTTGCAGATGCAACGGATGCCTGTTGGAATGGCATGATTTCCGGCAATGCGAAAGCCTGGGGCGAAGCAACTGCGGCCTGTTTTGATGCTCAGCTGGAAATGTTCCCGAATATGTTGACTCCGGAAGTTTCCAGTGCCATTGAATATTATCGCAATCAGGCATACGGCTGGAAGTTGACCGGTTGCGGCGGCGGCGGTTATCTTGTCTTGATTTCTGATAAAGAAATTCCGAATGCAATCAAAGTGAAACCCATTTATTGAGACTGAAAAATTATGTCTAAAGTTCTGTTGATCTACCACTTTTTCTATCCGGATCCCGTTGTCAGTGCCAGATTGTTTGCGGACCTTGCAAAAGATCTGAAAGCGGCGGGGCATGAGGTAACGGCGTATACCTGTGACAGTCTGATCCGTTCGAATGAAAAACTTGCCAAGCATGAAGTTTGGGAAGGAGTCAATATCGAACGTTTCTCCCGTCCCGGCTTTTCCCAGGGCAGCAATATTGGACGTGTGATCAATTCTTTTGTTCTGCAGTTCAAGTGGCTCTGGGCATTCCTGAAGAACCGGAAAAAATTTGATGTTGTCATTCTGGGAACCGACCCGCAATTTTCCTATTGCATGCTGCCGTTCATGCGTTTGATGAGCCGGCGTGTTCAATTGATGCATTGGGTGTTTGACTTGTATCCGGAAGCGGTATTGGTCAATTCTCCGTTGTGGATGAGAGTTGCGGCATCCATGATCAAGCCGTTCCTGCCCCTTGTATACCGGCGCGTGGATGTGATGGCGGATATCGGCAAATGCATGCGTCAACGGCTGATGCGTTACCGTCACAAAGCGGAATGTGCGACTTTGACGCCGTGGGCATTGGTTGAACCGGCTCAGATTCCGGAGGCGGATCCGGTGATTCGCAAAGAGTTGTTCGGGGATGCTAAATTGGGCTTGTTGTATTCCGGAACGGTGGGGTATGCTCATGACTTGAGTGAATTTATTGCGCTTGCACGCCAGTGCCGTCAGTCCGGCGTTGATGCGGCATTCTGTTTTGCCGGTTACGGCAATTGTTATAAGACCCAAACGGCTCAGATTACGGAAGAAGATACCAACATCAAAATGGTTGGATTTGCTTCCGAAGAAGAATTGGAAAAACGTCTGGCATCTGCTGATATTCACTTGATCAGTCTGCGTCCGGGCTGGGAAGGGATTGTCGTGCCTTCCAAATTCTTTGGTGCTCTGGCGATTGGCCGTCCGGTGCTGTATTCCGGCACGGAAGATGGAGATATTCCGATCTGGCTTGAACAGTATGGGATCGGCAGAGTGGTTCAGAAAGACCTTACCATTGAGTGGCTGAAAGAGATGATTGCCCATCCGGAAAAAATGCAGACGCTGAAAAGCAATGCATATACATGCTATCATCAGGAATTCTCCCGGAAGAAAGTTACGGAACGCTGGCTGGAATTGCTGAAACGTTAAAACTGTTTTCGTATTATGACTGTTGATCAGAAAAAAGTCTATTGGTGTGTTATCGGATGCGGCATTGTTTTTTTGCTGTTGACCCTTATCACGCTGTATTTTGAGCCGACCATCTCCAGAGACGGAACTCTGTATTTGAGGATGGCTGGCGTTTGGCAGAAAAACGGCAGTTTTTACGCAGTATGGAATACATTTCCCGATTTTCGGATTCCTCCTTTTTATCTGTGGCTTATCCGGAGGGGGATTGATATCGGATTCCCACCGGAAATTGCCGGGCGGAGTATCAGTTTGATATGTGGAATAACAATGCCGTTGCTGGCTTATTTGATTGCGCAGGAAGTGCAGAAAGATCAGAGAGTCAGCCTTGCTGCTGCGTTTCTGATGGCAGTCAATCCGACTGTGATCAATTATTCGGTTGCAATTCAGCGTGACATGCTTTATTTTGCATTGTGCGGGTGGACCATTTATTTCTGCCTGCGGGGGATTTTGCACAATAAAATCCGGTCATGGATTCCGGCTGGGATTTTGTTTGGCTGTTCTTTGCTGACCCGTTATGAAACGCTGGAACTGCTTCCGCTTCTTCTGCTTGCATTTGTATTATTCGGGATGAATAAGAAAATCAGCTGGAAGCGGTTTCTCAGTCAATCGGCAAGCATGGCTGTATCCTGCCTTATTACGGTATTCGCATTGATTTATATTATTGGCGTGCAAAACCATATTCTGAATTATTATCAGAAGTTTTTTTATGGTAAATATGACTGGATCCAGAGTTTATATAAGGGATCTGATACCGGAGAGAATGGGACAGAATGAGCTCGATATTTTCTATTTTATTTCAGGGTATACCCAGTGTGCTGTTTGAACCGATTGCAGTTGCTGCTGTTCTGGGACTGGTTACTGCCGCAGTTATGTATTGGAAACGTCATACGCCGTTATATTGGCTGATCGGGTTGAGTATTCTCTTTATGATTGGCTGGCGTCTGTTGATTCAGATTGTTACGAGCCGCTACAGTATGATATTGATTATTCCTGCTGTTATTGCGACCGGGTTTTTCTGTTTTCAAACGGAGCGGCTGGTCAAGTACATTCCGAAGTTCCCGGAAAAATGGCGTAAAGCAGTTCCATATCTGTTTGTTGTGGGATTGAGTATTGCTTCCATTTGTCAGTCATTGCACCTGAATACCTATGGGGACTATATCATTCGTGTGTCAGAACTGATTAAAAAAGATGCGCAGGGTTGTGAGACGCCTTATATCCTTGCAATGGATAAAGAAACACGTCGCCTGAATTATTATACGGGGATTCCGGCGAGCGATATTTTATACTCCGGCTTATCGGAAGAAGATTATATCAAAAGTATTGGCGACAGTATTCATAAGGGGGTATCTCTCCCTGCGACCGCATGCTACATTGTCCTGTTTGAATCCGTAAAATATCCGAAAGGGTATTATTTACGGCATATTTCACCCGGTCTTCAGAAAAAAATCCATTATCTCGGGGAATTCTATCATAATCGGAAGAAGCGGCGCGTGACGCGTATTTACCGGTATGATTATGCCGACTATTTTAATTATACGAACCGTTATGTTGGAAAAAATGATCGCCCGGCTGAGAAAAAAGCGGATGAACGTATTACTTTTGATAAAACATATCCCGCAACGCATCGCTATTATAAAAATGTAACGGATCACTTCCGGAAACTGAAACATTTGGAAGCTCCGGCGTTGAAAGATTTTCCCATTGATTGGTTTGTGGTTGGAACACCTGGATATCTCCCCGGTACCAATGCGGAACTGGGGGTTGTGACCGGCTGGGATGGAAGTAAGGTTTTTCGCATAAAAGCAGATAATTTCATTTCCACTTATACGGGCAGAATGTATCCGGTGAAAAAGTGGCATGTTGTGATGAAAGTATCGGGTAAAAAAGGTACGGTGTTCAACCTTGCGACACATTGTTATGATGCGAAATTAAATAATAAGGGCTTTCCCTTTTTTCCTGCGTCAATGTTACCGGAAGATAACCGTATCTATGAGTATGCATTTACCATTCCGGAAGGTTTTTACCTGCCGGAAACAAAATATATCCGCCCGACTATTTATCTAACGAATGGCGAATTGTTTGTTCACAGCATCGAATTATCTGCTTTATGAGCGCTGTGAATGTGTGAAAGGTGTCAATTTGACGCCTTTTTTATTTTAAATGTACTTGCAGAGTGGAAAAAATGAAGTATATTATCTGCTGAAGGAATATTTTTAATAAGGGTTAGCGGCCAATGGCAGAAAATTTCAAACAGGATACGGAAAAAATCAGTCCCGGGGCGACAAGAGCGTTCCGTGATTCTTTTTTGTCTGATTTGCATCGGCGTACTATGGATGATGCCAATAATAACCCTGATATACCTTTGAATCCGGAGAATCTCGGAATCGACGAATTCCTGGTTGACCGCTTATCTCTCAAGCCGACGGATAAATATAAATTCCGGAAAAGTATCGCTTGCGGCGGAATGAAAATGGTATTGGAAGTGCGGGATATGGATACCATGCGTGACGTCGCCATGGCAGTTCTGCCCGACGCCGACAAACGCCCGCCTTCCGATATCCTGCGTTTTGTGCAGGAAGCCCGCCTTACAGCCAGTCTGGAACATCCCAACATTGTCCCTGTTCATGACATCGGGATTGACAGTAACGGGTCGCCGTATTTTACGATGAAACTGTTGCGCGGGCGTACATTAGCCGCTCTACTTCTGGCTTTACAGGAAGGGGATCCGGAAGTGGTGCGGGAGTATCCGTTGGAACGGTTGCTCCGTATTTTTCTGAAAATCTGTTCCGGTGTGGCATTTGCTCATTCCAAAGAAGTTTTGCATCTTGACCTGAAGCCTGAAAATATTCAGATCGGGGACTTCGGTGAAGTGTTGATCATGGACTGGGGCCTTGCCAAGATGATCGGGAAGACGACAACTGCTGAACAGTATCAGATCGAAAAAGCAACCAGTCAGACCTTTGCATCACCTGCCATGACGTTGGACGGCATGATGAAAGGTACGCCCGGCTATATGGCACCGGAGCAGGCGGCAGGTCAGAATACGGCGAAAGATCAGCGTACCGATATTTATGCTTTGGGTGCGATATTATATGCCATGTTGACACTTCAGCCGCCGATTGAAATAAAGTCGGTGGATGAGATGGTACAGGATACCCTGTACGGAGCGATTATTCCGCCGCGTGAACGGGTGCCGGAAAGAGAAATTCCTGCCGCATTGGAAGCGGTTGTCATGAAAGCGATGAGTTTTTATCCGGCCGACCGTTATGAGGCGGTGAGTGAAATTCGCCATGATGTTACAGCATTCCTTGGCGGTTTTGCTACGAAAGCGGAACGGGCATCCACGGCACGGAAAATTTTATTGCTGCTGAAACGGCATATTATTCTTGCCGTCTCCATATTTGTTTTGATGATCCTGCTTGGCGGAATGGCAATCTATGCGGTTCGTGAGCAGAAATTACGCAGTTCTGCCTGGTTGCCGCTGTGCGATTTGCAATGGAAAGGTGTTCGGAAGCCGTTCAAAAATCCCGGAGTCAGTTTCCGGGAAGCGGATATGAGTCTTGCCGATGGAAAAGCCTGGCGGAGTATGCAGAATGGTTTGCAGCTGCCTGCCGGACAATGGCTTTGGCTTGATCTGCCGTTGAAAAGCGATTGGCGTCTTGATTTACAGCATCTTGTGGAACATACCGGGGACAGTTTTGAAATCCGGATTCAGGCCAATGATCAGACGGTGGGGGCAGATGGAAGACCCGTTGGATTTGTATTGCGCTTTGGTGTGGATGGTGGGACACGGGATATTTTTTACCGTCAGGAAGCGGGAAAGATGCCGGAATGTCTGATCAGTCATATTTCCGGTCTGGCTCCCGGCGTTGTGCAGTCGACCATCTTGCGTCGGGAAGATGGCAAGCTGATGTTGGAAATGTATCATGGATTGCAGAAGAGCAAGAAAGTTTCTCTGATTGACTTTTTACCTCCATTGAGTGAGAAGGAAACACAAATCGGGATCCGTTTGATTTCCGGGCGTGTCCGTTTGCAGAATTTGCGTTTGACGAATCGCGGTGCGGCAAAGCAGACAACTCCCCTTGTTGCAGCCGATGCTTTGCTGGATGTACATTTGTATAGTGCTGCATTGAAAAAATATCTTAACATTGTGAAGAATTACGGAAATGCTTCTTTCTGTGATGATGCCCTTTTGAAATCTTATCAGATTGCTGCATTGTTCGCACCGGAATTTCCGCGGCGGGATGATGATATGTACATGATCAAGAAAATGATTCTTCAGCGGAAAAACTTCCCCTATATGCACCGGGTCCGGGAGATTGACGCGGCATATCTCTGGATGAGTGGAAGATTCCAGGCGGCATTCAAACTGGTCGATCAGATTCTGGAACAGGAGCCGTCGAATGATATTCTTTCCCGTCTGGTAACGCTGCGCCGTCCTGTTCTGTCCGGAGCGGAGCAGGAGCAGTTTTATGCTTTGCTGCGACGGTCTGATTTTACCTCGCTGGATCTTTCCGGATTGGGGTTGATTTCTCTGCATGCACTTTCCGGAATGAAATTGGTTTATCTGGATTGTTCCGGCAATAAAATCTCCGATTATTCTCCGCTTCTGCGCATGCCTTTGCGGGTGTTGGTAACGGATGACGGAATCTTTGCCGGCAGGATGGTTGTCCGCCGTTATCTGCTGAATAAAGTGCACCGTGTCAGAAAGTATAACAACAAGAATTCCATGTCTGCTGATGGCACAGCATGGCGTAATTGATTCCCACTTTTATTATCTCATTTCCTTGAAAAAAAGCAGAAAACGGACTTGAAAAG
Organism: Victivallales bacterium; assembly: GCA_045639325.1. Classification (GTDB taxonomy): domain Bacteria; phylum Verrucomicrobiota; class Lentisphaeria; order Victivallales; family UBA1829; genus RGIG8244. Next base: position 20,692 of record JAZUCU010000048.1, read on the forward strand.
GTCACATTTTCATGTAATGTTAATGCAGCCGGTGAGTTATGCCGGACGAGGGAAAAAAGGAAAATGAAAAAAAGGAGGGATGAAGTATGTCATTAGTCACATTGCCAGCTCCGGATTTTACAGCCGATGCTGTTTATCCGGATGATGAAATCAAGAGTTTGACCTTATCCAAACACAAAGGTCATTACGTATTGTTATTCTTTTACCCGTCAGACTTCACTTTTGTGTGTCCGTCGGAAATTCTGGCGTTTCACCGGAAGAGTGAAGAATTCCGGAAACGCAACTGCGAATTGATTGGGATCTCCGTCGATTCCGCTTATTCTCATTACGCATGGCGTCAGACCGAATTGAAACACGGCGGGATCGGCAGAATCAGTTATCCCTTGGTGGCAGATATTACCAAAGGAATCGCCCGGTCATACGGAGTGTTGATCAATGGGGCGGTTGCCTTGCGCGGACAATTTTTGATTGATGCCCAGGGGATCGTCCAGCATGAATTGGTGAATAATCTCTCGCTGGGGCGCAATGTTTATGAGGCTTTGCGTATTCTCGATGCGTTGCAATTCACGGAAAAACACGGGGAAGTCTGCCCTGCCAATTGGAATCCGGGGGATAAGACCATGAAAGCCTCGCCGGGTGGTGTGGCGGAATATTTGGAACGGTTCCAGAGTAAATAATATGGAAACGTCGTTTCAGGCAGTTTTATGCATGGAAGTCAACGCCATGCCATCGTTTCTATGCATTTTCGGCTCAGAGGGCGATCTGGCGCACCGGAAGTTGTTCCCTGCATTGTTGCAGCTTCATCAACGCGGACTGCTTCACCCGCGAACTGTGATCTTTGCCTGTTCCAGACATCCGTTTGACTCTGCGGAGGCGTATCGCGAGCATCTTGCCGGGGAGCTCCCCGCAGGCAAAAATGCAGCGGATTTCCTCTGCAGAGTGTATCCGTTCAACGGTGATCTGACCGATGACGGAACGTATCACCGTCTGGCGGATACCATGCTTTCTGCGGAACATCAATATGATCTTTCCCCGAAAAACCGGATTTTTTATCTGGCTCTGCCACCGGATATGGCTGTCACGGTGACCCGCCGTCTGGCATCCTGCGGGTTGACGGCTGCCGGAAGTGTTGTGTTTGAAAAACCATTCGGTCATGATCTGGAAAGTGCAAAGCGTTTGAATGATGAATTGCTCCACTATCTGCGGGAAGAGCAGATTTACCGGATCGATCATTATTCCGGCAAGGAAACGGTGCAGAATATTCTCATGTTCCGCTTTGCCAACATCCTGTTCGAGCCGATTTGGAACCGTCATTACATCGACCGTGTGGAGATTCGTGCGCTGGAGGAATTGGGCGTGGAGCATCGCGCCGGATATTTTGACAGGGCAGGGGTGGTGCGTGATATGTTTCAGAATCACCTGATGTTGATGCTGTCTCTTGCTGCAATGGAAATCCCCGGGAGTTTTCACCCGGATGCGGTTCACGATGAAAAAGCAAAATTGTTACGCAGTATCCGGCGTATTCCCGCTGCCGAGACCGGGCAATTTTTTCTGCGTGGACAATATGATGGTTACCGGAATGAGCCGGGTGTAAAGGCTGAATCGGATACGGAAACGTTTGCCGCCATGAAATTGTATATTGACAACTGGCGTTGGGCAGGCGTTCCGTTTTATTTGCAGAGCGGGAAGCGGACAGGGGTGAAATGCACCGACATCCGGTTGATTTTCAAACATGTTCCGGAGTCGATCTTTGCCCCGTTGAAAAATACGGATCTTGCGCCGGACAGCTTACGTCTTGCGGTTCAGCCGGATGAAGGATTTTATCTTTCCTTACAGGCGAAACACCCGGGGCCGAAATTATGCCTCGGGACATTGGAAATGGGGTTCCGTTATTCCACCTTGCTGCCACGGGGCGAAGAAATGCCTTCGGCATACGAACGGCTGCTGCTGGATGTGATGCTTCACGACCGGACATTATTCATGCGTCGTGATGCTGTGGAACTCTCCTGGGAATTGTTCACTCCGGTCTTGAAACAATGGGCGGAACACGATCCTGCGGGCGGAAAATTGCTTTCTTACCCGCAGGGGACGGCTGGGCCGCCGGAAATCCGGAAGTTTCTGGCTTCTCAATAAATGAAAAGCATTTCCCGGTATTTCGGCAGGGGCCAGCGGGAGTCTGCAACAATCCGTTCCATGGCATCGACGGTTATACGCATACGGTTCATGGAATCAATGAACTTTCTGGGTTCTGCTTCTTCGTTGAGAAGTGTTTCCAGTTCTTCCGTTTCATCGGACAGCTGATCCATCAGCGCACCGATTCGTTCCAGACCGCGTTTGACGGCTTTGAAACCGGGATTTTCGGCGTTGCCATTGACGGCATTGGAAAGACTTGTGTATTCTTCGACAGCGGCAGGCTGAATCATGGTGCGGACCATGAGCAATGCCAGTTCGGCTTCGATGCGGACTTTGCGTTTATATTCTTCTTCAAAGATTTCGCAGCGGGAATGGATTTCCGCTTTGGAGAATACGCCGGTCTTTTCCAGCAGTTCAATATTTTTCGGATCAAGCAGTTTGCGGATGGCAAGAACGGTGTCATTCAGTTCCGGCAGACCGCGGCGATGTGCTTCTTCGATCCATTCGGCATTGTATCCGTTGCCGTTGAAGATGACTTTTTTATGTTTTTTCAGAATACGCTGCAGGGTTGCCTGAAGCTGGGTGTTGAAGTCCTGAGACTCATCAAAGGCTTCAATGCGATCCGCCATGACTTCAATGGATTCCGCAACGATGGCATTGAGCAGAGTATTGACTTCGCCGCAAGACTGGCTGGAGCCCGGTGCGCGGAATTCGAACTTGTTCCCTGTGAAGGCGAAAGGACTTGTACGGTTGCGGTCCGTTGCATCCCGGGGGAGCGGGGGCAATGTTTCCACGCCGACTTTCAGGAATCCGCCTTTTCTGGTGGAGGTGACGGTACCCGCTTCGATCTGATCCATGATATCGGTCAGCTGTTCACCCAGGAAGATGGAGATGATGGCCGGCGGCGCTTCGCAAGCACCGAGACGGTGATCGTTCCCCGCTGTTGCGGTTGAGACGCGGAGCAGATCGGCATGTAGGTCGATAGCACGGATGATGGCAATCAACGTTGTTAGGAAGATTGCATTTTCATGGGGATTGCTCCCCGGATTGAGCAGGTTATGCTTGCCGTAAGAGATGGACCAGTTATTATGTTTGCCGGAGCCATTGACACCGGCAAAGGGTTTTTCATGGAGCAGGCAGACCAGATCATGTTTTTCTGCAACGACTTTCAAGACTTCCATCACCAGCATGTTGTGGTCAACTGCCAGGTTCAGGTCTTCAAAAAGCGGAGCAAGCTCAAACTGAGCGGGTGCGGCTTCGTTGTGACGGGTTTTTGCGGGAATACCCAGCTGCCACAATTCCCGTTCCACATCGCTCATGAATGCGAGGACGCGGGGCTTGATGGCGCCGAAATAATGGTCTTCCAACTGCTGATGCTTCGGGGGCGCAGCACCGAAAAGGGTACGTCCGGTCTGAATCAGGTCAGGGCGCAAGTGATAAAATTCTTTGTCAATGAGGAAGTATTCCTGTTCCGCACCGAGGCTGATGGAGACTTGTGTGCCTTCCTTATCCGCTTTGAATGCTTTCATCAACCGCTGTACGGCTTTGTTGATGGCTTCCATGGAGCGGAGGAGGGGAGTTTTCCGGTCGAGAGCTTCGCCGGTATAACTGCAGAACGCTGTGGGAATACACAAGGTTGCCCCATTTCTACCGCGGCGAATGAATGCGGGACTGGTGGGATCCCATGCAGTATAACCACGGGCTTCGAAAGTGGAGCGGAGTCCGCCGGAGGGGAAACTGGAAGCATCCGGCTCGCTGACAATCAGGTTTTTGCCGGAGAATTTCAGAATAAGGTGGTCGTGATCATTGGGGTTGGGTTCAAAAAACGCATCGTGCTTTTCGGCCGTAGTACCGTTGAGTGGCTGGAACCAGTGTGTATAATGGGTTGCGCCTTTGCTTGCGGCCCAATCTTTCATAGCTTTTGCGACGTCATCGGCAATGGAAGGATCCAGCGGCTCCCGGTTTTTGACGGTCTTGAGCATTTTCTGGAAGACTTCGGGGGCGAGGATTTTTTGCATTTGATCAATGTTGAAGACATCGGATGCATAATTATTTGTGATGGAGTCAACGGAGGGCGCCATCCCGACGGTGTTGCAATCTCTGCTGCAGATGGCAGCAATTGCTTTTTCTCTGACATTGTTCATATTTTTAATCCTTACGTGTTAATTACCGGTTTTGTGGTAATATAGCACATTATTTAAAAAAAGAAATAGCAGTTGTCTTTAAAAAAACGGATTTTTTTTAATTCCGGGGTTGAAAAATAGCTGGAAGCATGATAAAGTACCATTCCGGTGGGGATGGCATTCCGGCATGGGTGAATGATCATCAAACCGGCATCATCCTGCCCGCAAAGGTGATATTTTTTATTCAAGAATATGCCGCCGGTGTTTTCGTATACCGGTGCAATAAAAGCAGATAATAGAAATATGGTGATTTGACAATGGAAAATGCGGAAAGGAAAAAATTACTTTCAGAAGATGCCATATCAGAATATGTGGAACAGATCGTGACACAGATCCTGAATGAATTCTCTCCCGCGGAACTGGCAGAAATCCAATTGATTGGACTGCAAACCAGTGGTGTTCCGCTCGCCCGCCGGATCGTTCGTCTGATCCGGGAAAAGACCGGAGTGGAACCGGCCGCCGGAACTCTGGATATTTCCATGTATCGGGATGATATCGGTACACGGAAAACACTGCCGTTGATCCGGGAGACAGAAATCCCCTTTGATATCAATGGAAAAACGATTATTCTGACGGATGGAGTGATCCAGACCGGTAGAAGTATTCGTGCGGCACTGGATGCGTTGACCGATTTCGGCAGACCCGGCAAGATCCGTCTGGCGGTGCTGGTCGATCGCGGTATGCGGGAATTTCCGATCTGTGCGGATTTTTCAGGCGTTCATTTGGATGTGGATGAAGAGTACCGGATCAATGTACAATGGCATGAATTCAATGATGAAGATGCGGTATATCAGGTGCCGCGTAGAAAATAAGGTCTTATCAATATGGAATTTACATGGACAAAGAAAGATCTGCTGAGTCTTTATGACCTTTCCCGTGAAGAGATTCTCTGCATTCTCAATACGGCGGAAGAATTCAAAAAAGTTTCCCAGCGGAATGTGAAGAAAGTCCCCGCTCTCCGGGGTAAAACCGTTGTCAATCTGTTTGTCGAACCCAGTACACGTACCCGTGTATCTTTTGAATTGGCGGAACAGCGTCTGAGTGCCGACATCATCAATATGAATGCAGAGACCAGCAGTTTCCGTAAAGGCGAAACACTCCTCGATACTCTGCGTAATATCCAGGCTTTGCAAGTCGATATCGTCGTGCTGCGTCACAGCTGCACTGGCGCTCCCAACTTCCTCGCCCGTGAATTGAATGTAGGCGTTGTCAACGCCGGGGATGGCGCACACAGTCACCCGACACAGGCTTTGCTTGACATGTTCACCATGCGGGAAAAGAAAGGTCGTATTGAAGGCTTGAACGTTTCCATTATCGGCGATATCCTTCACAGCCGTGTTGCCCGGAGCAATATCTGGGGCTTGCTGAAACTCGGTGCCAATGTTACAATCGCCGGTCCCTCCACACTGGTTCCGAAAGAATTTGAAAAGATCGGCGTCCGCGTTTGCCGGGATGTGAAAGATGCCCTTAAGGATGCGGATGTTATCAACCTCCTGCGTATCCAGCATGAACGTCAGCACGGCGGCTATTTCCCCGGTACCGGTGAATATGCCAAGATCTTCGGTATCAATGCTGAAACCATGAAATATGTCAGACCGGACGCTCTGATCATGCATCCGGGTCCGGTCAACCGCGGTGTGGAATTGGATTCTGCAATCGCGGATGGTCCGCAGTCTGTTATTCTTGAACAGGTCACAAACGGCCTGGCTGTCCGTATGGCGGTTCTCTTCCTTATAGCGGGGTGTTTGAAATGAAAAACAATACAAATTGGATTCTCAAGGGCGCACGTGTAATCGACCCCATTAATAATGTTGATACTGTACGCGATATTTATGTACGTGACGGCAGAATCGCCGCCGCGGAAGATATGGAAGGCGTGGATGCACAGGTCCTTCACCTGGATGGTTATGTGGTCACTCCCGGTTTGATCGATATTCACGTACACCTGCGTCAGCCCGGCAAAACCGATGCGGAAACCGTCCGTACCGGAACCATGGCTGCTGCTGCCGGTGGTTTTACTTCCATTGTTGCCATGCCCAATACTACACCTGCAGCGGATAACGCCGGTGCCATTCAGTATTTGATGAATTGTGCGGAAAAAGAAGGTGTTGTGCACGTTCTTCCCTGTGGTGCATTGAGTAAAGGACTTCAGGGCGAAGAAATGGCTCCGGTCGGTTCTCTCAAAGCTGCCGGTGTCGTTGCATTGTCCGATGATGGCAAATGCATTCAGAATCATTCCATGATGAAGAACCTGGTTCAGTATGCCAGCCAGTTCTCTCTGCCGATTCTGGACCATTGCGAAGATGAAAACCTGTTTGCCGGCGGTGTGATGCACGAAGGTTACTGGTCTGTTCTGCTTGGTATGAAAGGAATTCCTTCTGCTGCCGAAGAATTGATCGTTGCAAGAAATATCATCCTTGCCCGTACCGCAAACTGGAAAGTCCACATGCAGCATCTTTCCTGCAAAGAAGCGGTGGAATTGATCCGTCAGGCAAGAAAACAGGGTATTCCGGTGACTGCCGAAGCAACACCCCATCATATCGCATTGACCGATGTGGAAATCAAGCGTTTCGATACCAATTACAAAATGAATCCCCCGCTCCGTTCGGAAGAAGACCGTCTCGCGGTCATCGAAGGGCTTCGTGATGGTACGATCACTGTGATCGCGACCGACCATGCACCTCACACCGAAACGGCAAAACTGGTTGAATTCGACTATGCACCGTTCGGCATTATCGGTTTGGAAACGGCATTGCCTGTGACCCTGACCGAATTGTATCATAAAGATTACCTGACACTTCCGGATCTGATTTCCAAATTCACAAAAGGTCCGGCAGAAATTCTCGGCTTGCCCATCGGTTCTCTCTCTGTTGGTGCAGTTGCGCATATTACGGTTATTGATACGGACGTGGATCATGTGATTGACAAAAACAATTTCTATTCCAAGTCCCGCAACACGCCGTTTGACGGATATCAGGCGAAAGGCCGTGCCTGTGCCACTTTTGTGAGCGGTAAATGTGTGTATAATATTCTTCCGGAATCGGTTCGGTAAGAGTATATTATAACTCTGATTTTTCTTGAAAGCATACGATCGCAGAAACGATCGTATGCATTTTTTTTGTATGCGCGGCAACATTGAGAAATCATTGCGGAAAGAACAGAAATTTACGGAGTGGTACGGAGGATTACGGAGTGGTACGGAGGATTACACTTGAGATCGTTATCACATTTGCTGTTTTATCTCACGGCTTCCAATAATAATTCTTTGGCTTTTCATGCAAACCTCCGTACATCTCCGTATATCTCCGTACATCTCCGTTACAAATAGTTTACGTATATTAACTGCCGGTGCAGTTATTGTAACCATAGCTAATTACAAAATCAGCCACAAAAAAACGGACGGAGCTTTACTGTGTCGCGCCGTTGGCGCTGGAGTTCGATTGATCTGTGTTTCATTGGATGGGATTGGTGTTTATAACTACTGTATAATTCAAATACATTGAATTGAAAAAATGTTTTTTTCTGCAATAATAATTTGCATTTTCTTTTTTTGATGATATATTTATTTTCTGTGAGTATTATTGTGCTCAGTGTTCATTACAAACGTCATATTTCAGCAAGTATCTCGAAAATCGGCCAAATAGAAAAGATGATTGCTCTATCCACAGGTGAAATGTGTCCTGATGTTTTATGCATTTTTTTTGCATAGTATTCCGGACGTTTTTCGTGCACAGATAGAGCGGTTCTTGGCCGAGCCTTCGAGATCATGTCGGAGAACGTTCGGTTTTTTTGTTTTAAACGGATTGATTCCTTCCTCATTGATCCCTGCACAATTAAACACATGCAGTCCAGCTTGCTGTTTTATGATAGCAAAATAAAACAGAAAAATGAAAGGAAAAAATGCAATCATGAAAAAATTTTTGATTGTGGCAGGAATCGCAATTTCAGTGTTTTTGTGTTTCAGTGCTTGCGGTGATGGGGGTGTGCTTGACACCAGTATGTCGATTGATGAATATAAACAGGTATTAATGACCGAATTCAATCAAAAACTTACTAAATCCGATAATAATTTACGCCGTAGAATTGAAAATGCACATGGTACAGTTACTGTTAAAAAGGCTTATGTTTCGACATGTGACGTTGTAATGCGTGATTCATCCATGAAAGTTAAAAAAAACGAATCCAATGTTGCACAAGTAAGTGTAGTTATTACATTTTGCTGGGATGGGGTTTTTCATAAGAACGGTTATACAAAATTACGTCTTGTTCTCGACAATGCTGGTAATGAATGGGTATTGAGAAGTGCAGGAATTATTGAAACTGATGCCCTGATTAATATGGAGGATCCCGAATTCTGGATGGGTGTTGGTTTGTTGATTCTCTGCGCATGAGAATAATATAACTTCCATATTATTTCTTGAATGCAACAAAAACGGAAAAATTCAAAATTTTTTACATTTTGATGTAAGAACGCATATTTTTCCGGTAGTGAGTTAATAGAGTAACCCTTAAACTTAACAAAAGGAAAAAAGAAAAAATGAAAAAAAACATTATTGGCGTTGTTTGCAGGACTTTTTGTAGCTTGCGGAACACTCTTTGCTGAGACATATTATGTGTCTGAAAGCGAAATGGAACGTATTGTAAAGGCTGCAAATGCGTATAGCGAAAGAGCTAAAAAATATGCTGCTGATGCGGAAAAAGTTTCCGATTTGAATGAATGTGTTGCGTTATCAAAGGACTTTCTATTCTTTCTGGAAACAGATGCAGCAATTAAAGATGCTCCCGCCGATTTGAATAATTATCTTGATGCTATCCGGGTGCGTATGGGGCAAGGGGTTAAATTTCTTCAGAATACACCGAATTGGAAGGGCACTGAAGAAGAGTGGCAGAAGAAACTGAATCAGATATCGAATAGCATTGATGCGAAGGAAAAGGAAATGGGAGAGTATCTTCAATCCTGTAAAGTGAAAAAAGGTGGTCTGCGTATTCCACGGTTTATTTACTATGTCATCGGGATTCTTGTTGTCGGTGCGATAACAAGTGTATACAATAAGGTGAAAAAATAAAAACTGAACCTGAAAACATAATAACAAAGAAAGGTAAAAAATGAAAACACAGTGTAAACATTGTAACGAAGTGATGCAAATCGATGACGAAATGAAAGATCAGAATGTAACTTGTGCTTTGTGCGAGAAGGAGTTTAAGGCTGAAGTCTATGAAACTCCGGAGGACAAATATAACAAAGCCGTTACGAACCTTTGGATCGCGGTCGGTTTGAGTATTGTGAACCTGGTTCTGATTCTTGCCGGAAGCAGTTGGAACTTCGCATTTTCCCTCTGGGGATCCGAAATGCTGTGTGAGTTCGGCAGTGTTGGCGTTGTCTTCGCAGTCCTTTTATTGATTGTGTACGGCGTGCTTGCATTTCTTTCCAAGTCGAATAAGGCAACGTTCATAGCGGCATTTGTTCTGGTCTGTCTTGATACGCTGATTGGCGGTCTTGTTTATATCGTGGCTTTGATGGGGGGAGATGCTTCTGACCTGATCGTTTCTGCAATCATTGGATTTATCTTCCACGGCTGGCTGCTTTGGGAAATGGGCAAAGGTCTTGCTGCTTGTAAAGTAACTTCAAAATAAAATATTAACATCATTAGAAAGGAAAAAATAAAATGGAAGAAAATTATGATTTGAAGAAAATCGCAACCGCACAGCGTGGAATGTTGATTTGTTTGTTGGTCAACGTTCTTTGCTTGATTGGCAATCGTGCGGGGCTCGGTCCTGTTGTTCTGGTTGTTATGATTCTGCAAGTCGTTGCAGCGTTGTATTTTGTATTTAATCTTGCGACATCACTGAAGTACAGCAATGCTGTGGCAGTGCTCTGTTGTATTCTGATGTTTATTCCTCTTCTCTGCCTTCTTACGATGGGGATCCTGAGTGGAAAAGCAACCAAAATTTTGAAGGAAAACGGAATTAAAGTCGGTTTGCTGGGGGCAAATGTGAAAGATTGATTTTGCTCATAAAATTTAAGAGCCATCGCGGGGTATTGTAGAAAGATATCCCCGATGGCTTTTTATTTTATAAATATAATAAAAAAATCGTACTTTTTGCTCTGAAAAATTTGCAGAAATGGCAAAATGGATGTATGTTACCGGATAATCATAAAAGGTAATATCAAAAGTACGTCAAAAAATGATTTGAAAGAAGATTGTTGATGAGATGGATATGGTAGTTTGTGTGTGGCTACCCAGCGGGTAACCACCGAAAACGCCTCATATTCAGATCGCAACAAGATTTTTTCAAGCAGTTTTGAATACTTTTGAAATTATCTCATAAACAAGGAGTTTATTTTATGGCAATCTTTAAACCGTTTCACGCTGTGATGCCCAAACCGGAACAGGTCCGGGATGTGGCTGCTGTCCCTTATGACGTCGTCAACACCGAAGAAGCCGCTGCTCTTGCAGAAGGTAATCCGCTGAGCTTCCTGCGCGTATCCCGCCCGGAAATCGAACTGGCTCCCGGTATTGATCTGCATACCGATGAAGTTTATGCAAAAGCCGCTGCAAACTACAAGCGTCTTTGCGAACAGGCTCCGCTGACTGCTGACCCGGAATGCAATCTGTATGTCTATGCTTTGACCATGGATGGCAGAACACAGGTCGGTATCGCCGGTACTGCATCTGCTGCTGAATATGACAGCGGAATCATCAAAAAACATGAAAAGACACGTAAAGATAAAGAAGATGACCGTGCCCGTCACGTGATGGAACTGCGTTCCCAGACCGGTCCGGTGTTCCTGACCTATCGTGACAATGCCAAGATCAATGCGATCGTTGCAGAAATCATGAAAGCAGAACCCTATTTCTCCTTCACCGCAGTTGACGGCATTGCCCACAAGATGTGGAAAGCCGGCAGCAAGAGTGCGGAACTGCAGAAAATCTTTGCAGAAGAAGTTCCCTGCTTCTATATCGCCGACGGTCACCACCGTGCTGCATCTGCTTCCCGTGCAGCGGCAACCTGTCGTACATCCAACCCGACACATACCGGCGATGAAGAATACAACTACTTCCTGGCAGTGACCTTCCCGGCATCTGAATTGAAGATTCTGGCATACAACCGTGCAGTTCAGGATTTGAACGGTTTGACAGCGGACGAATTCCTGGCAAAAGTCGGTGAAAAATTCCAGATCGATGCCGTCCCGACAGCCGATCCGGAAAACAGTGGCGAAATCCGTATGCTGTTGAACAAACAGTGGTACCGTCTGCTCCCGAAATTCTCCACAGCAGATCTGGATGTGACCGATCAGCTGGATGTGAGCGTGCTGCAGAACAATCTGCTGGCTCCCATTCTCGGCATTGATGATCCCCGTACCAATACCCGTATTGCCTTTGTCGGCGGTATCCGCGGTACCGGTGAACTGGAACGTCTCTGCAACGAAGGCAAGGCAGCAGTCTGCTTCTCCATGTATGCAACGACATTGGATCAGTTGATGAATATTGCGGATGCGGGAGCGATCATGCCTCCGAAATCCACATGGTTTGAACCGAAATTGCGGGACGGTCTGGTGTCCCACGACTTCTAATTAATTGTTATATACAGGAGACATCAGGATATGAAAACCGCCGCAGTGATACCTGCCCGTTTCGGCAGTATGAGATTTCCGGGTAAAGTATTGGCACAGCTTCAAGGCAAGCCCATTATTCAGTGGGTTTGGGAGCGTGCCATTCAATCCAAAGCCGACGTTGTGCTGATTGCCGCAGACGATCCGAAAGTGGAAGCTGCAGTGAAAAGTTTCGGCGGCAATGTGGTTATGACACGCCCGGATCATCCCTCCGGATCCGACCGGATCTGGGAAGCGGCGGAAAAACTTGATGTTGATCTGATTGTCAATGTTCAGGGTGACGAACCGATGATTCCGCCGTCCGTCATCAATGATTTGATTGATGCGATGGCAGGTTGTGATGCGGAAATGGGAACGGTTGTTGTTCCTGTGAAACGCAGCGAAGTGGAAAACAACCCGAATCTGCCGAAAGTGACCCTGACCAATGATGGTTATGCGATTTATTTTTCCCGTTCCATGATTCCGTATCTGCGTGAAGGCGGGGAAGAAATGGAAGTATACCGTCACTGGGGTATTTATGCGTATCGCCGTGAAGCGTTGAAAAAGTTTGTCTCCCTTCCTCCGGGCAAGTTGGAGCAGTGTGAAAAGCTGGAACAGCTGCGTGCGTTGGAAAACGGGATGCGTATTAAAGTGATCCAGACCAATTTTGAAACAATCGGCATTGATACGCCGGAAGATTTGGAACGTGCGGAAGCATTTCTTGCACAACGGAAAGGTTGAAAAATGAATATGATGAAAGCGCAAGTCGCAGATTTTGAAATCGGCGGTGGAAAATTTACCGTTCTTGCCGGTCCCTGCATGGCAGAAAGCCAGGAAACATGTCTTGAAGTTGCAGAATTCATGAAAGATCTGTGTGCAAAACTGCAGGTCAATTATGTGTTCAAGGCATCTTTTGATAAAGCCAACCGCAGTTCCGGCAGATCCGTACGTGGTCCCGGTATGGAACAGGGCCTTGGTTATCTTGCCGAAGTCAAAAAACGTTTGAACCTTCCCGTCGTGACCGACGTTCATGAATCCGAACAGGCGGCTGCCGTTGCGGAAGTTGCGGACATCCTTCAGATTCCCGCATTCCTGTGTCGTCAGACCGACCTTCTGGAAGCCTGCGCCCGTACCGGACGCTGCGTTAACGTGAAGAAAGGCCAGTTTATGGCTCCGGAAGATATGCGCGGCGTTGTCGGCAAACTCCAGGATGCCAATGCAAAAAGCATTCTGCTGACGGAACGCGGTGCAACATTCGGCTATCACAATCTGGTTGTTGATATGCGCACATTCCCCACCATGCGTGCGAATAATGTGCCGGTGATTTTTGATGCAACTCATTCCGTACAGCTGCCGGGCGGACTCGGCAATGCTTCCGGCGGTCAGCGTGAATTCATTCTTCCGCTGGCACGTGCAGCAGCGGGCGCGGGTATCGATGGTATCTTTATGGAAGTCCATCCGGATCCCTCCAAAGCATTGTCTGACGGTCCCAACTCTCTGAATTTTGCGGATGCGGAAAAAACATTGAGACAGGTATTGGAAATTTATGAGCTCGTTAAGAAATATATCTGAGATCACAACGGTCATATTGGACGTGGATGGCGTGTTGACGGATGGTCGTTTCGGCTATCATGACAACGGCGATGAAATCAAATTTTTCCACGTCCGTGACGGTTCGGTGATCAAGATGGCGATGCGTGCCGGATTGCGTGTGGGTATTCTTTCCGGCCGCAAGAGCAAAGCGAATGAGACCCGTGCGACGGAATTAGGCATGTCCTTCCTCAAGCAGGCTTGCAAGAACAAAGCCGATGGTTTGCGTGAATTGCTGCAGGAACAGAATCTGCGCCCGGAAGAATGTTTTTACATGGGCGATGACTTTATCGACATTCCGCCGATCCGTTTGTGCGGTCTGGCGGCTGCCCCTGCCAATGCACGGGCAGAAGTCAAGGAATTTGTTGACTTTGTGACGGAAGCAAAAGGCGGAGAGGGTGCCGTGGCGGAAGCTCTTGAAATCATATTGAAAGGACAGGGCAAATGGGAAGCACAGCTTCAGCGTTATCTGCAAGATTATACACTCTAACTGTATTTTTATTTATCCTGACGTTTGTCGGTCATGTCAGCGCCCAGTCTGATGGGATGCAGGCATCGGTCGATAATTACATTCTGCCTCAGTATCGTGAGAAGGATAATCGTTTGGACTACGTGATTTTCGGTGCCAAAGCCGAAAATCGCGGCGCACTTCTGTCTCTGCAGAAAGTCAAAGTCGATATCCTGAACAATGAAGGCAAAGGCATTTACGATCTCAAAGATGCCAATATTTACCGTACCACCTCCGCCGGTGAAACGGTTCCTGATGCGTATGATATTGAATCAACCATCAAAGCCCGCCGCGATTTTTCTGCCGGACTTCTCAAATCCGGCCCGCGCGGTAAGATTATCCGTAACACGGATGCAGAACACAAACTGCTGAAAATCCGTAACGAATTCTGGAAGAAGAATCCGAAACAGAAACACGTCAATGCCTGGGTGTATGCGGATGCCGGGACTTATGATAAAAACACCCGTATTCTCCGGAGTGAAAATAACGTGCCCGCCTATTTCCGGTCACGGGACATTGATGTGGACGGGATCGGTTTTGATGCCTATTCCAGAAAAAGATTTATTCATATCCGTTCCAATGTGCGGATTATTTACCATAATTATGTAAAAGACGGGACTCCCGGCAAAGAAGACGGGATCAATTTTATTGCAGTATCCGACAACATGGATATTGACAACAGCAACAAAAAGAGTGCAGTCTTTACTTTGCATAAAAATGTCAAGGTGGAAAACATCGAAGACAAAAACGTAAAGATGAAGATTACCCTGGGCAAAAACAAAACAGTCGAAGTGGATGCCGTTGCAATCACGCAGATTTCCTGCGATAAAATGGTGATTTATACCAATCCTTCCCAGAGCAGCAAGGATGGCAAAAAGAATAAAGATGAAGCCAGCCGTTTGGATAAGATTGAGTTTTTTGATAATATCATAATCACGCGCAAAGAGATTCCCGTGGATCCTCAATATGCAGCCCATGTGAAAACGCAGACTGTCCGCTGCCAATACCTTGTGTATAACATGGCCGAATTGAAAGCCACCTTGCGCGGTCAGCCGGTATTGACCAGTGACCGTAACCGCATTGTTGGTGATATGATTGAGATTTATCTGAAAAAGAGTGCGGAAAAGGCGGATAAAGGAAGCAAGAAAATCAAAACAAAACTGGATCCTTACAAGTATAAAATCACGCTGCCCAAAATTACTTTTTACAATGAATCCGATGTGAATCAGGCTCCGTTCCAGGTGGAAGCCAACGTGATGGAGTATGATGCGGATAAAGACCGTTGTTTTCTGTATGGAAATGTGATTGGTGAGCAACTTCAGACGGAAGAGAAGCACGTTCCCGATTCCCGGAAGTGCAAATTGCAGACACATACCCGTATTTCCTGTAACAAAATGGTGATATTGCTGGCTGATAAACCGAAAACTCCCGGCGAAAAGAAAACTGCCAAACCGAATGATAACCGGATCAGCGGCGGAAAGAAGCAGTTGAAACAGTTGGAATGTTTTGACGATGTTGTCATCACCCGCAAAGCTGTGCCGCAGGATTTGGATAAGCATCCGGAATTCCGTAAGTTTGTCAAAGACGAGGCATCGGAAAGCGATTATGCTGTATTCAATAATAATACGCGCCGTCTGCTTCTTTCCGGACGCCCCATTGTCACCAGCAACAAGGATATTCTGAAAGGTAAAACCATTGAACTTCTGTTTGAAAAAGCCGTTGCCGGTGCTCAGCAGGATGGTTTGAAATTGCAGAATGTCAGAGTCAATCTGCCGGATCTTACGTATTACGGTGATACCCAATTGGCGGCTGGCCAGAAGCAATCTGCTGCCGATGGAGACGCACAGCCTCATCGCGTGACTGCCCGGTTGATGGATTATAATGTCAAGAGCGACATTTGCGAATTGCGTTATGAAGTCTGGATCCGGCAGACTGCCTTCGATCAGATCAACGTAAAAGATGCCGGAGATGAAACCAAAACTGCCCGGATCAAGACACAGGTTGATACGGATTTGCGCTGTGAAAAAATGTTTATTCACCTGAAGAATGCCCCGAAAACTGCGGCGAAGGCGAATAAGGAAGATTCCGGCAAAGAGTTGAAGAAAGTTGAGTGCTTCCGGGATGTGGTCATCACCCGGAAAAGTGTGCCGCTTGATGCCCGTTATCTGGCGCACAGTGAATTGCAGTCCTCCACCAGTGATTATGCGGAATTCAACAGTGATACGCAGATGTTGATGCTGAAAGATAAGCCGGTACTTGTGAATGGCTTGAGCCGTTTGCAGGGCGAACGGATGGAGATTCAGCTTGCAAAGAATACCGTTGCTGGAAACAATAAAGCGCAGAACAAGATGGATTTCAATCCGGATAATGTCAAGGTTTATATGCCCATTCTGCATTACTATGCTGATTCCACGGAAGCGGGGAAAAATAAAAAGCCCGTCTTTGCGGAATCTAACGTATTGCATTATGATACGAAAAAAGATCTTTGTACCTTGCTTGGTAACGTTGTCGTAGACGATGCTGAAAATGCCCGCATCACTTGCGATAAGATGATGATTTATCTTGAAAATGCACCGGAGAAGGCAGTTGCCGGAACAACTGAAACTGTCAGTTCCGCAGATAAGAAAGCCGCACAGAGCAAGCAGTTGAAATTGCTGGAATGTTTCGGCGAAGTGAATATTGTACACCGTGCATCGGTCAAAGACAGCACGGCAAAAGACCGGGTGTCGGTCAGTGATTATGCCGTGTATGATCCGAAAAAGATGATCATGACCTTGAGCGGCAACCCTGTATTCAACAGTGGAGGCGACAAGATGTCCGGCGAACGTATTGACATTTACTTTATGGAAGATGAAGAACGCGCATTGCAGGCGGATTCTGCCGGCAGTATGCATCGCAAGTTAATGATCAGGAACATGAAAGTATCCATGCCGGTTGTGAATTATAACGGCGATACAAAGATGCCCAGGAAATAAGGAGTCAATTGATATGAGCGAAGAACAGATGATTGGAATGGAACAGCAGGATCCTGAATTGTTGATGGAGGCGAAAGGCCTGATGAAAGCATACCGCGGACGCCGTGTTGTCAAATCCGTCAACATCAATGTCCGCCGTGGAGAAGTTGTTGGTCTGCTTGGCCCGAACGGTGCCGGAAAGACAACCAGTTTTTATATGATCACCGGATTGATTCAGCCGGATGAAGGCCAGATTATGTTCAAGGGAATGGATATTTCCCATGAGCCGATGTATATCCGTGCCCGTATGGGGATGGGGTATCTGGCGCAGGAACCTTCCATCTTCCGTAAATTGACGGTGGAAGATAATATTATGGCGATTCTTGAGACCCTCGCCATTTCTGCTAAAGAACGGAAAGAACGGTTGAAAACCTTGCTGGAAGATTTGGATCTGAGTCACTTGGCAAAACAGAAAGCCATGACCCTTTCCGGGGGGGAAAGACGCCGTCTGGAAATCACCCGTGCGTTGGTGTCGAATCCTTCCTTTATCATGATGGACGAACCGTTCAGCGGTGTTGACCCGATTGCTGTTTTCAACGTGCAGAAGATCATTTACAAGCTGAAGGAAAAGAATATCGGTATTCTGATTACGGACCATAACGTACGTGAAACACTGGCTTGCGTTGACCGTGCATATTTGATGGCGCAGGGCGAAATCAAGTGCGAAGGTTCCAGCGACTTCCTGGTCAACAACGAACAGGCACGTATTACCTATCTCGGTCCTGAATTTACAATGTAATTTCAATCCATGGAAAGGATGTGGTGTGTTATGGAAAAAACTACTTTTTCCGGTATTGTGATCCGCGTGAAAGATCTTGATCTCTGCCGCTCCTTTTATCAAAACGTGATCGGTTTGGGAATGCCGGTCATGGACAGCAGTTTCTGGTGTGAGTTCAATATCAACGGGAATTCCTCCCTTTATCTGGAAAAAGCGGATAAAGATGAAACACTGCCAGCCAGCGGCGGAAGAAGAATTGCCTGGATGCTTCAGGTCGAGAACATTCAGGCCTTTGCCGCCACAATGGAACGGTCGGGCTATACACAGGAACATGCTTCTGCCGACCGGATGGGATTCGTTGTCTATGCTTATCGTGACCCGGAGAACAATCTGTTTTATGTGACAGAGAAACGGCTGCGTTGACGTGATGCGGCGGCTGTTTATACTTCTTGTTATGTGTGGCTTGATTCTGCCCTGTCTTGCGGGGAACGGAATCGGTGCGCGCATTGGGAATCGGGCTGATTCCGTTTTTGTATTCTACCCCTCCCGATTGGCAAAGTTTCCGTTTTATTCTGTTTTTGAACAATATACGCTTTGCGGAAAAGCAGGTACTTTTGAGAAAAATGCCGGAGTGGAAATCAATGCAGCTGCCATGATTTTTTCGGAAGAGGATACCATTTTTCTTATTCAATCTCCGCTGACAGTAGAGCAATTCCAGAAAAAAGCCGGGGGGCTTGGCGCGAGTGGGGCGCAGGAAATCAAAATCGAATCCAGTACCGGATTCCGTTTTTCCGGCGGGAGTTCGTATGGAGTCGGGAGCAATCAGGCGTTGATTCTTTTTACAGGGAAGGGGGAGTTTCTGTTCGGCGAGGAAAAGAAAGTCACACGTTATCTTTCCGGCGGGACAGGGAACAATGAGAATATCAAAAAATGTTTTGCGTTGTTGCGCCCGGATGCAGCTGCGTATGGAGTTCTGACTTCATCCAAAGCGGGGCGGAACGGTTTACTGCAGAGCGGGAATGCGGGTACGGTTGCATTTTCTCTCTGCCGGATGGAAGGGATGCCTTCGCCGGTTGTTGCGGAAGTTCTGTTCTTTCCATCCTCACCTTCGCGTTTGACGGCATTGTATCGGGAAGTGAAAGAGTATATAGAGAATGTCTATCGAACGGCATCGTTGAAAGGCTCCATTTCGGCGGAGATGCGCCATGCGTTCACGGTGTCGATGTCTTACGGATTTGTACGTTTGGATATGGCATTGACAGACAGCAACGGGCGGGATTTTTTCCGGATTCTTCTTTCTCAATGGAAAAATTGAGAGAAAACTTTAAAAAAATATAAATTTGAACTTGACAATTTCCGTTCAGCGTTTACTTTACTGATATTATTAAATTTTAATTTAACTAAAGGAAAAATTATCATGGCACAACAGCACATTAATGTCCCGCCTGAAAATCATGTTTCCGTCCTTGATGGTCAGGGATGGGTCGGTTTGATTGATACTCTCGGTACGGAATCCACCATCGTCAACGCCGCTCGCGTGTCATTTGGTAAGATCAAGACTGACATGGATGAACGGGATGTGAAGTTATTGCATTACCTGCTCGATAACCGCCATTCCAGCCCGCTGGAACACATCGTATTTACGTTCAGTGTCCATTGCCCTCTGTTCGTCCGCGGTCAGTGGCATCGTCACCGTACATGGTCTTACAACGAAATTTCCCGCCGTTATACAGAAATCGACATCGAATTCTATACGCCGAAACACCTGCGCATGCAGTCTGAAAACAACCGTCAGGCATCTTATGACAACCCGGATTTTCAGGATGCTGAACTGCGTGCTATGATTGAAAAGCAGAACAAAGATTCTCTGGCACTTTATGAAAAATTGCTGGAAGGCGGCGTTTGCCGTGAACAGGCCCGTGGCGTTCTGCCGCAGAATATGATGGTGACATTCTGGGCAACCGTTGACCTGAACAATCTGCTTCACTTCCTCTCTCTGCGCGACAGCGAACATGCACAGTGGGAAATCCGCGAATATGCAGCCGGTATCAAGAAATTGATCAAGCCGATCATCCCCAACGTTGCAGCTTATTTTGCGGAAAAAGGTCAGCCCTGGTGATTATCATCGGTTCAGCAAAACTGAAGTAAATAAAAACGGCGTTCGAAATTGAACGCCGTTTTTTTATGCAGAAATAATGGATTTTGATCTTATTCGGAACGCAGTACGTCGATCGGATTCTGTTGCGCAGCCTTCCATGCCGGGTATGTCCCGAAAACGATCCCTGTCACCGCAGAAATCGCCAGAGAGAGGATGATCGCGGAAGAAGAGAAAATCACCGGCCAGACGGCAAAGTAGGTCACGGCGAAAGCAATCGCGACACCCAATCCGACACCGGCAATCCCGCCGACAGAGGTCAGAAACACAGTTTCCAGAAGGAACTGGAGGATGATATCCTGCTTCAATGCCCCGAGCGCACGGCGTGTACCGATTTCTTTCTTACGTTCATAGACGTTTGCCAGCATGATGTTCATGATGCCAATCCCGCCGACCAGGAGAGAGATCCCCGCGATGGAACTCATGACGATGGTGAAGATGTTCTGAGTGGCTTCCCTTTGGCGGAGAATTTCCAACGGAACAAAGACTTCCCAGTCCTTGATTTCTTCGTGTGCTTTTTCCATAAAACGGCTGATTCGACGGGCGGTATCGTCAATGCAGGAAATGTCCGCCACGTGAACAAGGAACGTATCATAATCGATCTTTTCCACGGTTGAGCGACCGCTTTCCTTGAGCATGACCGAGTTGCCGTACAAGGCATCGGAAGCAGACCGGGTGATAAAAATGCAACTGTTTGGAGAGCCTATGCCGGGAATGATTGTGCCTTTCACGTTTTCCAAGACACCAACGATAACCAGTGCATGACTGCCGACAAAGATGGTTTCCCCCACAACATCCCGTTTGGAAATGGGGAAAAGTGTACGCTTTGCACCTGTGCCGATCACACATGTATTGCGGTCGCCATCCACTCTGTTGAGCCAGCGGCCTTCTACGATGCGGGATCTGGATTCTTCAAGGAAGTCCGTTGTTACGCCGAAGAGAGAGACGTCAACCTGTGTGATGCCGCGCAAGACCGGGGTTCTGGAATTGCGGGCCGTGGCGACGGATTGCACGTTATCCATGGAGGAAATGTGGCGCAAATCGCTTTCGGTCAAGCCGTAAAAAGAAATGCGGCTCTGACTGGAACTGTCGGTCACATTTTTTCCGGAGACCGGGGGCTTTTTGGAGGAAACAATAACCTTATCAATCCCCATGGATTCGATTTGAGACAGTGCTTCCTGTTTTGCCCCTTCGGAAATCGCGAGCATGGCAATCACGCTGCCGACCCCGAAAATAATCCCGAGAGAGGTGAGCAGTGACCGCACTTTATGCAGCATCAGGTTGTGAAAAGATAATGCGATCAGGTCAGAGATTTTCATGTTTCAAATTCCTCTCTGGTCCCATTGATGTTATCGATAACGCGCCACACACGGCCGTTGCGCAGGTAAATCACGCGGTCATATTCTGCTTCGTACTGCGGGTTGTGTGTGACCATGACAAGTGTGGTTCCATTCTTGTGCAGATTGTGGAACAGCGCCATGATTTCGTTCCCCGTCTTTTCGTCCAGGTTCCCCGTCGGTTCGTCTGCCAGAATGAATGTGGGGCGGTTGACGAGAGAACGGGCGACCGCAACGCGCTGACATTCGCCCCCGGAAAGCTGGTTCGGTCTGTGGTCGAGACGATGTCCCAAGCCGACTTTTTCCGCCATCAGGGCAGCCATTGCATGTCGGCGCAGACGGTTGACTCCGGCATAAATCATCGGTACTTCGATATTCTGTCTGACGGTGAGATGAGGGAACAGGTGGAAGGACTGGAAAACGAAACCAATCTTTCTGTTCCGGAGGATCGTCAAATCTTTATCGGAGAGAACGCCGATTTCTTTTCCATCGAGAAAATAGCTTCCGGATGTCGGGGTATCCAACAGCCCGAGTGTATTCAGCAGGGTTGATTTTCCGGAACCGGAAGACCCCATGATGCCGAGGAACTCCCCGCGTTTGACCCGGAAAGAAACGCCTTTGAGTACAGGGACTTCTCCGGAATAAGTAAAATAACTTTTCCGGATATCATCCAAAACCAAAGCGTCCGTATCGTCGACAACAACCATTATTGTTTATTCTCCGCGGGCTGGAACGGCCGGTAGAGGTAAATTTCGTCACCTTCTTCCAAACCTTCCAGGATTTGAACTGCGTTATCCCCGGATTCGCCGATGGTCACGACCGCTTTTTCCGGCACACCGAGTTTTTTGCGATATACAAAAAGTTCGCCGCCTTCTTCAAACACGGCTTCCACCGGAATGGAGAGAACGTTTTTCAGAACTTTCGTTACAACTTCCACCTGAACGCTCATACCGCTGACAATGCGCGGATGGGATTCGGTGAATTCCACGACGGTACGATACACTTTCGGAGATTCACGGTCCCAGGCAATCAGGTTGTTGGGCAGCATCGCAATCTGAGAAACTTTGCCTTTCAGCTTGATTTCGCGGATCGAATCCGGCGTAATGATCGCTTCATTGCCCAAGGCGATTTTGGAACGATATTGTTCCGGCAGACTGACGTCCACAATCATCTTGCTCATATCAGGAATGGTGATGATGACTTGACGGCGTCTGCCATCCATCCCGACTTTCACTTCCGGATTACCCCAAACGCGGTCCGGGTCACCATAAGTGATGATCCCGTCGGTGGGGGCAATCAGAGTCATCATGGGGAGCCATGACTGATGACGCTGGAGCTGCCGTTCGTTGTTACGGATATTGATTTCGTAAGAACGGATACGGTTATCTCTCTGCTGGAGAGAAGACTGGGTAGAAACCTTGATTTTTTCATAGCTCAATTTAGTCTGAGCAAGTTTATTGCGCAGTTCATTGATCTTGTTTGGATAAGTATAGCGTTTGAAAAGTTTGCGGTCAAGATTGGCCGCATTCAGCTTTGTGACAGCTGCATCCCGTTTCTGTTCCAGCTTTTTGATGTTATCTTTTGCTTTCTGCTCTTCATCTTCTGACGCATAGACGGTACTGTTGTGTGTTTCCACTGCAGTCTGCAAGGCTTCTTCCGCTTCATCCAATGCCAGTTCGGCATCGGCAACCGCCAAGTCTTTGTTGTCGCGATCTTTCGGACCTTCCAGACGATAGTAACGGCTGTATGCTTCCTGGGCTTCCGTCATATTATCTTTTGCGGTACGCATATCGGCGGCATTGGTGCTGACGAGAACGGCACGTTCTTCGTAAACCAGTTCCAGGTCCTTTTTCAGCTTGTCGATATTGAGCTTGATATCATCAATTTTCATGATGAGGTCTGCTGTTTCAAATTCGGCAACGATATCGCCTTTTTTGACTTTTGCGTTTTCATCGACTACGCGGACAAGTTTTGTCGCAAAGGGGGCTTCCAAGGCAAGTTTGTGTTTCATTTTTGCATTGACACTGCCCTTGAGCATGACGCCGATCGCCATATCCGAACGAGTGACTGTGAAGATACGGTCCGGTGCACCTTCCACTTTCTTCGTTGAGGCAACTTGTTTTTCCTGCAGGAAAGGAATCCATTGCGGACGGAAGAACCAGACAGCCGTTCCGCCGCCGGCGAGCAGCAGAATCACCACCGGGATGATCCATTTCAGCATGGATTTATTGAATTTAGCCATGTTGCTGACTCCTCACTTATTATTTCTTTGCTGCGGGTGCCGGAGCGGCTTTTTTATCATCTTTTTTATCCGCATCGGCATTTTTGCTGTTCTTATCGCTGCTGAACCAATCGGGCCACCAGGTGATATCCGTTGCATATTTCGGCTTTTCATTCGGATTGGCGATTGCTTTGGATTTGCGGAGTTTATCACCAATCTGACGCATATTTTCTGCTGTCTTTTCCGGATCCGTTGTGACGGAGTAGGGTGTGGGCAGAATGTGAATCTTCATGAAGAAGAGGAGCTGTTTATCATAGGTAGTGGCATCTTTACCGGTGAACAGTTCGCCAATCAGCGGGATATCGCTCAGGAACGGAGTTTTGCGCAAACGCTCTGTTGTTTCACTGGAATAGAGACCGCCGAGCATGATAACTTCGCCATCCGCTGCGGAAAGAACGGTTGAAATGTTACGGATGGATACGACCGGCACCTGAATGTTTGTGGAACTTCCGGACTGGGGGAAGAGGGCATAGCGGACAAGCAGGTTGATTTCCGGCTGGATTTCCAAACGGACGGTATCCTGATTGATCAGCAAGGGCTTAATACGGAGGTTGATACCCGTCTTTTTGAATTTGAAGTTGTTTGTGACAGCGGTATTGGTAACTGCGGCTTCGTTATACGGGATTTCTTCCCCGGTCTTCATGGAGGCTTCTGAATTCAGGTCTGCAATGATATTGGGCGAAGCCAGAATTTTTGCATCGGAGCTGGTTTCAAGCCATTTGAGAGCCAGATTGAGATTGGAGGTTGAGCCATTGGAATCGATTTTGTCGATAGGGAACAAATCAAAACCACCGAAGTTGGTTGCGTTATTCTGCTGACCCGGACTGCTCTGATTGAACCCGATCGTGGCTGTGTTGCCAGTCTTTGCGTCATAACGGGAGTAAGTGGCACGGACGTCACGTTCTTCGCCGCGTTCCACGAGGACTTCCACGATCTGAGTTTCCACAAGGACCTGCGGCAGGGGCTGGTCGAGCGCCAGAAGAGAGGCCTTAACGGCTTCTGTTGCGTTGGCGTTGATGTTGAGGATAACCAGGTTCTGGTTTTCAGAAATTTCAACGGTACCGGCTTCTCCCACGATCCCTTCGATGGCATCCATTGCCTTCTTGGCATTTACGAAACGGAGGCGGTATACGACAATGGCCCGTTCTTCGGACAATTCATCTTTTGCGGGAATTTTCTGAATGGAGATATAAGGATCTGCCGGGACAAATTTACGTGTTTTGACAATCGGCAGTTTGGAGCTTTGAAAAAGATTGCGGATCTGTTCAATAACAGCTGCTTTTCCTTCGATGGCAGAGCCTGTTTTTTTCTGTTCAGACTTCTGTTGATTCGGTTCTGCTGCGGCAGATGTGACACACAGGCAAGCCAGAAGCAACAAGCCACTTTTCGTGAGTTTCATAATAAAACCTTTCCTGATAAATATCCGGTGAAATAATGTTTTATATATAATATAGCACCCTTTTCAGATTTTTCAATCCAAAAAGGGTGATATTACACCTGTTTTGTACTACACGTAAAACAGGTGTTTTCTTACACTTGAATGTTCAAAAATCAGATTTTTTTCAAAATCGATTCGCAGGAGATGATTTTTTCCCGCAGGTCATTCAAGGTGTAGTAGTAATGATTGCTTGCTTCAAAGCCGATACGGGAATCGCGACGGACAATGTCGTACAGTTCTTTTGTCAGAGCCATTTCTTCTTCCAGACAGCTGCGCATGACGTCTTTATCCATGCCGTTATCGCGTGCCATGACAAAGCAGACTTGCAGGTAGGTACTGCGCAGGTGGCAATAGGCTGCCATTGCCACTTTGTACAATTCATCGAATTCTGCTTTTTCTTCCGCTCTGACTTCGGATTCGGATGCCTTGAGCAATTCCAAACCTTTCTTCCAGCCTTCGGTTACAAGTTTGAACTGATTGCGGAAGGTTTCTTCCGGATAGGGGCCGCGCCAGGTCTTCAAGTCGTCGTAGGGGAATCCGATCATGGTTGCCGTGTAATTGGTCTTTTCCAGCGAGAAGAGGTTCATGGGGCCGTAGTTCATCGGTCCGTCATAAATCACGTGAATATTGAACGGGAATTCACGGAATGCATCGCTGAACAGTTTCCATGCTTCGCAGACGGTTTTTGCCAATTCCGGATGATATTTTGCTGCTGCGATTTCTTCCGGAGATGCATTGAGCAGTTCCAGGTTACCGCCGGGGAAACCACCGAGAGTCCAACTGAGCATCAAGCCGCTGATACCTGCTTTTTTCAGGTTCTGCATGTGTTCTTCGATGACATAAGGAACGGGGATATACGGAACAGCGGAGAGTTCCCAGGAATTATTGATCTGCACTTTTGCAACGGTACGCAATCCGTTCTTGTTTGCTTCTTTCCAGGTGTGGAGAGATTCTTCGGAGGGGCCGACCTGAGAAATCGAGTAGTCCATGAGGTACTGTTCGGTTCCGCCGATATTGGTGACTTTACCCCATTCGCTGACGGTACAGATGCAAACGCTTTTCGGCAGACGCTGGATGACAGCTTTCTTGAAGGCAGCATTTTCTTCCCAGGGTCTTTCTCCGTCATCCGCAAGCCATGCCCAGTCGTATGCAATCATCAATGCGTCAGGATCGACGCTGTGCATACCGCGTTCCATTGCGGTGATAACATCGGCAATGATTTTTTCGCCCGGGACATCTTTGCAGCTGGGGCAGAGGTGTTTCTTGAAACGGCATTGACAGGTTGTCAGGTTTTCGGACATGGTGATACAGAAGATACCGCCCAGGCCTTTTGCATTTTCAAAGAGGTAACGGACTGCATTTTCGAGCCATTCGAGCGGTTCGGGGGTAGCAGTTGTGCAGATGGAGCAGGTGTTGTTTGCCGGGTCATCGTAACCTCTCCATGACGGTTTCTTATCATAGAATGCTATGGGCATGCAGCGGGGTTCGTTCACATACAGATAAACCTTGATGCCGTATTTTGCACAGCGGTCGACGATTTTCTGGAGAGCGGCGAAACGTTTTTCGTGACCTTCGGAAAATTCTTCTGCGCCCGGAATCGGGAAGAGCAGGTAAAGCAATGCATGCATCCAGACGCCTTTGATGCCCATGGATGCGTACTGAGCCAGCAGGTTTTCCGGGACCGGATCCAGATTATCCGCATTGGCAAAAATATCGCCGCAGGATGCAGAATAGGCGTGAATGTAGTTGAAATCGAATTTCGGGTTGTTACCGATTTGTTTTTTCGGAGCAAACTGTTCCAGGAAGGCAAACGGCGGTTCGATATATGCCATCTGATCGGCAGGGAAATGACGGTTCAGTGTATCCTTGATCTGACGGGTTTCTTCCAGCTGTTCGGCGGTCAGAGGTGTGTAAACGAGGTCTTTGCAATCGGGTTTGAGCAAGCCCAGTTTATGCCAGAAAAAGTCTTCTTCTTTCAGCGTGTATGCCAGTTTGTCAGCAGTCCAGTTGAGAAGTGTGAGAATCTGTTCATAAGAAAGCAGATGCCAGTTATTACGGATCAGTGTCAGATAGCCGTGTGTTGCCCATTTCGGATTGATGGCCGGATTTTTGGGCAAGCCCAGTTCCGCCGCTGCGTTGTTGACATCATCAACTGTACATTTCAAGACAGCAGCCAGACGTTCCGGTTCAACAAGACTCCAGTTTCTCCAGAGAAATGTTTGCCAGCGTGCGGGAAAATGAGGATAAGCAACAGGTGCCGGAGCGTCTCCGGTGGGTAAATCACATGCATTCATGATTGATCATTCCTTAGTGTATGTTTTTTTATGGTTTTGAGTCAATAGCAAATACTATAGCATAGAACGGGGTAATTACAAGATGATTTATGCAGAAATGTTAAAAAAAACATTTTTTATCCGGTCAGAATTTCCGGAGGTGATCCGGGAGTTTTCTGCCCCGTTCCTGCAGAATGTGACGGCGTGCTTCCCAATCGGGCAGGTGTCGTGCAACTTCCCCATGGAATGCCGGAGAGTGATTCATGTGACGCAAATGGCACAATTCATGAATCATGACGTATTCCACCTGTTCCGGCGGGAATAACAAGAGTTGTGCATTCAAAGAGATATGCCCTCTGGATGTGCAACTGCCCCAGCGTCCGTATTGCAGTCGGATGGAACATTTTTTATAAGCGATTCCGGTTTTTTCGGAAAGCTCATCCAGCATGGCGGGGAAATACTGTTCTGCTGTTTTGATTAGAAAACGTCCCAGTGTCTCATGGATTTGTTGTATATCCAATACATTGCCGCTGAACGTGATGGTTCGATTCTCCAAATCCATCTTTGCTGCACACCAGCATACATCCTGCCATTCATAACGGATGGCAAAATCGGCATTGAAAAATCCCAGATGCAGGGATGATGTCAGGAATGGTTCGAGAGTCTTTTTTACCCGGGTGCTGTTCCGGATTTTGGATAAGGTCCGGCGGATCCATTGCCGCTGCATGGTCAGAAAATCTAGAACTTCCTGCTGGTTCGCATGGTTGGGAATAGTGACGGATAGTTCGGCGTTGTTGTTGATCTGTAAACGGATATATCTGGCGCGATCCGAATGTTTTGTATGACAGATCAGTTTTTCCGTTCCTAAATCAATGATTAATTGCCCTTGAACCATTTCGGCATACCTTCCTTGCGCAGACGGGCGGTTTCTTCCGTCTTTGCCGCACGAATCTGATCCCTGGTACTCTTCAGATCCGGGTCACGCCACGGAACACCGGCAGTGGAACGCAGCGCAATATTGCGGTCCTTTTCCGGAATCGTTGACAAATCTTCGCAGTCGCCGAGACATGCGGCGAGACCGGGCCGTTTTCTGCCGTAGGGTTCCGATACACGCAGGTCAAAGCCCAATTGTAAAAAGGAACTGATGACAGGATAGGCGGAAGAATAGGCCATAATCCGGGCATCGTCCGCCGCTTTTTCTTTCAACAGTTTGATAAAGTCAAAAGTCCAAAGCTCCGGATTCGCATCGGGTGAAAAGCCGTCAAGGAAGATTCTTTTGAAGGGACCGCTGACCGTTTGCAAAGTCTGCCGCGCATCGCCGAAGATGATTTTGACATGGGCGTAAGGACTGTTATATTCGCCATCCTTCTGCAAGGCATTGATCAATTCTTTATGAGGGTGAACCGGTAATGCTGCCGCCGCTTTCAAGACGTCGGGGTCGTATTCCAATGAAGTCATTTTCAGTTTGCCCTGCTGTAATTTTTCCGCCAGCGAAACTGCCGCCGATGCGTTGAAGCCGA
Organism: Victivallales bacterium; assembly: GCA_045639325.1. Taxonomy (GTDB): domain Bacteria; phylum Verrucomicrobiota; class Lentisphaeria; order Victivallales; family UBA1829; genus RGIG8244. The sequence continues at coordinate 49,436 of JAZUCU010000048.1, forward strand.
GTCCGAAACCGACATCAAGGACGGTTGTTTCTTTTTCATTTTGCAACAGTTCAGCCAAACGGCCGGGACGCAGATATTTCATTTCCGACTCTTCAAATGCGCCGGAAAGAGAATGGAAATGCTGTCGGAAAGCCGGGTGATACAAGGTGTAGGATCCATCGCCGGTCTGAACAGGCAGAAAACGATTGCTGTCCGAGTCATCGGCAAAGAATTTTTTGAAAAATTCCAGAAATTGCCCTTTTTTCATCCACCATTTCGGGGCAAGAATCTGCTCATCCGGTGCTTCTGCAGAGAGTCGCATCAGCAGAAGATGATCGGGCAATTCCCGTATGACATTACGCAATCGTTCGGCGTATTCATATTCATTGATCGGAGTCACTTCTCCGGCAGCATACATCCGGGCAAGTTCCGTTCCTTTCAAAATCAGCAGATTGTGGATTTTGACTGCAGAGAAGGGCAGGGCACCGATCCAGCGGGCTGTGGCAAGCTCATCTTCCGGAGTTTCGCCGGGCAAGCCAAGAATCAAATGAGCAGCCGTGCGGATGCCACGTGCGGCGAGTCGTGTCACTGCATCTTTTGTGCAGGCAGCATCATGTCCGCGGTTGATTCGTTTGAGTGTGACATCGTGCGATGTCTGAACGCCCAGTTCAACCCAGAGTTCGCATTTCTGATTCCATTCGGCCAGCAAATCCAGAATATCATCGTTGAGACAATCGGGACGTGTCGCCAGGATCATGCCGGCAAAGTCGGCAAGTTTCCAGGTCTCTTCCAGAAGTGTGCGCAAACGTTCCAATGGCATATTAGTGACTGTAAAGGCCTGAAAATATGCAAGATAAGGTGGTTTTGCGTGATAACGTTCCGTGACGAAACGTACTCCGGCTTCCACCTGTTCGCCGATGGGCATACCACCATGCAAATGCGCAGCACGGCTGCCGTCAGCGGAGCAGAAAACGCATCCGCCACGGCCATCCCGGTTGCGGTGAGGGCAAGTTGCCCCGCTGTCCAATCCGATCCGGTAGACAGCATGCCCGAATTTCCGGGAAAGATAATCGGCGAAAAAGTTCAGTTCACGCATCTTCAGCGGGGGAGATATTTTGCAGCATCATGGAGTCCGTCGATGGCGACTTTTGCGCCCTGGGGATGACGGAATACGCTGGTACCTGCGACGAGGACGTTGACGCCTGCCTGTGCGAGAATGATTGCATTTTCGCTGTTGACGCCGCCGTCTGCTTCGATGTGAGCGTTGGAACCGCATTCTGCCAGCATCTGACGGATTTCGGGAGCTTTTGCAACCTGATCCGCCATGAAAGACTGTCCGCCGAAACCGGGTTCGACTGTCATGATGAGCACCATTTCCACCATATTGATCACGGGTTTGAGTGCGGAAGCAGGTGTGCCGGGTTTGAGTGTGATACCAGCAGTGAGGCCGGCAGCATGGATGGCATTGACCGTTTCCACCGGGTCGTCATCGGATTCGATGTGGAATGTAATATGATCGGCACCGGCTTTTGCGAATGCGTCGATTTTTTTCAGCGGGTCAGTGATCATCAGGTGCACGTCAAAGAGCATATTGCTTCTTTTGCGGAGGGAGGAAATGAGCGCGGGACCGATTGTCAGGTTCGGCACAAAATGTCCGTCCATCACATCCAGGTGAATCAATTCGGCGCCACCCTGTTCGACTTTCGCCAGTTCATCGCCGAGAGCGGCGAAGTCGGCAGCCAATACGGAGGGGGAAACCAGGATGGAATCTTTGGAGAAAGTTCTGATATCTTTAATCATTATGACCTCGTTTCTGTTTCGTTTTGATTCTGTTTTGCGGCATAGTCACCGCGATTGCAATCGAGCCAGCGGCGATGAGCCCAGAGCCATTGTTCCGGGAACTTACGTACCGCACGTTCAATTACATCTGTGTATTGCTGAACGATATTGCGCACGTCCTGTTCTTTGTCGCCGGTCGGTTCATATACAAAGCAATCTTCGCAGTGATATTCGAAATGGAAGTTATCATCTTTGCGGATGATATAAGGCATGGCAATCGGCAGTTTTGTTCTCAGGTGAAGCAAGGCCGGAGTTGCATGGGCGCGTGCCGGGTGACCGAAGAATGTGACTTCCACGCCTTCTGCTTTGACGGCATGCTGGTCGGCAACGATTGTCAGGTTGTGACCTTTCTTGAATGCATCAAGCAGAGGACGCAAGCCTTTTTCCTTGGAGAAGGTATCGTGCTGGAAAGAACTGCGTTTCGTGTAGAAATAATTGCCGATCTTGTAGTTTGCAAGGGGGCGCATGATGGATGTCATGGGGATCCCCGTAAGGAAAGAATGGAGTCCGCCCGCCAATTCCCAGTTGCCGAGGTGAGCGGTTGCCAGAATGATCTGACAGGTCGTTTCCTTGTTCAGCATTTTCTGAGAGACGGGATCATCGGCGATCGAGACATAATCATAAACGTTATTGACGTTGATGATCTGATCGAATTTCACGATTTCGACAAAGACCTTCATCATGTGCAGAAGGGATTGGAACGCCAGTTTCCGTGCGTCCTTGTAGTTAGAGCGGATGCCGCAGTGAAGTGCATGATCGGTCGCTCTTTTTGCGTGTTTGAAATCGATAAAGAAAATCGGATAAGTCAATGTTTTAGCGAGAAAATATGCTGCTTTCAGCGGAAGCAGTCTGATGATGCCGCATCCGATACGGAAGAAAAAGTACTGAATCCATATCGTGATTTTCGACATTTCTTTTTTCTTTTTGCCCATAATGAGTATACTCCATAAATGCATAAAAAAAGGGCAGGGCAACCAACATCACCCTGCCGCTCTTAAAACCTCCGGCTCAAATTGATACAGTTATGAAAATTCACCGCTCTGTATTTCAATGGAATGCCGGATCACATGCCAGATCAATTCTGAAAAAAATTATGCTTTTTCCAGGATTGCTGCAAGTTCCTTACCCGCGCGGAATTTAACGATTTTGCGTTCGGGGATGGCAACTGTGTGTTCAGGTTTACGGGGGTTACGGCCAACGCTGGCTTTACGTGTCTTGATTTCAAAGACACCGAAACCGCGCAGTTCAATGTGACCGCAGTTAGCGAGTTCTTCCACCATGATGTCGAATGTAGCCTGAACTGCTGCAGCAGCGTCTGTCTGAGTGGCACCGATCTTTTCCGCGACTTTCTTCGCGATCTCACGTTTCGTAAGTGACATTTTTCACATCCTTCCAAAGTTGTAGGTTAAGTAAAATAATGCAAGTAATATACACCATTTTTTTGTTTTTGCAAGGATGTTTCTGTTTTTTTCTGTTTTTTTTTCTGCTTTTATCCGTGTCAGGGGTCGGTTTGACCGGAAATCTTTCTGGCATATTCCAAGGCTTCCTGACGATTTTGCAGCTTTCCATTACATTGCATTGCAAAAGTTTTCTGTAATATTTCAGTGAAAACAGGCCCGGGAGACAAGCCGATTGCCAACAGATCTTTGCCTGAAATCAATGGCGGCGGTGGTGGCGGATTCAATGCCGTTTCCCGCTTCAAATCCAGAAGCAGCAGGTAATTTTCCAGAATGCCGTTGGAGCAGATACAATCCAGCCGGTGCAGTTCCAGATGCAGATCGAAATCCTCACGTTCCAGCAGACGCAACAGTTTTTTGCGGCGCATCAAATGCAGATTAGTGAATGACATGTGAAGGCGCACCGCAGATTCAATCCGGCGGATGGTTTCCGTATCAAATCCATAACGTTCCAGAATGGCAGGGCACATATCCGCGCCGACTGCTTCGTGTCCATAGAAATGAGGAGTACCGTCTGCATCAAATGTCTGAGCTGCTTTTTTGCCGATGTCATGCAGAAGAATACACCATCCCAGGAGGGGTGATTGCCATGCCATGCGGGAAAGCATCAGGAGGGTATGTTTGAAAACATCGCCTTCGGGGTGCCATCGTTCCGGCTGTTCCACGCCGCGTAAGGCATCGAGTTCCGGGAAAAACTGCTTTAATATTCCGTTATCGGCAAGTTCCTGCAGCCTTTTGTGTGGATATGGACTTGTCAGCAGTCGATCCATGTATTCTTTGAATCCGGTGTACGAAGTTATAGTATTCATAAAATCTGAAACAGCCTTATATTACTTTTTTGCTATGGTTGGAATATAGCTCCGGAACTGTTAAAAATCAAATTTTATTTCCCAAAGAACTGCTTTTTGTTATAAAAAAGACATGCGCGCGCGTTTTTCTTTGAATTTCCGTTTGCAGTTTTATAAAAAAGGTGTTATATTACGGAATAAGTATTTTTAAAGAAAGGTTTGCTGATATGAAAAGAAATATGATGTTTCTTTCCGCTTGTTTCGGACTGCTGACTTTGTTGTGCAGCGGCTGCAGAACAGATTATTCTGCCAATGCGGTAGAGAGTGCACGTGCTTATGCACTGGAAAATTTACACGGTATCACCAGTTCTCAACGGGCATTCATCAAATTCACCCAGCCCGATATTTACGAAAATCTGATCTTCCCCCGGTATGTGACGCCGGTCGAGACCATCGACCGTGTCAAAACGGATAATTACAAAAATTTTCCGCAGGCTCCGTATATGGATTTGATGCACAGTTGCGTTGTGTGGTCACCGCCGGATCTGGGTGCGAAAATTGTTGTTGTTGGCGATGGACAGCGCAATATGCATAACTGGTCACCGAAACGGGTGATGATCAAGCGTTATATCCCTGCGGATCCCGGTTTTACTGCTGCGGTAACGGCGTGTCAGGCTCATGCTTTGAATAACATGCTGTATTTATCCACACCGGATTTGAACCGGATCCGGTTCTCAGAACCTTCGGAAATTGTATTTACAAAACTTGATATTGAACTTCCGCATGTGAAAGAAAAATCCGGCAAATCCGATTGGGAATTGTATCTGATGGAATTGAATGCATCCCAGCAGGAATATTCACAGATTTCCCTGATCTGGAAGGGCAACAAGGCGGATGAATGTGTCGTTTTCACCGGTTTGACAACCACCGGTTCTTTGAAAGGCTGGAAATTGCAGTCTGCGGAATTGATGTCAACTGCGAAACTGAATAAAAACCGTTTGTCTGCCGCCGAGACCAAAAAGATCAAGGTCGCACCGGAAGCCCCGCTCAAACAGGTTCATCCGAAAGCTTCTGAAATTAAACGTGTCGATCCTACCGTTACACCGGATGCACCGAAGCAGGGCGGCAGCATTATTATCAACCATTAATTTTATTCGCGGAGAAGATTCATGAGAAGTATGACAGGTTTCGGAACTGCCTGCGGTGGCGATGCCTCTGCAGGCGTATCATTCCGTATTGAAATATCCAGTATCAACCGGAAACAGTTTGAACTGAAATGTTCTTTGCCCCGGGAAATTGCAGTTTACGAAGGTCTGCTGCGCAATGTCGTGGCAGAAAAGATTTCCCGCGGTTCTCTGCTGATGCGCGTGGAAGTCCGTGCGTTCCAAACCCACAGTGGCAAAAACAGCGGAGATGCGTTTGATCTATCTCTGGCGGAACGGTATGCAGAAATGGCGAAAATTTTGCAGCAGCGCTGCAATTTGAATTCCTTTGCCGATGCCGTGGCTGTATTGTCGGTCCCCGGGGTGGCAGAAGCAGCAACACAGTCCCTTGTTTCCGATACCACTGAACAGTTGTTGCAGAAAGTGGCAGAACAGGCTGTCGATTCTCTCGTTGCTTCCCGTGCGGCGGAAGGCGGGCGTTTGAAGGTGGATCTGGAACAGCGTCTGTCTTTCCTGGAAACATCTCTGACAGAGGTGCAGCCTTATGCTGCCGGTCTGCCCAAGTTGCAATATGAGAAACTCATTGCCCGTGTGACCGAAGCCGGATTCCTTGCCGACCCGTCTGATGAAAGATTCCTCCGGGAACTTGTTATTTTCACCGATAAATGCGATGTGACAGAGGAAATTGTCCGTCTGCGCAGTCATTTTACTCATTTCCGCAATGTGATGGCTCAGACGGCGGAACCTGCAGGCAGACCTCTTGACTTTATCACGCAGGAAATCTTCCGTGAAGTCAATACCCTTGGCAACAAAGCTCCGGTTCCGGAAATTTCCAAACGGATCGTTGCGATGAAGACGGAAGTTGAAAAAATCCGGGAACAAGTGCAGAACATCGAATGAAGAAAGGAAAGATATGATGCAGAAGCAGAAACATAATTTTGAAACCAACGGGGATTTTATTACAGATTTGACAACGCGTCTCTGTAAATCTTATGAAGATAATATTGCGGTCAATCACAACGAACATCAGAATCTTCCCCGCGAAGCGGAAATTCTCGACAATCTGAACCGGATTCTGGAACTGATTTTCCCCGGATTCGGTACACATGCCGTTCATTCGACTTCCACGCTCCCTTATGCCGTCGGCGAACTTCTCGCAACGACTTATGTTTCTATGCGGGATTTGATTTGCCGTGCCAACCGTTATCTCTGCAAATCTGCCGGCAACGAAGTTTGCGATTGCTCCGGAATGGCAGAAAATGCCGCCCGTTCTCTCCTGGAATCCATTCCCGAGCTGCGCGAATTTATGAAACTGGATATTCAGGCTGCTTATGATGGCGACCCGGCAGCGCGGACGCTTGACGAAATCGTGTTGAGTTATCCCGGCGTCAAAGCCATTACCATTCAGCGTATTGCACATAATCTTTATCTGAATAAAGTTCCTATGATTCCCCGTATGATGACGGAATATGCACACCGGATTACCGGGATCGATATTCACCCCGGCGCCTATCTGGGCAAAGGTCTGTTTATTGACCACGGGACCGGCGTTGTGATTGGTGAAACGGCAGAAATCGGCGATGACGTGAAGATTTATCAGGGTGTCACCCTGGGTGCTCTTTCCTTCCCGAAAGATGCTTGCGGCATGATTATCAAAGGTGCAAAACGCCATCCGACTATTGAAGATAACGTCACTATCTATGCCGGTGCATCCATTCTCGGTGCCGTCACCATCGGCAAAGGATCCATTATCGGCGGTAACGTCTGGTTGACGGATAATACGGCACCGGGCACAAAGATCACTATTCCCGCGCCCGAATTGACCATCCGTAAATCCAAATAATCTTGTAACCGGAGTTTGCTGATATGTCTTCTATTCGTGATAATCTTGCCCGTGTAAAAGAAAACATTGCCTGCGCAGAAGAACGGTACGGGCGCCAGAAGGATTCCGTCCGTCTTCTCGCTGTTTCCAAAACATTCCCCGCTGCTGATATCGCCGAAGCTATTGCCTGCGGACAACTGGAATTCGGAGAAAACCGTGTGCAGGAACTGGCGGAAAAAGTCCCGCAGTTCACAGGTACACAGGCTCCGGTCTGGCATCTGATCGGTCATTTGCAGAGCAATAAGGCAGCGAAAGCGGCGACACTTGCCACCTGGATCCACAGTGTGAATTCCATCAAACTTATCGAAAAACTTCAGGCATCCGGCGAAAATTTGAATATCCTGTTGGAACTCAATCTTTCCGGTGAGGACTCCAAGACTGGTTTGACCGGCGGTTATGATGCCTTGCGTATGCTGCTGGATGCCGCTTTGCCTGCCGGAAATCTGAATGTCCGCGGGCTGATGACTATGGCGGCATTCGATGCGCCGGAAGCGGAAATCCGTAAAACATTTGCCACCTTGCGTGAATTTCGGGACAAAGCGGAGAAGGAATATGCCATTTCCATGCCGGAACTTTCCATGGGCATGAGCGGCGATTACGAATATGCCATTGCGGAAGGTTCGACCATTGTCCGAATCGGTACTGCAATTTTCGGCGGACGCTGATTCGAGGCTGAATTATGTTTGAGGCGGAATCGGTACTGGATCGCGTTTTGAATGAAAAATGCGAACATTTATCTCATGCTTTCTGCATCCTTTTTTCCGGCAGAGAAATCATTGTCACGGCGGATTGGATGTTTCCCATGCTGCAGGAGATGGAGACCATCATCCCAGGAATTTCCGGCGATTTGATTTATATCGGCAGAATCCATGGTCAACCCTGCTTCGGCGGACAATGCAAGGCGTTCCCCGAAGAACTTCCCGTTGGTTTTCAGCGTGTGCTGACCCGGCGGCTTTTGACGGAGGCGGAAGATTATTTATGGCACGCCGTCAGCCGCTTGCAGAAACTGGTGTTCTGGCGGAAACAACACCGTTATTGCGGCACCTGCCGTGCGGAACTTGTTCCGTCTCAAAATGATTCCGGCTTGAAGTGTCCGGAATGTGGAGCCATGTACTTTCCTCAAATTTCTCCTGCCGTGATTGTAGCTGTCCGGAAAGAGGGGAAGTTATTGCTTGCCCATAACCGCAATTTTGAGCGGAATGTGCACAGTCTGATTGCCGGTTTTATGGAAGTTGGCGAGACACCCGAACAGACTGTCCGCCGTGAAATTTTTGAAGAAACCGCACTGCAAGTGAAAAACATCCGCTATCTTGGCAGTCAGCCATGGCCGTTCCCCAACAGTCTGATGCTGGCTTTTGAAGCCGAATACGAGTCTGGAGAAGCCACACCCGATGGTGTTGAATTGACATCCCTCGGCTGGTATTCTGCGGATGATCTGCCGGAATTGCCGATGAATGGCAGTATTGCCCGGCGGGTGATTGACCGTATCTTTCCCGGTCATTCCGGTTGTAATGCGTCCGACCGGAAATAATTATTAATCGGGCAGGGCGACGTCTACCAGTTCATCCATAATATCTTCCAGCGTAATCAAGCCGGAGAGACGGTTATCGGAATCCCGTACAAAAAGCATGTGCCGTTTGTTCCAACGCATCATTTTCAATGCCTGAAGCAGCGTCATATCCTCATTGACGTAAACGGGTTCCCGTGTCATGGAAGTATAATCTCTTGCCTGATCGCCGTGACGGAGTTCGAACTTTTTATAGTTGATGGTCCCCATGATGGTATCCAAGTCATTTTTCTCACAGATGGGATAACGTGTTTTGGTCAGAACCCCGCCGAAACGTTCTTCATTTTCTTCCAGAGATGTGCCGTTGACGATATACTGTATGGATTCGCGGGGAATCATGATCTTGCGTACGGTGGCATGTTTGAGTTTGATTGCATTGACGATGATCGATTCCTGTTCCAAATCGATGCTCTTTCTGGAACGGGCGGTTGCGGCATACGTAATGATATCGGCGGCGGAAGTGGTCTGTTCGAGTCCGGAATTGCTGCCTTCCTTTTTGAACGGCTTGGAAATCCATTCGGTAAGGATGATGATGGGAGCAAAAAGTTTCGTGAGGAACATCAGGGGATAAACCAGCTTACCGAGAAGGTATTTGCCGTATTCCACACCGATGATCTTGGGGAGAATTTCCGTTCCGATCAGAATGCACAGAGTCATAGCGAGGGAGAAAATCCACATATAAGATGCGCCGAACAACGTCTGGAAAGCGGAACTTGCCATAACGGAACCGCCGGTATTGGCGATCGTGTTCAGAATGAGTACGGCGGCAATGGGCTTGCTGATATTGCTGCGCATACGGTTCCACGCATCCTGGAGACGACGTTCGCCGGATGTGGGGTTGACTTTGGAAAGCACATTGATGTTCGTGCTTAAAATTACAGATTCAGTCAAAGAACATAAAAACGAAACAATTAGTACAATACAAACACTTGAGACAAAAGCAAACATAAAGCTTATTTATTGAAACCTTCTGTTGCACGCGCCGGAACTTTTCAGATATTTTTTGTTATGACCGGCAGATACGTGCGTTAATATTACGGGCGCGGGGATGACATCGTGACGAAAGGGGTCAGCATCGTTTCATGTGCATCACTCGATGTATAAAACAGGATTCAACGGTGGTATAAAGTACCGGTTTGTGGTACAGATTCAAATTCAGTTCGATAGACGGGTTGTTACCCCATCGGGGTCGCCCCCTGTGTTTTTTCTTTTTCATTTCAATCGCTTAAGTAAGTTTAACATATTACAACACGCTTAATGTAGCACACTATTTTCAGATTGCAAATTTTTTCTTGAAAATTATCTGCCGCGGGGAAAAATATCCGTTTTTTTAATTTTTTTGTTTGACATAGTATAAATCTTATGTTATAGTAAAATATAACACAAGGATACCAGTTTTTATGAAAAAGCAGGATAAGCCCACAAAATATATGACGGTTGCCAACGAGATCATTGCCGAAATCGTTGCCGGAAAATATAAGGCCGGGGATAAATTATATTCCCGTTCCGAAATCATGAAAAAATTTGCTGTCGGAGAAGTGACCGCTGTGCGTGTGCAGAATTATCTGGAAGCAGGTGGGTTGGTCCGGAAAGCTCCCCGTTCCGGAATGTATGTGTGTTATGACTCCGATTCCTTCAATGTCAAACTGGAACGTACCAGTTTTGAACCGCCGAAACGTATCATTGAATTTCGTAAGAAATTTTCCGGCGTGGATCACTTCAATATTCCATTGTATCAAGCCATTGACCGCTGTATGGAAGCGCATGGAATGGAGCATGAAGTGATTTATTTTTTTGAACATGATATTTCCGAATCCGCAGTGAACTATTTACCGCAGGATGCATCCACTGGCTATATCTGTTTTTCCTCCGGATCTGCATCGCTTCTGCACAGCTGCATGGTTTTACTAAATGGTAATGTAAAAAGTGTGCTTGTAGATGGTATTATTCCGCAATCCGATTGTGTGCTGGTTGATTCTTTCTCCGGAATGAAACAGATTATTGATTATGCTTACAGTCAGGGATGCAGAAATTTTATTTATGCCAAGAATTTCTGTCGTGCACTCAGTGGAATCCACAATGAAGACCGGGAAATGGCATCCCGTCTGCATTGTCAATATCGGAATGTGTCCTTTACAGTAGATGATACAGGTAATTATGATGAATTGCTGGAACGAGTGCGCAATGTCCGGGAAAAGACTGCTGTTTTATTTCCCCAGGATGATGCGGCCTATACGTTGAAACGTTTGCTTGGGAATACAAAAGCGGATATTCTGATAACCGGATTTGATGATTATTGCAGTACAGATAAGAACGATCATACAATTCCTTCAATCCGTTGGAATTATCAGGAAATGGCGGAATGTATTTATGAATTGCTGATGAGCGAATCTCCGCGTACCAGCAGAATCCGGCGGATTCCCGGAGAATTGGTGAATTGCAATCATGACATAAAAAATACAAGGAGAAAAATAACAGGAGGTTATACAGTATGAAAACAAGATTTACTTTGATTGAACTGTTGGTGGTAATCGCCATCATTGCCATTCTGGCAGCAATGTTGCTCCCTGCATTAACTTCTGCAAAGGAGAGAGTCAAACAGGTCAGCTGCGGCAACAATCTCAAACAAATTGCAGCAGGCGTGTTTCTTTATGCAGATGATCATAACGATATTCTTGTGCCGACATCCACGCCGGGCGTTTCCAATCCGAAATTGACATGGATCGGATTTCTTTCCGGTTGGCCGAATTCGCATCAGCGGTACGGTGTAAATTATGTTTCGCGCACGGCACAAACCGGAACGCTGGTATGTCCCTCAGAACCCGGTCCCCTCGCATCATCGACTGATAAGGGATTCATTTATACCCACTATGCGGCAAATTCATGGTTGAGTGGAAGATATGCAAGCAATACATCTTTCTCCTATTTATACCGGATACGGAAAATGAGTATGATTGCCAAGCCGTCACAGGCAATGCATATTGCCGATTCCCTGAATTTTATCAGTTATTCTCATGATGGACTTGACGGTTATGCATTTCGTCATGGACGGAAAGACAGCCGGGCGAGAAAATTCCAAACTCCGGGCGTTGGTCCTGATCCCGCTCTTGGTCAGACCGGATTTTTCCAAGCAACCTTTTTGGATGGGCATGTTGCATCTTTGAACTATGCCGGTCTGATGAATAAAGGCAGTAATTATCCTTATCCTGTTGAAGGCGGAGTGAAAACTTATTTTGTGGATGGTTTTGACTACCGCAAGTATTATCATCAGTATTGACGGAAAGGGGATTTTAAATGCGGCTGTTGCTTTTTCTTTTGATCATTGTCAGTTTCGGCAATTTTCTTTCTGCCGGAGAATTTGTTCTTGTCCGAGACGGAAAGCCTGTTGCGGAGATTGTAAAAACGCCGGAAATCGCCCGTCATATTGAATTTTTCAATCAGGCACTTCAACGGTGTACCGGAACAACATTACCGGTGGTAGAAAAACGTTCCAAAGGCGGAAATGCTATTGTCTTTCAACTGGAAAAGCGAAGACTGGATACAGAAGACGCATTTGAAATTTCTTTCCCCGATCCATCTACAATGTTAATCCGGGGCAGCCGGATTTCCTCACGCTGGGCGTTGAATGGATTGTTGGAAGATCTGGGTGTCTGTTTTGTGCTTGCCGGTCCACACGGAACCTATTATCCGAAGCTCACAGACGCCCAGATTCCGATTCAAAACATCCGGAAGGATGCCGCATTCAAACTGCGGCGGCACATGTCGGTGGAGGATCCAGTCTGGGAGGAATCCCTAAACGGAAAAAAAGATGATCCCTGCATGAAATTTGTTCCCCACAATCTGGGCAACATTCTTCCGCCTGGAAAATATGCAAGCGCACAGTGGCGTAACAAGATTATGCCGCTGCGTAATGGAAAACGTTTTCTGCCCAGTGATCCCGTTCGCAATTGGCAGCCGTGTTTCAGTAATCCTGCCAGTGTAACAGAAGCGGTTCAGAATATCTGCGCTATTCTGGATAAGAATCCCGGAATGCGGAGATTTTCTCTTGGTGTCAATGATTTAGGTGGCTTCTGTGAGTGTCCGGAATGTATCAGAATGAATGGCGGGCTTAAAAAATGCCGATATCCGGGGGTATATAAAAGTTTTTCCGAGATTTATTTCAAATGGGCGAACCGTGTGGTCGAAGGCGTTCTCAAAAAACATCCGGACGTCTTCTTTGATACACTTGCCTACCGGGAATTGATTGACCCGCCGTCATTTCCTGTGCATGAGCGGATTATTCCGGTACTTACCATTGAGATCAATCAGAATATGGTTCCGAACATCCGGTCCCGTTATAAAAAGTTGATCGAAGAATGGTCGCAAAGGGCTTCTTCCATTGGTTTCTGGGAATACGGGTATGGTTCGCGCTATTATTCTGCGCCGCGTATGTATACTGCACTGCAGAGTGAAATTATTCGATTCTATGCAAAGCACAAAGGCAGTTCATTTTTTGCAGAAGGCGATTCGTACATCGGCGAAGGACCGAAACGTTATCTTTATTACAAACTGACTTTCGATCCGGAAGCGGATTTGCAGAAGTTGCTGCAAAAGTGGTATGAATCCTGTGTCGGCAAAGAGGCGGCGCCTTATTTGAAAGCTTATTATGATTTATGGGAAAAATTCTGGCAAGGAAAACGGATCAAACAGACTCCCTGGTATCATTCCGCCGGGGCAGTGTACTTTAATTTTTCCGATCCTTCCTGGTCTTACGCTGTAACGGAAACGGATTTGATGCAAGCACGGTCCCTGATGGAAAAAATGCGTCAGGCGGCAAATAAATCGGGTGATCCGGATCAGAAAATCCGGGCAGAACGTCTTTACGGATTTTTCGAGTTGAACGAAGCAAGAACTTATTCGCTCAGCGGTACCGCATATCCGCCTTCCGATCGTTTTACAAATGAGGCACAGGTTGTTGCATTTTTACAGCAGGTGCCGAAAATGTCGGCTTACCGTAAAAAGATTCCCGCTTTGACCGCTGCCGTCCTTGCCTACAAGGAAAAAGAAACGTTCCCCGATTTTGATTTTTATGCCAGAAGATTTCCCGGGGAAATGATGAAAGAGTCTTTTTCCAGACAGATTGTCCGGATTATTCCATTTCTCAAATCAGAGAATGTTCTTGCCGCGTTGCAAAAGATTGCAGATTCGCCGGAGATTGACAGCGTGTACCGTCAACCCGCCGCCGCATTGTTGGAATCGGGTAAAATGCCGAGTATGCTGACAGAAATTCTGCAGAAATGCAGTACAGAAAACTGGAATTATTCTAACAATACAAAAGTGGAAAAAGTCGCGTCTGTAAATGGAACTCCGCGCTTCAAAGCCACGTCACTTGGCGGCTGGTGTTGTCCGGCACTGGTCACGCCGATGCAGCCGAACCGGATGTATATGCTGACTGCCCGGATTACGCCGGATGCTTCTTTTTCCGGTGGAAATGCACGGGTGTTTCTATCGGGTGCCAACCGGGAATATTCTCCGTGTCAAAGTGCCCCATCCACGACTTTCCCCATGAAGAAGGAGCCGATTATGGTTTATGCGTTGGTGCAATCTCATCCCAAGGCATATCGCGGGAAAGCCTATTTTATTTTGAACGGCATTAAGAAAGGTGAATCCGTTTATATTGATTCCATCGAAATGAAGTGCCTTGAAAAGCCGCGAATTGAAAAAGCAAAACTTGTCAGCCCGACTGCGGATCCAAAACATTACTGGCGGATCGTTGGCAATTATCAATGGAAAGATGGCATCATCGAATTCCGCGGACCAGGCCGCATGGATTCCGCAAAAATGTACCTTGCCGACAAGAAAAAGGATATTTTCCGCATTGCGGCGATGGTTAGAGGCAAAGGCTTCTTCATGTACCGGATACACGCTTATCCGAAAGACGGAAAACGAACGCGCTCCGTGCGTTCGGGTAAAATCCGGTTGACGGATCATTGGCAGCTTCAGGAGTTTGAAAGTGATTTGAGCACTATTAATTTTGAGAATCCAGTCAAAATTATGCTTCGTATTGAAATCGATAAAAATTCCACAATTCAGTTCCGGGATTTGAGTGCGGTAGTAGAAAATCTGCCGGAATAATTTTGAGTGGATTAAGATTTCAATTTTTTGTAAAGCCGATTTTGCGGTAACGGAAGAGCGCAACCAGCGTGGAGACAATGTTGATCGTTTCACAAATTATACCGCCCATACTGGGGATCGGCAGCAGAAAATTGTAGGTCAGCCATAAAGGCGAGACTACAAATAATTGACCGAAACGGATCAGCTTTCCATTCTGGGTCGACATGAAACAGGTACCCCCTGCCTGGGCAATAAATACCGCCAGGACAAGGTACCATTTTTCATTGGAGAAAATCAGAAGCAGTACGCTGAAGATCAGCAAAACCGCAAGCAGAAGGGGCAATACCCATTTTGAGGATGCAATCTTTTCCCGTCGGAGCAGTTCGGGGCGCAGGATTCCGTACAGGTTCATCATTGCTCCGCTCCATGCACCCAGCATCATAAAGCTGATTGTGAAGAGAAGTCCGCCGGCGCTTTGACACCGGAAGAAATTCTGATTGCTTCTGCATTGCAGAGAGACGATTACCATAATCATTGCTGCCAGCCCGATGACTTGGGCTGTAATCATAATATAATCAATTTTCATACATTTTCCTGATTTGTTTTTTGCTGCTGTAAAGTTATGATTTGTTTGCCGTAATATAAGTCTTGAAGAGTGAAAAGCAAATTGCGGCAATAAAAAAAGCGGCATTTTATTGCCGCTTTCTGTATTTTTTGCTGTAGAGTCTGTTATTTCAGACGATTTTGCAGCTTGATGATCTGTTCTGCAACTTTTTCCCGGAATCCGGTCAGCTCGGCTTCTGATTTCGTCCAGTCGTTGGTTGCTTTCACGATAGAATCGGGTACTTTCAACATGGCTTCTGTTTCTCTGCGGAGGGGAACCGTCATTTTACCTTTTTTCAGTACCTGATCCTGGGTCTTTTTCAGGATGGCGAGGTATTCATAATCTTCCACACCTTCGCGGATGTACTGGGCACGGAGAGAGGGAATCACGCCGTCCTTTGTCGGGTAAATAAAACAGCCGTCGCCGGGGCAGTCACGGATGGGGAAGCCCCATTCTTCATGGATCCAGCGGTTCTGGAGTTTCTTCTTATTTTCGGGGGTATTTGCCGCACCGCCGAGCCATTGTTCCGATGTCCAGTAGAGGAAACCTTTCGCATTGAATTTCCAGCAGATCATGCCGGTGATGCGCGGTTCGATTCCGGGACGGTCGATCATGTACATGGGGAATTCCGGTTTGTACAGACATTGATAGAAAAAGAGGGATTCCTCCTTCTTCATGTTCTTATAATCGGCAGGATTGAACTGGGGGAACTGGGGGCACCAGATATTAATGGCACCGGACAGGTTCATCCGGTTGCGGACTGTCCCCGCGGTAATGACACGGGGCATATCTTCCTTGCCGACGAGTTTCCGGAGATGGGCGGAACGTTCCCGGATCTGCTGCTGGGCTTTTTCGCTCCAGGGTTCGTCACTGATCTGAATGACGGCATATTTCAGGTAGTCTTTTTCCTTGAAGAACTGAACCGTTTCCTTGAAGAGCTGGTCGGCAGCAGCTGCAGGATCGGCAGGGCGGAAATATTGCAGTTTGCCATCTTTGCCGATAAGGATTTTCTGCGGTTTCGTGAAGAAGTCAGCGCCGAATGTGTCCAGATTCAGGACCGTCGCATTATGCTTCACGGAAATATCCATGTAGGGGGCGACAAGTGAGAAATCAAATTTGTACTTGCCGTCCACTGTTTCTTTGACACGGATCAGTTTGCCCATCATATTGCCGCGAATCCCGGTGGCAAAGTGGTATGCGCCCTGAACGGACATGACCTGATCGAACAACTTGGTGGAAAGAAGGTGTTGATCGTAGAACCAATGAACGCGTGTCCCGTGGAACCAGATGTTCATGCCGAGACTCTTTTTGTCGGGCAGGGAGAAGGGGTAAACGCGAACCGCAATCGTGACGGTCTGTTTTTCTTTTCCGTTGTCAAGGGTGACCGTTCCGGTGTAATTGCCGGCTTTCTGATTTTTCTCTGTTTTCAGCGTGAGCATGACGGACTGCAGATCGCCTTTGACGGGCGGTTTGATTTCGGATTCGGGGAAAAGTACATCGGGCCAGTATCCCACATGGGTGTGATGCCCGCTGTCGCCGACATTGACGAAGCCCACCCGGTGGAATTTGAACTGATCGGCTTTGATGATGTTGCCCTTTTCACTTATCAGATCGGAGCAGGAAATTCTGATGGTATCTTTTGCTTTTTTGAGATAGAAGATTACGAGCTGTGCGGATTCGTATTCATTCCCCGCAAGGCTCATGGAAATCTTATTGCTGAAGGTGCCTTTGAACGGAAGATCGCGGAATACTTTTTCACCGGCGGGAGCTGTCCCGATGGCAAATGATGCCGTTTTTCTGTTGTTCTGAATGTTCCACAAACTGGGGTTGATGACGGTCGAAACGTGGAATTCGATTTTTTCCAGAACTTTTTCCGCTTTCTGCAGGGCTGACGTTTTTTCAAAGGGAGAAATCGCATTATCCTGCGCTTTTTTCAGGTAATCCGTCACCTGTTTGATTTGGGCATTCACGGCAGGGGGAGTTTTGAGTCCTTTCGCCGCAGCTTCCTTGAGACACTTGCTCAAGCTGGCATTTTTCTCTGTATTTTTACTGATTCCGCTCTGAATATCGTAAAGATTATCCACCAGATTGCTGTGGCAGATGTGATGTTTCATCCGGAGCCAGTCAACATTGAAATAGAGCTGTTTCTCTCCGCCTTCCTTGATTTCGAACGCAACGGTAACGGGCTTTTTCTCGCCTGCTTTCAGGTCATAAGTCTGATCCAGAACCGTGGTGGTGCGGAACGGTTTGATCCAATGACGTTTCCGGCGTTGTTCGGCACGTTTCACGGGATCGTTTTCATCTTCGGTCAACTTTGCCACTACACGGATTTTAACGGGTCGTGCTGCATTGTTGCAGAGGGTGACGGTATATTGATTTTTACCGTTGACAATACGCTGATTTTCCGGCTTGATCAACTGGATATCACCGAAAGACATTCCGGCGAAGGTGCAGTTTGCAAACTTGCTGTGGAAACCTCTGGGGCCATCCTGCCAGGTGGTTGTTTCGGCAGCGGGAGAACTGACTCTGCCCAGATTGATCCGGATTTTATCGCCTTTCGCAGGTGTGGTGCTGAAGAATCCGGCTTCGGCTTCCGCAAACATTTTGAAGGGGATTTTCACTTCTGCGGTCCAGAGCTTTGCGGCTTCATCAATTTTTGTTTTTACCGTCCAGTCGCCATTCCAGGAACTGTCACGCCGGAAATCGCCCGGACCGCGGTAGATATTGCGTGCATCTTCCTTTGCGCCGGAGGGAACGAGACGCATGTGATAATAAACGGAATCGGATCCGGGGAGGAAGATCATCATTTCCAGACAGTCATCGCTGCCGCCGATGGGGACGTCTACTGTCTGCCCGGCGGGGAGCCCCGTCACGATTTTTTTGATGTTCTGTTCGTGACATGTGAATCCGAGATAAAGGGCATCCACATCATAAAACATTTTGACAGTTGTTTTACTGCTGATGGTTTTATCGGAAATTTTCTCACCGAAGCGGACGTGTGTAAAATTGGGAATGATGGCTGCATTCTGCCAGACTTTATCGTTCAGACTTCCATCGAGTTTATATCCGGTTGACGCGGTTTCGATTCTGGGGATGATGAATGTATCTGCGGGCGCGGCTGCGGGTGTTTCGGCTGCAAGCATGGCGACGGGCAAAGCAAGCAGAGTGTTGCGAAGTTTGTTTTTCATTGATGTAACTCCATATTATGTATCAATTTGTTTTACGGATTGAATGAGGCAGGCTTGATTGTTGCATCCGGATTGAGCAACTCAGCATAAAGCCGGTCGTTGGTTGCATCAAGAATATGCCATTTTTTTACGTTGACAACACGTCCATCCACAGTAAGCAGGTTCATGGTGTTGTTGTGGAGGAAACGGAAACTGTAACCGGAGTTGTTTTCATCAATTTTCAAGTGACTGTAGTCGAATCCATCCGTGGGATAACGGTGTTCCACAATCAGCACTTTCCAAGAGGGGGATTTGACGGTTGTCGTCTTAGTTCCCTGTTTTGTGGAGGTTGCATAGCCCAGAGAGAATGCGCGGGCAATGGCATACGTTCCGTAATTGGGACCGCCCCAAGTGAGAGAAACATCTTTATAAAATGCTTTACACTGAGTAACCTGACGGTTTTTCAGATAGCTCCAGAGGTGACTGTCTTCCTTGTACCAGAGAATTCCCTTGTTCGCACTTTCCCCGGCAGAGTTTTCGCTTGCCTGGGGGAAGATGTAATCGTTGTAATCATGGGCATACCCCTGATAGGCAAGGGATACCTGTTTCAGGTTATTCAGACAGTGGGTTTTTACACCCTGGGCCTTTACCTGATTCAGGGATGGCAGAAGCATCGCAGCGAGAATTGCGATAATGGCGATGACAACCAGCAGTTCGATGAGAGTAAATTGATCTTTCTGTTTCCGTTTCATTTTCAACCTCCTGTATTTTTAATTTTGTTGATAAGCACACTGTATGCACGGATAAAGATACCGCCATCTTTCTCGATGATATCTTCCTGCTGATTCCGGTCGATAATCACACAATGGCGGATTCCTGCTTCCAAAGCGGGGTAAAGATCCCGTTTCGGTTCATCGCCGATCATCATAGTATATTCCGGATCGTATCCGTGATGTTTGAGAATATTCGGGAAGAAGTGGGGGGAGAATTTTCCCTGCGGATCATTGAATTCATTGCCGGAATGATGCCGTGTCAGATACTTGCATCCATAGATCGTTGCGATTCCGCCGACTGCCAGTTTTGCGCAGGCAAAGAATGGCGGATTGGTGGTCGCAGTACAGACGGGTATGCCTTTTTTCTGCATGGCTTGGAAGAAAAGAATGGTATCTTCCGGCACTTCAATGGTATGGGAAAAGCCTTCTGCAATCGCATCAAAATAAGTTTGTTTGCCAATATTCAACGGTGCCAGAAGCGTGGAAAGACACTGCTGATCGGGATCGCCGCAGGAACGGATTTTTGCTTCTGCCGCCTCGGTGGTCAGATTGTATTTTTTCATGACCATGTTGACGAGGATATTCCAGAAATGGTGCTGCGGTTCCTGTTTCGGATTGATGACACGCGTCATTGTTCCATCCACGTCCATAAGAATGGTTTTTACTTCGATCGGTTTCATCGCGTTGTATCCTTGTTTTTTTTATAACTGTTGTACTAATATGCAACACATTGGTGTTAATATAACAGGTAAATTAAGATTTGTCAAGGAAAAATGGCAAATAAAATTGTAAAAAGTGTGAAGTTGCAGCAGTTTTTCTCTGTTTATCGGAAAATTTCTTGACAAATAGAAAAAAAGATGTATATTCTTTAACTGCAGCAAGTGTAATCTCGGAATATTTTCCGGTGAAATATAAGGAAATCACATAAACATGAGTCAGTATCTGATCCCGGAGCAATTAAAACGTGATTCCGCCACCCCATTGTATTCTCAAATCTATGAACAATTGAAACGGGAATTGGTACTGGGGAAATATCAGGCAGGGGACCGTTTTTATTCCTACCGGAAACTGAAAGAGATCTACAAAGCGGAATTGCGTACGATTGCGGCTGCCGTTGATTTGTTGATCGCCGATAGGCTTGTGGAAAAACGGATCGGGTGCGGTGTGTATGTGACCGGAGTGAAAAACGTTTCCGAAGTCGGCAATTTATGGTATGCAGTCCTTACTTATCAGCATTATCACCCGTTTTATTACAATATTCTGGTCGGACTTATCAACGAGGCGGAACAGTTTGGTTTACGGGTCGTTGTCTGTATGGGGAAGAGCCGGGAGGATTTTCTGCGTTGGTTCGTGCCGCGCCCGGGGGAAGGCTTGATCATCACCGGCAATGTGGATGATGAGTTATTGAAAGCGGCAGGAAAAAAATGCAAAGATAATCTTGTTGTAGTGGGAAATTATGAATTGAATGGGAAGTACGGGCAGGTGACAACCAATTTTGAGCCGCAGCTTCTGGATGCACTGGAATTGGCAGTGAAGCACGGCTGTAAACGTCCGGCATTGATTATTCGTCCGGGGAAACTGAATATCTCCCGTGCGCTCAAACGGATCATGACCGGATTCATGGAAAAGCACGGATTACAGACTGAAATTGTGGAAGAAGAGCGGGAAGACGGATATCGTGCCATGTCCCGGTTGGAAACATTCAAGCCGGACTGCATTCTTCTGACGGAACCGGCATTTTCCGGAGCATGGGAATATATGCTGGAACATTCGTTACGCTGTCCGGAGGATATTTTTCTGATCCGGTACGGGAAGGAATGCAACGATAATACTTTTGCCGGGAAAGCTGCAGTGGAGCTGGAAGATAACAGTGTGATCCACGGCAAAACGGCATTGCACATGTTGTTGAACAACAGTAAAGAAATCACCGCAGTTGATATAGAAATGCGTTGTAAAGAGAAGGAGAAAAAACATGCCATCCGGTCTCATTCATAACGCCGTTACCCGGGAATTGTTTTCTCTGCTTGATTGACATTTATGCCATATTCCGGGGGCATGTTCAGCGCCCCGGAACATGGGGGATCAATTAATATCCGGTTCAGAGAGTTTCTTTGCCGATGACGATATTTTCAAAACCGCTGGCGGCAAGAATGACTTCATGGGTCAGAAGATCATGTTCTCTTGTCAATGTTTCTTTTGCTTCGCCGCGGATCGTTGCGGCAAATTCTTCCAGCTGTTTTTCATGACGGTCACGGGGCGGAGCAAAACGCATAAAATGACGTCCGGCAGGGAAGTCGCCGCATTCCTGATGGATATGCAGTTCCAACTCCTGTTCTTTCGGACCGCCGATGATTTCCAGCGGTTTACAGAAGATGCTGCCGTTCGTTCCTTCAATGGTCATGGTTCTGCCATTTGCATAATCGCAGATGGGAGCTTTGCTGCAGGCACGGATATTGACGAGTGCATTTTCGTATTCCAATACTGCCATACAGAGATTTTGCGTATCGGGCGCATCGCCTTTGACACTGCGCAGATACGGTGTCACTCTCTGTGGTGCGCCGAGAGTCCGGACGGTAAAGTCGATCAAATGACACCCGAGATTATACATGATCCCGCCGGGGAGTCTGCGCATGTATTCCTGATACGGTTCTCCGCCGTAACAGTGATTCATATCCAGTTCCATAAAAGTCAAATCGCCGATCAACTTTTTCTGAATGGCTTTTCGCGCGAATTCAAACGCCGGATTGACGCGGAACATGTATCCGATCTGGAACGGGAGGGATTTTGCTTTGCAGCCAGCCAGAAGTTTTTTATACAACTGGAGATCCGGAGAGCCGGGTTTATCCATGTAGATGGGGATTCCTTTTTCCATGAACTGCAGGGCGACAGGTGTCAGCATCAGGTTTGCCGTTTCCACGGTGACCGCTTCGATGGTGGGATCGTTCAGGACTTCTTCCATGGTTTTCACGGGGAGTCCGCTGTAATATTCATCTTGTATTGACCCGCCCATGTGTGGGGAATCTTTGCATAGTTCAGTGTCATCCACGACGCCGACGATTTCAAAAAGATCGCTGCGGAGTTTCAGTGAATTGATGACCGCAGGTGCATGTTCGTGTGTTACACCGATTTGAGCAATACGTATTCTTTTCATCTTCAGTTTTTCCAATCAAAGACAATGCCGAAGGGCGGATTTTTGCCATTGATGATTGAGTCATATACTTCGCTGTAATTATCAATCTTTTCCACACGGGAAATGATCTGATCCATATTGACTCTGCCGGATGCTACAAATTTTTCAAATGTGCGGAAGTCATCGAATGCAGTCCACTGGCCGGGTGTGGATTCGTATGCCGGACGGTTGTTTGTGTGAGCACCGATCAGCGTGATACCGGGCAGGTGTACATCCAGATAGAAGTCGATGGGCGCATCGGGAACACGGGTACAGCCGAGGAGCGTGATTCTGCCTTTTTTCGGCTTTGTGAATTTCAGCACCTGTTTCAGTGCGGCGGCGATACCGGTTACTTCCACGACGGCATCCACGCCCTGACCGTTGGTTGCTTCCATCACTTCCTGAATGTAAGTGGGGGAGGAGGGATCGAAGACTTTATCGGCTCCGAGTTCCAATGCTTTCGCACGGCGTGCCGGGTCCATATCCGCAGCGAATACGGGAGCCGCACCGGAAAGAACGGCATAACGGACAGCCAACAGGCCGAGAATGCCCAGTCCGGCGACCATGACGCTTTCGCCCATTTCCAGACGCAATCTTCTTACGCCCAGCAGGGGGAAGGATGCAATGTAAGAAAATGCTGCACTTTTCAGATCCATACGTTCATCGGTGAGTTTGAATACTTTGTGTGCTTTTTCCACACCGTGAGAAAGGTGTCCCAAAGCATTGACCAGAACGCGGTCGCCGACGGCAAGATTGGTAACATCCTTACCGACTTTGAGCACAGTACCGGCGGCACTGTAACCGATTCCATGGGGATATTTCTGACCGGGGTTGTGAGAATTGCCGGTGATCCAGGCGCGTTCTGTACCTGCGCTGACGGCACTGTATGCGGTTTCCATGAGGACTTCATCATCTCCGAGGGTTGCGGGATCGTAATCCTTTTCCCGGAGTTTGAGAATGTTGGGACCTTCAACGGACAAGTAACGGACTTTCATAATAATTATTCCTTCTGTTAAGATTGATTTTATAAATTTTTCATGGCATGATTGCCTACATTTTTCTGAAGTGTGCGGAGTCGCGCCAGCGCATCGGCATAGGCGGAAACGTCATTTTTACTTTTCGCTGCAGTGTATGCCTTTTCGATGGATGCCAATTCTTTTGCGAATGCGGCTTTTTCCTTGCTTGTTTCCGGTAAGGCGGCTATCAGTTTTTTGACCTGTGCGGCATTGCGTGTGAATTCTGCAAAATCGGGTGCTTTATCCCACTGAATGGATTCCATGGCTTTTTCTGCGGTTTTGAGCTGTTCCACAAGAAAACGGTTGATGACATTTTCTGCATCTTCGTTGGCAAAATAGCTGAGCCCGAATGTTATTTCTTTCACGCCCGGTTTTGTGTGGAAGGTGACCTGAATCGGATTTTCATACAGGTAAGTGATTTTTGCTGTCTTTTCCGGTTCGAAAATCAGAAGATTGCCGTATTTTTCATTATAATTCCGGCTGAAGAATGCCATGCCTCCGTTCTCTTTTGCGACTGCAATCGGGGCGGACGGCTTGTTGACGCTTTTGTAATCGTTCCCGTTGTAACGGATCATGCGTTCTCTGCCTTTGATGTTGTAATGAGCTCCACCGGGACGCACACGCAAGGTCACGTTTTTGATGCCATCCGGAATGTTGACTTTCACATACAGCCATTTGGGGGAATTGGCAGGCTGATAAATACGCATTTGTCCGGCTGTCCAGCTGAGATTCAGAGAAGCACCATCGGTATACCGGACCAGATCGATTTTCTTAACCGGTTCCTTTGCCGGGAGATTTGCTTTTGCATTGTTGCTCTGCACGATGATGAAATTCCATCCATCCCAGGAACCGTTGTTGATGGTTCCGTGTGCAACGCCAAGCATAAAATCATCCCACGCTTTTGTGGAGAGTTTGCCGTCTGCTGTAATGGTATTCTGGAATGTCAATGCGGAGTGATGAAAATCAACTTTCCATGTCTTCCGGTCGAATTTAACTCCTTTGCGATCGACTTTGGTTTCTTTCAGTTTGATATTCGGTTCCCGTGCCGGGAGAGCCATTGCCGCCGTAAGAGCTGCAAGTGTAAGAAAATATTGAATTTTCATATTGTCACAATCCTTATTTTACGTTGACTGTTTTTTCTGCCTTGAGCCCGGTAATGTGGTCCATGACAACGAATTTATATTTGCCTTTGGCGGCATTATAGGGAACGCCGAAACTGTATTCCTTGCCTTTTTCTGTGCCGGTGACAACCGTTCTGCCGGGCATTTCTTTGCCGTCGGGACCATAGACGCGGATTACAATGGTACGGCCTGCGGGCAGATTTTTGTAAGAAAGAAGGATGTTGTCGCCAGCCTTCACGGATGCCGGAGCAGTCACTACCGGAGCCGCTTGTTTTTTATCGAATGCCGCATACACTCTGAGGGGGACAGCCCGTGTGAAGTCGGCAGTGATTTTCGCCTGCTTGCCGAGGAAGCCGACGCCGGTTTCATAAATGTATTTTGCTGCAGGAAGATTGATTGTTGTCTTGCTGTTATCCTTATTCAGATAAACGCCGAGCAGGGTGAAGTCCTTGCCGTTTCTGACCCGGAAGATGCTTTCCGGATTTGTCTGGCTGTAAGGAATGACCGCGCCGTGCTGGGTCAGCAGTTTGCGGAGGAAAACGCCGAAGGGTGTGGATTTATCGGCAGAAGTTGCAACGATACCGAAATTGAAGTTGGTCAGGATGGCTTTGCCTTTGCCGTATCTTCTGACTTCCATCAATTTACCTTCCGGGTCGATCATCGCTTGGGAGGCTTTGAGTCCGGGGATGGTGATCGGTTTGACAACATACTTGCCGGGCTTCAGCAAAGTTTGATTGCCGAACAGCGGGGCGAGGGGATTATTCTTGCGGACGGCAAGATTTTCATTGAGTCGGGCAGGGGCAAAGTCGGCAATGACGGTTCCGCCTTTCTTTACATAGTCCAAAATGGCTTTCGCTTCGTTATCGCTCATGGCATTGATGCCCATGATGAGCAATACTTTCATTTTGGGGAGACGTTCTTTTGCGGTTTTTGCTGTGACGAATTCAAAGCCTGCGCCCGTTTCGTTGCAGAAGTTGATGACCGGCGCAATACCGGTATCGGGGGAAATGCAGCGTTCATCCACTTTTGTGGAACGGCGGGAGACGTGGCTCCAATAAATCCCGATTTTGGAATCGTACATGGGATTCGCAACCAGCGTGCGGCCGAGTCCCAGACGCAATCTCTGCAATTCATCCATGAAAGATTTTTCAAAAGAGGGGGACTGGTCAACGGAAAGAATGTCGTGATTAAAGTCCGTTGCGGTTGCATACCAGCCATTACCGTTGACGGAGCCCAGCAGGAGATAGCGGCTCATCAGCGGGGATTTCATGGCACGTTCGCCGTGATAACCGGACCAGACAAAGCGGGGGACGTTGGGATAAAGACTGCGGAGTACCTGGTCTTCCAATACATTGGTGTAGGGGCCCCACCAGTCAAGTTTTTCCATCATCAATTCAAAATTGATATTGCCGAAAGTGCCTTCCAGTCCGACTTGAGCGAACGGGGCTTTGGATTTGATCAATTCGGCGGTGTAGTGGTGAATATCCGCAAACTGCTGTTCCATGTATTCAATGTGGTCGTTCCATTCGGGATAATTTTTATCCTTAAGGGAGACGGAAAGATCCCGGTTGGGGACGACATTGAAATTTGCATAGGAGGTTTTCCAGTTGTCGTTGAGATTGCCGATGGTTTTATATTTCTTTTTCAGGAAGGCGCGGAATGCGGGGAGGTCGGATGCGCCGTAGCCTGCGTAATAATTCAATACGTTTTCGTCGCCCAGGCTGTAGAGAATGGGGGAGAAGTTGATGATTTTATCCAAGCGTTTCAAGACATAGTTTTTCCATTTTTCCCGCATGACGGGGTTGTAAATGCTCATGTCTTTGACTTTTTTGGCTTCTTTGGCTTCCGGGGTATTACCGAGGATCTGCAATTTGACTTCGCCCTTATCGCCTTTGGAGAGTGCGACACGGATCAGATAAGTGATCATCTGCAGGTTTTTCTGTGCATTTTTTTCTGCGACACCATCAACGTCACTGTATCCGAGAGCCAGACCGAAGCCCATATTATCCACCAGCTGATTTGCCATGTTGATGCTGGAGGCTGTACCGAATGTTGCCTGATAATATTCCGGCAGAATGGTTGACGGGAAAAACATTGCCTGATCGGCGTTGTACAGAATGGTGCCTTTTGCGTTGCGGATTGTTGCATAAAGGAATCCGGCTTCTGTCGGCATACGGTAATTTTTGAACTCAAACGCAACGGTTGTTTTGCCGGCAGGGATGGTGATTGATTTTTCTTCCCAGATCCGGCTGTGGGGAGAATCTTTCAGTGTCAAAGTCAATGTCAAAGGTTCTGCGGCTGCTTTTTCCAGCGCGAATGTGCCTTTGAACGGAGCTTTGCCGCGAAGATATTTGGAAGAAACGGCAAGAGTTGCTTTGCCGATGGCGGATTGACGTTCAAAAGCAAACACCCCGGCGGCATTGCCTTTGCGGATGATGTCGCAGAAATATTTGCCGTTCCCGTATTCTTTCAGGGCGATTTTGCCGTTTTTGACTGTGCCCTGATCCAGAATGTTGTTGAATTCATCACGGATGCGATACTGGGCTCCATCCGGAGCGGCAAGGTAATTGCCTTTGTCTTCCACTTTGCCGACGGAAATATCTTTGCCCGCAGCCCACTGCATAGCACGGGTGAGGAACACATAATCATTTTCCTGACGAGCCTTTGCCCGGTTATCCGCGGCGCTGTATGTGTTGGAAAGAGCTGCCACTGCATATTGCTGCGGATGCCGGATCATCAGGACTCTGCCTTTGCCGAATTGATAGGCTTTGATGTATTTTTTATCCATCGGCAGCTGAACTTCATCCAGAAATGCGGGCAGGGGAAGCGGTTTTGCGGTCAATTCCTTGAACGGGAGACGGGTGGCATGGACAACCAAGCCGGTTCCGCTCTGGACTTTCATCAACATCTGGAACTGGGCATCCGGTGCAACTTTAGTGAACGGGGCATTGCCAATGAAAATCACATCCAGATCCTGATCCGCTTTCTGACGGAGATCTTCATTTTTTTCGGCTTCGGAAGTGCCGGTGAGGGAGGCGCGGTAAACGCTTTCCGATGCATAAGAATAATAGGTATCCGTAATGAACGGCGTGTATTTGATATTCATGCGCTGCGCCAGTTCGATAACATCGCGGGCGCCGGTGGGCTGGATAAAGAACAGCACTTTCAAGGGCTGCATGGTTTTATCCCAGGTCAAATGGGGTGTCTTGTAATTTTCGGTCAGGGTGTTGACATACCAGCCGTCATGTCTGGCAGAAACGAGGGATGCAGCGAGGAGTGCTCCGGTGAGAAGTAGAGTCTTTTTCATGAGTCACCTTTATGTTATTGATAATTTTTCTTGAGGAGGATCTGCCATTTCAGTTTGAAAATGGCGTGATTTGCTTTCAGACAGGCATTGTACAGAACCATGCCGCCGTAGGGTTCGGCTTCCGCAACATCTTTACGGAGCTGCTGCAAAAGTTTTTCGGATGATTTATCATTCAATGCTGTAATTTCCATCAGTCCGAGACGGTATTTTTCTTTTTCCTGTTTGATCAATTCTGCAAGATCATCGTATTTCAACAATTTACTTGTGCAGCTGAGCAAGGTATTGCCGCAGGGGATACACCAGGGGACGGCGGCTTTTGTCTGAAGCAGAGAGCCGATTTTTGCCGGATCGAGTGCGGTCTTGCCATCGGAGAAATAGAGATAGCCGAATTTGTCTGTGGCATTGTAGTTGCCGCCGGGGGATGATGTCATGCCGCGGAATTTTTTCGTCCAGGAATAACGGGTGTGGCAGAACTGCCAGAGTGCGCCGTTTTTACCAGTACCGTTCATGACGGACCAGGGGAAAAATGCTTCGATATACCAGGCATCTTTGCCGACCGAGGCGGCTGTGACTGTGCCGTATCCGCTCCATTCGTTGAGATAAACGGCGGTATCCTGGCGGCGCATATCATGATAAACACCGTTGGCATTGATGGTGATTTTTGTATAACTGATGCCGTCCGCCTGGGGATCAAAGTAAAATTCCCCGCAGTCATCGGTCCAGATATTCAGGTTGTCATATTCGGTAATTTCGCGCCGGAGTCTTGGCATGTTGTCATCGTAATTGACCACTGCCATATAAAGGCCTTTTTCGTCATAGACCATGCGGTAGGTGGTTTTGAGAAGTCCGGGCTTTGGATTTTCCTTCCAATATTCGTAATAATTGCCGTGAACGGGGATGTTCTGCCATGCTTTTTCATCGATTTTGCCGTCGATGACGATGTTGCCGCTTTTCGGGCGCACTTCATAGAATGACAATTCTTTCATTTGCGCTGAGAGAGCAGAATGCAGCAGGATGATCCCTGCGGTGAATAAGATTTTTTTCATAATTCCTGCTTGTTTCCTTCGTTATTTTATATATCTAAATTATATATTGCAGAACAATATCGCTTTTTTCTTCATTTGTCAAGCTGATTTATGAAAAATGTTATAAAATTCGGTTGATTTCCGCCGTTTTTTTCGCCGGATAAGAAAAAAATAAAGTTGAAAAGTCCAATTTAAATGCTATTGTAATGTCGGCTTGAATCAAAACAACAGAAATGAAGGTGTATTATGATTCTGTACAAGTATTTGCTGCCCCTGTTTGCGGTATTCACCTTTTCTGCCTTGCACGCGCAGAATATTTATCTGAAAAATGCTCCACCAAAAGCAGAATCGGTGTTCGATAATTTCCTGTATGACTTCTGGCAGAAAGAAAAAATCACACCCGCACTGGAAGCCTCCGATTCTGTCATGGTCCGACGCTTGTATATTGATCTTGTCGGACGCGTGCCGACTCCCGCCGAAGCCTCTTCCTATCTTGCCGATAAAAGACCGCAGAAACAGAAAATGCTGGTGCAGAAACTGTTGACGTCGGAAGAATGTGCCATGTTTATAACGATGCGTTTCGGCGATGAATTACGGATCAAATCCGAGTTTCCCATCAATCTCTGGCCCAATGCCGCATATCTTTACACACAAACCATCTATAACGCATTGCGGACCAATATGCCATACGATAAACTGGCGTCCGCTCTGATTCTTGCCGACGGCAGCAATTTCCGGAACGGGTATGTCAATTTTCTCCGTGCAGTTTCGAAAAAGCAGCCGCAGGAAATTGCGGATGCCGCATCGAGATTCCTGATTGGAAAACGTTTTGCCCAGTTGTCCGCAAAAGAAAAGGAACAGTTCCTTAACGCATTTTCTGCCATTCGTTTCAAAAGCACGAGAGAATGGAAAGAAGAAATTGTCTATTCCATTCTGCCCGGGTCGGCGGATTTGCGTGCACCATTGATCAAGGATATAATTCAGCAGGAGGCGTTTGCACAGAATGGCGTCCGGCGGGTATGGCGCTGGATTTATGGATCCGATATGGTGGATGAGCGCATCATTCAGCATCTGGCCGGAGAATTCCGCAAAAATGGTTATAATCTGCGTTTGCTGATGCAGGAAATCTGCACATCAGCGGCGTATCGTGTCGGCAGTTTGTGTGATGGGGATTATGCCGCCATGAAGAAAGCGGCTGCTGTGTATCCCATCCGTCGACTGGATGCGGAAGTGCTAGCCGATTCCATTGCGCAGATCAGCGGGCAGATTTATACTTATCTCAGTGTGATTCCGGAACCGTTTTCTTATTACAACAACCGGGCGGCGGCATTGCCGGATGGTTCTGTGACGGATCAGTTCCTCATGTTATTCGGCAGACCTTCCCGCGATTCGGGTGTGCCGGAAGAACGGAAAAGTATCATTACCGCCGAACAACGGTTGTTCCTGTTCAATTCGGGGGATTTGAACCGACGTTTATCCAACATTCATCGGGCGCATTTGCGAACGGTGAAAGATAGATTTGCAGGGCTTTACATGCTGTTCTATTCCCGTCCGCCCACGAAAGAAGAGCGGAAGATTTTTCGAGAGATGTCGAAAAAGAATAATCAGCTTTTCGGGCGGATGCCGTGGGTGTTAGTCAATTCCAAAGAATTTCTTTATCAACATTGAAATGGCAGGTGACATTATGAAAAAAATCTTTACTTTGACTTTGATTGCCCTGTCAATCTTTTCTCTTGCCGCACAGGAAAACTCCGCTCCTCCGGCGAAAGCGGTGATTGAAATCTGGGTATGGGGCGGCCCCTCACAGTTGGAAACCTTCGACCCGAAGCCGAAAGCCGGAAAGGAATACAACAACGGCTTGAAAGCCATTCCGACCAATGTCCCCGGAATCGAAATCAGTGAAATGCTGCCGAATCTTGCTAAACATGCGGATAAATATGCGATTATCCGGACTATGACCCATCGTCATAACGGACATGAAACTGCCAGTTATCTGATGCAGACGGGGCGTGAACCGGGGTCCGGCAAAGTCTTCCCAGCCATCGGGGCGATGGTTGCGTTTTATAAAAGTCAGAATTACAAAGGTGATTTGCCGCCGTATATTGTTCTGACCAAACCGAAAGGGCGTTTTGCAGAGGAAGGATTCCTCGGGGAAAAGTATAAGCCCCTTGTGACAGGCGGCAATCCCAATGCACACCGTTTCAGTGTGGATGGCATCACGCCGCCGGGAAATCTCAAGCAGTCGGTGATCGATATGCAATTTGAAGCGTTGAAGCAATTCGACCGTTTTGGCGCCGGATACAATATCCCCGAATTGGCGGAATTCGATCAGGCGGGGAACGAAGCCGTGAAAAAGATGAAAGGTTCCGCCGCCAAAGCTTTTGATCTCTCTCTGGAAAGCAACGAAATGCGTGCAAAATATGGGCGGAATGAGTTCGGACAGGCATGTCTCGTTGCCCGGCGTCTGGTGGAAGCCGGTGTGCCGTATATCACCATCAATGCCCAGGGCTGGGATTCCCATAAGAAACATTTTGAGTCCATGAAAAAACGGACGGCGGAAATGGATCAGGCATTGGCGGCTTTGCTCGAAGATTTGACTGCGAAAGGGTTATTGAAAACGACCATTGTCTGGTGGAGCGGTGAATTCGGTCGCACGCCCCGTATTCAATGGGAAGCCCCTTGGAATGGCGGACGCAACCATTATGCGAAATGTTTTTCCGCTCTGATTGCCGGTGGCGGATTCAAAGGCGGAAAAGTGATTGGTGTCTCCGATGCCGTTGCCGGGACCGTTGTTACCCGCCCTGTTGCTCCGCAGGATTTGCTGGGCTCTATTCTGGAACGGTGCGGTATTGATCCCGATTCCAAATTTCCCACATTTACCGGCGTGAATGAGCCTCTGCTGCCGAAAGAAAGCAGTGCAGGCCGATTGCGGGAAATTTATCCGGATGCGGAAGTCAATGGAGGTGCAAAATGAAAAAATCATTTTTAACTTTAAGTGTTGTATTCGCCTGCAGTGTATTGTGTGCGGCACCTTCATTTCTCGGCTATCTTTATCCCTCCGGCGGGCAGCGGGGAACCATGGTGCGTGTGATTGCCGGTGGACAGGGCTTCGGCGGCAGAGTGACTTTGTTGTCCAATAACCCGGGGATCAAATTAAAGTCCGCAGTCCGGATTCCCTACATGGGCTATTTTCATCAAACCCAGCGCAAATATCTTACCCAGTTTATGAAAAATATTTATGCCGGGAAAATGGAAAAACTCCCCGTCCCGGAAAACAAGGAAGGGGAAGTCTGGCGCAAACATCCGTGGCTGGATGATTTGGAGATGCAGCCTTTGCTGGAACGGTCCATTGTGGCAGAAAGCCTTTTTGTCCGTACCAATCCGCTGCAGCAGGCACCATCCATTGCCACCCGGGTGCTGTTGGATATCGAAATCGCACCGGATGCGCCAGTCGGTAAATATTGGATCCGATTGGTTTCCGGTATGAATATCTCCAATGAAAAAACGTTCTTTGTGGATGGTGCAGTGCAGGTGCTGGAACCGCTGTATTACCCATCATTTGCCAAAAAGCCGGAAGTGAAAGCGGTCACCGGATACCCCGTTGTCCTCAACGGGCAGATCATGCCCGGCGAAACCGATGTGTTCCCTGTGATGCTGGATGCCGGAAAAACGTACAGTTTTGCCATGTGTGCATCCGAACTCTCCCCTTATCTTGGCGATGCTGTGCCGGGACATTTTCAGGGTATCCTGACTTTGCGCGATGCAGAGGGCAGGGAGGTCGCCGCCGCCGATGATGAATATCATCATCCCGACCCGGTCTTGCGTTTCACCGCAAAAAAGAGTAGCAAGTATACGCTCCATGTATCGGACAGCATCAAGCGCGGACGTGCGGATTTTGTGTATCGTATTGCTGTCACCGAAGGGCATGTGCCCTATCAACCGTACCGCAATGTTTCCGGTTACAAGGCAATGAAACAGACATATTCCATGAAGAATGTGCCCGGCTGTATTTCCTCAGTCAGCCTTAAGAAAGGTTTGGATATCAAAGGTGTTCTGCGTAATCAACACGGCGTGTCTTTCAAGGTGAAAGCCGTTAAAGGACAGCGGGCGATCTTTGAACTTTTCTCCGCCCGATTGGATTCGCCTCTGGATGGCGTACTGGTTTTGCGGGATGCTAATGAGAAAGTCATTGCTGAAAATGATGATTTTGCACAAAGTCTGGATCTTGACCTCTGCCGCCGCCAAACCGATTCTCTGCTGGATGTCACGTTCCCTGCTGATGGCGATTATACGTTACAGCTTTATTCCCGGACTGCATTTAACGGCAATGATCACTTTTTTACGCTCCAGATGCGTGCCCCGCAGCCGTCTGTGATTGCGGTTGCCGGATCTTCTGTGCTTGCTTTGAAACGTAACGGCGAAGGCAAAATACATATTCATATTCAACGGAAAGACGGATACAATGGCGAGGTGAAGATTACGTCACCCCAATTGACCGCCATCGGCAAAGCAGTCATTCCGGCGGGCAAACAATCGGGTGACGTCCGTTTTTACTTGACCAATGCGCCGAAAAAGAATCAGCCCATTACGTTGTCTTTGAATGCCGAATACACAGTAAACGGAAAGAAACATATTGTTCCTGTGATTCCGGCAGAAGAAACGATGCAGGCATTTGCCTATACCCATCTTCTTGCGGCGGATGCATTTTATTGTTATTCCATCCGCCCGGCGGCCCATCTTGTGAAAAAGAAAACGGCTCCGGCAAAGAGGAAATAAAAAAAGCCCGGAACGGATTTTGAATGATCCGGACCGGGCCTTGTTACGGAAATATAAAATTACTTTTTAAATCCGGCATGGGTTACACTGTTGTTCCAACCGCCGGGGAATTTTTTCAATTGTTGCATGGTTTGCGGGGTGACGTGTCCGTCAAAATACAGAATATTGGCAGGGCCGGCATCCATATTATAGTCGGCTTCATGCTTATTGCTTACCGGTTGCCGGTAATCCATTTTTGCGCCATGACGGAACCGGAACATACATGGGCTGTTGTGTAAGTCACTGGGCCATTGTCTGTCACCGACTGTGATTGCGATGCTAGGCTTGACAATATAAGTGGTAGATCTCGGGACGGATGCATTTGCATATTTTCCACTGGCTTGCTGCCAGGCGATGACTTCCGAGTTTGCAATATAGTGTGTGGCGTGGAATGATGTTTGTGAGCCGGTATTCCAATCTGTGGGTCCCCATTTTCTTTCGGCGGGACACATCATGGTTCCGTGGGGATACCCGCTCCGATACTTTTTGACATCGAAGTCGAGCCCGTATTTGTATGTTTTCAGTGTTGCCCACCAGTAATTGTAAATGTGTTGATCACGCAAGGCTGCCGGTGTTTCATAGTGGATGATGATTTGATTATTGAAATCAACAGTATAGGAATTCAGTGCAAGTCCCATTTGTTTCAGATTGTTCTTGCATACGGAATCTTTCGATTGTTCTTTTGATCTGCCCAGTGCGGGTAACAGCATTGCAGCGAGGATGGCGATAATTGAAATCACGACTAACAGTTCGATCAAGGTGAAGCCGTACGGCTTCACCTGCACGTGTGCAGGTGAAAAAGATATTCTCTCTACCCCAATCATTTTCCGGATATTCCGCATTCCATTACAGCAAAAATGTGAAGTATTCTCCAGTAATTCGATCAAAGTGAAAACGCGTTTTGATCTTTTGTTTTTTGTTGACCCGAATTGCATTTTTGTGTACTCCTTCCGTTTTCATTCCATTTACAATATATTTTGATAACCAAAAATCTGATCCGGACGCAGGGAGCCGGAAACGGCTCCCGCTTTATTGCCATCAATCCCAGGGATATTTGATCTCCTTCAGCGCACCGCCTTCGCGTGCAGATTCTGCGGCATAAATACCGGGCAATGTCATTTCCAAAGCCTCTTTGATCCCGATGGGAGAGGGCTTGTTATTGAGAATGGCATCGGCAAAATCCATCATCATGAAGTTGTCGGAACCGTTATGACCGCAATGTGCTTTGAAGAACAGATCTTCATCAATGATCTTGAGGTCAGCGGGGCGGGATGTACCTTCCGGTGTCAAGGGGATTTCCTCAAACTTATGTCCTTCCAGCGCGGGGTTGATATCCGGCGGCAGCCAGTATCTTGCTTTCTGGTTGTACAGTTCAATGATCCCTTTTTCCGCATAGATTTTTGTGGTATGGGGATAGCCGTGATAGGGAACTGCAAAACCGGTCAGGAATCGGACGACGATCCCGTTTTCGGCGCGCATCAGAGAACTCATGGCATTGTGTGTGTTGCCATTGCCGACACGGTCGTAAGTGGACATACAACTTACAGTGCGGAATGGGGATTTGATCAATTTCAAAACCGGTCCGAGACTGTGTGTACAGTAGCGGCAGGATTCGTAAGTTTTCCGCCAGGTATCATCGGAGCCGACCATATAGTGCATATATTCGGTTTCGATATAAGCGACTTTCCCGATTTTTCCCTGTCGTTCCAAATCCATCAGGAACCGTGTTTTTTCCCGGTAATTGGGATTCGCTCCTGCCATATACAGAGCTTTGGATTTACTGACTTTTTCCCACAGATAATTGCCTTCTTCGATGGAGTCGACGGCCGGGATCTCGCCCAATACGTGAATACCGCGGTCAAGGGCTTTTACCACATATTCCGTGTGGATGGCAGGCGGAACTTCTGTGATCACGGCATCGACGA
Source organism: Victivallales bacterium (assembly GCA_045639325.1). GTDB lineage: Bacteria > Verrucomicrobiota > Lentisphaeria > Victivallales > UBA1829 > RGIG8244. Next base: position 85,126 of record JAZUCU010000048.1, read on the forward strand.
GTCCGGAATCCAGTAATTCATCGGAACTCTTGAAGAGCTTGATTTCCGGAAATGCTTTTGCGGCATCTTCCAGTCTTGCATCGTCAAGATCGCTCATACAGGTCAATGTAAAATATTCGGGGATCAATTTTGTGATACGTGCCATCTGCATGCCGCGGGGGCCGCATCCCAGGATTCCCATACGAATTGTTTTCATAAGAATTCTTCTCCTTGCTTGATTTCTTATTTAATATGAACCGCCACCACATCTTGCGGCTGTACGGTGATTTTCATAACATCGGCTTTGCCGTAAGGCTTGCCGGATTCCCAAATCTGAGCTTTCTGACCCGGTTTCAAATTCAGATTCTTCAATGTGCCGGTTATGGCTTTATCCTGCCCTTCATTGAAAATCAGAACCAGGCGTTCATCTCCTTTTTTCAACACCAGCAGGTTCGGGTACTTGAAGACATCGGACGTTGCCAGATTATCGGCGCGGATGCCGTCATGGAACAAATCTTCGAATGCGGCGATCATGCGGGTTGCTTCCCCCGCATAATAGAGGGCTCCGGCACTGAAGAAGGCTGAGGATTCCAGGAAGGCTCCTTTATGGGTGATCGCTGTTTCCCGGATCAGGGTCAATTTCTGTTCTTTCGGATAGAAGAAGAAATTGTCAGATGAATACAAAGTGATACCGCTTTTCCCCGGGAAATAAGTGTGCATCTGACCGGTGGATTGATGTCTGCCGGTAATCTTTTCCGCTTCCCGTTTCTGTGCATCCATACGGGGCTGATTGACACTGCCCACATAAGATTGCCCTGGAACCGGAACTGATACCACATCATACAGACCTTTTGATTCGGCAAAGGCTTCTGTATCGTGAGTGTTATGATAATACAGAATTTTTGCGCCCAGTTCGTTTGCAACTTCTTTTGTCAAACCGAGCAATTCTTTTTTGTGTTTGCGTTTCCACCATTTTGCCCACGGACCGGCGTATTTTGACACGAGTATTTCGTCATCCAGTTTTTCGGATGCAGGGAGCTTGAACATGGCACGGAAGCCTTCTTTACAATCTTTGCAGAAGCAATAAGTATGCCGCCAATAGCCCTTTTCTCCGTGGGGGTAATTTTCATCATTATAGAACAGGAAACTGCCGATACCGTATTCCAACATTTGGGCAATATCCTTTTTCAATGCGGCTTTGAACTCGTTACGGTATTTGCCCATTGCGGCAGAGAAACAGAATTCGTTATGCCAGTTTTTGACCATGGGGCCGGTATCTTTGTAGTAGGTTGCTTTGAGGTCCGGGTACTTTTCTCTCAATGCATTCAAATGAGTATCTCTGCCTGCACCCCAGAGCGGCAGGTTGCCCTGCGGCCATGTCAGATTGTTATTGCCATACTTTTTGAACAGCTGCTGTTTGAAGGAATGTCTTTTCATGTAGGATGTTCCCAGCTGGAACTTGAAGGGCGTGTCAAGAATAAAGGAGTTCAACCCGGCTTTCTGACCATCCTGTGCCATGCCTTGTAACTGTTCAAAGGAGACATGGGCTCCCATGAAAATATCATATTGGGGGAAAAAGATCTTTTTGAGTTGACGTCCGTTGATCGGGGGCAATTCCGCCACTTTGATCACGTTGACAACGTCCGTTGTGCTGCCGTTGACAAGGCGGCGGAACCGGAAATCGACTTTTTCGCCTTTTGCGAATTTGTATCCGTCGTGACGGAAACTGATCACATGGGTATGAGCGGGGAAATTTCTGTACAATTTTTCCGGCAGATTCCAAGTATAAGTGTAACGGATATATTTTTTACCTTTGAATGTGATTTTTTCGGTTTTGACATCCTTTGTCGGCCAATGTCTGAAGTTGATGATTTCCGTTTTGTCATCCACACGTGTGAATCCTTCGGGGATCTCAGCGATCAACTGGTAGGTGCATTTGCCGTCTTTCATAGGGTTGGACATGAAATGATGGAAGAACATGGTCTCTCCGGGAGAAACACCCCATTCTTTCACCAGGGGACCGAGAAATGCCAGCGGGTGATTGCCGTAATTCCGGTTCCAGATCAGGTTCTGGCGGAAAATGACTTTTTTCTGATTTCCGGACCAGAGATATCCATTTTTCACATCTGCCGTTTTGATTTCTTTTGCATCGGGAGCGGCAGCAGAGAAATTGGCGGATGTTTCCGGAGAAGATTTCAAATTAAATTTCACACCGGGATCATTGCCGGTTGCTTCTGCTTCGATTTCCAGTTTATTGATGCCGGAAATGAGGGAGAAATCATATTTTCCATTTTTAGCAGGCAGAACATTTCCGTTCAGTTTGATAGACAGGATCTTTGCATTTTTTGTTTCGGCTTTGAATGGTGTTGAAGGAGCGGATTTTTCCAATTTGCCGAGAATATGTTTCCATTCCATGTAACAATCATCCAACGCATCGTCAATTGTCCACGGATCTTTTTTGAATGCGGCATCGTACGTTGCTTTGAGTTTGTCGATGGTTTTTTCCGCTTCGCTCCAGCCCGGAAGATTTCCATATTGCTGTTTTGCGCCGATATATTCTCCTTTCCGGTTTGCCAGAACGTTCAGAATACTGCTCTGAAAAGAATATTTCGGTCTGCCGTTGATCCGTTCTTCCCATTTTTTTGCTTTGCCCTGAGATGGCAGAAAATAAAGGATCCCGAAACTGTGTGCATCCAACCGGGGATTGGCATGTGGATTCCAAGTCGTTTCCTTTTCCGCTTTCGGGTCGCCCTGCAAATCCCGGCGGACGTTCAGATAAATCTGTTTTGTTCCCGGTTTGATTTTGAGCAATGCCAGCGGGATACGGCTTTCGATATACCAGCGTGTTTTGTCTTTGGAATAAGCAGAGATCCATTCCTGTGTGGTATCTTTCAACGTTCTTTCCACTTTGTCAGGAAGTTCGTTATACAATCCGCGGTGGATACCACCTGCGGCGAATACCAGAAACATGTACGGGCTGTCCTGCCAGGAACCTTTTCTGTTATATTCGTGTGAGAAAATAAAATTGATGCGGTCCGTGACCGGGGGCCATCCATCCCGGACATTGTAACCTTCCCGAATCTTATCCGGATCGGATTCCCACATGGTAGCCGCAAGATAAAGATATTTGCTGTCATAACAAATCTGAAAAGAAGACTGTTTGGTTACGGATTTGGAGAGCATACTTTTTACATGGAAATATTTTGCACGCGGTACATTGCCCCAGACATCCTTTTCCAGTTTACCATCGATCACCGGTGCTTTATTCACAGGGACGGCAAATGTGAAACGTTCATTCGTGGGAGACAGCCAGGGTTGCTTGCTCAATGGTCTGCCGTGAACGCATCCGACAGCGATGACAAACGCGAGCGTAAGTATGCATTTTGTTTTCATCATTTTTTCCTTTCTGTTTTTTTTGAATACTCTATTTTTTTTTTGAACAAACTATGCAAAAAACGATATGTTAATTTGACATTCTGTGTCATTTAATGTATATTATACACGGAAAGAATGTTTTTGCAATATGTAAAATTAGTTAATGTTATGCAAATCCGGGCATTGAGTATGAATTATTTTGATGACTTGAAAGTGACATTTGTCGGCAGAACTCTGAGCTGTAAAGACAGCACCTGTATCGGCCCTCACAATTATTTTGGACTGGGAATTATGGAGGGAAAAGATCATGTTCTGCGTGCACTTCCGTGCGGGAAAATGCGGATCAAAACGCCGTTTGTGTACATGATTCAGCCATCGGAAACATCGGGCTGGATGACGGCGGATGGTGCGTTGCGTGACAACCGGTGGTTCATTGTGGATGGTGTCCGTGCGGAGTGGCTGGTTACATCATTAAAAGAAATTTTTGATCCGCGTATCTGCACCTGTGAATTGAGTGATTATTCGGAATTAATCATGATTCATCAGAATATGCTTCAGTTGTATCATTCTGCGAATCCGTCGAAAAATTATAAACTTTCTGCCATGGTGGAAAATTTTATTGCAGCGATTTATGATGCCATCGATACACCGGGGAAACAGGCTCCCATGCAGGAATTAATCACCCGGATTACCAATCGGATCACGGAACGGCCGGGAGAGAATCTTGATGTGGAAAGCATCGTGAAAGGGTATAACATTTCCTACGACCATTTCCGCCGGTGTTTTACGGAATACATGGGCGTGCCGCTCCACGAATTTGTGTTGCAGAAACGTTTTTCTCTGGCTTTGTCTCTGCTTCGGTCCGGTATGCGGAGCATCAAAGAAATTGCCGATGACTGCGGCTTTCAGAATTCGTCTGATTTTGCACGGTTCATTAAAAAACGTTCCAATACAACACCATCCGAATTGCGGAAAAAGCCGCAGTTTATGGAAATCTGAAATCCTTTATTCTTCCAGAATGCCCATGTTTGCCGGCTGATAGAAAATCAGGTTCAAACGGCCCGGACGGAAGACTTTCATTTCCGGCCAGGAGTAACGGGTCTGGTAATTATCCGTAATACGCATCACATTGAACCGTAACGGGCGGCGTGCGGAATAATCATCCGGATTGAGGTTGACGATTACTTTCCAGCCATTTTCGCCGGTGATGACGGTGCAGTCTTTCAATTTTGTCTGGTCGTAAATTCTGCCGCCGTGTTCAGCGTGGAACAGAAGCGGGAATTTGCCGCCGTTGTCGTCGAAGCCGAAGGATACGTCATCCAAGCCATCGAGGTAGCCATTCATATCGATTTCCAGACGAAGGATGCCGTTTTCCATTTTGTCGATTTTCCAGCGGTAATCGCCTTTTTCCACACGGACCCAGCCGGAGCCGATTTTGTAAATATCATCTTCGGAAATATTATCCGGCTGCAATTGCTTCAGACGCCATTTGAGTTTGTCGGGATAATACTTGTATCCTTCCGCTTCCGAATGGAAGCCGAGGCGGTTATCGAGTGCCGTCAGAGTCAACATGTTCTTTGTGTTCGTGATCTCTTTTTCTTTGATCGCAGTCATCTGATTTCTCAAATGATAGAACTGGAGAATGTTGAGTGCGGAATTGAATTGAATGTCAAGAGCCTGTCCAAGATTGATGTCAAGGGTCCGATCCATGTTATCGGCAAAGGCTTTCCGCAGAGTATCGTATTTGCGCTGACCTTTGTGCCACAGGGAGGAGAGCTTTTTCAGCTGGACGATGGCATCTTCCAGTTCCATTTCCATGAGACATTCCACGATGGCATCGCCGTTGATTTCCGGTTCCAGCAGCCATGTGGAGCTCAAGCCCCGGTTGCTGAATTCGGAATAGAGAGGCCAGGAAATACCGTCTGCCACCGGACCGTAGTATTGGAACATGTTGGTAGCGGGGTAATTGGTATATGCCTGACTGAAGAGTTTCCATGCTTCCATGACTTTGCGTGCATGTTTGCCCCATTCCGGTTTTGCGAGCCGTTCCAGGAATTTCTCTTCGGAATCTTCGAACGTTTCAAATGCCAGCTGACCGGCGGCAGTATTCATCAGACCGGGATAGTTCCCGAAATACCAGCACTGCATGACGGTGGAGACATTCAATTCTTTCAACTGTTTGTATTTTCTGTAAAGAATGCCCGGCACCGGAACAAAGGGGACGGTTGCGACTTCGTGAGAGCATCCGACCTGCAATTTTGCGGAGATGGGGACATTGAATTTTTTCGCGGTTTCAGCAAACTTGAAAAAGTTGCCGCTGGGGGTATCCGTTGCCAGCCAGTAATCGCCGATCTGATATTTCTTGCCGTTCTGTTCGATGATGGAGCCGGATTCGCAGTTCAACTGAACGATCACCCGGTCAGGGACGCCGTCAAGGAGTGTATAGACCCGTTCTTCCAGATGTTTCGGGGCAGCCAGATAAAGCCAGCAGATCAGATCGGCATCGGGATTGCCTTCATCCATCCCCTGCCGCATGGCACGCCAGGTCTGATGGAGGATTTCTTTCCATTCCACGTGGGCGCAGCGGGGACAGCGTGTATGATCGTTGCTGGCGCAGGTTGTCACGCCTTCACCCAATGTGATATTGAGGATACCGCCCAGATTTTTGACGGAAGTAAAGATGTTGCGGCAGACTTCCACCAGATAGGCTTTACCTTCTGCAGAAGAGGTACAGAATGTGCCGGTTCCGTAAACTTCCAAACCGCGCATCATGGGATATTTTTCAAACAGCGGGTCGTTGTACGGACGGGCAGCGGGACCGTTCATCTGCAGGAAAATGCGGATTCCGTAACGGCGGCATTTGTTGACGGTCTGCTGCAGTTTTGCACAACGGCGTTTCATTGTTTCATCGGCTTCCCCGGTGAAGGATGTGCCTGCAAGCTGATCGAATTCCGCACTGAGCCAAAGACCGTTGACGCCGGATGCAGCGAGTCGGTCAAGGTATGCTTCGGGGTAATAATCCACATCATCAAGCAGCTCATCCCGGTTGGCAGGGGGGCGGTTGATGGGGGAAAAGAAACAGCGAGTGATACGGTTTTTCAACCAGGGAGTTTTTTTGATTTTCTGAATGGGCAGGGTGGGGCGGGTAAGACCTTTCCACAATTGGATCAGGTGATAAATCCCACGGCGCAAACCTTCCAAGTCGCAAGCGGTAATCTGTGCAGAACGGCGTGCGGTGGTCAATTCGTAACTTTCAAACTTCCAGCCTTTTTTAACAAGTTTGATTTCCACGGGGCACACAAAGGGGATCGCTTCCCGCATAAAGTTCTTCAGGGCGTCGACTGCAGATGTGAGCAAGTCTTCCGGGTCATCGAAAGAACAGATGATTTCCGGTTCGATCTGTGTTTCCGGTTTCTTCCATTGCAGATGAAGTTCCAGCGGTTTGTGCAGATCTTCAATGAATTTCCATTCTGCGGGTTGTGTAAAAGTTTTTTCCATATTTTGCAATCCTTACGTTAAGGTTTGATAATATCGTTTCTTGTTATTCCACGAGTTTGAGCAGTGGCGATACGTTGATAAAACAAAATATTATACTTTATCGTCCAGTTTTTGTCAAGAAGAAAATAATGGATTTCATAAAAAAAGTCTTGAAAAAGCAAAAAGAAGATGTATATTTGCCGGAAAAATAGATGATTTTTTAAGAAAATAACTCTGCGATAACATCTTCGGAAGGAAAATGAATTTATGCCGACCTCTTACATGCACAGTACCCTTACGAGAAATGCGCTGGCTCTGACCAATTGCATTCCCGGCGATCACTCCGCATTGATTGAAACCTATTGTCTTTATCCGGACCGGTACTTCGGCGGTGATGATGAGAGTGTCCCTTATAATTTCTTTACTGATGGCGTGCAATTTCATTATCTGCCTGATACCCCTTTGATATCCTTGTACCGCTACTGGAGTGCTGAGGGCGGGCGGATTCACCGGACAAAACCTTTTCTGAATGAAAATTTTATTCATGCCAAAGCCGGATTCGAATTCTTCCTGACGAATATCATCGAACAGTTCCGTGCCGGAAATTGGGAAAACGGGAAAAAATATCTGGGGTCGCTGCTTCACATGCTTCAGGATTCCACCTATGGCCTTCATTCTTTCGAAGGGCCGGCGGGGATGGATTTGTTCGTCCTTGACCGTTTGATGGATTCCGAAGAACAGCCGACTATGATGGCAACAAAGATTGATATCCAGGGCAAGGATCGACCGGCATCACCGTATACCCCCTGTGTGCTGGGCGGTACGATAGGGGAAGTTGTCATGCGGCTTTACCGGGAATATTATCGCCGCACTTGCGAAGCACGGAAATGTTCGTTCCAATATATTTTGAACATTCGCGATAAAAAAGAAGCCGAAAACCTGGTATTGGTTCAGCAGCTGATTGATATTGCGTCTCAACTTTGTGCCGACGTAATTGTGACCGTTGTCCGCCTCGCAGATGGCACGGCACCAGTCGCCCCGCAGCGTTCTCTTACGGAATTCGAACCTTATGAATTTCCGTTCGGCGGCCATGGCTCCTACCGTTTCCGCAGTTTTGAACGGGATCGTGTGATCTTTGCTGACGGGACGGCGAAAACAATCGACGGCGTATCGTTCGGAAGTCATTACGAAGGAGCTTTGCGTTATTGGATCGCGCCGGGCCTGTACCGCAAATTCACCGCGACTTTGAAATTGTATGCTCCTGCGAATTCATCCGGTGATGCACAAATACAGATTCGTAATCACGGACAGCTTGTGCAGACAGTTGTCCTGGATGCGCAGAATACGGAAGTGGAATTAACGATTGCGGATCCGGGCGATGAATTCTCCTTTGAGATGATATCGAAACCGTTATGCGGGGTGATTGCGCTGGAGGATCCAATATTTTTTTACTGAACTTTTGCTGAAAATTTGACATTTCCATAAGGTGTGCTATATTAATTGGATAAACAGTGAAAAAATGAACTCTAATTGAACAAGAAAATGAAAGGCGAAAGTCTTACGATGAAAACAGCTTTTATTTTTGCAGGGCAGGGTGCACAGACGGTCGGTATGGGCAAAAGCCTGTATGATAACAGTGCAGCCGCAAAACAGATTTTTGATGAAGCCGATTCCGTATTGGGATGGTCTGTTTCCGACATCTGTTTCAATGGACCTGCGAAAAAGTTGACAGAAAGTGCATATTGTCAGCCTGCAATTTATACGGTCAGCATGGCATGTCATGCTGCATTCATGGAACGTTTTGGTGATAAAGTACAGCCTTGTGCAGCGGCAGGTCTGAGTCTTGGTGAATATGCAGCATTTGCATGTGCCGGATTCTTTACCTTTGCAGACGGTCTCCGTCTGGTTGCGAAACGCGGTGCTTTGATGGATCAGTGCTGCCGTGCTGCGGAAGGTGGTATGGCAAGTGTTCTCGGCATGGCTCCGGAAGTGATTGCTGAAGTTTGTGCAGAATGTGGTATTGATGTAGCGAATTATAACTGCCCCGGTCAGATCGTTATCAGCGGTCCGAAAGCTCTGGTTGCTGATGCCGCTGCAAAGCTGAAAGAAAAAGGTGCCCGCCGTGTGATTCCGTTGAATGTGGCAGGTGCTTTCCACAGCCGCATGATGAAAGAAGCCGGTGATGCATTGGCTCCCGTTCTGGATGCGACACCCGTCAATGCTCTGAAGATTCCGGTTGCTCAGAACTTTACCGGTAAATTGGAATCCGACGTTGCTGCGATCAAATCCAATCTGCAGAGTCAGGTTGCGGGCAGTGTCCGTTGGGATGCCTGTGTGAATACATTGACAGCAGAATGTGGCATTGAAGCATTTGTTGAAATGGGCCCGGGTATGGTATTGAGCGGTCTTGTCCGTAAGATCGATTCAAGCAAAGCGGTCTGCAATGTGGGATCGTTTGAAGATTTGGAACAATATATCTGTCAGTGATGGCGCTGACGAAACCTTATTTTTCGAAAGGAAAGAATAATGTCAAAAACATTAGAAAACAGAGTTGCACTCGTAACCGGCGGCGCACGCGGTATTGGTAAAGCAATTTGTGAACGTCTTGCATCCGAAGGTGCAGCAGTTGTGATGGTCGACATCATCGCTGACGTAGCAGAACAGTCTGCAGCAGAATTCCGTTCACGCGGTTATGATGCAATGGCAGTCGGCGCAAACGTTGCCAGCCTGCAGGAAGCGGAAGACACCGTCAAAGCCGTTATGGAAAAATACGGCAGACTCGACATCCTCGTCAACTGCGCCGGTATTACAAAAGACAACCTGTTGCTCCGTATGTCTGAAAACGACTGGGATGCAGTTATCGCCGTGAACCTGAAAGGTTCCTACAACTTCATCAAAGCAGCTTCCCGCCCGATGATGAAGGCAAGATATGGCAAAATCGTCAACATCTCCAGCGTTGTCGGCCGTGCAGGTAATGCAGGTCAGATCAACTATTCTGCTTCCAAAGCAGGTGTGATCGGTATGACAAAATCCGTTGCGAAGGAACTTGGCAGCAGAAACATTTTTGCCAATGCAGTCGCTCCGGGCTACATTGAAACCGACATGACCCGTGCATTGCCGGAAGAAGCAAGAAAAGCCTTTGCGGATGCCATTCCGCTGAAACGTGCAGGTCAGCCCGAAGACGTTGCCAACGTTGTATATTTCCTCTGCAGCCCGATGTCCGACTATGTGACAGGCCAGGTGATCAACGTTTGCGGTGGCTTTTTGATGTAAAAAGCAAAAAAAATCAGATTTTTTTCTGATTTTTCCGGTATTCGGTTTGAAATTTTGAAAAAATGGTGCATATTATATAGAGCATTATTTCTGAACAAACTTTAACTACAGAATAAGAAAGGACACAACAATGTCTACAATCGCAGAAAAAGTAAAAGAAATCGTCGTCAAACAGTTGGCAGTTGCAGAAGACCAGGTTACAGAAGAAGCACGTTTCATCGAAGACCTGAATGCTGACTCTCTGGACCAGGTTGAACTGATCATGGCTCTCGAAGAAGAATTCAACGCAGAAATTCCGGACGAAGAAGCTGAAAAGCTCAAAACTGTCGGTGATGCGATTAAGTTCATCGAAGCAAAACAGGGCGAATAATCGCATAGTTTGTATTTTTGCGGGTCGTTCAAAAATTGGATGACCCGTTTTTTTTTAATTTTATCGTGTCGGAGGTGAAAATGAACAAGCGGCGTGTGGTTATTACCGGTATGGGTTGCGTTTCCTGTGTTGGTAATGATGTTGCGTCCATGTGGGATTCCGTTGTGAACGGAAAATGTGGCCTGGGCAAAGTTACTCTGTTCGATGCAACAGATTTTAAAACTCAGATTGCCGGGGAAATCAAAGGCTTGCGTGCCGAAGATTATATCCCTGCAAAAGAACTGAAACGTGTTGATGACTTCTGTCTGTACGCTATTGCGGCTTTTGTGGAAACTATGCGTTCAGCCGGTTTGCCTGAGGATCTCCGTTCAGAAGGCTGCCCCATCAATCCTGACAGAGTCGGGGTTATTGTAGGCAGTGGTATTGGTGGTATGCGTACCATTGAATCACAGGCACGGGTTTTAGTTGAACGTGGACCTTCCCGTATCAGCCCCTTCTTTATTCCTATGCTGATTTCTGATATGGCATCCGGGATGATTTCCATCCGTTGCGGTGCAAGAGGTCCCAATTTCTCTGCTGTTTCAGCATGTGCCAGTGCTGCTCACGCAATTGGTGAAGCATATCATACTATTGTGCGCGGCGATGCAGATGCTATGATTACCGGTGGCGCGGAAGCTACGGTTTCTGCTCTCGGTTTTGCCGGTTTCTGTTCCATGAAAGCGATGAGTCAGCGTAATGACGATCCGCTTCATGCATCCCGTCCGTTCGATCGTGAACGTGATGGTTTTGTTATGTCAGAAGGTTCCGGTTTGCTCTTCCTGGAAGAATTGGAACATGCGAAAGCCCGCGGTGCACACATTATTGCTGAAATGATCGGCTATGGTGCATCCTGTGACGGTTATCATATTACATCCCCTGCACCCGGTGGTGAAGGTGGTGTGCTTGCATTCAAGCAGGCATTGAAGAATGCTGAAATCGACCCGTCTGATGTTGATTATGTCAATGCACACGGTACCAGTACTCATTTGAACGACCTTTATGAAACCCAGGCATTGAAGACCGTCTTCGGCGATCATGCCCGGAAAATGGCGGTCAGCAGTACGAAAGGTACGATGGGACATGGTCTCGGTGCTGCCGGCGGCTTTGAAACAATTATTTGTGCAAAAGCGATCGAAACCGGTATTGTTCCGCCCACAATCAACTATGAATATCCGGATCCGGAATGTGATCTCGACTATACACCGAATACAGCCCGCAAGGCTGATATTAAAGTGGCAGTCAATACGAACCTCGGTTTCGGCGGTCACAACGGCGTTACTGTTTTGAAAAAATACGAATAAAAACGTGCAGAAAAGGAGTATAAACATGAAAATCTCAGCTTTTTTGAGCTGTGGCTCTGTTGCCGCGATCGCTGCTCTTCTGGTTTCCTGTGCACATGATGTTCCTGTGCCGGAAGATGCCGAAGCTCAAGTCTGGTCGCCCAAGATCAAAAATTCCTATTCATCCTGGCAGCCGCCCCGTGAAATGCCCAAAGGCAATGCAGAATACGAAGCTGCATTCTCCCGTGCCGGTGTCGTAACCCAGCATGATGCTCTTGATCTTGATGTGAAGCCGGTTGTTACTCCTGATTCTGCTGCTGTTGAAGAAACAGTCCGTCTTGATGTCGTCGGTAAAGCTCCCGAATCCTGCAAGGTCAACGGAGAATTGCTTGCCGACGATATGACGGATGCATTCCTCAAGGATTTTGTTCACGCAAATGCAAAATCCAAAGTCGTAATTTGCTATGCTGACAGTTTTGCAAAGCAGGCGGAAGCTTATCAGAAACGCTGCAAAGAAATCGGTTTCAATTCTGTTGAAATGAAAAAGATTGCAGCTCCTGCAAAAGCCGTTGCCAAGAAAACTGCTGCAAAGAAACCTGCGAAACGTGCTGCTAAAGTCGTAATCGACCGCAGCGTTCCCGGTTCCACTTATACTGTCGTGAAAGGCGATTCACTCTCCCGTATCGCCAAGAAAAAATACAAAGACGGTAATCTCTGGCAGATCATTTACCGTGAAAACCAGACATTGCTGAAAAGCAAGGCAAACCGCCTTGTCCCCGGCATGAAACTCGTTATTCCTGCTGTCAAACAGGCAAAATGAGGTCTTGACTGTGTCCGGCAAAGAAAGCGGTTCTTTGCTTGAAGGCGCCGGCGAAAAATTATACTTCGACAGCTGGGAGGATGTGGAAGCAATTTTCGCCGGTGAAGCATTGAAACTGATACGCACTGCGGGCGAGGCTCTCGGAGTCACATTCACCGCACGTGATACCTGGATCAAAGTTACAACGTCCGATCCTGAAAAACAGGACCGGGCTTTGGCTTTTTTAAAAGATTTGATCCGCCTGCAAAGTTTACGCGGCGGTCCGTTATCCCGGGAAGATTTTCAGCAGGTTTTGAATGCTGCTGTTGATAAACGGGAATCGGATCTGCAAACCTATTTTGCGGAACGGATCAATGTCAGCCCAAAAAAACGCCCCGTAGCTCCCCGCACGCCCAGTCAGCTTTCCTATATCCGGGTAATCCGCAAGAATGATGTTGTTTTCGGCATCGGCCCCGCAGGTACAGGTAAGACTTATCTTGCCATGGCGATGGCTGTGTCTTCGCTTCTGGAAGGAAAAGTTGACCGTATTGTGTTGACCCGTCCGGCGGTTGAAGCGGGGGAGAATCTCGGTTTTCTGCCGGGTAAACTGGAAGAAAAAATCCAGCCGTTCCTCCGTCCTCTTTATGATGCCCTGTATGATATGCTGGATGTTGCGGATGTGGAAGATTTGACTGCCCGCAATATTCTGGAAGTTGCGCCCCTGGCATTTATGCGCGGTCGTACATTAAACAATGCATTCATTATTCTTGATGAAGCGCAGAATACAACAAAGGAACAGATGCTGATGTTTCTGACCCGTCTTGGATATCATTCCAAGTGTGTGGTTTGCGGCGACCCGAGCCAGAATGACCTGAACCGGCGTGTGGACTCCGGTCTGCTCCATGCCGTCCGCCGTCTGCGTCATATTGAAGGCATCCGCACCTGTGAATTTTCCACATCGGACGTAGTCCGCCATTCTCTGGTGGAAAAGATTATCCGGGCGTATGAAGAGGATCGGCATCCGCCGATTGATGAACGGTCTGAAGACAGGAGTGAAGAAGTCTGATGTTGGATCGTAAAATATTACCCGGGCTGCCGCCAATGCCGAAATGCCGCCCGATGACCATTATTTTATTTTTTATTGTGCTTGTTGCCAGTCTCCTTGTTTTGATTGTTCACAAGAAGCAGGGGATTGAAGGTTTGAACAGCCCGATTGAAGGTCAGACGGTTCCCCGTACCGTATTTGCCCGTGTTGATTTTACAACGGTTGACCTTGACAAGACGGAAGCGGCGAAAGATAAAGCGGGAGACTGTGCTCCGGATTATTACATGTTGGATGTAGCTAAAACGCATGCGCTTATCCGGACTTTCCGTAAAGTCAGTGATGGTGTACGTTCATACAAAGTGAATCAGCAGGCAACGGAATCGGATTCGAATTCCGTACTCAGTGTTTCCAAACTGCGCGATGCGCTTTCTGCAGAGAATTTTGAATATTTGCAAAAAATTCTTTCTGATCAGTCCTTTTATAATGAATTTTTATCCCGCGTGGAAAACCGGGTATTGCGGAGAGGAATTTTTACGAATGAGCAGCTGGTGAAGTTATCTTTCCACTCTCAGCCGAAGCAAATTTACATTTCGGATGAAAGGGAAGATGCGCCGGAATTCGGCCCATTCGGTGTGGCAAATCTTTTAACTCCGGAACGGGCTGCCGGAGAAATTACATCGTTACTGCTGAAGCAATCGGCTTTTCACCCGCAGATGAAAGCGGAATCGCTCCAAACCATTCTGAGCAATGAGTTTTTTATTCCGTTGTTGAAAAGCGGGAATATGATTTTCAATAAACGGAAATCAGACCGTGCGACGAATGCGGCGAAGAATAAAGTCACACCGCTGATGCGTACTTATTACCGCGGTGAACGTCTGCTGGTCAAAGGGGAAAAGCTGACGAACCGTGATCTTTTGATGTTGGAGGATTACGGCAAAGCGTTGCTGGATGATCAGAAATTTGAATCTTCACTGGTCATGATCCTGCAGCGCAGTTCGTTGGTTATTGTTTTGATGTTGTTTACGGTGATGTATATCCGCAATGTACATCCGCACATTATGGAACAGCGCCGGATTTTTCTGGCCTTGTCCGTGATTACGATTATTTCTCTGGTTGCGAATCAGCAGGCCGGGGGATTTTTCCGTTGGCTTTCCAGCGAAACAAACATTTTACCGTTGTTTATCTTTTTGTGCCTGCCGCTTGCTTTGCCGTCGCTGCTTCTCGGTGCGATTTTCGGTTTCAGAGCGGCGGTGTTTGCCGGGTTGTATGTTTCCGGTGTAGCGGCAATTTCACTGGATAATTCGTTTACGGTTTTTATTTCCGGATTGCTGCTCAACGGGCTTGCCGGATGTGTGATTCGCAAATCTTCCGATTACAAAAAATTCTTTATGCGGTCGTTCTTTGTGATTTCTGCAACGAACTTTATGCTTGGATTGATTTTCCTGCTGCCGGACTTTTTTGTCATGGTGGATTTACAGTTATTGAGAGATGCCGCGGTACTGTCACTTGTTTCCGGTCTGGTTACCCCCATTCTTGCATTGGTGGTTTTGTTCCTGATGGAATCATTCTTTGATGTTTCCAGTACCATGTCCTACATCAGTCTGACGGACCGGAATCATCCGTTGTTGAAGCGTTTGCAGCAGGAGGCCCCGGGGACCTATCATCACAGCGAACGAGTTGCTTCGATTGCGGAAAAAGCAGCTGACTTGATTGGCGTGAATCCGCTGCTGGTACAGGCGTGTGCGTTGTTTCATGACATCGGGAAGTTGGCGAATCCGACACTTTTTACGGAGAATACGGCGAATGATAATCCGAATCCTCATGCAAAATTTACCAGTCAGGAAAGTGCCCGTATTATCCGCAGTCATGTATCCTACGGGTTGGAACTTGCCAAGAAATACAAGTTGAAATCGCCGTTATGCAAAGCCATTGCGCAGCATCATGGAACGGATTTCATTTCTTTCTTTTATGAATTGGAAAAGCGGGAGCATCCGGAAAATCCGCCGAAAGAAGAAGATTTCCGTTATGAAGGTCCGCTCCCCCGGGAACGGGAAACTGTTCTGATCAGTCTGGCTGACTGTGCGGAAGCGGTGGCACGGAGTATGCCGCGTTTGACAAAAGAATTACTGGAAGAGAAATTGACTACAATCTTCCAGGCTAAATTGAATAATGGACAGCTGGATCAGGCTCCGATTACGGCAGCGGAATTGTGGCTTATCAGGGATTCCTTTGTATCATCCCTGTGTGTCATGAGCCATGTGCGGATCGCTTATCCCACATTCAGCGATGAGAAGAAGGATAAAGTATGAAATTGTCATGTCAATGGCGTGCAGGTAAATCCCATCCTGCACCGCAACGGAAAAAATTAGTAGCGCTGATTCAGGAAATCGTTCGTCTTGCCGGCGGCCCGGAAGTGAAGGCGGCGACTGTAACATTTCTTGCTCCCGATGCAATGGCGGAAATCAACGAAGCCTATCTGGGGCACACCGGATCTACCGATGTGATTTGTTTTGATTACCGTACATGCGGGGAACCGGAAGAAATGTTTGCTATCGAAGACGAGGATGATGACGGTGATGAAACACCGTCGGTGGAATTGTTCCTTTGTCCGGCGGTTGCCCAGCGGGAAGCGGAGAAACGTTCTCTGCCTTATTCCCGGGAATTGACTTTATATATTGCGCATGGTTTTCTCCATGCGGCAGGTTATGACGATCTTCAGCCGGAATTGAAGCGGAAGATGCGCCGTGCAGAACGTCGTGTTATGGATGCTTTGCCGGCAAGTATGTTGGAAATTTTCAAGTTGGCGAATGAATAACAGAAGTGGAGGTAACCCTATGAGAAAAGCCTATCAACAAGCGCACGAAATGAATCCGTTGAATAAACTTAAAAATCCTGCCAGAAAAAGTTTTGCTGCCATCATCCGCTCTTCCATTATTACCGGTGTTTTTGTGGTGATTCCGATTTTTCTGTCTTTCTGGGCAGCATGGAGTCTGTATTCTTTCCTGACCGATTGGGCAGTCCCGTTCAGTCAGAAGATTGCGGATCATACACCGGCATGGTTGACACCGTTCATTGCAAAACAGCTTGTGCGTGTTTCCTCTCTGATTGTGGTGGCTTTGTGTTTGTTCCTTATCGGATTGCTGACCAAGATTACCGTTGGTAAACGTCTGCTTTCTCTGGCGGAATCTGTGATGATGAAATTGCCGATTATCAGTTTTGTTTATACTACATGCAAACAGATTGGCGATGCGCTCTGGTCATCTCAGAGCGGTAACATGTTCCATCAGGTTGTATTGTTTGAATATCCCCGCAAAGGCAGTTATTCCATTGGCTTCCTGACCAGTGAAGTCGGTGATGATTTTGAAGTTTCCAGAAAACTGGGCAAGCAGATGGTCAGCGTATTCATGCCGACTACGCCCAACCCGACAAGCGGTTTTCTGATGTACATCCCCAAAGAAGAATGTCAATTCCTGGATATGTCGGTTTCCGATGCCATGCGCCTCATCGTCAGCTGCGGTGCGGTTCTGCCGGGAACGCCGGAAAAGAAAGAAGAAGAACAGAACTGAGCTGAAAAACTGTTATTATGAATGAACAGCGGCAGACTCCGGTATTCAGTGTCAGTGACGTCAATGCCATGGTGCGTGATACGTTGGAAGGGACTTTTATGCCTTTCTGGATTTCCGGCGAGACGGGCAATCTGACGATTCACCGTTCCGGACATGTGTATCTGACCTTGAAAGATGCCTCATCCCAGATCAAAGCGGTTTATTTCAACGGGGCGGAATTCTGCCGTTCCATCGGCTTGCGGGAAGGGATGAAGATTGAAGGATTCGGCAAACTTTCCGTCTATGCTCCCCGTGGTGAATACCAGATGAATTTGCGTTCGATCCGCCCGTTCGGAATCGGTGATCTGCAGGTTCAGTTTGAAGAATTGAAACGGCGTCTGGCGGCGGAAGGTATTTTTGATTCTGCCCGGAAAAAGCCGATTCCCTTTTTGCCCCGCCGGATCGGTGTTGTCAGTTCGCCTTCCGGGGCGGCATTGAAAGATTTTATCCGCATTGCCAACAGCCGTTTTTCCCGTTTGCATATTCAGGTTTATCCGGCTCCGGTGCAGGGGGCAGGGGCGGAACGGATTCTTGCCGATGGCATTCGTTTTTTCAACCGTACCAGCAATCCGGTTGATGTGATTGTGTTGACCCGTGGTGGAGGTTCGCTGGAAGATCTCTGGCCGTTCAATGAAGAAGTGCTTGCCCGTGCGATTGCCGCAAGTCAGATTCCGGTTGTCAGTGCGGTGGGGCATGAAATCGACTTTACTATTTCCGACTTTGCGGCGGACTTACGAGCACCGACACCCTCCGGCGCGGCGGAAATGCTGATTCCGGAAGAAGATGGGATCCGTCAACATTTAACGACATCGATCACGCGGATGCAATCGGCTATGGCTTTGCAATTGGAGCGTGCGCAAGCGCGTCTTGACCGGATTCACCGTTCGAAAGCGTTTTCTGATTTGAATTATCAGCTTGATGAACGGATGCAGCGCATTGATATGGCGATGAGTGATGCGGCGGCCTTATTGAATCAGGCTGTGGAGCGTGCCCAATACCGTTTGAGCCGTTCCGAAAGTGTGATGAATGCGTTCAATCCCTATGGTGTATTGAAGCGCGGGTATGCCATTCTGACCAGACCGGATGGCAGTGTGGTTCGCGAGGCAGAAAAAACCGCGCCCGGAGATGTTTTGCATGCCCGGGTCGCGGATGGTTCCTTTGATGTTTCTGTACTGCCTCAGAAAGACTGATTATTTCCAGACGGAAAACGCAAAATCCAAGTAACGTTCCCAATCGAAAAAGAGGATATTGTGTCCGCCGATGCGGATGTGATAATGTCTGGATTCGGAAGTCACGCCTTCGCCGCCCTGAGGGACGTAATCGGCAGACATTTCTTTTTCTCCGTAAAGGGCATAGACTTCATTCCCTGCCACAAGACCATAGAATTCGCCTTCCGGGTCCGCCCAGGTATCTTCTGTTGCACTGCCGTATGCGGCTGCGCGGGGAGCGATCAGAGACGGGAGGAAGTGTTGATCCAGCGGGAGATTTTCCACCGTGTTTTCATTTTCTTTTGCCAGCGGAGCAAGCCAGTGGGGGAAATACTGATTCATGACGGGGAACGTTTCGCCCACATCGGTTCTGCGTGTGATTGCCGCACCGCCGCAGCCGGAACAGCTGGAAACAACGACGGAGAAACGGGTATCGTTGGCACCTGCCCAGAGAGCGGTCTTGCCGAGTCGGGAGTGACCGTTCACCAACAATTTTGCGGCGTCGATTTCTTTCCGTGTCAGAACATAATCCGCCATTCTCTGCAATCCCCATGCCCAGGCACTGATTGCGGTATATTCGCCCGGCTTTGCATTCTTAAGAGTTTCTTCTGCATGGAAAAGAGTATAAATACTTTTATCCACTCCATCGGTTGCATGATCGGGATAAATCTGATGATAGGTGGCTGTAACAAGAGCCACACCGCGTTTCATCAGATAATCGGGAATCCAGCGGTCATACTGTTCTCCGCGTGCCATTTGCGGGCGTTTATCCGGCCAGAAATAAGTCGGCATGATAAGGGATTCGTCATTTTCGACCCCGTGATTTCCGCAGAAATTCAAGCCGATTGCACAGGGGAACGGGCCTTCACCTGCGGGAATGTATACCAGAAGGTCAAGCGTCATAGCGACCCCGGTAGGGCCTTCATAAGTCAAACGGACCTGTTCCCGTGTGCCGAGACCATCATAAACTTCTTTCTTGTCGAGAACTTCAGCGGTCAGTTTGACGGGTGCGGGGGGGATGGCGCCGTACATATATTTTTCCATCAGGCTCAAGATATAACTGCGCTGTCCGTTTTCCCATTCTTCCCGAGTGGAAATGCGGGAGCCGTTTTCGGTTGTGAGTGCAGAGGGCAGTACCAGTTCATTATATTTCAGCGGCATTGTATTATCCTTTCGAATCAATTAAAAAAAGGCGGAAAGATGAACTCCCCGCCGGTTGTGAATCAGTTTTTCTTTTTCCTGTCAAGTGCACCTACCGGACATTCTTTGATACATGCACCGCAATCTTTACAGTAAGATGGCAGGCCCTGATCGAATGCAGTCCGCATTTCCGTGCTGAATCCGCGGCGCATCAAAGCCAGCAGATTCTTGTTGATGACTTCCGAACAAATCTTGACGCAAGTACCGCAGCGGATACATTTGCCTTTGTCATGAATGATGTCAGGGTGGCGTGTATCGGCGGAAGCATCGGGCTTTTTACCCTTGAACATATCGGGGGCGACTTTATACCGTTCCGCATGTTTCTTGAGGGCACATTCGCCTTTGGCTGTGCAGGAACATTCGATACAGCGTTCTGCTTCCTTGGACATGTCTTCCGCCGAGATGGAGGGCGCGAGTTCGGTGAACGTTGTCTTGCGCAATTCCATGGGGATATAATCCGGTTTTACGCGATCAGCTTCGGAGACCGGATGAAGATACACAATATCGTCCTTTGTCATACTCTGCCAATGGCCTCTGGAAACGCTGAAGAGTTCGGGTTCTTCGTGTTTTCTGCCAGCCAGAGCATCTGCTGCGGCAAGGGCGGCTTTCCGTCCGGCTGCCAATGCTTCGACAACGGTAGCAGGGCCGGATACGCAATCGCCAGCAGCAAAAATCAATTTGTCACTGCTGCAGCGCAGATCAGCGGCGCAGACTTCGATTCCGCGTTTGGAGGCGGCAAGGCCTTCCGGAACAACGGTACGCTGACCGATGGCGCCGATCACGGTATCAAGCGTCATCACAAAGTCGGAACCATCCACAGGGACGGGTGCGCGTCTGCCGGAGGCATCGGGTTCGCCGAGTTCCATACGCTGACAGGTGAGGGCGAGGGAGCCGTCGGCATTTTTTGCCAGGGAGAGGGGAGCGGTCAGGAATTCGAACTTGACGCCTTCTTCCATTGCTTCGACCACTTCCAGATCTTCGGCAGGCATTTCGTTTCTGGTACGGCGGTAAACGACTGTTACATCGCCGCCGAGACGCAAGGCGGTACGTGCGCAGTCCATAGCGGTATTGCCGCCGCCGACAATGACGGTTCTGCCGGGATTATCGCAATTCTGCCAATTTGCGGCTGCGATTTTGCCGAGGAAATCAATTCCCTGCAACGCAAATTCTTCGCCGTCAATTCTCATGCCGGATGCTTTCCAGGAGCCGACTGCCATGATCACGGCATCGTATTCCGCTGTAAGCTGATCCAGCGTAAATTCTTTACCCAACTTCTGATTGGTGCGGATTTCGATACCCATTTTTGCGTAATGAGCCAGTTCCCGGCGGAGAGTATCTTTGGGCAGACGGAATTCCGGAATTCCATAGCGAAGCATGCCACCGGCTTCCGGCATCTGTTCAAAGATGACAGGCTGGATTCCTTCCAACCGCAGATAATAAGCGGCAGAAAGACCGGCAGGACCACCGCCGACGATGGCGACTTTCTTGCCGTTCAGAGCGGGCAGGTCTTCCATATAGGTGTCATAAAACAGATCGGCTGCGATGCGTTTGACATCGTTGATTGCGACCGGTTTGCCATCGATATTTCTGCGGCAGTGTTTTTCGCAGAAACGGGGGCAGACACGGCTGACTGACATGGGCAGCGGAATCCGTTTCTTAATGATTTTCAATGATTCCAGATAGTCACCATTTTTGCAGGCGCGGACGTATTCTTCCACGCTGGCGTGGGCAGGACATGCCAATGTGCAGGGTGCTTCGCAGTCGCCGGTATGTTCAGAGAGGAGCAAACCTAAAGCGGTGCGGCGCATGTCAACGACTTCCGCACTGGAGGCATCGATATCCTGTCCGGGCGCAGGGATCGCGGCGCAGGAGGGGAGGAATTTTCCGGTTTTATTATCTTTGACCACACAGACGAAACAGGATGTTGTGCGGCTGATTTTTTCGTTATGACAGAGTGTGGGGATAAAGATTCCGTTCCGTGCGGCAACGGTGAGGATTGTTTCACCTTTTACGGCTTCCACTTCTTTTCCGTCAAGAATAAATTTGAATGTATCTGACATAGGGTGTATCATCCTTATTTCTGTTCAGCGTTGGAGCGGAAACCTTCGCCCTTGCGGACTCTGGCGATGGCATGTTTCGGGCAGATTTCGATGCAGGAATTGCATTTTGTGCATTTTGCATTATCCACGCGGAATGTGTCCGGATCGATGGCGCCGACGGGGCAGGTCTTGATACAAAGTTTGCACTTGACGCATTTTTCGGTATCGAGTTTGACATCGACCAATGCCGCACAGGCGAGGGCATCGCAGGCATGATCTTTCACATGTGCCAGATATTCGTTTCTGAAGTACCGGATAGTGGAAAGTGCGGGATTCGGAGCCGTCTGACCCAGACCGCAGAGTGAACCTTTCTTGATCTTCTGTCCCAAATCTTCCAGGAATGCAATATCTTCTTCCCGTCCGTCACCGGCAACGATCCGTTCCAGGGTTTCATACATGCGTGTGGTTCCGACGCGGCAGAAGGTACATTTGCCGCAGGATTCCCGATGGGTGAAACTCAGAAAATACCGGGCCGTTTCCACCATGCAGCGGTGATTGCCGATCACAATCAGACCGCCGGATCCCATGATGGCACCCAGTGCACCCAATGAATCGTAGTCGATCTTGGTATCAAACTTATCAGCTGGAATACAGCCGCCGGAGGGGCCGCCAGTCTGTACGGCTTTGACTGTTCCGGGAATGGCACCGCCGATATCGTAAACGACTTCGGCAATGGTGGCTCCCATGGGGACTTCTGTCAAACCGGGATTCTGCAGGTCACCGGCGAGGGCAAAGATTTTAGTGCCTTTGCATTTTTCGGTACCGACAGACGCATATTTTTCCCACCCGTCTGCCATGAGCGGCGGGATATTGGCAAATGTTTCCACGTTATTGATACTGGTCGGCAAACCGTTCCAGCCTTTATCGGTGGGGAAGGGCGGACGGAAACGGGGAGTGCCGCGCTGACCTTCCAATGAATTGATCATCGCCGTTTCTTCGCCGCAAACGAATGCACCGGCACCTTCTTTGATGACGATTTCCACTGCCTTTTCACGGCCGGGGAGCTGATCCAATCCGGCTTTCTGCATTTCTTCGATAGCGATTTTCAAGTGCTTGATGGCAAGAGGATATTCCGCACGGCAGTAGATGAAAATCTTGGTTGCTCCGGTTGCCCAGGCGCCGATCATCATGCCTTCCAAGACCTGATACGGCACGGATTCCATCATGGAACGGTCCATGAATGCACCGGGGTCGCCTTCATCCGCATTACAAATCATGACTTTTTCCGGAACCTGTTTGGCTGCCAGAAAACTCCATTTCATGCCGGTGGAGAATCCGGCACCGCCGCGTCCGCGGAGACCGGACTGTTTGACTTCTTCCACCACTTCGGCGGGAGTCATGGTCAATGCACGTTCCAACCCTTTGAAACCGCCGTTGGCTTTGTATTCATCCAGACTGATGGGAACGATGCGCCCGGCGAGACGTGTTACAAAAATATGTTCCAGTTCTGCTCTGCGCGGAGGAATCGTGAAACGGCCTTCTTCGCTGAGGTTGATGATTGCTTTTGCTGCATCATCGGAGCCTTTGACTTTGGAATAGAAAATGCTGGTGTTGTCATCCAGTTCCACTTCCACAATCGGTTCTGCGTAACAGTGGCCGATACAGCCGACGCCGACAACCGGGATATTTTCTGCGCACTTGGTCAATGCATCAAAAACGGCTTGAGAGCCTGCCGCAATCCCGCAGGAAGCGGTACCGACTTTAATTCTTTTAATCGATGCCATGATGTTACCTCAACCCAGTTTCTTGTATTCGTTGATGATACGGGTCAAACCTTTGCGATCCAGTTTCCCGTAAACTTTGCCATTGACGGACATAACAGGGGCGAGAGAGCAGCATCCGAGACAGGCGACGGTTTCGATGGAGAACAAGCCGTCATCCGTTGTCTGTCCGTCATCAATTCCCAATTCTGCGGAAAGCCATGCGGCGATCTGAGTGGAACCTTTGATATGACAGGCGGTACCATCGCAAATGCAGATTTGATATTTGCCCGGTTTCTGCCGTTTGAATTGAGCGTAAAAAGTCAAGACACCTTCGACTTCGGCTTCTGCAACGCCGAAATGTTTTGCGACAGCGCGGATCCCGTCATCGGGAACATAGCCCTCCTGTGCCTGAATCAATTGCAATCCTTTAATCAGACCGCTTTTATCGGTTCCGGCTTCGGACAGATAGGAAAAATCTTTACTCATCTTTTTTCCGTAATCCTCTGTTATATATTAAAAATAAGTTGATTTTTGCGTAATGTACATCCTAAACCGGAAAAAGTCAAGATTCGATCCCGGCTTAATTGTTTTTATTCTTGTATTCCAGCCAGGAATCCCGCAGGCATTTACCTTTTGCAAATTCCCGTTCAAAACCGTCAAAATCCCCGCTCTTGATCATGGCACGGTAATCCTGCAAGGCTTTCTCAAAGTTTTCCAGTGCTAGCAGGTTCGCTTCTGTGTTGTGTTCGATAATCTCACGCCACATGGCAGGATTGCTGGAGGCAATACGGGAGGTGTCACGGAACCCGGTCGCACAACCCGCAAAACGCAAGGCTTTCTTCCGCGCATCTTCGTCACCGAGGATGGTCAACGCCAAGGCGGATGCAACTACATGGAGAACGTGACTGGTATGAGCTACCAGGTCGTCATGTTCCTCCGGTTCCACACGGACGGTCTGCCGCGCACCGGTTTTCAGCCAGATCTCATTCAGAGTCGAAAAATGTTCTTCTGTGGAAAGCGTTCCGGCGGAGAGAAATACGTCCGCATTGCAATACAGAGTCGGGAAAGCGTTTTCCAACCCGGATTTTTCCGTGCCGGCCATGGGGTGACTGCCGGTGAATACGATACCGCGGGGCGTCAGATATTTTTCCGCCGCCTGATGGATCACGTTTTTCACGCTGCCCATATCGGTGACCAGAGTGCCCGGTTTCCAATGGGGTGCACCTTTTTCCAGATATTCGATAATTTGCGGAATGGGCAGGGCAAAGATGGTAATATCTGCCGTCGCTGCTGCGTCCTCAAACGTTTCGGTCACTTCATCAACAATATCAAGGTTCAATGCCTGTTTCCGGATGGAATCCCGTCGTGCCCAGCCGATTCTGTGATAGCCCGCCCCGCGGAGTGACATACCGAAGGATGCACCCAGCAAACCAAGACCGATGACAGCTACACGTTTCATGATTCAACGATCCTTTCTCTGATCCGGTCCGCCGGCAATGCGGATCCCCGGAAGTTTCTTACTTAAAACTGCTTTTGCCTGAGACGCTGTATCCATAGTCGGGTACAACGCAAAAATGGTGGGGCCGCTTCCGGAAAGTTCAACTTTCAACGCTCCAGTCCGCTGCATTTCCTCCCGGATGATCCGGAGCAGAGGGAATTTCTCGAATGCGGCAAATGCCAGACTGTTACCGATGTATTGTGCCGCTTCTTCCAGATCATTTTTCTGCAATGCGGCAATCAGTTTATCCGCACGGTCTGCGGGGAATGCATAGTCCGGACACCAATTCTGATATGCCCATTTTGCACTGATGGGGAAATCTGCCGCCGCAAGCAGAATCGGCAAATCCGCCGGAATTCCAGAGAGATGCGTCAGCTGTTCCCCCACGCCGCCCGCACGGGCAGGGGCAGGGCGAAGGAAAAACGGCACATCCGCACCCAAAGACAGGGCGACCTGTTTGAGTTGATCTTCTGTCAACGCAGCAAATCGTTCCTGCAGGGAGCGCAAAACGGCAGCGCAATCGGATGATCCGCCGCCCATGCCACCGGCACAGGGAATGTTTTTCTTCAAATAAATGGTACATTCCGGAACCGCCAGATTTGCAGCCTGACAATATGCGTAGACGGCTTTCCCGCAAAGATTGGATTTCGGGTCAAGCGGTACGCCTGGCGTATCACATACAATCGTAATCTCTCCTGCGTCATTCCCGAATGTGATAACCAGTTCATCTGCCGGGTTTTGCAGCGGATAAAAGATGGTATCCAGTTCGTGGTAACCATCCGGACGCCGTTTCAGGACATTGAGCAGGAGATTGATTTTGGAACATACAATCATTTTTTGAACTTGTAAACGTCGTATTTCTGATTGTAAGCCTGAATTTCTTCACAGATCGCAACGGCAAGTTCCAGAACGCGGAGTCCCTGAGTGCCGGGGACGCGGGGTTCTACTATTTTGCCGGTTTCGATGGTGGCAAGCGTGGCTTTGATGAAGTTGTCAATTTCATCTGCAAGTGCATTCTTTTCAGAGAGATTCAAATTCTTTTTGCCGACACCGAGGAAACCTTTTTTGTAAATGTAACCGGTGCTTTTTGCGTAATCCATGGAAGCATAGGAATCGGTCTGGAAAACACGGAATTTACGCATGGGTTCCGCACTGACACGGCTGGCTGTCACGTTGGCAACGGCGCCGTTGCGGAATTTCAGACGGACGTTTGCAATATCTTCTGTGTTGCTGAGAATGGGTACGCCGACTGCATCAAAACGTTCCACTTCGTCACCCACCATGGTAAGGATGAGGTCCAGGTCATGAATCATCAGGTCAAGCACCACGCTGACTTCCGTACCGCGGCGGGGCTGACCGGGGCGCGGGGGCGGATATTTTGCAAGTCGATGAGCTTCAATGAACAATGTTTTTGTCCGGTGTTCTTCCAGATAATCCATAGCCGGATTGAATCGTTCCACATGACCGACAGCGAGGACAACGCCTTTCTTCTGAGCGGCTTCGACCATATCCTTTGCTTCCTGAACGGTTGCGGCGATGGGTTTTTCCACGAGGATGTGTTTGCCCATTTCGATCAACGGCAATGTGGTTTCCGCATGTTTGGTTGCGGGAACGGCAACAGTCAATGCATCACATTGAGCGGCAAGTTCTTCGACAGAATCAAATGCTTTTGTGTCGAATTCTTTTGCGAGGGCCTGTGCGGCGGCGGGGATTACGTCAAAGACCCCGATCAGTTCCGCATTCGGATTTTCTTTTGTCAGTTTTGTATGATATCTGCCCAGGACACCGGCACCGAGGATGCCCATTTTCAATTTTCCGCTCATTGTATAAAACTCCTTGTTATTATGTTGCATTTCATCGGTAAGATAACACATTTTTTCAGGATTGCAAGAAAAGTATCGAAGTTTTCTTGCATTTCCGTTACTTTATGCTATATTACATTACTAAAAATTTTTTTCTTAAACCCAATATATTAAAGTAACAGGAATTGACAAAATGAAAATTCTCGTCATCAATGCCGGCAGCAGCTCGCTGAAGTTTACACTCTTTGAAATGGCTGGAGCAGAAAACAATGTTCTTTCCAGCGGTCAGGTCGAACGCGTTGGAACAGATCGTCCCAACCTCATCTACAAACGCCCTGATGGTTTTAAGAAAGAATTTTCTCCCGCTGGCGTTAAGAACCATGCCGATGCACTCCGCGCAATCTGTGGCGAATTGGTCAATGCTGAATACGGCGTTCTCAAAGATCTTTCCGAAGTGAAAGCTATCGGTCACCGCGTTCTCCATGGCGGTGAAAAAGTCACAAAACCGGTGGAAATCACAGACGAAGTCAAAGCAATCATTCGCGAATGCTTCCCCCTCGGTCCGCTCCACAACCCCGCAAACCTGATGGGTATCGAAGCTTGCGAAGAAATCTTCAAAGGCGTTCCCAACGTTGGTGTGTTCGATACACAGTTCCACCAGACCATGCCCGCAGAAGCATATCTCTATGCCATCCCCTATGAATTCTATAAAGAACACGGCATCCGTAAATACGGTTTCCATGGTACAAGCCATCACTTTGTAACTCTCTCCACCGCTGAATTCCTCGGCAAAGCTCCCGAAGATGTTACAATCATCACCTGCCACCTGGGCAACGGCTGCAGTATGGCTGCTGTCAAAAACGGCAAATGTATCGATACAACAATGGGCTTGACTCCCCTCGAAGGTCTCATGATGGGTACACGTTCCGGCGATATGGACCCCGCTGCTGTTTTGCGTATTGCTGAACTGACCGGCAAGGCTCCTGCTGAAGTCGACAACCTGTTGAACAAGAAATCCGGTCTGTTCGCAGTCGGCGGCATTGACTCCGGCGATATGCGTGACATCATTGCAGCTGCAGAAGGCGGCAATGAACGTGCAGCTCTGGCTCTGAAGATGTTCGTCCGCCGTGTTGTGAAATATATCGGTTCCTACTTCGTATTGCTGAATGGTCCGGAAGCATTGGTCTTCACCGGCGGTATCGGCGAATACTCTCATGAAATCCGCAAAATGGTTCTGGCTGAACTCGCATCCCTCAACATCAAGATCGATGTCGATGCCAACAACACATTCCGCGGTAAAAAAGGTGTTATTTCCACAGCTGACAGTGCATGGAAAGCCATTGTCATGCCTACAAATGAAGAATTGATGATTGCGAAATCCACCAAAACTGTTCTTGGATTGGATTGAGCGCTCTTTGTAAGTTTAGGAGTAAGTTAAAATGTTTGGTAATTCATTCGGACGTCTTTTCAAAATCACCTGTTCCGGCGAATCTTATGCCGGCGGTTTCCGTAAAAATTTGCCCATCCCGCCCGAACTGTACGGCGGTTTGGTCACAATTGTGGATGGCGTCCCCCCCGGAATCAAGATTACAGCTGAACTGATCCAGGCTGAACTTGACAAGCGTAAACCCGGTCAGACTCCCCTCGATTCCCCCCGTAAGGAAAAAGACCGTGTCTACATCTTTTCCGGTGTCATGGAAAACGATCTCACCACCGGTGCGCCCGTTGCCATGATTATCCCCAATAATGATATTCAAGACGTTCATATCGATCAATACCGTGAATATAAAGACCGCATCCGCCCCGGTCATGCTGAATACGGATTCTTTAAGAAATTCGGTCAGTATGGTGACTGGGTCGGTGCAGGCCGTGCCAGCGGACGTGAAACTGCCAGCCGTGTTGCCGGCGGTGCCGTTGCGAAAGCCATCCTCGAACAGATGGGTATCGATGTTCTGGCATATACGATTGCATCTCATGGTCTGCGTGTTGATCACGAAATCTCCTACGAAGAAGCAAAGAATAATTACCGTAAAAACGAAATCAACTGTCCGGACCTGGCTCTGGCGGAAAAGATGCGTGAAGACGTCCTGGCTGTCAAAGACGTCGGTGAAACTGCCGGTGGTATCGTGGAATGTATTGCCCACGGCGTACCCTCCGGTCTCGGCGAACCCGTCTTTGACAAACTCAATGCCATGCTGGCTCATGCAGTCTGCTCCATCGGCGCCATCAAAGGCGTTGAATTCGGCGCAGGTTTCGGTGTCGCTGACATGCTCGGCAGCGAAAGCAATGACGAAGCATACATCGACAAGGAAACCGGCAGAGTCCGTTTCAAAACCAACAATGCAGGCGGTATCCTCGGCGGTATTTCCACATGGGAAGATATCCGTCTCCGCTGCGCTGTGAAGCCCACTCCCACCGTTTCTGTTCCGCAGGATACCGTGGATATGGGTAAGGAAGAAAATACTGTTCTTTCCCCCATCACACGCCGCGACCCCTCTCTTCTGCCCCGTATTTACCCGGTGGTGGAAGCAATGGTCCGCTGCACAATTCTGGATGCGATCTATATGGCAGAAGCCTACTGGAAAGTTTCCGGAATTGATGAAAAATGGAAACGGATGTAAGGTTTTACTATGGCACACATCCTGATTCTGGCAAGTATCAGCAAGGCATTCCGGAACTTCTCTTTTGAACTTCTGGAAGCCTTGAGAGACGCCGGTCATGATGTGACCATATCCATCCCTGATGACCCGGTAAATGCCGATTTTGAATCCATCGGCTGCCGGGTCATTCCGTCTCCTCTCAACCGGCATGGAATGAATCCATTTGCAGAACTCAAACTGTTGATGGAATACCGGCATTTATGCCGCACGCTCCGCCCGGATGTGATTCTGACTTATACCATCAAACCCAATCTTTACGGCGGTCTGACTGCCCGTTTCTTCCGTATCCCCTTCCTTTCCACGGTGACTGGGCTCGGTACGGTTTTCTATAATGCCTCCCTCCCGAATAAAGTCATCCGTGCCGGATTGAAATATTCTCTGCGTCAGGCATCTGCCCTTATTTTCCAGAATACGGATAATATGGCGCGATTGGAACGGGAAGGTTTTATCAATTGTCCTGCCCGCCTGGTTGCCGGGTCCGGCGTGAATCTCAAACGTCATTCCCTGCTGCCATTCCCCGTCGATGACGGAAAAGTGCGTCTGGTGATGCCCGCCCGTGCGCAGAAAGAAAAAGGCGTTTGGGAATTGATCGATGCTGCCACGCGGATCCGCTCTGAACATCCGGAGTGTGAAATCCATTTCGCCGGACTCGATGAAGAACCGGAAGCCTCCGCGCTGCTTTACGATGCCCACGAAAAAGGCATCATTATCAAACACGAATTCCTGAAATTCGACCAGATGCGCGAATTGATGTCCACGGCGCAGGCTGTCCTTCTCCCCTCCTACCACGAAGGCATGTCAAACGTCATGCTGGAAGGTGCTGCTGCCGGACGAGTACTTCTGACGACTGACATTCCGGGCTGTCGTGAAACGCTGATCGATGGTGAAACCGGCTTTTTGTTCGCGCCCCGATCTGCGGATGCGTTATATGAAACGCTGAAAAAATTCTTATCTTTGCCTTATGAAAAACGTTGTTCCATGGGGCTTGCGGGCCGTATGCACGTGACGCAAAACTTCAACCGTGAATCGGTTGTTGCCGCCTACCTGGAAGAAATCCAGCGTTTGTTGACTATAAAGCCATAAGTTATTAAAAAAAGAAAATAGGGAAATATTCAATAAATAATTCCTGTATGCGGCTTGCTTTTTCTGCCATTTGAAGTATATTGTTCTAATCAATTATAATTATACAGGTGATTCTTATGGCAAATTCTGTTCTTTTTCTGGGGACCAGTCATGGTGATCCTTCGATGACCCGTTTCTGTTCCAGTGCTTACTACAAATTCGGAGAGACTTCCATTCTGGTGGATGCCGGCGAGCCGGCACGGGCATTGCTGATGCGTCAGAATATTGCCATCCAGGATCTTTCCGCCGTGTTGATCACGCATCTGCATGGCGATCACACATTCGGTGTGTGCGATGTGATAAAGCATATCCACAAATACCGGGTGGAAGGAAGACATACCGATTTTTATTTTCCCGAAGCCGGATTCATTCCCGCATTGGAAAATTTTCTGTCAGCCGTTCATATTTCCATCAATCCTGAAATTGTGACTCTGAAATCTTACGATCAGTCTTTGTGTTATGAGATCAATGGATTGCGTATTACCAGTGTCGCCACCGAACACATGCGGCAGCACTGGCAGGCACCGAGTTATGGTTTCCTGATGGAATACGAAGGTCAGCGGATCATGCACACCGGCGACCTTTGTGCCGATTTCCATGATTTCCCTGTCAATGAAAATGATGCGCCTTATGATTTATGTGTTTGTGAAGCAACGCACTTTTGCGGTAACATGGATGCCGTCGTGGCGAAACTGGAAAAAATGCCCATCAAAAAGCTGGTATTCAATCATATTGGAACGCGTTGGACGGATGGAAATGAAAATGAGTTGAAGGCAGCCGTTTCCGGTCTGCCTTACCCCGTGATCATTGCTCAGGATTCCCTGAAAGTGGAAATCTGAGCTTATTCTTCTTTTTCATTGAATTCGTTTTTTACCGCATTCCGGAACGTTTCATCCGCGATAAAACGGACGGCAACGGCAGCCTGGGATGCGGCAGCACGCATGGCATTTTCGAATCCGTAATCTTCCCCAGCCGCTTTTGCAAATTCGGGGGAATGTCCGACCGGTTCCGCATTTTCCGCAATGGCAAAGTAGGGGTGGATGCCCGGAATGACTTGTGCAAAATTCCCGAAGTCGGAAGAGCCGCGCCCCGGTTTCCCCGTAATGGTAACTTTTACGCCTTGTGCTTTCATGCCCTCAATATATTCCATATTCATTACGCTGTTGGGCTTTCTTGCGCGATATGACGGACGGAAATAAGTCACTTCCGCTGTAGCACCGGTCATGAGTTCCGCACCCTTGACGATGTCCCGGAAACGCTGTTCCAGGATGGGGGTCCATGATTCAACGAAAGAGCGCAGATAGAATCGGCAGCGGGCACGATCGGGAATGACATTGGGGACGTGACCGCCTTCCAGAATGACGCCGTGGATTCGTGCATGTTCTGGAATATATTGGCGATAGGTGTTAACGCCGGTAAAAAGCAGATTGACTGCATCCAGCGCATTGATTCCTTTCTCCGGATGTGTTGCTGCGTGGGCAGATTTACCGTGGAATATCACTTCCAAACCAACGTTGGCAGTGGAGCCGGTATCGGGCATATTTTTCGATGACGGATGGACCATGATCACGCCTTCAATGCCATTCAGACAGCCCCGTTCTTCCATAAAGACTTTTCCTCCTCCGCCTTCTTCCGCCGGAGTCCCGAGGAGGACGATTTTACCTTGCAGATCGTGATCTTTCATTGCCTGCACGGCACCCAAAAATGCGGCGATGGCAGCGGTACAGATCAGATTATGGCCGCAGCCGTGTCCAAGTTCGGGCAGGGCGTCATATTCTGCGGCGATGGCAAAGACGGGGCCTGTGCCGTTTTCGAATTCTGCGCGGAATGCGGTTTCGATTTCACAATAAGGCTTGATTACAGAAAAACCTTTTTTGGCGAGGAAGTCCGCAACCGTTGCGGCGGCGAAATGTTCGTTGTAAGCGGTTTCCGGATGATTCCAGAGGGCATCCGAGAATTGACGGAGCTCCGTTTTCTGTTCTGCGATGGTTTTTACAATATGTTCAAGCATAAAGTCCTCCTTGAAAAAAATCCCCGTGATCTCATTTTTGATGAAATTACGGGGATTGATAATCGGAATGTTTTTTTTATGGTCAGCCGCGCTTGTTCCAGTAGGGGGAGATTTTGCGCAGACGTTCAATCACCGGCGGCAATTTGGAGAGTACAAAATCAACTTCCTGTTCCGTATTGTAACGGCTGAAGCTGAAACGGATCGCACCGTGTGCAGCAGTGTACGGGACACCCATCGCACGCATGACGTGTGACGGTTCCAGACTTCCGGTTGTGCAGGCACTGCCGCTGGATGCACAGATGCCATCCAGGTCAAGAAGCATCAGAATGGATTCGCCTTCGATATATTCAAAGGAGATGTTTGCGGTGTTGGGCAGACGGCTTGTCACATCGCCATTGACGCGTACGCAGGGGATGGTGTTCAGAACGGTCTGTTCCAGTTTGTCGCGGAGTGCTCTGACTTTTGTATTTTCATCCGCCACGTGAGCCAGTGCCAATTCAGCCGCTTTACCCATGCCGACAATGGATGCAATGTTTTCCGTACCGGCACGACGTCCGTTTTCCTGATGTCCGCCGATGATGAACGGATGGAATCTGGTTCCGCGCTTGATGTAGAGGGCGCCGACGCCTTTCGGAGAATGGAATTTGTGACCGGAAATACTGAGCATATCAATATTCATTTCCGCCAGTTTGAACGGGATTTTACCGGCAGCCTGAACGGCATCGGTATGGAAAAGCGCACCGGCACGATGTGCCAGTTCCGCCAATTCTGCGATGGGGTGAATGTTACCGGTTTCGTTATTTGCCCACATGACGGAAACGATGATGGTATCGTCATCAATCATTTCTCTTGCGCGTTCCATATCGAGTCTGCCTTTTGCGTCGACAGGAATTTCTGCGATCCGGTATCCTTTGCGTTCCAGATCCCGGCAGAGGTTGAGAATTGCCGGATGTTCCACGCAGCTGGTTACGATCTTTTTCCGTTTGGGACAGCAGGAGACGGCACTGAGAATCGCTGCACTGTCACTTTCTGTTCCACAGGAAGTGAAAAGAATTTCGGAGGGATAGGCTGCGCCGAGGAGAGCGGCAGTCTGTTCTCTTGCTGTTTCCAGATGCTTGGCAAGCTGTCCGCCGAACCGGTGAATGCTGGACGGGTTGGCGTAGAAATCAGTCAGGTACGGGAGCATGGCTTCCACGACTTCGGGAGCAACCTTTGTGGTTGCGTTATTGTCAAAGTAAATTGCGTCTTTGAACATAATGACTTACGCTTCCTCCACGGTGAGACCGGGGCTTAAGAGTTCATTGAGTTTTGCCTGTACGAATTTGCGGAGTGTGAGCTGAGCGTTGGGGCAGGTGGCGCAAACGCCTTTGAGCTGGACTTTGACCACATTGTCATCCAGGTCGATCAGTTCGATGCTGCCGCCATCGTGTTCCAGCTGGGGGCGGATTTCACGGTCGATGATTTCCTGAATACGGAGAATCTTTTTGACTGGTGAAAGAGAGTCGAATGCGGGGCCGGCGGAGACAGCGGTATCTGCGGCATTGGGATTTTCGACCTTGTTCAAATCATCCAGGATTTCCTGAATTTTATCAATACAGAATCCGCAGGCACCGCCCGCTTTTGTGTATTCCGTGATCTGCTGCGCTGTTTTGAGATTGTTGATTTTGGCAACTTTGCGGATCTGAGTATCTGTGATGCCGAAGCAGCGGCAGATGATGCGGCCTTCATGGTCATCATCCAGTTCAATATCGCCGCCTTCGAGACCGTTGCGTTTACGGTAATCTGCGATTGCCATCTGAAGGGCTTCCATACCCATGACGGAGCAGTGCATTTTTTCTTCCGGCAGGTCATCAATGATTTTAACGATATCCTGATTGGTAACTTTTGCCGCTTCGTCAAGAGTCATGCCCTTGACCAGTTCAGTGAGCGCGGAGCTGGAAGCGATAGCACTTGCACAGCCGAAGGTCTGGAATTTGACGTCTGCGATCCTGCCTTCGTCATCCAGTTTCAGATACAATTTCAAAGCATCGCCGCATGCCATATTACCGACTTCTGCAACGGCGTCGGCATTTTCGATCTCACCCACGTTACGGGGGTTGAGAAAGTGATCCATTACTTTTTCATTATAATTCCACATAATTCGTCTCCTTCATTTCGTTCCGCAAAATTACTGCAAGGTGGTAATATACTCCGTGAACTATATTATTACAAGGCAGGATTGCTGAAATTTTGAATTTTACATGCCTTTTTACAATTTCTTCGCCGTCCGGCAAGCCAGCGTGACCTTTTTGTGTTCACCCGGCTGCAAGGTCAGTTTCCACGTTACAAAGCCTGTCTTGGCATCGAACTGATAACCCGGTGTTGTCTGACGCAGAATGGAGATTTTGACTTCATCCAGTTCGGAGACGGGTACTCGCTGTTTTACGTTCAGCACCACGGCTTTATTTGTCGTGTTGAGCAGTGTGGTTTCCCAGGTTTCGTATTGACATTCTTCCTTATTGACAACGCCTTCCGTCTTGCTGAGATTTTGTGTTTTCCGGTAATTCATGCTGACGCCGTCAACTGCACCTGCGTACAGACTTGATTTTCCACCGGGATTGGTCATAGGCAGAGTCGAAGTGCCGATGTAGCCGGAATCTCTGGTAATTGCCACATCTCCGGGGAGAAGCAGGAACGGGGAATCGTTCTGGAATTCCGCACAGATGAATGCATTTTTCCGGAGTTCGGGAATGGCTTCGTTGCGGTAATCGGTCTTGAACGAACGTTTCGTGATGATGAATGAACTTTCCTGATAGCCATTGGCAATGTTGTATTTCCCGGGGAGAGTATAGGTTACCGATGCGGCATCGCCTTTTTTGCTGACTTTTACCGCATTGAACTGTACGATATTCAACCGGGCTGTCACTAACGGCATGGCTTGATCGGCACTTTCCACAACGGCTATTTTTCTTGCCGATTTGCCTTTCTGCTGTGGTGTCCCATACAATACCCAGGAGCCTGCAGTCGGCGGGGTGGCGGAAATGCGGACCGGTGCCGTTGAGAGAATGAGGTTGACATTATTCCAGGCTTCCCCGGAGTTCTGTGAGACAATGCCGGAATATTCCAGATCGAGTGTCTTGCTGCCGGAGGTGACTTTAGCCTGATAGCGGGGCGTCCAACTTGCGGCTGTGGTGAGTGCCGTAACTTTCAACGTTGCCTTGGTATCGGCGGGTGCATCGGCTGTGACGATGATGGAAATGCGGCGGGCGGTGATGCCTTCTGAATAAGGACGGAGTTTTTTCCGGATTTGTTCCAGTTCCTGCTGCAATGTTTTGATTTCGCTTTCTGTATTGCGTTTGAGCTGTTGAGCATCGCGATAACGTTTCAGCAAGCTTGCCCGGGAAGTTTGCCAGGAATCTTTTTCCTTACCGGAAGTGTGACCCTGTTCGGCAACGGCGGAATCGTGGAGAGTCAGATACTGT
Organism: Victivallales bacterium; assembly: GCA_045639325.1. GTDB lineage: Bacteria > Verrucomicrobiota > Lentisphaeria > Victivallales > UBA1829 > RGIG8244. The sequence continues at coordinate 121,132 of JAZUCU010000048.1, forward strand.
TCCAGCAGGGCAATCTGCTTCTGCTGTACCTCCACAACATCCTTTTTCTGCTGGATTTTTTGCTGTAAACTTTTTTGAGCTTCTGTGAGTTTGCGGATTTCATCATTCCGGTATAATGTGCTGGTGGTACGTTCCCAAGTGATGCTGCGGATGGTGCAGGGCAGGGCGGTCTGGTCCGCCATACGGATCGTTCCGGTATTGATGTTGTCCGGAATGTTGGAAAAGACAATAATATTGCGTCCTTTTTTCAGTTGGACATCTGCCGTTCTTGTGACAAGTGCGCCGGATTGGTAGACAGTTACGGATTCCGGTTTATGCTGTGCCGTAATCCGGTTGTAAGACGTTGCAGCGAAAGTGGAGACGGCAGAGCAGAGAGAGAAGAGCAAAATGATATTTTTCATGAGTTGAGTCTCCTTATTTCTGTTTTTCTTCCAATCCGAATCCGGGCATCGGTCTGCCGCCGCGGATACGGTGTGTGATGATATAATTTGCCGGATATTCGATTGTATAAGTCAAAACATGCTTTGCGGTTGCTCCGGGGGCAAGCGTTTTTATATCGGCTTGACCATATTTACCGGTATGTTTCAAAGCGGTATTATTCAGCTTTATGTTTGTGATCCGGATTTTATCGGTTGACGTTGCCGGGATTTGTTCAATGAGTTCATATTTCATGGTTTTGCCGGTGGGATTGGAGAAAGTCGTTTCGATTCGGAAAGAGGTTTTGCGCAAATCGGTGAACACACCTGTATCTTCCGCTTTCTTGCTGATGGTGCGTTTCAGTTTGATGCGCTGATCCACACCCACATTGACCGTAAATTTTTTGCTTTCCGAGGGCAGAATGGTTTGCAAATCGGTATTGCCAATGAATTCGGAGCCGTAGAAAATTCCTGCGGGGCCTGCGAGGATTGCCATGGTTTTATCCGGCACGATTTCGCATTTTCTGTATGCATGGGCGGAATAGTGGGGGATGAAGTGATAATACATGGAGCCTTGCAGTGTTTGCGTTGTCAAAGGAATTTTCTGATATTGACCGTTTGACGGCGCATTGACCGGGGCGGCAGAATGGAATTTGAAATCCAGTCCGGCGGTTGCTTTTGCCGGATTTTTGAGTTTATGGAACGGATAATCCAAGCCTTGCGTTGCGGTGGAAACGGCGGAGATTTGTTTTACCTCGTTCAGATTGACGGTTGCCGTCTGACCGGATGCGGTGCGGTACTGAATCATATCATCGGAGACCTGTTTCAACGGCTCATTGATTGTGAGTTCTTTGCCGTTATTGAACTGAATCGTATTTTTCCAGATGCCTTGCTGGTTGATGTAGAATTTTTGTGCACCCTTTGTTTTTGTTTCCGGCGAGTATGCGGCGGCTTGCGTGACATAATTCATGAGATGGGAACGGGCTGCGACAGGTTGCGGCGTAACGAATTGTTCCGTAATCTTTTTTGTGGTCAACTGGGGCAGGTCGGCGGAAAGTGAAGGGATGGCGGTTGAAAAACATATCGGGATGTTCTGCCAGTTTTCCCCTGTGCTCTGCCGGAGAATGGCGAAACTGGAGAGTTGAACCTGATGATTTTCCGGATTCACGCGGATTTCGTATGCCGGATGCCAGGATGCATGGTGAATCAGGTAAGTCATTTCCAACGGCGCACGAACTGCTTTCCGTGCGTGGACGGTGATTTCTGCGGTGACTTTTGTAATCCGGTTCTGATTTGCCAGTTTGTTGTATGCTTCCCGTGCGGTAATCAGATTTTTGTTCAAAGTTTCGCCCTGTTTTTCGAGTTCACGCAAGGCTTTGTATTGTGCGGTGAGACTGGTCTGGGTGTAAGTGAGAAAGGCTTCCGCTGCAGCTGGATCATATTGCTGCGGTTTGCCGTCGGCTTTCCGGGGCGGAGCGGCAGGGGATAACTTCTGCAAACGTTGAATTTCATCGCGAACCTGTTTCTGCTGATCCTGATTATGTCCGAATGCTTTCTCTGCGGCTTCCAAGGCCAGACGGCATTTTGTCACTTCCGCATTTGCAGGCGGCGGCTGGACTTTATAACGGAGCGCGACGGATGAAACCGTAACATCGGGTGATATGATTTTTGCTGTAAGTGTTTTGCTGTTGATTGTGTTAAGAAGTTCGGGAATCGAGATTACAGATTTTCCCGCAGGCAGGTTGACGGTTGTCCCGCGTGTGACCAATGCGGAGGAATCATAAACGGTGACGGCGCGGATGGGGGCGGTGTATTCTGCCGCGAATGAGCAGAATGAAACGGCAGTGATAATTCCGGCTGCAAGACAGTGTTTCATAAGACCTGACCTTTCTCGTTTGAGTTGAATATCATTATCCGGAGTTAATATACTTGTAAATATGGATTTGTCAAGTTTTGGTTATATGTTGTTTTTATTTTCAGCGGGCAAGCGTAAAAAAATGTTTGAAAAAATATGAGGCAGTGGGCATTTTTTTTCTTGAAAATGGATGAAATCATGGTATAGTAAAAAATGTTTGATCCGTTCCGGAAAAATTTTCCGGATGTCTTAATTGGAAACAATGCAGTAATCACAATTTTTACCCGGAGTAGAGAAAAATGGCAAAAGTTCTGGTTATCGGAGCCGGCGGTGTCGGTTCAGTGGCAACATGGAAATGCGCACAGGCTGAATCTGTGTTTGATGAAGTTATGCTTGCCAGTCGCAATGAAGAAAAATGCAAAAACATCGTTTCAAGAATCAAACGTCCCGTACGTACCGCTCAGGTCGACGCGGATAATGTTCCCCAGCTCGTTGAACTGTTGAAAAGTTATAAACCGGATGTTGTGCTCAACGTTGCTTTGCCGTATCAGGATTTGCACATCATGGATGCCTGTCTCGAAGCCGGCTGCAACTATGTGGATACTGCTAACTATGAACCGCTGGATGAAGCGCATTTCGAATACAGCTGGCAGTGGGCATATCAGGATCGTTTTAAAGAAAAAGGCCTGACCGCTCTCCTCGGCAGTGGTTTTGACCCCGGTGTGACCAACGTCTTTACTGCCTGGGCAATGAAGAATCATTTTGATACCATTGACGAATTGGATATTATCGACGCCAACGCAGCGGATAACGGTCATCCTTTCGCCACAAACTTCAATCCGGAAATCAATATCCGCGAAGTCACTTCCAAAGGCAAATATTACAAAGATGGTCAGTTCATCGAAACTCAGCCCATGGAATTCAGCCGCGTCTTTGACTTCCCCGCAGGCATCGGTCCGAAAAAGATGTATCTGCTCTGGCACGAAGAATTGGAATCCCTGACAAAGTTCCTGGCTCCCAAAGGTTTGAAAGAAGCCCGTTTCTGGATGACATTCTCCGATAACTACATCAAACACCTGGATGTTCTCCAGAATGTCGGTATGACACGTATCGATCCTGTGATGTATAACGGCGTTGAAATCATCCCGCTGCAGTTCCTCAAAAAATTGCTGCCTGATCCTGCGACCCTCGGCCCGAAAACCGTCGGCAAGACTTGTATCGGCTGTTATATCAAGGGCAAAAAGGACGGCAAAGACCGCAAGTATTACATCTACAACGTTTGCGATCATCAGGAATGTTACAAAGAACTGGGCGCTCAGGCAATCAGTTACACAACCGGTGTTCCCGCCATGATCGGTGCGATGATGGTCGCAACCGGTAAGTGGTCCGGTGCCGGTGTGTTCAATATGGAACAGTTCGACCCCGCTCCGTTCATGGAACAGCTGCCCATTTACGGTTTGCCGTGGGTGGAAGAATTTATTGATTGACCGGATTTGAACGATCATGTTAGGTCTTGATCCTGCACGGGTTCCGGCACCTTGTTTTGTGCTGGACCTTGCCGCAATGCGGCGGAATCTTGCCGTACTGGAGAGTGTCAGACAGCGTACCGGAGCAAAAATCCTCCTGGCGCAGAAGGCATTCTCCATGTACCATGTGTATGGCGTTATTGCGCAGACGCTTGACGGTTGTTGTGCCAGTTCGCCTCATGAAGCACGGCTCGCCAAAGAGGAATTCCGCAAGGAAGTTCATTCTTTCGCCGCCGCGTTTTCCGAACAGGATCTGAAGGAACTCCTGACGTATTCCGATCATATTGTATTCAACTCCCTTTCTCAATGGGACCGCTTCCGTCATCTGACGAAACCATATCAGGGGAAAATCTCATTCGGTCTGCGCTGCAATCCGGAACATTCGGAAGCGGATGTGGATCTTTATTCTCCCTGCGGTCCCAATTCCCGTCTGGGCATCCGCAGTGATACGCTGAAAGAATACGGCGGCATTCCGGACGGGATCGAGGGGCTCCATTTTCATGCGTTGTGTCAGCGCAATTCCGATGCGTTGGAACGGACCCTTGCGGCGTTTGAAGCCCGGTTCGGCGAATATATCCCCGGCATGAAATGGGTGAATTTCGGCGGCGGACATCACATCACCCGGGCGGATTATGATGTGGATCTGCTTTGCCGTCTGATCACATCATTCCGTGAAAAATACGGAGTGGAAACCATTTATCTGGAACCGGGTGAGGCCGTTGTGCTCAATGCCGGTTCCCTCTATGCGGAAATTCTTGATATCACCCATAACCTGACGGACATCGCCGTCATGAACGTTTCCGCGGAATGTCACACTCCCGATGTGCTGGAAATGCCATATCGTCCGGAAATCGTCAATGCCGGTCTGCCGGGAGAATATCCGTATCTTTACCGACTGGCGGGACATTCCTGTCTGGCGGGTGACATTATGGGGGATTATTCATTTCCGGAACCATTGAAAGTCGGCGACCGGATCGAATTGCTTGACATGGCATTGTATTCCATGGTCAAAACGAACACCTTCAACGGCTTGCAGTTGCCGTCGATCGCCTCCTGGGATTCCGAAACGGGTGTTTTCTGTCTGCACCGTGAATTTTCCTATTTCGATTTCAAATCCCGCCTCTGATTCCAATTTCAAATATGAAATATCTGTTTCCGGCGGAAATTGTATCCATATAATAATTGTTTATCCTGCAGTCTTTCCGTACAGGAAAAATACCTTGTTTATGAAAAATTTGAAAAAAATGCAAAGAACATGGTATTTTCTCTTTGCTTTTATTCTAGACCAATCTTATAGTATGATTGATTTCAAAAGATAAGGATACCTTTGAGCCAGAATGTTGTTAAGGAGTCATGCTATGAAAATAAGTCAAATCCAGTTTGTTCCGCGTCCGCTGATTACGAATACCGCGCCCGAATTGCAAAAGGTTGATCTGCTCATGCAGGTTGATTTCAATGGACATATCAAGCTCCGCATTTATCAGGATAACGTCCCTGCCGGAAAGGAATTCGATCTTCCTGTTGCCATCGGCAGAAACAAGAAAACATTTCTGCTGCCTCCGCCGTCAAAAAATGTGGAAGCGCGAGTCATTATCGTTACCCCGGACGGCACAGAATACATCTGGCAGGGAGAATGGAAAAAGCCCCGGGATTGGGAACTTTATTTCGTTCTATCCTCCCACACGGACATCGGACTTCACAATTCACAATATGTTCAACGGTATCAGAGCGCAAATTTTATTGATAAAGCCATTGAAATGGAAGCGCAGGCGGAACAAATGACACCCCAACAGCCTTATCATTATATGGTGGAAGGTACATGGATCTGGAACAATTATGCCGCCGATCATGGGAAAGCGCAGGCAGAAAAGGTGCGTGATGAATATATTCTGCCCGGAAAATTCGGTGTCTTCAGCGGCATTGCAGGAAACTTTGTACAAGTCTTCGGGCTGGAGGAAATGTGTCGCTGCAGTTATGTCCGCAGAGAATTGAAAGATCAATGGGGGATCGACAGCCGGACGATGGCTATGATTGATAATAATGGGCTTTCCTGGGCGATGGTTGCCCCTTTTGCGGAAGCCGGATATGAGAATCTGCTGTTCAGCCCCAATCAATGGGCGCCGCTTAAATCTTCGGTTTGGACCATGGATGGGAGCAAGTCAGGCGGTACCTGGAATCCGGATGCGGGCGGCGGCGGTTCCCGGATCGATGTCCGTTATGATTCTGCGTTGCCTATGGTGTTCTATTGGCTTGCACCGGATAAAAAGAATAAACTGCTTGTCTGGGCGACAACGCAATATATCTTTGGCGGTATGGCATTCGGTCTTTACACCTCTAATGTTGTGGATGAATACAATATCGAAGAGGTGGAAGATAAAATCGAAGAAACATTGGCTTTACTGGAAGAAAAATACCCTTGGAATTTCTGGTTGACCAGTTGTTATGCTGATGACGAAGAGCCGAATCTGCGTCTGACAAAATCCATGGCGGCATGGAATAAAAAATGGAAGTGGCCGAGATTGCAATCTCTGGGTGACCCCAACATGCTTTTTGACCGGTTACGCAAGGAGTATGATGCACAGATACCATGTCTCAGTGGCGATATTACCGGCGGATGGTATCAGCTTCCGCCCTCCGCCCCCGATTATCTTTCCGATAAATTCGAGGCAGACAGGACTCTGCCAAATGTGGAAAAGCTCTCCACGATCGCGGCAATGGAGAATCGGGATTATCAATACCCTGCCGATGCTTTTACCCGGGCATGGAAGGCTTTGCTTTTTAATGATGAACATTCATACGGCACCAGCTGTTATTCCGGGCGTAAAGTATATGAAACCTGGATGCAGCACCGGGATTGGATCGATTATGCTTCTGAAGTCAATCAGACCGAAGCCAGCCGGGCGTTCCGTGCACTGGCTGAAAAAATCGATATTCAGGAAGATTCCCTTTTGATATTCAACCCCGCCGCTTTTCCCCGGAAAGAAATCATTGCCGCACCCGACGGCAAGCCGGTCATGACGCCGGAAATTCCCGCATTCGGTTATAAAGCGGTTCCCAAAACAGCTTTGAATGGCGTTGATACTGAAACGATTGCGGTCACTGCTCCCCCGGTGATGGAAAATGACTTTTACAAAATCACATTTTCCACTGACGGGTCCTGCCTTTCTATTTATGATAAAGATTTACAGCGTGAACTGTTGGATTCGGCAGCACCGTTCCGGGGTAATCAGTTTGTGTATACGCAGGATAATCATAAAACCTTTGTCACCCCCGGCAATGCGTCCTTTGTTCTCCGGAAAAATTCCTTGCTTTCTGAAGTCGAAATCCGGATGGCGGAACCCTGTTCCAAAGCCGCGATAACCACACGCATCTCTCTGCCTGCCCATGAAAAACGGATCGATATTGTGAATCAGCTGGATCACGTAAAAGATTTGTTCAATACCAACCGTTATTACCGTTACGGATATTATGCCTTCCCGTTTCTGGTGGAAAATGCTGTCCGGCGTGTCCATTTGAACGGATGCGTGGCATCTCCCGGCGCAGCGGGGCAGACCGGACATGGTACGGAGACTTATCTTGCCGCCCGGGAATGGAGCTGTGTGGAAAATGATTCCTTTGGTGTGGCATTGCTGCAAATGGATTCACAACTGGTGGAATTCGATCATATTCACCCGGATAAGACTGATGCGTTTATGAATGAGACCGGCTCAGCCATTTATTCTTATCTTTTCAATGACTGGCTTCAGAAACAGGTGCCGGGCGGTTCTCATATCAATCTGAAATTCCGGTATACCATTACATCCTACGACGGTGATTACAAAACTGCCGGTTTGCTGCGTATGGCGGAACGTATGGCAAATCCCCTGATGACTTCTGCTGTTTCCGCCAATTCCGGAACGCTTCCGTCGGAAAAGAGTTATCTGCAATTGCCGGAAGTTTTACGGCTTCAGGCATTGAAACGTGCCGAAGATGGAAACGGTATCATTCTGCGTTTGAAAGAGGTCTATGGTGCGGAAATACAGTTGCCGCAGATCCTGTTTGCCGGATGTCATGCAGTCAGAAATACGGTGGATGAACGCCCCATGGATGAAACAGCCACTTGTTTGCCGTATTGTACTGCAACTTATCGTTTGACCGGTTACGATGTGCCGGAAATAAAACTGCCGGATCCTGTACCCGGTGATACTCCGGCGGCAATTGGCAGCTGGTATACGGGATTGATTACGAAACCCCGTGCCGGGCACAGCGGGGATGAGGGTGTGCTTTACCTGATCTGGGGGCAGAATATGGAACCGGACCTTTCTCATTATGAGTTGTATCGGTCACTGATACCGGGCTTTATTCCGGGGGAAGCCACATTCCTTGCCAAAGTGGAACCGGGCCCTTACCGCACCGGGATATACGAAGATTCCAATCTGGAAAATCACACCCGTTACTATTACAGAGTGCGTGCTGTGAATCAGCACGGTATTGCCGGTCCATTCAGTGATGAATTTTCCGGAATCACCCGGGAAGGTTATTGATTGGAGCGATATGATAAAAAATTTCCGGATTTTTCCTTGACTTATTGAATTTGCTGATTTATATTATCAGGAAGTTGTGTTTTTATAACATTAATTACTAAGGAGAGAGAGAATGTCAAAAAGAATGTGTGTCAAGTCTAAAAGTGCATGTTCACCTGCCCATGGGCAGGTGAAGCGATTCCGCTTCACCTTAATTGAACTGCTCGTTGTAATTGCTATCATTGCAATTCTGGCAGCCATGCTTCTGCCGGCTTTGGGGCAGGTGAAAGAATCCGGATATGCAACCGCATGTCTTTCCAACTTCAGTCAGTTCGGCAAAGCTTCCAGCGTATATGCCAATGATTATAATGATTATTTGATGGGCGCTTACAATGACTTTGTCAACTCTTATGGTGATGGAACAAAGATCAACTGGATCGACAATCTCAAAAATTATTTGGGTACTTCCAATGTCGCATACGGCGGACTTGCAAAAACGAAGACTTTTACCGGTCAGTTTGTCTGCCCCGTATACAAAAAAACTCCGCAGCAGGATAGCACTTATTTCACGACCGGGATAAATCTTGAATATAATGCAAAGAAATTGCCCCGTTCCAAAATAAAATATCCCACAAAAATGGCTTATTTGGGCGAGATCGAAAACATTTATTCTTCCCTTTATCCTACACTCGTCAGCCAGAACTATGTCTTGAAAGCACAGCATAATAAAAAGAGCAGTGTGACATTTGTCGATTCTCATGCGGAATTTGTACAGACTGCTACTGTCGGCTATAAAGACAGCAGCCGCAATTGGACGACGAACCCTGTGTTCTCTCAGATTTTCTGGTACGGAACCAACTGATTTTTCTTATTCAAAAGTGTACAAAAAAACACCGTTGCAGTGAATTCTGCAACGGTGTTTTGGTTTTAAAGCTTCTGCTTGATCAGCGAACAAGATCGACCACATCCACCCAGACCACATCGGGGTCGGCGGAGAGTGCGGCAATTGTTTCTTCGAACCGCTTCCACATACCGGGACTGTCCATCATTTCATAGGAATGACCCCAGAAATAGAATGCGCCGACGCCATTGGCTTTTGCTTCGGTGAATTTACTCCAGAATCTCATATCTTTGAAATGACAATTGGAGTCGAGCCGATAAGGATTTGTGTTTTTCGTCACGTCATCCGTATTTTGCGTTGTACGGGCGTAAGCGAATCCATTTTCTTTCAGAACCTCAATTGCTTCATCCGTCACGCCGCCGCAAGGCCATGCAAAGCCGGGACATTCTCTCTGGAACATATCTTCCAGAAATTTCTTTGCATCAACAGCACCGGCTTTGAATTTTTCAATGTCGCAGCTTCCGGCAACTTCATGGTGCATACAATGGCTTGCCACCTGGAAATCGCTGTAAATTTCGACAAAATCCTTGAGTCCGATCCTGCCGCCGAGAAATCCCTGATAGGACCAGCTCGGGTCATCATAGGCACGCCATGACGGCATCGTTGTCACATCGCCTGCAGTACCGGGGCAGAGATTGAATGTTGCTTTTGCGTTGTATTTGCGCAAAATCTCGATGAGCTTGATGTCGGTATAGACACCATCATCCCAACATTGAGCAACTTTGATCATTATATCTCAAACCCCTGATAATCAGTAAAATTTTGCTTCCAATTCTTTCATCTGGGCAGCGACCTTTTCTGCCAGCGGGAGGTCGGGGAGGACCAGATCGGGCAACCGGCTGAAAGGAATCATTTCTGCAGTGAACGGACCATTGTAGTTGGCTGCTTTCAGCGCATCAAAGGTTGCTTTGAAATCGACTTCGCCCTTCATCAGGTCATCGCCGAAACCATGGAGCCCGCCGCCGCAGTCTGTTTCTTCAAAGTTCTTGATGTGAACGGCTTTGATGTAGCTGCCGAGAATTTCCGGATAATCCTGGGGACGGCCGTACAGGCAGACGTTACCCACGTCGAAATACATACCGATTTTCGGCGAATCGAACTGTTTCAGGAAGAAGAGCCATTCCATCGGGGAGATGAGGAAGCGGTTCCAGACGTTTTCCAATGCCAGGTTGACATCGTATTTTTCTGCGATCGGGAGCAGTTTCTTCACGGATTCTGTGGAGATTTCCCAAGTTGTTTTGTAGCTGACAACCGGGCGGGAGGGATCCCAGGCAACGCGTGTTGCACCGGCAAGGACCAGCAGGGATTCTGCGCCGAGGCCGCCTGCAATGCGGAGAGCCTGTTCTGCGCGGGAGAGAGCCAGTTCCCGTTCTTCTTTATCGGGGGATGCAATGCTGCATGTCCAGCCGCCGGAGAAAGCGCAGGAACGGAGTTTAATATTTTTGCTGGCCGCGTATGCTTTGATTTCAGCAGCACGTTCATCGGTAGTATCGAGGGGGAGCAGATCGCCGATTGTCAATTCGACACCATCCAGGCCCTGTTCTTTTGCCCAGTCGATAAATTCTTCGCAGGTACGTTCTGCGGTGAAGCCGCCGAATACCCAGTAATTCAATGCTTTATACATAATTCTGATTCCTTTTTATTCTATCAGTACTGAACTTTGACTCTTTCACCGCAGTCGACAGAATCCTGTTCTGCCATGACAACTTTGAATGCATTGGAAACGCTGGCGTAGTTCTGATATTTATCGGGAGTGACGTTGTTGAGAATGCAGTTGACGAAATATTCCAGTTCGACGTGCCAGCCGGTTGTTGCGGGCAGTTCGGGAGTTTCGACCGTGCCGTCATTCCAATAAATCTTGAAGCCTTCGCTCATCAAGCGGATCGTGCATTTTTCGCAAATGATCTGGAAAGACATTTCGAAGGGAACGCCAGTGGGAGCACCCCAGCCGCCTTCTGCTTCAACCACAGTGCCGTCGCCGTAATGATACAGCGTGATCACATGGTCGATACCGCCGTTTTTGCTGCAGAGAGCGCGTCCGACGGATGTAACGGAATCGGGTCTGCCGAAGAAGTAGCAGATGGCATCGGTGTCATGCAGGTGCATATCGAGGAGGGCGCCGCCGGAACGTTCTTTATCCATGAACCAGTTTTCCCAGTGGTTGCCGTCGATAGAGGGAGAAAGGCGGCGGAAAGTGGCAGTGAGCATCTTACCGCATTTGCCGGATTGGAACAGTTCCCAGGCGTAACGGTATTCGGGCCATGCGCGGACGCACATACCGAAGTTGATGAAAGATTTTGCATTGGCGATCGCTGCGCCGATTTCTTTTTCCTGTTCCCGGTTGCGGCACAGGGGTTTTTCTGCAAAAACGTGTTTGCCGGCTGCGAGAGCGGCAAGGATATATTTTGCATGATCGGGTGTGGGACAGCAGATGTCTACCAGTTCCACTTCCGGATCGTTGATCAGGTCGAATGCATTTTCGTATGTATTGATTCCATCCATGCAGAGGGGGACGGAGTTGTCAGAATTACCGATGTTGCCGATGACGCTGGAGATATCGCCTGCACGTTTTTTTGCATCGACGTCTGCAAGAGCAACGATTTTTGCGTTGGGCATGGCTTCATAAATACGGAAATGGGTGCTGCCCATGAAGCCGAGTCCGATAAGACCTACTTTTACTTGTTTCATAATTTTTCTCCTGTTGTATAATCTGCCGGGTCAATCCGGACAGTTGTTTTACTGTTATGTGTATTATATCATGGAATCTCCGATTTGTAAATAGATAAACTTGCAAAATGTTTGGATTTTTTTGCAATATACTGCATTTTTCTCCATTTTTCTTCTTGTATTTCCCGGTTTTTGACATACATTATCAATCAAATTGAAAATCAACGGTGAACATCATGGCAGACATTTATAATTTACGGATCATTCTCAATAAAAGAGCGCAAAAGTTATTGGACAATTTTGCATCGGTCATGGGCGGCCATATTGTGTTTTATGACCGGAACGGGGAAATCCTGACCACCGGGAAAGGGGAGGGGAACAGTCCGTTCTGTCTGTTGATGCAGAAACGTTATTTTTCCCAGGAACAATGCCGCAAACTGGATCACGATATGGAAGAAGAATGTGCGGCAACGGGGAAATGCGTCTGCTATCGGTGTCACGCCTTTCTCCGGGAAGCACTGCTGCCGGTTCACACGCCGGATGCCGGATTGCTGGGCTTTGTCATGTTCGGGCAGTTCCGGAGCGAAGAACAGTTACCTGCCGAACTCGCTGCTATGGCAAAAACGCAGAAGGAACGCCGGGAGTTGGAACGGTTGTACCGCACTGTGCCTTTGGTGTCGGACGATGCCATGGAGAATCTGACCGGGCTGTTGGAAACGCTGGTGGAATACATTGCCGAGCGGGAACTTGTGAGTTTGTATTCGGATCCGCTGCTGCAGGATATCCGGAATTATATTGAAGCGAATTATCAGGAAAACATCAAGTTGGGCGATGCGGCAAAAAGTCTGCGCCGGAGTGTTTCCACATTGTCCCATTATCTGCAGCAGCATGCCGGTACGACCTTCAAGAAAATGTTGATAGAACGGCGTCTTTCTGCGGCGGAAACAATCATGCAGAGTCATCCGGATTGGAATATCGGCGAAGTGGCATCGGCATCCGGCTTTGAAGACCGTTATTATTTTTCCCGGATTTACCGTAAATATCGCGGTATTACGCCCGGTGAATTTCGCAAGAAGGTGTAATGCCTCGTTTTTTGCAAATAATTCCCTTGCATTTTTAATTTTGCAGATGTATATTAGCCTCCATCCTAAAAAATTAACAACAATAACAGGATCTGATTTTATGAAATTTAAATTCCTTGGTACTGCCGCAGCAGAAGCTGTGCCCGCCCTTTTCTGTGAATGTGATGTTTGTGTCAATGCCGCAAAAAACAAAGGCAAAGATATCCGCCGCAGAGCATCTTATCTGTTGGACGATGATACTCTTGTTGACTTCGGCCCTGATGCATTTGCCCAGAGTCTGGAATTTGATGTGGATCTGCTTAAAATCAAACGTATTCTCTTCACCCATTGTCATGAAGACCACCTGAACCCCATCGAACTTTTGTGGCGCCGCCCCGGTTTCAGCAAAGTCTCCAAGAACATCAAAATCATGGGGTCCAACATTATCCTTGCAACTCTGATGCAGGCTTATGCCAAATATACATGCATTACGGATTTTGAAACTGCTTTTGTGACACCGGTCATGTTGTGGCATGGCCAGGAAGTCACCGATGAAGAATTGACGGTTCTCCCGCTCAATGCAAATCATGCACCGGGTAAAAATGCCCATTTCTTCTCCATCACCAAAAATGGCAAAAACGTCCTCGTCGGTAACGATACCGGTTATTTCCCGGAAGCCAGTTGGGAATTGTTGAAAGGTAAGAAATTCGATATGGTTACCCTGGATGGAACCATGGGCTTCAAATATGCTGACAGCAGAGATGGTCACATGGGCGTGAATGTGGTTGTGGAAGTCCGTGACCGTCTGCGTGAAATGGGCTGCATTGATGATAACACGAAAGTCATCGTCACCCACTTCAGTCACAACGGCAACAGCACGCAGGCCGATTTGGAAGCCTTCTTCGTGCCGAAAGGCATTGAAGTTGCTTATGACGGTTTGACTGTAGAAATCTAATCTGATAGTTTGACACAAAAAATCCGGCAGTGTGTTACATGAAACACTCTGTCGGATTTTTTTTTACGTTATGAATGGAAATCAACGGAAACTGTTCAAGCCTTCGATGGCTTTTTTCTGTTTCAGCTGCCGGAGTTTTTCCAGAACATTTGCGGCAGCTGCGGTGTCGTTCTTTTTGACGGCATCGGCATACGCCTTTTTCAAATTATCCAGATCCGTTTTATTCAGTTCCATCTTTACTGCTTCAATCATTTCCCACTGAAATTCGGCAACGGGAATCTGCGGATTCCATTCGATCTGCTTCATGAATTTTTCGATGGCATCGGCATTTTCCATAAAAAACCGGTTGACGGTATCGGTTGCGGGCTTGGCTTCGAACATACCCAGTGCAAAATCAAACTGCGGAATATTTTTCTCCGGATACATACGCATCAGAACCATTCCGCCTGTCTTGGGAACGTCAAGCGTTTTGATTTGCTGATGGGGGATAATCATAAAATTACCGGCATTATCCTGCATAAATTTGTTGTACAGAGCGATATACTGACTGGTCGGTTTCTGTTTGAAGCCGGCTGCTGTCAGATTGTAATCTTTTTCCAGGGTACGCAGATGCCGTTCCCGGTCTTTGGGACTGTTTGACTGATACGGGTAGGCACCGAAATCCATCCGCCAGATGGAGAAATTTTCTGCCTTTACCCGCATGAAAATCCAGTCGGTATGAGACGGGAACTGAATCAGGCGGAGCTTCAATTTACCCAGATTATCTACGCTGGGGAAGGTGATATCCGCCACAGCCGCGCCATTGATCACATTCATCGTGACCTGTTCCGGCAGGAATGTTGTAACCAGATTCTGAACGCCTTTCTTATATTCATAACATCCGAAAAAGTTCCAGATGCTCCAGCCGCCGTTAGTTCTCGGCATACGTCCGAATTCAAGACCGAAGAATTGATCGCCCCATTTGGATGGTTTTACAACCGTTTTGCCATCTTTTGTGGTATAGAGCAAAATCATTTTGCCGTTGTAGAAATTGATGTCGTACGAAACGATCGTATTTCCATTGGCTGATTTCTTTACCTTTTTATCCACGTGGGGATTGGCTGCGAAGGCGGAAACCATCGCAGCTGCGGCAAGAAAGAGAGTAATGAATACTTTCATTATTTCACCGTGAATTGAACTTTGGTTGTCAAGCCGGAAGCAACATCAGTCAATGTGGCTTTCCAGGTGCCGGCAGGTTCGTTATACGCAATGGCGCGAACCGGCAGATTCTGTGCACGGTCGAAGACATGTGTAAAGACATTTTTGCCATCGGGTGTGCTGATCTGCAAGCGGTAAATTCTACCGTCCTTGAGGGCGGGGAGGGCGAATTTCAGTTTGTCCCCGCGTACGGCATTTGCCACGCTGAAAGAGGGCGCTTTCTGTTTCTGTGTGAACAGGCTCAACAGCTGGAGCGGAGATTTTTTGAAGTTCGCTGTAATGGCCTTGCCGGTACCGAGATATTTGCCATCCGCATTGTAAACGTGGTAGGTCTGGGGGAATGTGACCTTGACCGGCTGATTCATGTTCTGCGGGCTCTGCATGATGCCCAACAGGACAAAGTCTTTATTCTGACGGAGACGTACCATTGTGCTGTCCGCCACTTTCCCGACGGTGAATTTTGGCGCGGCATTGGCGTTTTTCATCAGAGAAAGGAACCACTGATCGAACATGGCGGCAGATGCTGCAGTATTGGCGGCGGATGCGATACTGAAGTTGAAGAGAATCGCTTTTCCTTTACCAAATTTGCGTGTGACAAAGACCTGTTTGCCCTGGGGAACGCGTTTTGCGTGGAATTTACCCAGTTTGAGTTCTTTGAATGTCTGAGTTTCCGCATTTTTGAACGTGATGTTGCCAAACAGGGCTTTCAACGGATTGGTTTCATTGATGCGGAGATTTTCATTCATGATCGCCGGATTGACGTCTGCAATCACCGTACCGCCGTTTTTCACGTAATCCAGAATGGCTTTACATTCTTTCTCGCTGAGTGCGGATGTGCCGCAGAGGAAAAGAAGTTTTGCCTTTTTCAGACGTTCGAGAGAGTTGACAGAGATAAAGTCAAAACCGGCTCCGGTGCGGTAGGCACTGCGGATCAGAGAGGGCAGACCGTCATGAGGATTGAGGCAGCGTTTATCCAGGTGTGCGGCGGCGGTGGAGGGATGGCTCCAATAGAAATAGACGCCGTTGTTGATCAGATCGTTACGGACCATGAGCTGTGCGGAACCGTTTTTCAGTCTGTCCAGATCGTCCAGATATTTTCTGACATAACCGGCAATGGTCAGGTCGCAGCCCACACTGCTGTGATTGCTTCCGGGATTACCGGCGAACCAGGCGTTGCCGTTGACGGTACCGAGCAGCAGGTCTTTGTTCAGCGGGACAACATAATCACTGCGTCCGCTGTGACTGCCGGGGTAACCGCCCCACCAGAGAGAACGGATTTTTTCTTTGCCGAAGCTGCGGAGCAGTTCATCGCCCACCAGATTGGAGTAGGGGCCCCAATATTCCAGTGTTTTCATGGTGAGTTCCAGGTTACCCGGCTCACTGCCTTCTGCACCGACTTTTGCTTCGGGATCGTATTTGCGGATTTCTTCCCGGAGGAAGGCATGTGCATCCGCATACATCTGTTCGATATATTCGCGATGATCGTTCCATGCCGGATAAATGGCTTTATCTTTGGCTTCTTTCAGCGGCATGTGGGGGACTTCATCGAAAGACTTGTAATTGCTCTTGTAGTTGTAATTAAGATTCTTGATGGTTTTATATTTCTTTTCCAGGAACTTGCGGAAATAAATCAGGTCGTAGGGACCATATCCGCTTTCCAGATCCAGATGGTTTTCGTCACCCAGGTTGTAAACGGCGGCACTGTATTTCGGCAGATTGATCATCCGGTTGCGGATCCCTTCCGCCCAGAGTTTCTGTACTTCCGGACGGTAGAAGCAATGGTCGCCGTTCAATGCTTTCAAATCTTTGCTGAATTTGGAAGGCAGGAAGAACCAGTTCTTGGTTTCCACATTGCCCTTGGGGGATTTGTAGAAGCAGACACGTACCATGTAGGGAATCATCTTCATATTCAGAAGAGCACTTACGCGGACGTTGGTACCATTCTGTTTCGGATGATTCAGAATCAGATTCCAGCCCAGACGGTCAACGGTCTGACGGGCGAGGTGTTCGCCGTTATCGTTTTCGGGACCATCCCAGCCAACCTGCCAGTAATCATCCATGGAAGGATTGGGGAAGAAGACTTCTTTTTCTGCGATGTCTTTGACGTTTTTATTATCCTTGACGCTTGCACGGAGATAACCGGCAATTGTGGGCATGTAATAATCTGTGATAGCGAATTTGACATTTTTTGCATTGGCGGGGATACGGATTTCTTTCCGCAGCCAGACATTGCCATAGGGAGAGTCAAACAGTTCCACAACGGCGGTCATGGTTTTCGCCGCAGGTTCACCAAGGACCAGTTCGCCGGTGATGGCTTTCTGTTTTGCAAAAGTATCATTCATATTCAGTTTCAAACCGCCGACAGAAGACTTTACGGTAAATTCTTCCACCAGGAACGCACCGTTTGCGCCCAGCTGATCTTTGTAATAGGTTCCTGCAGGGAGTGCATTTTTGTTTGCTGTCACATCCTTATTCCATGCATCGCGGATACGGATAACCGGTTTGCCGCTGACGTTGATTTCTTTTCCTGCAGCATAGCGCATGAGCAGAGCCACGTATGCGGCGGCATTTTCCTGCTGCGTTTTCCATTGATTGCTGTAAACAACACGGGGGAGAAGGGTATGCCCGTTGGTGTTAGCAATTTTGTTCCAGGAGAGAGTGATAAATTTACCTTTGCCGACCTGCCATGCTTCAATTTTTGCTTTTTGAGAAGGCTGGGCGAATTTGCTGAAGACTGCCGGGACTTTGATCGGATTCGTGTACAGTTTCCGATAGGGGAGACGTCCGACTCTGCCAGATTCGATAATAATCAGACTTTTACCGTTCCGGACATCATTCAGGATCCGGTACTGTGCTTTTTCCGGCAATTTTGCAAAGGCGAACTGACCGATGACATATACGTCATATTCTTTGTTCAAGGTAGAGGAAAGCTCGTTGCTTTTTTCAAAAATGCTGGTACCTTTGTGCGTACTTTCGTACATGTCTTCCTGGGCAAAAGAATATCTGCCTGCGGTTGTGAAAAAGGCGGCATCCATATCCATACGCTGAAGAACTTCCACGGAATCCCGGGCACCGGAACGCATGAGAATGAACAGAGTCCGGATGGGTTCTGCATCTTTTTTCTGCTGGAATGTGTAATGGGGGGTGACGTAATCGCGGGTGATCTTGTTCAGAAATCCGCTGTCGTGCTTCGCTGTCAGGGACAGTGTCAAAAGTGTCAGTGTCAGAACTGATAACGCTTTTACTTTCATATTCGCTCCTTGTATATGATTTTTTACTTATTAATTGAAGTCATTTTCCAGTGCGACTTTCCACTGGAATTGTTCCGCCTTGTTGGCAAGTTCGTTCAGTGTGCGGATAAGCTGAATCGACTTGGGAATATTGCGGAGTGCATTGTTGTATTCTTTCTGCAATGCGGCATCTTCCTTCTTATATTTTGCAGGTGCTTTCACCGCAGAAAATATTTTGCTGATCCGGGTTTTCTGCTCATCAATCATGGCATTCAGAGTAGTCTGCTGCAAGCCATTGCCTGCATTGAAGAGCACATCCTGATCAAGACCGAGACACCAGGGCGGTGTCATTTTTTTATCCAGAACCGCTGCAATTTTTTTGATGTCATTCTTTTCGCCCTCCTTGAGGAAACAGAGGAATCCGAAGTTGGAGGTTGCCGCATAATTTCCGCCGGGAGAGGAGGTTGTGCCGATAAAACTGCCACTTCCCCATGCGTAGCGGACATGACAGAACGTCCAGATATCGCCGGATCGTGCTTTCTTGCCGAGTGTTTCCCAGGGCCAGAAAGATTCGATATACCATGCATTTTTGCCAATCCGGACTTTGACTTCCCAACCATCCGCAGTCCAGTCTGTTCTGGTGACGGCGCCGTCGATACGCCAGATATCAGAGAGAGTTCCGATGGCATTGATTACGAATTTGCGCCATCCGATACCGGCTGCATCGGAGTCGATATAAATTTCTGTGCAGTCATCCTGCCAGAGATTGCCGTTATCGCGTTCTGTGACGGTGATGCGGAGTTTATCGGGGTTCTCTTCAAAGTGTGTGATCCCCATATACAAGCCCTGTTCGGTATAGACCATTTTGATGGAGTTTTTGAGCTTGCCGGGCCCGGGATTCGGTTTGAAATATTCGTAGGAGGATGTATAATCCATGGCATTCTGCCAGCACGGATCATCGAGTTTACCATCAAGGACGGGGGCATTTTTTGTCGATCTTGCGCAATAGAACGAGACTTCCCGCATGTTAGCGAAAAGCGTCGACGCCGCACACAGAAAAATCCCTGCATAAAGCCATTTTGTTTTCACGTTGTTCGATTCCTTTTGTTGTTATGATTTTATACTGCTTTCTTTCACTGTATCCAGTATTATAATACTATATTATGGCATTTTCAAATTGAAATACTAAAAAATCGGTAAATCTTTTTGCTTATCTTTGTTTTTTTGTTTGTTTTTTCTCCTTTGCGCATTATATTATTTTTCACCCGCTTTATTTACAGTGAAATCAAGGAGAAATGTTCGATGGATTTCAAAATCATGCTTTGCAGTTCGTTGACCAAAGTCATGCCGCAGGAGGAGCCTGCTGCGTTGAAACGGAAAACGTTTTCTGTGTTGAAAGGTGAAAAATTTTCTTTCCAGCTTGCCAGTCTCGGAAAAGCAAACTGGTTTTCTCACCTGATTCCAGTTACCGTTGAGTCGGAACTGAAAAAATATATCCGTATCCGTTCCGTAGAAAATGTGCCCGTGGAATGGATGCCCGATCAGGTGGATGATGATGTTGTTTCCAATCGCATCGGATTTTATCCCGATGTCCTCCGGGATTTGCCGGAAGGAAAATATTTCCGCGCACACCGCAATATCTGGAATTCTCTCTGGTTCGATGTAAATGTGCCGAAAACTTGCAAGGCGGGTAAGTATTCCATCAAAATCACTTTGTCAGTGCCGGAAATTGATCTGGATGCCAATCCGGAATTCAATGAGTCCGGTCGGGAAGAGTTTACACAGTCGTTGACACTGGAAGTTATCGATGCTGTTCTCCCGCCGCAGAAATTGAAAAATACACATTGGTTCCATTCGGACTGTCTGATGGAACATTATGGTTTTGAAGCATTCAGCCCCGCCTATTGGGATTGTGTCAGTGCCTTCATGAAGACTGCCGCTGATCACGGAATCAATATGATTCTGACGCCGATCTTTACCCCGCCATTGGATACACGGGTTGGCGGAGAACGTCCCACGGTTCAGCTGGTCAAAGTGAAATATGCCAAGGGTAAATATTCCTTCGACTTTGCGCTCCTTGAAAAATGGATCGATGTTGCCGGAAAAGCGGGAATCAAATATTTTGAAATGTCACACCTCTTTACCCAGTGGGGCGCGGGATTCACACCGAAAATCATGGCGGAAGTCAATGGAAAAGAAAAACGTATCTTTGGCTGGGATGTAGCGGCGACTTCGAAAAAATATCAGGATTTTCTTAAAGCCTTCCTGCCGGAACTTGTGGCTTTTATTGATGGTAAAAAATTGCACGATAAAGTCTATTTCCATTGTTCCGATGAGCCTTCCCTGGCACATCTGGAAAATTACAAAAAGGCTTCCACTCTGCTGAGGAAATATTTGAAAGATTTCCGGATTTTTGATGCCCTTTCCAAACCGGATTTCTATCAGAACGGTTTGATTTCCATCCCCGTTCCCAGCGAAACACATCTGGATCAATTCATGTCCCTTGATGTGCCGGAACGGTGGACATATTACTGTTGCGAACCGTTGACGGAGTACAGTAACCGTTTTATTTACATGACTTCATCCCGTAACCGTACGTTCGGTTTGCTGCTGTATTATTACGGTGTGGAAGGCTTCCTGCATTGGGGCTTCAATTTCTATAATGCCTGTCTCTCGGCGTTCAAGATTGATCCTTATACTGTAACCTGTGCAAATTATACTTATCCTGCCGGCGATGGCTTCCTGGTATATCCGGGCGCAAACGGCAAGCCGGAAGATTCTCTGCGTTTGGAAGTGTTCCATCACGGATTGCAGGATCAGCGTGCATTGGAATTGCTGGAAAAACTCATTGGACGGGATAAAGTTCTGAAACTTCTTGACTCTGCCGTCCCCGGCGGCAAGATGTCGATGAAGAATTATTTGAAAGGCGAAGATGCCTTATGGAATTTGCGTGAAAAAGTGAATTCTCTGATCAAAAAGAATCTTCCCCGCTCAAAGTAATGGCTGAAATAGAAGGATTTTACAATATGGATTTTCAAACAGTATTATGCAGTTCCCTTGCAAAAGTGATGCCTCAGGATGCCCCGCAGGAATCGCCGATCCGGAGTTTCAGCTGTCTGCGCGGTGAAAATTTCTCCTTCCAGGTCGCTTTCAAATCCAATGATATCAGTGGCGTATACGAATCCGGCGCCGTTCGGGTGGAAGTTAAATCGTCCCTGAATCAATACATCCGTATGCGTTCCGTGGAAAACGTACCGGTTGCCTGGATGCCGGACGGGATTGATGATGATGTGGTATCGGATAAAGTCGGGTTATATCCCGATATTCTCCGTGAACTTGAAAATGGTAATATCATTCGCAATCATCGCCGTGTTTGGCGCACACTCTGGTTTGATGTGGAGCTGCCCGCAAAATGCAAGAGCGGAACATTCGAGATTGAAGTGCTTCTCCATGTGACCGATGTCGATCAGCAGGCGCAAGGCGTGAAAGCAGAGAAAATCTTCAGCGAAAAATTGACTCTGGAAGTTCTCGATGCCGTCCTCCCGCCTCAGACTCTCAAATGTGACCACTGGTTCCATGCGGACTGTCTTTCCACCCACTACGGCATGGAACCTTTCGGCGAAGAATTCTGGCGGATCGCCGGTAATTTTATGAATGCGGCATCCAGTAACGGGATCAATATGCTGATGACTCCGCTTTTTACACCGCCGCTGGATACATTCGTCGGCACATACCGTCCCCGGGTTCAGCTGGTGAAGATTGCCATTAATAAAGGCAAATATTCTTTCGATTTCTCTCTGTTGGAAAAATGGATCGAAGTTGCGAACAAAAACGGTATCACCTATTTTGAAATGCCACACATGTTCACACAATGGGGATGCGAAGCCACCCCGCAGATCTGGGCGACTGTTGACGGTAAGGAAAAACGTATTTTCGGCTGGGATGTGAAAGCGCTTTCCGCAAAATATCGCAAGTTTATTGATAATTTCCTGCCGGCAGTCAAAAAATTCTTTGAGGAACGGGGGCTTCGCAAGAATGTCTATTTCCATTGTTCCGATGAACCCTCTCTGCCCCATCTTCCCCAGTTCCAGAAATGTGCGGAACTCCTTGCCAGTTATCTGGAAGGCTGGAATCTGTTCGACGGCGGAACGCTGGATACCTATGAGAAAGGATTGGTCCCCATTCCCATTCCGATTTCTCCCGTTCAGACCCTTGAAAAATTCAAAAGTGTGAAAGTCAAGGAACGCTGGACCGCTTATTGCTGTTTCCCGCAGGTGGATTATGTCAACCGCTTTATTCACATGACGTCATCCCGTAACCGTATTTTCGGTGCACAGCTTTACCGTTTTAATGTGGAAGGCTTTCTTCATTGGGGATTCAATTTCTATTTCTCCGGCTTGTCGCTCAAACCGGTTGACCCCTATAAAGATACCTGCTGTTATTATACCTATCCTGCCGGCGATGCATTCCTGGTTTATCCCCGGGAAGATGGTATGCCGGAAGAATCTTTGCGCTTGAAAGTGTTCGGTCATGCGCTGCAAGATCAGCGTGCTATGCAGCTGTTGGAAAGTATGATCGGCAGACCGAAAGTGGAAAAAATTCTGGATAAATGTTCACCCAACGGCGAAATGCACATGCATGATTATCCGCGCGGTGAAAAAGCGGTTTTGGCATTGCGTGAAAAAATCAATGCCGAGATCAAAAAGAATTTGAAAAAGCGTGCTTGATGAATCAGGCTTATCCCTGACAATCAGAGCAGAGACCGTAATAGTCAAGGTGGATGCTTTCCACCTTGCAGCCATTTTGGGGCAGGGGAATTTTTGCGGACGGATCATCGAGAAAGATATCCGTTACGCTGTGGCATTTGCGACATTTGAAATGCCCGTGGAATGAGGTGTTGATGTCGTAACGCAGTTCCCCGTCTTCAATGGTCAACGGCATTACGATTTTATTTTCTTCGAACAATTTGAGTGTGTTATAAATCGTTGTCCGTGAGAGTGTGGGATACTCCGGCGCAAGAGATTTGTAAATGGTCTCTGCCACCGGATGTATCCGGTTTTTCATCAAAAAGGCAAGTACCGCAATGCGTGGTTCTGACGGACGCAGACCGACCGTTTGCAGCCGGGCGATACATTCTGCTCTCAGATCGTTCATTGTGGTACCTTACCTTTCAAAGATGATTATTTACCGAAGTAGCGTTTGAGCAATCCGGCGAAACCCTGACCGTGGCGGGCTTCATCTTTCGCCATTTCGTGTACGGTGTCATGGATTGCGTCATAGCCCAATTCTTTGGCACGTTTTGCGATTTCGAATTTACCGGCACATGCACCTTTTTCTGCAGCTGCGCGCATTTCCAGATTTGTCTTTGTGCAGGGCATGACAACATCACCGAGCAGTTCAGCAAATTTTGCAGCGTGTTCTGCTTCTTCAAATGCATAACGCTTGTAGGCTTCGGCGATTTCCGGATAGCCTTCGCGTTCTGCCTGACGGCTCATTGCGAGGTACATACCGACTTCGGTACATTCGCCTTCAAAATGAGCTTTCAAACCTTCGAGGACCTCTGCATCAACGCCTTTAGCGATACCGACAACATGTTCCGTAGCATAGGGCATTTCAGTTTCTTCTGCTTTGAATTTTGTGCCGATGCATTTGCACTGGGGGCATCTTTCCGGTGCTTCGGTACCTTCGTGGACATAACCGCAGACGGGGCATACAAATTTTTTGACTTCGCTCATAGTTTTTTCTCCTTCACTTGAGTTTTGTTTGTTTTTATTTTTATAACAACTACATTTTTGTAATCACTACAATCAATATACACCGCTTTTTTACAATGTCAAGCCATTTTTCAAAAAAATCTGAAAAATTTTCGAATTTTTTTTATCGGAGGTCCGATAATGTCTCGCCATCGCAGAATGTAACCGGCAATAATTCATTGTGCGGGATCTCTTTTTCACCTTCCAGCACGCGTAATGCAAGGGAAAATGCGTATTCGCCCAGACTCTTCGGACTGTATTCTATCGATGTGATTTTATAGAAATGAGCGAATTCAGGGCCGGAGATGTATCCGCAAACAGAAATATCCTGTGGAACATTGATGTCAAGACGGCGGCAATGGCCGATAAAATCGGCTGCATAAATGTCGTTTTCACAGATTACTGCAGTATAATCCTTAATAAAGCGTGCAAGAGTACGTTTGAAAACTGCAGCGTTCCCGATTGGTAATTGTGCGTGATCAATCTCCCGCAACTCAATGCCCAATTCATTGGCACGTTCTTTCGCGCCGAGAAACCGTTCCCGCTGTACGGCAACGGTGGATGGAGAGGAATAATGCAGAACTTTACAATGTCCCCGTTTCCAGATTTCTTCCATCAGGATTCTGCCTGCGGTGTAATTGTCCGGATTAATATAATACGTATTATTGTCGCTGCTGTGTTTGACCATGGTATCCAGGCAGAAGACAGGTACATCCGGCAGATCGACAACGGGGCAGTCGCCGCCGACAAATATTGCATCCGGCTGCAGTGCCGCCACGCGTTCAGAAAAGACCTGATAGTTCTTTACAAAACCGATGGGTAATATCGTCAGACTGCATCCTGCCGCATAAGCACTTTCTTCCAGTCCCTTAATTAACCGGGCATAAAAGGAGTGAGTGTAAGGGATCACACCGAAATAGACAAATTTTTTGTGTGGAAACAGTTCTTTGCGGAGAAGAATCGTTCCCCCGGCACCACGTGTCCGCTTGAAATAGCCGAGTGTCACCAATCTGGAGACGGCGCGGTTTGCGGTTCCTTTATCCACATTGAATTTCTTGGCCAGCTGATATTCGGATGGAATACGCCCGCCGATTTTATAACTGCCGTTTTGGATTCTTTCCAACAGATAATCTACCAGATATTGTTCTTTTTCTCCGCTCATATACATACCTTTTCAGTAATATTTTACTGGTAATATTAGCATAAAAACAGTGTTTTGTCAAGCCGTATGTATAAAAAAATATTAACAGGGTCATTAAAATCCCTGTTTTTGCCGTCGCATGTCTTGACAAACAGAAAAAAATCTGCTATAGTAGCGATATACGAAGTAAATTAATGACAGGTTTAATATTATGAAACCACAAGAAACGCCAGTGAACTATCCGCCTTATTGGATTACTTCCAACGAGGATGTGAAAGCTTATCTCGAAAAAAATGCAGTGAAAGGCAAAGTCTCCGTAGCCGGATATTCCGCCGGCGGACGCGAGATCCTTGTGTACGAATACGGCGAAAAAGAAGTTACAAAGCAGACTGTCACTCTCTCTTCCGCCTGGACTGCAAGAAAGCCGGAATTGTATACGCAGCGTCCCCAACGGAAAAAACAGACCATCTTTATTTATGGTGCCATTCATGGTGCCGAAGTGGAAGGCACTGCCAGTTTGATGAACTTGATCAATCTGCTGGAACATGGTGTGGATTTACGCGGACGCCGCAATGACAAACTGCTGGGGTTTGCAGAACAGTATCGACTCGTCATTGTCCCGCTCTCCCAGCCGGACGGACGTGCCAGATTCCCGCGTAACAGCCTTGTCGGTCAGAGTTTGGATGTGTTCCAATATTATGCCCATGGCTTCTGGAAAGATGGCAGACCCTGCAAGTATCCGTTCCATAAAGAAATTGTTCCGCTGCCTGTGGATGAGATGGAATATCTGGGCGCGTATTTCAACGATAACGGCGTCAATTGTCAGCACGATGATTTCTTCGGCAATATGCAGCCGGAAGTGGAAACACTGATCCGTCTGGTTCATGAAGAACGTCCGGACTTCATTCTTTCCACCCATGGTTGTGAAGCGACACCGGGCTCCAGTTCTCCGGCGGCGTGTCTTTCCAAAAATGCACTTCATATTATGCAGTCCCTTGCAGTGAGTATTCTGGTCCACCTGACCTGTGCCGGACTCCGTCCGTATCAGCCGCCGGTGTTGGAGCAGAAAGAATTTTTTATTCTGCAGGATGTGCTTTTCATGGCATCGGGCGGGCTCCCTTATCTGTTTGAATTTCCGCATGGTTGTGTGAATGAACCGTTCACCCATGAAGAAATTATTGATTTGGGTTTGATTCTGTTCGAAGAGATTATGAAATACGGGGTTGAAAAAGGTTTCCAAAATCGTTTTTAACATTGAGAAAGGTATCAAATATGCACACAAAAACATCAAACAATCGTTGGTTCTCTTCCGTTAAAGGCAGCAGAAATTTCACATTGATCGAATTACTCGTTGTGATTGCCATCATTGCGATTCTTGCAGGGATGTTATTGCCTGCATTGGGCAAGGTTCGTGCTACAAGCAGAACGGCATCCTGCACAAATTCTTTCAAACAATTGCATCTGGTTGACCTGGTGTATGCAGGGAACTATGACGGTTTCGGTATGCCTTACAGTCTTTGTGCTCCCGGTGTCTCCGGCAACAAGATTTTCTGCGATGTATTGTTGAGACAGGGCGGTAATGCTACAACGATTGCGAATTATCTGGGCTTCCCGATTTTCAAAAAACCTTTCTGCGCCGAAGGTCGTGAAAATGAAGGCGATTTGAAGAAAGATCCGTATCGTGGTACGAATAACGGTGATATTGGGATCAACGGCTGTTTCCACAAAGGTTATTACGAGTATTCTTCAAACGCTAAATACACAATCCGGAGACTTGAAAAAATTGTGAAACCCTCTCTGATTTTCCACTTTGGCGATACGTACGAGTACAATGTCAATTATATCACTTATCTGCAGTTCCGGCATAACCTCCGTACTACAGTGCTTTTCTATGATGGCCATGTGGAATTGTGCAAGCCCGCCCAGTTGGCAGACAAAAACGTGTGGGCCAGCGGCTTTGGAAACAATTAAGGTTACTGTAAAAAAACATCATCAGAGGTTGTGCAGTTTATGAAAAGAAGTTTATTGCTGCTCGGACTGGTTCCAGTGATGGCATTCGGGGCAGTGGTTAAAAATCCGGATGCCAATACGCTTTGTTGGGAAAATGCCAAACCTGTAAAATTCGAAGAAAAAGGAATTGACGGCTGGTGTGTAAAAGGCGGCTTGAAAGCGACACCTGTCCCCGGTGGATTGGAAATTGATTCACTCGGCAAAAAAGGTTCGTTTGAAATCATGCTTCCTGTCTCCAAGGATTATCCTTATATCGAGTTCGATTTGGAGATCCTGGAAAAAGGTAAAACATTCACTCTGATGAGCTGGATGTTCCCGAAAGGGAATGCCTTCTATTGGAATCGTGACAGTGAAAGCGGCTATTACGTTCAGGATCTTTATGAAAATGCTCCGAAAATGGAGAAAAAAGGCTCCTGCCGTTATCAGTTCCGTATTGCTGATGGCAAAATTCGCGTGAAGAATCTCCGCATTGTCAAACAGCCGCGCATCACGCTGATCATGAAAAGCAACTTCTTTTCCGGACGGAAGTATTTGGGCGAAGATGCCTTGCTGAATACAACGGTCCGCAGTTCTCTGAAAGCAAAAGGCCCCGTGCAGTTGCGATTCATCGACAGTGTCCGTCGGCGTATACTCCGGTATAATTTTTCCGGTGATATGCTGCTGGAACCTGTCCACGGAAAAGCAAATGAATATTGCCGGGAAGAGGAAGTTCTGAGTTTGTCCAATGATGACATTTCCAAAGGTTATGTCATGATTGAAATCAAAGGTTTCGGTCAGAAAGTATTCACCTGGTTGTGTTATGCTTGGAAAGCTCCGGCAAAATTCAACTACGATAAACCTTTGGCGGATAATCTTGACTGGATCAAGGATTTGCGCACGGATCACCCGCGTATTTTCATCAACAAAGATACGCTGCCGAAAGTGAAAGCATGGGCGGAAAAGATCGGTACGAAACAACTCTTTGCCGATGCTGAGAATTTTGAGCTGAATCCGGAAAAAACAATTAAAACTCACGGCTATGTCGGGGAAAAACGCCCGTATTCCACTCAGCCGGTGATGATTGCAAACTTGTATGAAGAAGAAGCTCTCACCTGCGCTTTGGCATATCTGCTTTCCGGCGATAAGAAACATGCGGATAAAGCCTGGACTTTCCTGGATCATAACCTTTCCGTATATCAGGATTGCGCACAAAAACGTACCGCTGTCAGCTGGTATGGTATCGGCCGTATTCAGAATATGGCTGCCCTTGACTGGGTCTGGAACAGTGATGTTGCCCGTGCAAAAAAATACCTGAAAGAATTTGTGGATGTCAATATTAAATTTGTCCGTCACGGCTGGTGGGGGCCGTT
The DNA here is from genome assembly GCA_045639325.1 of Victivallales bacterium. Taxonomy (GTDB): domain Bacteria; phylum Verrucomicrobiota; class Lentisphaeria; order Victivallales; family UBA1829; genus RGIG8244. The sequence continues at coordinate 149,695 of JAZUCU010000048.1, forward strand.
CTACCGGGTGAATGGCGGCAGAGGGAGAACATCCGGCTTTTACGGTGATTCCAACAACGAGCTGTTTATGGGGATCCTTGCGTACAACGAAGGTGTTTGTGATGCGCTGGCCATGGATATGCTCAAAGAAGGTTACAAAAAATATCGGGAATGTCTGAATTACCGGGATACCACATCGGAAGATGACGGGATGTTGTCTTCTTCTTCCATCGGCTATTCCAGCGGACAGTATCCCTGGGCGAGTTATGACTTTCTTTTTCTGTGGCGTGCGATGTTCAAAAATCCGGTTCAGCTGCCGTATTTCACTCATCTGATGTATCTTTCTGAATGGTTCCAATGGAACATGCTTCCCGGCAAAGGAAAAATCAAGATCCGGGATTACGGATACAGCGATCATGCCCGTACCACGATGTCCTTGCCCGGAATCGGCGGTCATTTGTATACGATTATCGGTGCTTATTGCGAACAGTATCCGGCGGCATCCGCCCGGATCGCAGATGCCATTGTCAAGATGGATGGCAAATATAAGCCGGACATTTACAAAGAAAAGAAACGGATTTACAAACGGAAAAAAGCACCACGTTATTATTGGGGCTTCTACCGGAAATATCTTGCATACGGCATGGATAAAATTGTGCCTGCCGGCGAAAAACAGGCAACGGAGAAAGCCAATGCCCGTCATTTCCGGCCCGGTGGTATGATTTTCATGCGCAGCGGCCCGGATAAAAATGCCACCCATGCATTGTTCGTTGCCGGCTGCAATGTGAGCGCACACAATACACGCGGGGATGAAAATCACTTTACCATTTTCAAAAATGGATATCTTGCCATTGACTCCGGTTACCGTTTTGATGCATGGCCCGGTTCCCTGAAGTATTCCACCAGTTCCCAGGCGCATAATACCATGTTGATCCATGATCCTTCCGAACGGTTCGAAGGGGATAAAGCAAACTGTGAAACGATGATGATCGTGAATAAACATATCTGGAAAGATGCGGAATCCCAGGCCCTTTATAAACTGCAGCGTCCTCATTATGCCGATGCCGATGGCGGACAGTGCGAAAGTATGGGCGGCAAATGCGGTGCATTCTTTACTGGCGACTATTACAGTTATGCGCTCGGCGATGCAACTGCCGTTTATTCCGCAAAGAAATGCCGGGAATTCACCCGTCAGTTCGTTCATATCCAGCCGGATGTGTTTGTTGTCTTTGACCGTGTGGAATCCACCAATCCCACTTTCAAGAAAGAATGGTTGCTCCACTTCCTCGAAGAACCGGTCGTTAACGGCAATGTGACTACGGCAAAAGTCTCTGATGAAGGCGGTATTCTCCGTTGTACAACCCTGCTTCCGGTGAATGGCGTGATTACAAAAATCGGCGGTCCGGGAAAAGAATTCATGGGGACAAATGTCAACTGGACGATTCGCAAGAAGGAGTTGGCAAAGGTGCAATACGGCGGCAAATGGCGTATCAATCTTTCCCCTGCCAAAGCGTCAGAACGGGATTACTTCCTCAATGTGATCGATGTCGGCGCAAATCCGGTGAAAGATATCCGCCTTACGGAAGACGATAGCACCGCCACAGTGACATTCACTACTGCGCAAGGCAGAAAAGTCACTGCAACCTTCATCAAAAAAGGTACTCCGGGCGGAAAGATCCGCATAGAAGAAAACGGAAAAGTCCTTTGCGATGAAGCATTGAGAAAGGATATTCAGCCTCAGTCCGGCTTCCTTTACTGATCCGGAATCGCTGAAAAAAAATAACGCCTCCGCATGCCGGTTTTATGAGAAATTGGCATACGGAGGCTGTTTTGTATCTTGTTGCTTTATTTCAACGGTACGGTGCAGGGACGGCGGATGGGATACTGATCCAACAGCAGCCGGTCTTCCGGTTCCAGAGTGATATCAAGGGATGCCAGAGTTTCCTGCAGATGGGCAGGGTTTTTCATGGCAGTAATGGCGGCGATGTCGTCATGATTCAAAATCCATGCCAACGCCAATTGAGCAAAAGAGATTCCATATTTGCGGCAAAGCTGCTTTGTGGTTTCTGTTTCTTCCAGATCCCGGAGAGGACGCCACGCCTGAAGAATGACGTTGTTCTCCTGACAGAATGTGTACAGTTCCTCCATTGCATCCCGCACCGCCAGATTGCAATGAACCTGATTGAGCAGAATCGGCGCATCCGAACATGCCATGGCACGCTTGAGACGTTCCGCCGAAAAATTGCTGACCCCGATATGCCGGACCATGCCCTGATCGACCAGTTCATTCATGGCGCCGATGGTTTCTTCCAGCGGAACGGATTCTTCCACCTGATGATAAAGGTAGCAGTCCAGATAATCGGTTTTCAAACGCTTGAGGGACCGTTCTGCGGCACGGAGAACGTCATCTCTGCGGAGATGAGTTTTCCAGACTTTTGAAATCAGGAAGAGTTTCTGCCGATCCCAACCGGCGATGGCTTCCCCCACCAGTTCTTCTGCATGACCATTGGCGTAATATTCTGCAGTGTCGATGAGGTCGAAGCCACATTGAAGTCCTTGTTGCAAGACTGCGATCTGTGCGGCATCGTCATTGTTGGGATCCTGTTCGGTACGCCCGCCGAAACACCAGGTTCCCATACCGAGCATGGGAAACGTTTGATTTTTTCCGATATTCTTATATTTCATAGATCAACTCCATTGTTTTGTGTTTTTATGATTTTCTTTTTCCATTTGAGGTGAAAAGAGAATATTTCTTTCTGAAATCCGTCGGGGTGACGCCTAACCGTGCCATAAAGACTTTTGCAAAATAATTGGCATTGCGGAATCCACATTCCCGTGCAACATCCCGGATGCTGAAGTCCGTTTCTTTCAATATGGACATGGCGTGTTTGACCCGGCAGGAAATAATATAATTGGAAATATTTTCGCCATAGACGTTATGAAATGCCCGGCTCAGACTGCCGCGATGCATGCCGATATCCGCCGCCAGTGCTTCCACATTGAGTTCCGGATCGCTGAAATTGAGATCGATCTGATTTTTCAGGTAATCCATGCCCCGGTTTTCCTGCGTTACACTGCGTTTCTGATGCAGCGAACAAAGAGAGATAATCCGGAACGCTGTGGCAAGTGCCATGATCCGGTGTTCCCGCGTGTGTACATTGAAGTCGGAACCCAGGTGATCGAACAGATGAACGGGGCAGCTTCCCGCCCGGTTCAACCCCGGTTTGATGTTCAGAATACGGAAAAACGTTGCCGCATCGTTGCCGTCGACCGTCAGCCAGCAGTAATGGAAGGTATCAACGGGGTAATAGTCGTGGCGTGTTCCGGGTGGATAATACCAGACATAGCCGGGTTTGACGATTTCGCTGTGTCCGTCCAGATTGAAACAAGCCCGTCCGGAAACCGGCCAGAACAGCTCACCGAAATTTACGGTTCGGATAGCTTCCCGGTCCGGCGGGACAAGTGTAAAATTCCCGCAGCTGCGGAGGAGCAATTCTTTGGAGGATTCGATTCCCCAGAAGAAACATAAAGTTCTGGAACTTTCAGTCATAACAAAATCACCCGTAAGTGTTACAATTTTACCCTTGCAAATAAAAATAAGACATATTATATTATCCTTAACATAATATAGCACACAGAATTTATGATGTCAACACGCAAAATGCAGATGACGATATTATTCTGTGAAAAAAGATTATGACAGCAACGGAAGAAGGAATGTGCAAATGAGACAGAAAAGTATTTTGAACGGAATTTGGAATTTTGCTTTTTGCGGGGAGGATAAACCGGCACCCGATATGGTTTGTTCACAGGTGCAGCCTGTCCCCGGATGCTTTGATTTAGTCGAGCCTCTTTGCGGAAAACGCGGCTATGCCATTTATACGCGCAAAGTCACTGCCGGTGGGAAAAATCTGTTGGAAATAGATGGCGCGGGGATTCGCGGCGAAGTTTATTGGGATGGTGTGTTGTTGGGCAAAATGCCTTATGCCTATATGGCGGAACAGTTTGTTTTTGATGCCGGGGAATACGGCGAGCACCAGCTCTCCATCGTGTTGGATAATCATCACAACGAACAGTTTTACCCCACGTTTGACTTTTTCGGTTACGGCGGAATTTACGGGGATGTGACTCTGACTGCATTGCCGGAAAACCATCTTGAAAAATTGCGTATCACGACGGAAGATTATCAGACCGGAAAAATCCGGGTCCGCGCAGAACTTTCCGCAGTCATTGACCAGGAAGCGGAACTGCGTTTTGATACCGGATATATCGTGAAAGATGCGTTCCAGCAGGGTAAACTGGATTGCACGTTGACTTTGCCCGATTACAAACTCTGGAGTCTGGAAACTCCGGCACTCCATACGCTGACCCTGACTTCCGGCGATGATATGCTGATTGAGACATTCGGGATCCGGGAATTCCGCACGGCAGGTCAGAAACTTCTGCTGAATGAGAAAGAAGTCAAAATCTACGGCGTGAACCGTCACGAAAGTTTTCCGACGGTCGGCGCCGCTGTTTCTCCGCAACAGATGGCAGCGGACTTGTATCTGTTGAAAGAAGCCGGATTCAATTTTGTCCGCGGCAGTCATTATCCGCAGAGAAAGGCGATGCTGGAAATTTGCGACCGGATCGGCTTGCTTGTGTGGGAGGAATCCATCGGCTGGAATATCAAAGCGCCGACACTGGCAGATCCGGCATTCGTTGCCACTCAGCTGGAACAAGTGGAACACATGACCTGGAACAGTTTCAACCATCCCTGTGTTGTGATTCGCGGATTCCTGAACGAAACAGACAGTCAGTTCCCGGAAACACGCCCGGTTATCAAGGCGCTTTACGACCGGATCCGTTCGATTGACCCGCACACGCCCATTTCTTTTTCCTCGAATAAATACGAGAAAGATTGCTGTACCGATCTGGTGGATATCGTCTCCATGAACCCGTATCCGGGCTGGTACGATGCCAATCCGAATACGATTTCCACGATAGATCAGATTGTTCCCACGCTGGAAAAACTTGCCGATGCCATGCCGGAAGACCGTCCGCTGATCATTTCCGAAATCGGTGCGGAAGCTCTTTACGGATTCCGTGATCCGCTCAAGACGTATTGGACAGAAGAATATCAGGCGGAACTTCTGAAGGAAGTCTTCCGTTATGTTTCCGAAAGTGAAAAATATGCGGGGGTAGCCGTCTGGCAGTTTGCCGATACCCGGTCTTATGTCAATACGCAGGAAATCTTCGGTCGTGCGCGCGGTTTTAACAACAAAGGTATGATTGATGAATACCGCCGCCCGAAACTTTCCTGGAATGCCATTTCCGAATTCTTAAAAAATCAGAAATAATCAAACAAAGGAGATACAAAATGAAAAAATCATCCCGTTTCACTCTCATCGAATTGCTGGTGGTTATTGCAATCATTGCTATTCTCGCAGCTATGTTGATGCCGGCACTGGGGAAAGTCAAAGGTCAGGGGCACAAAGCATTCTGTTCTTCCCAGCTGAAACAGCTTGGTGTATCCTACATGCTTTACCGTCAGACGTTTAATGATTATGGTCCGCGTTATGGCAATAACCATTACAATGGTGCTACGAACGTAAACTGGAGTGCACTTATGTGGTCTGTGAAGCTGTTGAATAAAGAAAATATGATCTGCCCGGCAAAACCGTTCCACAGTGCGGATTCCAAAAATCCCGAGAAGGCACCTGATATTTACAGCGATTACGGTATTCCGTATGACGAAGGAACCATCGGCGATACCAAGCCCTACGGAAAATGCCCCAATCTCAGCAAAGTCCGTTATCCCTCTCTCCTGTTTAATGCCATGGATTCCCGCATGAGTTCCCAGACGCATACGGAACGAACCGGGCATTACATTATTACCCGAATCAATCGCGGCGCAGCGGGCAGCGATTCTTACGGTTACCCGGATGCCCGCCATGATAAATCGACAAATATTCTTTATTTTGATGGACATGTTAATAACGTAAAATGTGATTTCATCAATCCTTATGCAAAAATCGGGGATGCCACGAACTACCCGAAATACTGGTTTGTGCAACCGTAAGAGAAAACAGGTCCGGATATGAAAAAAATATTGTTCCATCTTTTTCTTGCCGTTTTCAGTTTGACCGTGTTTGCTGCTGAAACGGAATTCGCAGATTTTCGTGCCAAAGCGAAAAAAGTCGTGCCCCTTTCCGATGCCGACTATAAACTCGGTATGGAGCTCATGGATGCCATGAGAAAACAGGGGATGACAAAGAAACTGGTTGTCGAAAAACGAAAAATGCTGACGGAACCTGTGCCGTACCGCACGGACCGTCTCTGGTTCTCCCATAAAAAATGGTTTGATCACAATCTTTTTATCTCCAGAGATATGTGGGAAGATACCCCGTATGTTTTTCAGGAACGCAGTCTCAAGAAAAGTATGGAACTGATCCGTCTTGCCGGATTGGATGGTTTTGTGCCGATTCTGGCGCAGGATGATTCTTCCATCCGGTTCAGTGTTGCAGCGGAAAAAGATCCGGATCCTGTCAAATTGCAAATCGTACCCCGGTTGTATTATGGCGGGACAGGTCTGAAAGATCATGTGTTGAAAAAGTTCAAATTTCTTGCGGAACGCACCACCTGGAAATTGAATGGTAAGCCGGTTTATCTTTCTTATTATGCGGATAAAATCACGCCGGAAAAGAGTCGGGAAATCCTGGCAACTCTCAAAGCCAAAACCGGACATGATTTTGCTTATATTCACGGTGTCGGCTCTTTGCAGGGGGCAGGGGGCGATCCTTACAATTATTACATCAAGAAACAGGCGGTTCCGGCAACCCTCATGCTCCGGATGTATGACCGTTTGATTCAGTATCTCAATGTATGTGATGGCGTTGCATTCCATAACTATTTGCCGAAAAATGACAGCACGCTTTATGCAGAATATTATGAAGATGTCATTCTGCCGCTTTATACTGCCGTTTGCGCCCGCCCGGAGTTCAACGGCAAAAAGGCGTTCGGACTTCAGGTCATGGCGGGGTATTGCTATTATCTCGGCAGCCAGACCATCAGCCGCGATGGCACAAAGACTCTCCGGAAGTATCTGGAACTTTGCAAGAAATATCCGGTGGATGTGCTTTTCTGTTTTGAATGGGATGAAACGAACGAAGATACCTGTCTGGAACCCACCGTTTGCAAACCTATGTCCTCCCCGCGTATTCTCCGGTATTACAGCGATCTGCTCAAAGGCAATAAGCCGGCTCCGTTCCCCGGGGACGACCTTTCTCTGCCGAACCTGATTGTCAGCCATCCGCGTCAATACATTCCCGGCAATGCATTTGATCTGGAAATTCTCAACGTGCCGGATACGGATCAGAAACTGGCCTATACAGTTGTTGCGGAAATGCTGGATGAAAACGGCAAAGTTCTTTACAAATCCGGCAAACTCAAGTTTGATGCATCGGTTATCCGGGATTATACTTTGACCATTCCGGTGGAAAAAGCCTTGCAGGTGCGGGCCATCACGCCCCGTTTGACCATTGATTATAAGGGTAAGAAAATGGTTGTTTCGGATGGACTGCCGTCATCGGTCATCCGCCCGACGGTGAGCAACGATTACAGCTATCTCTGCACACCGTTGCGCAACCTGCTTTTCCCTGCGAAAGCGAATGTGAAATTTGCGGATAACGGCTATTTGCGCGAGCCCATGGTCCGTAAACTCGGTTTGGAAGCCGAACTTTCCTTTCCCGGTCATCCGCTGAATATGGTGGAAGTGGTTCAGAATTCCAACGAGATTTATGCGTATGACCCGCAGAATGAATTCCTGCAGAACAATGCGGACCGCCAGCTGTTCCGTCTCAGTACCCATTATCTGAATGCGCCGCCGTCGCTGAGCATTACAGACTATAAAGTCTCGATCAGCGGTGCACCTTCTGCCGTTTATTTCCAGCCGGAAAAAGGCAAACGCTATAAACAGCACAGCGATTACAGCCGGAAATACACTCAGATTCCCTGGACAACGGATCAATTCCGCAAGAGTACCGGTTTCGGGCTCTGGATGGGCTCCACTCTCTTTTCTGTGAAGAAGTCGGAACTGGATAAAGCGGTGATCACAATCAGCGGTATCCGGAACAGTGGATATCTGAAAGGCAAAACGTTCAGCTGGTCTCTGCCGCTGCGTGATCTGGGAACTTACGGCATTATCACAAAAATCTTTGAAGATGGCGCACAAGTCGGGGTGGAAACTTTGCATCGTCCGGAACTGCTGCCGCTGCCGCTCAACAAAGAATCCGTTTCCTTCAAAGCAGACGTGATCAACGACTTCCCGGATGGCGTTATCATGCTCCGTGCGGTATCGAAAGATGGTCGTGTCTGGTGGAGCAAGCCCTTTATTCCGCAGAAAGATACCAAGAAGAAAACAACGGCGCAGATTTATCATAACAGCCGCGGCTCTGTCAAGACACAGGTCGAGGCAAACCGGATTCCGGTGCTGCGTTATAACTTTGACCCCAAGGCAGGCGGCAATGTGTTGACCACCGATGCCGGACGTGAATTTTACAGTGCCATCGGCGGTTTGATTCCGATTCCGGTCGGTTTTGAAGGCGCAAGTTTCTCTTCTTCCGGCGCTCCGGCGTCGGCAAGATTCGGCATGAGCACCCGTCGTCTCAATCTGCCTGTGCCGGAATGGGTGAAACTCCCTGACGGCAAATGGGCATTGGGTTTTGACGGCAAACATGGCAAATACATCAATTTCCCGCCGACTGCTATGCCTCAGCGTTCCGGATTCACCATTGATATGGAAGTGAAGCCGGAAGAAGTCCAGCGCGATCAATTCTATTTTGCCCAGTGCGGGCCGGGCTATATTACCGGTATCAAACTGCGGACGGAAAATGGAAAGTTCGTTGTCGAATACCGCAACCGCCGTCCGACAAAGAAGGATGCTCCCAGTTTCATTACGGATGTCCATAAAACCAATCTGTCACCAAAAGAAGGCGAATGGAACAAAATCCGCCTGAGTTACGATACAAAACAGATTACGTTGACCGTGAATGGCAAAAGTGAAAGTTTTGCGCAGACCGGTATGGCACAGTGGCTGACTCTTTCCACATTCGGCGGAACGGATCCTGGGAAACCGAAAACGTATTTCTTCAAAGGCTTGCTCCGTGGGCTGACTATTACCCATCAGGCATTGAAGGATTGAATTATAGGATTTTTTTGCAATAAATATGTTTGTGGATATTGAAAACGCCGCATTGACAGAGTATATTACCGGATAATATGAGGCAATTTCAAAAGTCTTCAAAAATGCCTGAATACTCTTGTTGAGATCTGAAAACGGAGCGTTTGAGGTGGTTACCCACTGGGTAGCCACGCACAAACTACCATTTCCATCTCTTCAACAATCCTTTTTCAGTCAAATTCTGCCGGACTTTTGAAATTACCTCAAGATAACTTTTTATTGATTTCTTAAAGAAAGGATTTGACAATGAAAGTTTTTTCTCTGATCATGAGTGCTCTTGCTGCTGTTATGCTGCTTGCCGGTTGCGGCGATAACAAAAGCGTAAACAATGCAAAGAAATTCACCGTTGGCTTTGATGCCGATTTTCCGCCTTACGGCTATGTTGAAAATGGTGTGATGAAAGGTTTTGACCTGGATCTTGCCCGGGAAGTTGCAAAACGCAATCAATGGGAAATTGTACTGAAGCCGATCAACTGGGATTCCAAAGATATGGAACTCAATTCCGGCTCCATTGATTGCATCTGGAACGGTTTCACCATCAACGGCAGAGAAAATGCTTATGAATGGTCTGAACCCTATGTGGATAACAGTCAGGTGGTTCTGGTCAAAAAATCTTCCAAAATCACAAAACTTGCAGATTTGAAAGATAAAATTGTTGCTGTTCAGACCGATACCCCGGTTCAGAAAGCTCTGTCCCCGAAAGGCAAACGCGAAGCATTGGGTAAATCCTTCAAACGTATGATTGTTACACCGAACTATAACAATGCCATTATGGAACTGGAAGCCGGTTCCGTTGATGCAGTTGCTATGGATATCGGTGTTGCAAAATTGAAAGCCGCACAGAATAAAGCATTGGTCATTCTGCCTGAAACCGTTATCACCGAAAAATATGGTATCGGTTTCAAGAAAGGCAATACTGTCCTGCGCGATGCCGTTCAGAAAACTTTGAAAGAAATGGTTGCTGACGGAACTGCAAAAACAATTTCCGCAAAATATTTCAACGGGCAGGATGTCCTGATTATCAAACCCTGATACGGCGGAATTTATGGACTACGGCTATATGTTCAGAGCCTTGTTGGAAGGCTTTGGTATTTCTACTCTTATTTTTGTGTTGACGCTACTTTTTGCGTTGCCGCTCGGCTTGCTGATTGCATTCGGGCGCATGTCAAAAATAGCAGTGGTACGCTGGATTTTCCAGATTTACATCTCCATCATGCGCGGAACGCCGTTGATGCTTCAGCTGTTGATCTGCTTTTTCGGCCCGTACTATGTGTTCGGTATGACATTGCACAGCAACTACCGTTTTATTGCTGTTATCATTGCCTTCTCTTTGAACTATGCCGCTTATTTTGCCGAAATTTACCGGGCGGGGATCGAATCCATCGCACGCGGTCAGTATGAGGCTGCGAATGTGTTGGGATATACTCCTGTTCAAACCTTTTTCCGGATTATTTTTCCTCAGGTTTTCAAACGTATTCTGCCTCCGTTGACCAATGAAGCGATTACTCTGGTGAAAGATACTTCCCTTGCGTTTTCTCTTTCCGTTTTGGAAATGTTCACCATTGCCAAACAGATTGCAAGTGCACATGCCACCATGATCCCCTTTGTGGTTGCCGGTGTCTTTTATTACGTATTCAATTTCCTGGTTGCCTCCGGAATGGGATATCTGGAAAAACGCATGAATTATTATCGTTGAGGTATGCCCATGAATGATGTTGTGACAATTACCAATTTTTCCAAACGGTTCGGTGACTTGCAGGTCTTGCGGGATATTTCTCTCTCGGTCAAGCAGGGCGAAATCATATCCATCATCGGGCCCTCCGGTTCCGGTAAATCCACCTTGCTGCGTTGTGCCGCCATGCTGGAAAAAGCGGACAGCGGAAATCTTGCGTACGGCGATATTTCCGTAATGGAAAACGGCGTGTATTCTTCCAAAGAAAATCTGAAAGCGGCACGCAACCGGTTCGGGCTTGTCTTCCAGAACTTCAATCTGTTTCCTCATTATTCCGTTATGCGGAATATTATCGACGCTCCTCTCTGTGTGCAGAAACGGAAGAAGAGCGAAGTCGTAGCCGAAGCCAAAGAATTGTTGAAGAAAATGGGATTGGAAGATCGTGCCGATGCCTATCCCTGTCAGCTTTCCGGCGGTCAGCAGCAGCGTGTCTCGATCGTCCGTGCTCTGGCAATGAAGCCGGATATTCTTTTCTTTGATGAACCCACATCTGCTCTTGACCCGGAATTGACCGGTGAAATCCTGAAAGTGATCCGTCAGCTTGCGGAAGAACACATGACAATGGTCATTGTCACTCACGAAATCAACTTTGCCCGGAATGTATCCGACCGGATCATTTTCATGGCCGACGGTGTGATTGTGGAAGAAGGCCCGGCGGCGGATTTGATTGATAATCCCAAGAACGAACGGACGAAAGCCTTCCTTGCCAATATCAGCAAAGACCGGGATTGAGCTTTTTCTTTGATTATGATGTATTACCTGTCAAAGAACAGGTGGCGTTGTGCCGTGATTTCAAATTTACAAAAAAGCTGTCATAATTTCTTCAAAAATATTTGAATTTTATAAGAAATTATGCTATAGTTCAGGCATCTTGAAATAAAATTTGAAGGTTATACATTATGATCAGAATCGGCAACCTTGTTTTGAATGGAATCTGTTACCGTAAAGCGGATACGGAACTGATTACTTATGCCTGCAGTGAATTGCAAAAATATTTGCAGCTTATCACCGGAGAAAAACTTGAAATCTTCGATGCGGATGCGCGTCCTGCAGATAGAGCGGAACATTGTTTTCTTCTGGAAATTTCTCCGGATGGATACACCATCAATACGTATGACCGGATCCGGCTGTTTCTGCAGGATGGCGATTTGATTCTGCGCGGGGAAAACAATGTCAGCATTCTCTATGCGGTATATGATTTCCTGAAAGAATTTGCCAATGTTGCCTTTTATGCGCCGGGTAAAGAATTTGAATATGTGGAATCCCGCAGCGAACTCATTCTCGATGAAAGCCGGTTCCCCTTTGAAAAAGGTTCCGCCACCGCCATTCGCGACTTTGTCAACCGGACGAACTCCCGTGATGTTATGTCCTTTGCCGTGAAGAACCGTGTCAACACCATGTTGGGCTGCGGTCCCTGGCGTGATGGTTCCGATTTATGCAGCAAAGTCAACGGCGCATTGATCCATTCTTTCGGCTTGAAAGTGCGTGGTCCCGGTCATAGCTGGAAGCATTTTGTGCCGGACGCTTCTCTTTTTGAAACGCACAGCGAATATTTCCCGCTGATCAATGGCAAACGTACCATCAATGGCCGCACTTGCTGTTTTTCAAATCCGGAAGCACGGAAGATCTTCATGGATAAATTGCGCGCCTATTTGAAAGCACATCCTTATTGGGATATCTTTGCATTCTGGGCGGAAGATATTCCGGATAGAATTTATTGCGATTGCGAAGAATGCCGGAAAAAGAGTACGGAAGACTGGTATTTCCAGTTGTGTCAGGAAGCAGCCCAGATTCTGCATGAAGAACTGCCGGATGCCATTTTTGAAATGATCGTTTATCATGCCACACTCAACCCGCCGACGGGCCCCCGCAAATTCTTCCTCGACGGGGAAAAGATGCTGGTCGATTTCTGTTTCAACAATGCGCGAGACCTGTATCATCCGCTGTATGAAGAAACCAATGCAAGCCGCCGCGTGTGCGAAATTTACCGTTCCTGGCGCGACTTCCTTGACAAGAGTTCCTATCGCGGCAAGATGATTCTGATGGAATATTATAACTTGTGCGAAGCTCCCAACAGTGGCCCCTGCGGCAGAGCGTTGCTGTGGCCTATGGATGTGATTCAGAAAGACGTGCAATTTTATTTGCGGGAAGGGATCACAGCATTGGGCGCATTCACCGGCTTTGACCGGTTGGCATTCCCGACGCCTTTGCGTTTGTGGATGTTCCTGCAGCTCTGGAGCAATCCGGAACTGGATCTGGAAGCGGTCAAGAAAGAATTCTATCAGCGTTATTTCGGCAACGATGCGTATGAGCAGGTGATGAATTATATTACCCGTTTTGAACAGGAAATGTTCCGGGAAGCTTCCCCGGAAAATATTGCTGATTTGAAGAACTGCCTTGAACTCCTCGCCGGTTTGGAAGGGGAACGGATTGACATTTTGCGGATTCATCATGAATATTCTGTTACACTCAAAGAAGTCTTTTATTCCTGGATTCAGAAAGATCGGGCGGCGTTCGATGAAGCGGTTATACGCTGGAGAAGTTTCCCGGAACGTCATGCCCGTCTGCTTTCCGCTTATACTGCACCGTTCCCCCTGCTGTGGTACGAATACTGGTGCAGCAGCAAAATCGGACTCAACCGGTTTGATGAATGGATTGAATTAACGGAAGAACGGAAAAAGATGTGGTTGTAAGATGAACTCATCTGTATTTCTTAATGCCAAAGCCAAACGTTTTGCCGGCAATCTCGCTACGCTTTCCAGTTGTTGCGGCGTGACTGGTGAAACGGTTCTGGCTGACAGTGCCGTTATCATGATCTTTGCCGCCGCATTGGGGGCAAGTGATATGTTGTCGCTCATCTCCACCTCCATGCTGCCGTTTTTCAATGGCCTGCTCATTCTTCCCGGAGCTTTGCTTGCGGTCAAGATGGGGCAGCGCCGGATGATTCTGACGGCTTGCGGTGCAGCGACCTGTGCCTATCTGCTGGCTTGTTGTGCTCCGTTTTTCGGCAGGTATGCCGTGGCGGCGTTGTTGGGTGCAATCCTGTTATTCACTCTGTGCACGCCCGGATTTATTGCCTGCTGGAATCCGCTTCTGGATTCGTTTCTGACAGCGGAAGAACGTGTACCGTTTCTGGGTAAGATGCGTTTTCTGCATCAGGCGAGTGCTATCGGCTTTCTGTTTCTGACCGGCTTTCTGATTGGGAAAAATCCCGGCATTGTTGAATTGCAGATCGTACTTCTGCTTGGTGCGATTATTTTCTCCGGCAGAATGTTTGCGATCATGTTCATTCCCACCTTCGGCAATACGCAAAGTGCGGCGCCGGAGTGGAAGAAGAGTTTCCGCGCGATTCTTGCGGATAAAGGTTTATTTCTGTTTGGACTTTATCAATTTCTGCTGAATTTGATGCTGTATGCCTCTATCCCGGTGGCGATTCTGTATATGAAAAATCACTTGCGTCTTTCCGGTAATATGGTCATTCTGATTTCCAATGCCGGATTGGTCGGGATGTTATGCGGTTACCTGATTGCGAACCGGTTAAAGAACCGTGTTTCTATGCGTCAGGCATTTATTTTTCTGCATGTGATATCCATTGTTCTGACCCTGGCATTGTGTTTTATTCAGAGTCCGGCATTGACAGAAATGTGTATTTTTGCGGCATTGCTCTGGGGGTTGGGTGCGGTGATTGCGGCAAGCAGTGTTTACTGTTCTGCGGAAACGATGGCATTGGCTGTGCCGGATCATAAAGTGGTGACGATGGCGTGGAGTTGTGCATTCTTCTATTGCGGCTGCGGCTGTTCCCGTTTGTTTTCCTCTTTTCTGCTGCACAGCGAAACATTCAAAAGCGGCGAGCTTTGGAAGTGCATCTCGACAACTTTCCCTTCCTACAGTATGTTGTTCCTTCTGTATGGGGTTCTGCTGATTCCGCTGCTGCTGCTTTTGTATCGGATTCCAGCTGTAAAAAAGTGAAATAAAAGAAAAATAAAGGAATATGGGATAGGATGAAATTTACCGGATTTGAGCATGGTATGGGGATCGGCGGATGGCTTACAAACCACCAACGCTTCCATAAACTGAAATTCCGGTAAAGTCTGATCAGATATCCGTTACAATTCCGCGCTCCGTGATGAATCCCGTAATCAGTTCACGGGGCGTGACATCAAATGCCGGATTGTACACCTTTGCACCGTCGCAATGGAAAATTTCATCTGCATTACGCTGTTCGATGGGAATTTCCGCGCCGCTTGCAATGTTGCGGTCGATGGTGGAAAACGGCAGAGCCACGTAGAACGGGACGTTATGGTATTTTGCCGCAATTGCCAGCTGATAAGTCCCGATTTTGTTCGCCGTATCTCCATTGGCTGCCACGCGGTCGGCGCCGACAATGACGAGTCCGACTTTGCCTTCCCGCATGACCTGGGACGCCATGGAATCACAGATGGTCGTCACATCCACACCGGAGACAGCAAGTTCCCATGCGGTGAGACGTGCGCCCTGGAGCAGCGGGCGGGTTTCATCGGAATAAACTTTGACCTTGATCCCGGCTTCCATAGCGGCATAAATGGGGGCTAATGCGGTACCGATTCCGGCAGTTGCGAGAGCTCCGGCATTGCAATGCGTCAAAACGCCCATACCGGGTTTAAGCAACGCAGCCCCGGCATTACCGATTGCGCGGCAAAGGGAAATATCTTCGGCTGTGATTTTGAGTGCTTCATCCAGCAGCTGCTGATTCATTGCCTGCGGAGTTGCGTTGACATCCACGGCGGCGACACATCGTTTCAGTGCCCAGGAGAGATTGACCGCGGTCGGACGGGAGGAATCGAGATAGGCGGCGCAATCTTTGATTTTCTGCAAATGTTCTTCCGAGGTCGATGCGTTGAAACGTTGTGCACAGACGGCAAGGCCGATGGCGGCGGAACAGCCGATTGCCGGAGCTCCGCGCACACGCAATTGTTTGATGGCTTCATAAACGGCTTCCGGTGTTTCCAGTTTCAAACGTTTCTGCTCCCGGGGGAGAAGAGTCTGGTCGATAATATCAAGATATCCATTCCGTTCGGCGGAGATGCCGGGGGCGAGATGCTGTTTGCCTTCGGAATCGATATAGGACAATGTGATGGGTATACTCATTTTTCAGCTCCTTGGATTATGCTTATAAAATACACCCTGACTTCTTTTTTTGCAAGTCGTACTTGAAAAAAAGGTTTTATTGTGTTACATTATGGAATGTATAACAGGAGTCATATTTTATGGAAAAGAAATTGCAGATGGCTTTGACCAGTCTGAAAGAAAAGATTGCTGATTTTGTGCCGGAAATTGCTGTTATTCCGGGATCCGGCTGGGATAAGTTTACAGACCTTATCCGGAATCCTCTCTGCGTGGCGTATTCCGATTTGCCTTTCTTTCCCGAAGCGACTTATCACAAAGGTGTTTTTATCTTCGGTGAAATCGAAGGCGTCAAAGTCGTTTCTGCCGGGCGGCTCCATTATTACGAAGGGATTCCGATCGAAGAAACGGTTATGCCGGTGCGACTTCTGCGGATGCTGGGCGTGAAAAAACTGATTCTGACCAATGCATCCGGGGGCATCAATCCGGATTATAAACCGGGCAGTTTTATGGTGATCGAAGATCATATCAAGTTCGGCGTGCCGTCACCTTTACGCGGGAAAAATCTTGATTCTCTGGGCGTCCGCTTTCCGGATATGAGCGAAGTTTATTCCAAACGCTTTCAGACAGCCGTCTTCCGGGCTGCGGAAAGAGCCAACATTCCGTTGCATAAGGGAATCTATCTGCAAACTGCCGGACCTCAATTTGAAACGCCGGCGGAAATCCGTATGATGGGCAGACTCGGCGCTGATGCGGTGGGAATGTCTACTGTCCCCGAAGCGATTGCAGCGGTTCATTGCGGCATGGAGATTGCCGGAATTTCCTGCATTTCCAACATGGCGGCAGGAATATCCGAAGTGCCGTTGACGATTGACGATATTGTTGAGACATCGCAACGAGTCATTCCGTTGATGCAAAAACTTTTGCGTGAGACGGTTATTGAACTCGCTGCATTATGATAATTTTAAGATAAAAGGAATACAATTCTTATGATGAGCAAGGAACGTAAAGAAAGCCGGACACTCCGGCATGAAGCAGATCTTGTTATCGTCGGCGGCGGTATGGCTGGTACTTCCGGTGCCGTGGCTGCGGCAAGATTGGGGTTGAAAACCATTCTGATACAGAACCGTCCCTGTCTGGGCGGACCAGCCAGTACGGAATGTGACAGTGATTCCGATGCTCATTTGATCGTTGGCGGTTCCAACTGGACGACCCGTGATGCGCGGGAGACGGGGCCGATTGAAGAATTCCGTATGACACAGGCTTGCCGTTGGCAGCAGGGGTGGCGCAACAGTTTCAGTCAGGTCTTGCGGGATTGCTGTCTTGCCGAACCGAATCTGACACTCTTTCTGAATACTGAAGTTTATGATGTGAAAATGGATGGCGCAAAGATCGTTGAGGTCATGGCGAAAACAATGAACAGCGGGTTGTACCGTCAAATCGCAGCTCCGGTATTTCTGGATTGTACCGGTGACGGCGAATTGGGATTCCTTGCCGGTGCGAATTTCCGTATGGGACGTGAGGCAAAATCAGAATTCGGTGAATCTCTTGCTCCGGAAAAAGCAGACTCCTGCACATTGGGATCCAGTCTTTATTTCCGTGCGGTCGATACCGGAAAACCGGTCAAATTCACACCGCCGCCCTATGCGGTGAAAACGACAGAAGATATGTATATCGGGCGTCCGCATACGCAAGTCGATCGCGGTTACTGGTGGCTGGAATGTGGCGGCGATATGGATACGATCAGCGATAATGAAGCGATTTATGATAAATTGCTCGGTATCCTTTACGGTATTTGGGATCATTTGAAAAACGATGGCGATCACGGTGCGGATAATTATGCCATTGAATGGGTATCCCCCATCCCCGCAAAACGGGAATCCCGCCGTTTGATGGGACCCTGTATTCTGACGGAGAAAGATATTCTGGATAACCGGCATTTTGAAGATGCCGCAGCATATTCCGGCGGCAATGTGGATTTGCACCCCATCAAGGGCTTTTTCAGCGGAAATACGCCCAGCGGTGATGAACACGGTTATCATTCCCCCGGCTTGTATCATATTCCGATCCGCTGTCTCTATTCGGAAAATGTGGAAAACCTTTTGATGGCTGGCAGAAATATCAGTGTATCCCACGTCGCCCTTTCTTCCACCCGTATGATGGGGACTTGTTCCATGTTGGGGCAGGCGACTGCGGGGATGGCATTCCTTTGCAAAAAATATGGAATTCGCCCCGGCGAATTGGGCGCATATTGTAAAGAATTGCAGCAGATCCTTTACCGGATCGACCACCGGATTCCCGGCGTACCGGTTGAGGATCCGGAAAATATCTGCCGGGATGCAACGGTGAACGTCACATCATCCCGCCGTTTGGAATTGTGGCAGCCCGGTTTTACGGAACCGATCGTTGGACCCTATGATGAAAAAATGATATCTTCTGCCATTGCATTCCCCGCGGCAACGGATCGGCTGGAGTCCGTCGATTTCATTCTGCACAATACCGGCAGCAATGCGGTGGATGTGACGGCGGAACTGGTTCAGGAAGTCGCGATGTTTGACTTTGAATCCGGAGCTGTTCTTGCCGCTGAAAAACAGACTTTGACTCCGGGTTTTTCCGGTACGGTTCATTTCAATTTGCCTGCCGATCTGACGAAAGGCGCACGGTATTACATCCGTCTGCGCGGACCGGAAGAAGTGACGGTTGCGTTGGAAGAAACGTATCTGCCCGGTGTCTGGAAATCCCGCGCCCGGATCTGCTGGCCGCCCCAGGGTGATAACAAAAACTTATGTGTGCGTTTTCAGCCGGAACAGTATTTATTTGAAGGGGAAAATATTCTGACAACAGACAATCGCGGTGGTGTAGCAAATTCCGTTTGGATCTCCGATCCGCTTCAAGGGTTGCCCCAGCAGGCGGAAATCACGTTCCCGGAACGGCGGCTTTGCGGATGTGTGGAGTTGATCTTTGATACCAACCTTGATCATATCAATATTTATGATTATCAGAAGGAATGTGTGAAAGAGTATCGTCTGGAAGGTCGTTGCGGAGAGGAATGGATTCCGCTCGCAGAAGAAAACGATAACTTCCTCCGGTTCCGGAAATACACATTCGAACCCCGGGAGTTGGATGGTTTGCGTTTGATCGTTTCTGCAACGCGGGGTGATTCCTCTGCCCGCGTCTATCAAATCCGTGCTTATGCGGATGGAACGATCCGTTAAAAAGTTTGACTGCGTACTGAACGCAGACTGATTTTTTTGTATGTAGTAAAATGGAGCTCCCCCTGCGAGTTGCGGGGGGAGCTTTCGTTTTCAATCCATTTGTAATATCGAAAAATCTATCCAATGCTTCATTGATGAAACAGCCTGAAATTTACCAGGCATGAGATCCAATGAAAATTTATGAATGTGCCCGGCGAAGATTCCTAAAATATTAGGAGTTTCCATAACTGTCTTATGAAACTTTAATGTTGTTTCTGTATGTCCAGTAACACGCCATTTTTCACGGCGTTCTATTTCCCAATAAGGATCATTCTCTGCATTCCAGCTCGGATGTCCACAACCAAAAAATATTTCTCTGCCGGGAACATATAAGGGAATATGACAACCAATGAATGTTGGAACACCATCGGATAATTCCTGCTTAAGGAACTCTAACTGTTCCGGAAGAATTTCATAGGTTGAGTTATCAATCATAATGATTTTGATACCATGGAAGATCTCCGCATAAATAAGAGGATTTCTGCCGCCATATAACGGCTCCAACAGTTCTCTTGTCCATTTTTCACGAAGTTCCTGTTCCGAGCCGGGCATTCCTTCAAAATGCCAATCATGATTTCCAGAAGTATAGAGACAAGGGATTTTGGAGCGTTGAAATATTTCAGCAAATTTCTCAACACCGGCAATAGAAGGAAAACTCAGAAAATCGCCAAGCATCAGAATAGCATCATACTTTTCGTTTCCTGCTTTTGCAATAGCCTCTTCCACCAGAGAAAACATGTGAGGACTGCATCGCTTCATTCGATCTGTATATTTCTGATAAGGTATTCCGCGATCATCATCAAATTTACAATGCGCATCTCCAAGAATCAGAAATTTTGCCTGTGGACCTCCGGGGAGGTAATATTTCAGTTTATCCGGTTCATCGTAACAGAGTAATGAATCAGAAAAGTTCATAATATTCTCCTGTGACATATCACCTTATTGAAACAGTTTTGTCCTTAATGCATCAGCCCGTTCAGCCCCTTTTGCGAAAAAGGGATATTCAAAACAAATACATTTCTCAATATATGGAGCAATGTTTTTGTTCTGATTCAAAACACGTTCCGGCGGTGCTGCAATAAACGGGGCAGGACCGCCGAAACAACGCCGTTCAAAAAGTTCCATGTGAGCCCAAAGTGTAATTCCTTTGGAAGATGTCATTTGCTTCCACAGTTTCCACATATTATCCTGTTCAGAAAGCAGACAGCCACTACATCCAATAGAATCTTGCGGAGCGAGAATGTCCAAAGGAACACCATCAAGCATTACATCCCAGAAATCAAGGAAATCATCTTCAAAACCCGCGGGATATTTGCTTGCAGGAGACATCAGGATTCGTTTTTCAGGAGCAAGATCTTTCACTTTTGCAAAATATTCTTTGTAAAGCGTATTCATCCATTTTTCCCGTTCAGCAGAACGGTTTTGGCAACGATATGCTGTTTCAGGGGTAAAATAAAGGATCTCAAAACATTCCCGCCATTGAAGCAGCTCTTTCAAACAAGCGGTTTGACGTTCAATTTCATTTTTGATTGCTTCATCATTGAGCAAACTTGTCCAACCGACAACAGAACCATATCCACCAAGGGCAATTTTCATTCCGGTTTCGCAGGCGGCTTCCAACATCTGAGGAACTACATTCCATTGTTTATATGCAGAAAAATATTTCGAGGGGTAGTAAGTCTCCTTCAATTCATTCCACATGGATGCCTGAAGCACACCTGTATCGATCCCAGCGTTTTTCATTTCGTCAAACAATGAGATCCATTGTTTTTTGTTCCAGTCGAGTGTTGCTCCGCCGACGTAGTCAGGTGCATGTGCTTGAAGGTAACTTCCTGTGATAGGGATAACCGGCTTCTCCGGGGCTCCATTAAGTTCTACATATTTGCGGTTTTCGCTCAACGCACGATCCAGTTTTTTCTGATCGCCGGGAATGATTGCATCGGAAGGTTCAAAGATGTTGAAGCCGTTATATGATCCTACTTTCCAAGACATCGTCTTAACCTTTCCATGTTACTGTTCAGATGGTTTCAATATTTTGTAATTCATATCTAAGATTCTTACGCCGGAAACGTGTCCATCAATCCAAAGCATATTTGCCTTTTTGGAGTGGGTGGTAAAACCCGGATAGTCATTGCCTTCTGCAGGAGTCGGATGTCTGAATTCGTATTTTGTTTTTCCTGAATCATATACTCTGCTGTCTGTCAACAAGATGATTCCCGAAGCATTTTTGATTCGCGCTCTCTTCATCCCTGAAAGGTTTGCAACAGATCCTTCAGTGGCATCTCCTGAAACATAACGATTGATTGCATAGTTTGTAGCCTGATCATCCAGATAAACAGCTTTTTGGGATGGACAAAGAAGCAGAGGATATTTCTTGTAGAATTGGTAAGGAAATTTCGGGTCGATATATTTGCCTATCAGATGAAACCAATATTTATATCCGGATGAAGTGAAATTATATGGCAGAAAATCGTCATTATCATCACTGTAATTCAGAAAATAAAAACCGAGTTGTTTCTGATTATTCATACAGGAAGAGGCTCTTGCCGTTTCTCTTGCTTTATTCAATGCGGGGAGTAACATTCCTGCGAGAATCGCTATTATTGCAATAACGACAAGAAGCTCAATCAATGTGAATTGTTTTTGCTTTTTCATTTTTTTCTTCTCCTGTTTATTTTGTTTCTATTAAAACAACGTGGTCAACGATAAGTTTTCCACCATCCGCTTTCTTTTGAGAGACCAGGAATGTATAGCCACGTCCGGGTAGTGTTGTAAATTGACTGGAAGTATTCACCTTCCCAACATGGATATAGCTGTATTCCGGCTTAATTTGAGATGCATCAATAAATTTTTCAAAAATCACACGTCCTCTCCAGTGGCAAACATTCAGGATTTTTCCCTGAGAGGGCTTTGTGAGTTTAACCGCTATGTACAAATCATAATTTTTGTCAGCAGGAAGAAGGTAATGTTCTTCTCGGAATGTTACAGCCCACCCGCCTGTAGGAGGTATTTCGATTGCAACACCATTAAGAGCGTCTTTATCTTCGATGAGTTTTGCAAATTTATGCCCATGGTTTACATAAAAATCGACTTCCTCGATAACAATAAACTTCTTATCTTTGATAGATTTTATGAAATTATTTGTTCCACGTTCAAATCCGATTCCTTTGCTGAAAAATTCCATTTTATCAAGCATGATTTCCCCGGCATTATTTTCTTTTTTCCAAGTTTCATGCAAAGAGAAAAACTGTCTTCTTTTGAAATATTCGATCCAACCACCCGAAAGTTTTTGTAATTCAGCTTTTGAAACAAGTTTCTTTTCAAGCATCCGCTCCCAACGCACGATTATCATATACTCCATAACTTTTTGGAGTGTTTCGATGCGTTTTCTTATAACCTCAGAATCCGCCAACGCTTCAGCCCGGGAAATATATTTCAATGATTCGATAATGTCTTCATCCGAAATCCACACGGAATTGAGTGTGTAACATGGGAATGGAACATTGATTTTCTGATGAACCTTATCACGAAAAGCAAGGTATTCCATAATCACAGGAGCAGCTTTTCCATAGTAATCTTCAACAAATTCTTTTATAACATTGTCAACGTTCAAATTCGGATTCCAGAGAGCTTTTGCCCAAACATAAGTTCTGAGTGCCTGAAAATCCTCCGGATTACCTTTGTTAAGCCCATTCCCCTGGATTTGCAGCATGTGAACCTTGTTATCTCGAAGAAATTTAATATCTTCCGGAACAACTCTCAAGTTTGGCATAGGACTGAAATAGGTCAAAAATGAGGCAGCATAATCCCAGATATCTATTTGATTTGTAATATTGCTCCACTCCAAAAGATCTTTTGCTATTTTTGCATTTGGTTCTCTGGTCGTATCGGATAACGGACGGGTAAGATCTCTACTTAAAGTACAATAAAAAATAGAAACATTCTTATGTGCTTTGATGTTTTGGGGAGGTGTTTGTGTATAACGGTACGCAAAAGTCTGTACAATCAGTTCAGGGTAATCTTTTTCCAGATTTTCTGCAATATAGTTTGCAAAGTTAAGCATCGTTCCGGAGGGGCCTCCGAATTTCTTATCCATAGCGAGACAGTTTACACACTGACAATGATTGTCATTATCGTTTTGCGTAATGGAAATAAATTTGGGGGCTTTATATTTCTTGAGTTCTGTTCTGACGTTTGCGAGAAAAACCTTCCGCATTTCCTGATTTGAAAGACAAAGCTGTCCAACCAACTGACCACCAATACGTTTCCCTTCGCGCAGAGAGAAATATTCAGGATTACTTTTCAGGTATTTTGCTGCTGGAAGAAAGACTTTATCAAAAGTATGCCAGGAGCCGATCAATTTAATGCTTCCACCCCATTCTTCTTCTGACTTAAAAACAGGATTATGTAATCTCATTCTTGCTCTATGAGCCGGGAGATATCTGCATTCATAAATGCCAAGAACACGAACAGGAATCGGAGGCGCATAACGATAAGATTTCTCAGGGAGATTCAGTGTTTTTACAGAAGGAACTTTTATTTCTGTTGCAGTCCAAAAACGGATTCCAAGCCATTCCAAATATTCGTAAACAGCATAAAGTGTGCCACGCGGTGCTTCTCCCGTAAGAATCAAATTATTACCTGCCGGAACAATCATAATTTCATCCGCTTTCCACCGTACTGTCTTGAGTTGTGGTAATAATTTTTCTGCTGCTTCTGATGTCCCGATCAGGATTTGATTTGTCCCTTTTGCAACATTCGTGATTGCTAATTTTACTCCGGTTGCCTTGAAAAGAAAAGACTGCAATTCTTTTGCCGCAGTTTTATCAGCGGCAATTGCATTTTTCGGTACATAAATGCTCCAGTTGCTTTTTCCGTTCTCAATGATAGGCATTGCTGAACAGAAAAAACAGAAAAGCATCAGAAGCGAAAAGAGCAGTATTTTTGTTTTCATGATTTTTCCTTTCTCTTGTTTGTTATGATTAAAATTTTTGTACAGCAACAAGTTGTCTTCGGCTGAACTCTGTTCAAAAAAACAGATTCCAGCCAAACCTTTCTGGCAAATGCCAATCATTTACGGATCATCTTGTGGACTTCCGTATACTATTTTTTCACTATATAAAAACAAAAAATTACTTTTCAGGTAAAATAATTTTACTTGATGTAATTTTTATTCCGCTTTCTAGGATCCCTGTCTTACAATAATTCAAAATCAGAGAATCTATAATCGCAATGTGTCTGGAAACATCATCCTGTGCTGTAACCACGGGAATCGCAAACTGGCACAAATTAAAGCCATTCAATGCATGAGAAACAATGATCAGATTTTCTCCGATCCGGTACTGTTTCTGTAACGCAGCTGAAATTGCTCCATGTGTCAAAATAGAATCTGTAACAACAAGACCGATTTTTTGATTTTCCGGCATTGCATCAAGCAAAGAACACGTTGCTTCATAACCACTTCGAGGAGTAAGCTCAGCCTGCAAAAACATTCCAGAATCAAAATAATCAGGATGCGAATTGCTCATTTCCCCGTATATTTCTTTCTGTGTCACAATTTCAGGCTTCTGCCATAAATGCATTTTGTCACGATTTGTCAGTACTGCAATTTTTTTACAACCATTGTCCAACAAATATTTATAAGCATTTGCAGTCCAAGCTGTGTCTGAGTGGATACAGGTATCCAAATCTTTATATGCATAAAGTCCAATAGCTGCAATAGGAATTCCATGCAAATATTTTGCAGCTCCTGCAGCGAATGCACGGCTGGAAATCAAAACAGCGTTGAATGAATTTTCACGTAAAAACTTTCGAACTCGATTGCAGTCACGAACTGTATCAATATCCTCAAATACTTTATATTCACTGCCATTGTTATGACAATAATCGATAAAGTACTTCATAAACACAGCTTTATGAGCAAAGAGCCCCATTTCAGCTTTTGAGTCGAATACTACTGCGAAACGGTATTTGACCTGTTGTTTTACAAATATGCCTCTACCGTTAATTCGTTCGATCAAGCCTTCATTTTCCAGAATATCTAAAGCCCGGCTCATGGTGACAACGGTCGCATTGAACTGTTTTGACAATACAGCAAGGGGCGCCAATTTGGAGCCGACAGGGTAATTTCCGGAAAGAATCTGCTCTTTCAGTTCCTGTGCAATTCTTAAATTCTTACCTTTGCTTGTTGTCATAGATTGCTTATTCCATTCTCGTTGACGTTTCTGCTTTTTAGGTGTAATATTTGATATTCTGTAAATAATATAGCTTTATATGAAGCTGTTGTCAAATCAAAATTCAAAAAAAAATCGAAAAAATTTTTGTAGTCTGATTTCTGAGATTGTTCCCGTAGGGTAGAGGGTGGAATTTGTAAAAAAATCACTTTTTCTGTTGTTATGACTTGAAAATGTGAAGCTTTATGCTAAATTGTACTGGATGGAAACATAAATAATAAAATACAGAGGTGTCAGAATGAAGAAAAATTGTCGTTTTACTCTTATTGAGTTGTTGGTGGTTATTGCAATGATCGCGATCCTTGCGGGAATGCTTCTTCCGGCGTTGACTGAGGCGCGTAACAGCGTAAAAGCAGCAGACTGCATGAGCAAGCAGAAACAAATTTCCGCTGCCATGATGCAGTATTCAAATGATTATAACGAATATGCCATGCCGTTATACACCGGGAATCAGGGCGGTGGAACATGGCACTCCGAGAGCATGATTGGAACTTATCTTGGTGCCTGGCTTTATGGAGTTGATACATCCAAACCGGCAAGAAGTCCGGGAATCTTTTTCTGCCAGAGCGACAAAACATCAAATGAAGTCCGGAAGGTCAACACCAATGAATATGCGATGATGTGGGAAAATTCTTCTCCCATCAGTATCGGGTTGAATAAAAACATTTCCAAACATGCATCCTGGAACAGTACTGATCTCTGGAAAAAAACCAACACGTTCAAACATCCCTCCGCCAGTTATATGGGCGGTGACTCCATTGGGTGGGCAACTTGCCATAATACCAGCGTCGGCTCTGTTTTTGCTCCCTTTGTCGGGGATGGTACCTGGCATTACTGGCGAATCAACTTCCGCCATACCGGCAAACGTGCCAACGGGATGTGGTGGGATGGTCATGTCTCTTCCATTCGTTATACCGATCTCGCGGATAAATCAAATCCGAACAGCGGGAACCCTGCCGATATTAAATATGTTACCTTCTGGAAGGGTGCCAACTGATTGCTGCTGAATAAGGAAGTGTTGAAAACGTATGAAAAAACAATTGTTATTTGCGGGGCTCCTGCTTGGCTGTATCGCGGTATCGGCATTTGAGCAGAACTGGTCATTCAAAAATAAAACGTCTGGTTGGAACGTCATTGAGCGGAACGACCGGAAAAATCAGATGTCCAAAACCGATAAAGGCATTTTGCTTAACGGCATGATTGCTGCGGATAAAGTGAAAATTTCCCGTGGAAATCTTGAGGTCAGAGTTAAAGCCAGAGCCAAAGGCGGAAAAGGTTCTCTTAAGGTTTATGTGTTGGAAACTTATCTCTCCAACAAGACACCCACGGCGGGTGCACAGATCATGGTTCCGGAACTCAGCGGCGAATTTCAGCAATTCACCGGCTTTGTTCAGATCGTCCCCTGGCATCCTGTCTCCCACGTGCAGCTGTTGCTTGATGGCGAAAATGTGGAAATTGAAGATGTTACGTTCCGGAGAAGTGGCGATGTGGTCAAACGTCAGTATCTGCCTTCTGTTGCCACGATTCCCATGCTGAAAGAACCGCTGGATCTCAATGGTCCTTTCCGGTCGGGATTTTTCAAGCGTAACGGCATTTTCATTCAGAATGGATTCCGTGATTTCCTTTCCGGAAAAAATACGAACCGCCAGAGTGACTGCTATCTGCTTGCGGATAAAGATAATCTGTATGTGGCAACCGTCTACCCCTGTCCTCCGGGCGGTGTGATTACTAAAGTCAAAACCAATGATGGTCAGGTTTATCTTGATGATTCACTGGAAGTCATGATCACGCCGGAAGGTAACAGCAAGAAGCCAGCGCGTTTCTATCAGATCATTGCAAACTTTGCCGGTTATGTGTACGATAAAGAGCATGACCTTGCCATCGGGCAGCATTATCAGGGTTGGAACTGCCCCGGACTGGAAGTGAAAAGAATGCGTTACGGGGTGAATGACGGGCGGAATCATTATATCCTGATGATGAAGATACCGTTCAAATCCTTGAAAATTAATGATCCTTCGAAAACATTCGGCGTCAGCGTCTGCCGGAACTTCAAGAGTCCGGACGTCAATGGCATTTTGACCGGGACCCGTTATGATGATTATGAAAATATGCTGAAATGCCGTGTTGTTCCCAATGCGCCCAGTGTCGGTTGGACAGTGAATGATTTGACCGGGGACGGCTATTATAAAGTTGATCTTACGGTGACCCCGAAAGGTGCGCCGCTGAAAATGCAGATTCGTGACAGCAACGGCAAAGTCATCAAAGAAAAAAGTGTAACTGCCGGGAAGACGGTTCTTACGGTTGACGATACGGAGCGGAATCAACAGAGTGCCATGTATGATGCCATTGTTCAGGATGCCGCCGGAAATACGCTGTTCCGTCATCAGCATGTATTGGAAACAGGAATTTATTCCAAAGTTGCCTCCATTCAGCCGCAGAAAAAGACAAAACTTCTGACTGTTGAACATTATCCCTGGCAGAAAAAGATCAACATCCGCTGGAACGCCATGAGCCGGGAAAATCAGAAAGATGCAGCCCGTGCCGAGATTACCATTACCGGTCCGGATGGCAAACGGCAGACTTTGAAACAGAATAAGATCGACTTCTATGAAAATCAGGGACATGCGGTGTTTGCATTCGAGCCTGCTGTTCACGGAAAATATAAAGTCGAAGCAAAATATTTCAATCGTAACGGCGTTGTGATTGCGGTCGGCGATGATCAATTTGAAACGAAAAACTTTGAATGGCTGGGCAACAAAATCGGCTGCGATGATATCATTGTTCCTCCTTATACGCCGATGGTGGTCAAAGGGCAGACGGTTTCTCATCTGCTCCGAGACTTTGTATTCGGCAAGAATGGTCTTCCGGCATCCGTCAAAGCGGCGGGTGGCGAAGTGCTGGCTTCTCCCATTGATTTTGAGATTAAAGCCTTCGGTAAAGTATTGAAGGCAAAGAAGTCTGCGTTCCAATTCACCAAAAAGAGCCCGACGCGTGTGGAATTCACGGCTACTACCGATTATCCCGGCTTGAAAGTCAAGCTGGATGCCTGGATGGAATATGACGGATTCCTGTTTTATACCATGAATCTGATTCCGGAGTCCACTATCAAAATCGACTCCTTCGTGATGAAAATGCATTATAAAAATGCCATTTTGTTCCATTACGGAAATCAGGAAATCCGGACGAACCGCTCTTACTATCATATTCCGGAAGATCTGCCCGGAACTGGAAAAATCTGGGATACAAAGAATGTGAAAGTGGATAATCTCCGCACAAAATTCCTGCCTTACGTCTGGCTTGGCGAACACAAACGCGGGCTTTTCTGGTTTGCAGAAAGCGATAAAGGCTGGAGCACGAAAATGGAAAACAGCGGCTATGATCTGCATCGTGAAAAAGATGGTTCAATCAGCATGCGGATCAAATTTATCAATGTCCCTGTGGAGCTGAAATCTGCCCGGGCGATTCAGTTCGGATTTCTTGCCACGCCGATCAAGCCGGATAAAACCGGACATCAGTTGAGTTACCGTTGGGATCACACCATGGGGATGGGCGTTCTGACTTGCGGTTTTGAAATTCTTGATACCTGGATGACTCAGCAGCTCGCCTATAAGGATCCGAAGAAGTCTCATGTGATGTATCTTGCCGGCAACCTTTACAATGCCGGAGAATCTGAGTTCAAATATTTTGCGCAGGAAGCATTGATCAAGCCCCGGATGGATTATACCCTTTCCATGGGATCGCAGAAATACAAAGTCAAAGGTCCCAAAAGTGATGCCTATCTGCTGAATTATGTGGATTGGAGTCCGGGGCTCCGGGATTTCTACATCTGGCGTATGGAAAAAATTCTCCGTGACACCATGATGGATGGAATTTATCTGGACAACAACTATCCGACCTTCGACAAAGACATGCAGAAACAGGGCAAACTGGCGTATTTGCGTGAGGACGGAACGATTCAGCCGGGAAGCCACATCCTCGTTGTCCGTGACTTTTTCAAACGTCTTGCAGTGCTCGGACACAAATATAACAAACGGTATCCCCGTGTTGTGCTGCATACGACAGCGGTTCAATATCTGCCGCGCTATACGTTCTGCGATGTCGGTTACGGCGGCGAAATGAATATCCCGAAAGATGGTGACCACTTCAATGTCTTTTATTCCGCCTGGCCGGAAATCATGCTCGGTGTGGATTGGGGGATCGGCAGAGGGATGTTGACCATGCTTCATGGCAAAGGCCTGCATGAAACACCGCGTCATACCCGCGCCATGTATGCCGCATATAAGATTTATGATATGGGCATGTGGAATACAGCCAGCCACGGAAAAACCAACAAGCTTTTCCAACAGATCGAGAAGGATTTTGGCAGCAATGCCCCCGATTGCAAGTTTGTCATGTGGCGTTATAATACACTTGTGAAGTTTGATAAAAAGGATAATCTGATCCGTTGCAGTTACTTCCAGCGTCCTGGCAAATATCTGTTCTATCTTGCCAACCACGGCAAGTCTGACCGGAAAGTGAGTTTTTCCATTTTGGAAAAAGGAACGCTCCTTGATGCGGAAAACGGAAAAGTTATTGCCGCTGTCAATGGAAAATATACCCTTGACGTGAAAAAACACGACTTGCGGATTTTGATTCTGAAAACAAAATAAAATACAATACAGAAAGGATTTTTTATCATGAAAAAAGCACTTATTTTTGCAGCCATTCTCGGCGCCTGTTCTCTCTATGCTCAGAAACTGATTCCGGATCCCTGCAATCTGAAATTCTCTGCAAAATATAATGTCCCGTCGAACTGGTATATCCAGACCTCAAAAGCGGAACGTGCCAATGTGACATACAAAGAACTGGGCGGAAACAAGCGGATTATCACGATTGCACCGAAAAAGGATCAGATTCTCTTCTATTACGGTTCTGCAAAAAAAGCCATCAAGGGTGATGTGGTAAACTTTACACTCAAAGCCAAAGGGAAAGGTACAGTCTCCGTCGGTTATATTTCCTATGGCGCAAAAGATTCCAATAATTTCTCTTACACGGAACCGGTTACGCTGACGGATAAGGAACAGACTTTCACCAAGTCCATCGAAATCAAAGACAATGAAAAGACCGGCAAAAAGACGGAAGTCATTCGTATCTGCATTGTTGTGCCCCGCGGTTCCGAAGTGGAAATTGCTTCTTATAACGCCGCGTTGGAAGAATAAGTCTCTGGAGGTAACATGTTGACTGAGCAGGATTTGATTGCATCTTTCGGTGTTGGTGATTTTTCCCTGACTCCGTACCTTGTATTGGAGAATGTGGGCAAACTCACAAAGTCATATACAAAGGAATGGTTTGGAAATGCCGGAACCGCACACTGGCATACGGTTTACGAGGAAGGTTTTCAGGACGATCTGTATTTTACTTTCTCCGCCGGAGAGCTCAAGTGCCGCCGGTTGATCAAAAATATCAGCAATGAAAAACTTGCTTTGTCGGAAGCCGGAATCGCATTGCGTGGTATCCGGTTCGGGGAAGATCCGGCGCAGTATTATTATTATCATGCGGAGAACTCACGCGTTTATGCCACGATGACGCTGCCGGTTGATTTCGACCGTCTTGCGCCCGGCGGTAAAGATCCCCGGCATCCGGAGCTCAACAGCTGGCTTTCTTATGTGGAAGTCCCGGTTTGCACAAAACGGATCGGCGCAACACCGTATCAGCCGTTCCCTGCGATTCTGCTCGGTCATTACGGAACGAATCACGGACTTGTTCACGGTACCTTGGAACAACGTGTGTTCTATCATAGCTATGATATTGCGCATGAAAACGATGCTATTGATATGGATGTGATTTCTGCGTTCAAGGGAATCGATGCATTGGAAGTTGTCCCCGGCAGAACTCTTGTGGACCGCTGGTATCTGGGGGCGACCGATCATGCCGATGATATCGAACGGATTTTTGAAGGATACACAAAAGAATTGCGTCATGTCCTTCCGCCCATGTACGGGGCAGGGAATGCCAACCGCCATTATGGTGTCTGGGAATCCTGGAACGATGGCAACGAGCGGAATGTGAATGAAAGCATGCTGCTTGCGGAAGCGGAATTTGTCAGCAAACATTTCCCGACTGTGAAGTATTTTCAGCTGGATGACGGTTACTGGCATCGGGATGACAAAGCCCACGGTCTTGGTGCGGCGTATGAAAAAGATGGCGGCATTGACCGTAAGAAATTCCCGGAAGGCTTGCGGGCCTACGCGGATAAAGTCCGTCATTACGGTTTGATTCCGGCAATCTGGACCGGATACAATTTTGCGTACAATTCCCAGATCACTCTGGAACACCCCGAATGGCGTGCGCCTTATGCGTGGCGTTATGAGGTGGATTATCCGACCTTGAAAACGGGCATGATTGCCGACCCCAGTCAGCCGGAAGTGCGTGATTATCTTTCTTATGCAATCAATACGTTCTGCAGCGATTACAATTTCAACGGCATCAAGCTGGATTTCTGGAGTTATGCCTTTGAAACCAGTTATCCCATGCTGAAATACCGGGAACATTCCGGTTATGAATGGCGCAGATGGCTTCTGACGGAATACCGGAAAAATCTGCCGACTGACGGTTATTTCCAGCCGGGTTGCGATTTGGTTCAGGGGAATCCATTCCTGGGTGAATTTTTCACCAATTACCGTTATGGTCTGGATATCGGCGGCGGCCATTGGGACTATGTAAAAATCACATTCCTCTGGGGAACCAGTTGCTTTGCAACTCATACCGGGGATATTTATGTGCCCAACAGCGACTCCATCGGGCTTTTCCCCGGCTTGAGCGAGACGGAAAAATATTTTGCGGTGAATTATACGTTGATTTCCCGTTCCATGGTGGAACTTTCCGGTAAGCTGCATTCCGATTGTTCGCCCCAATGGTTGAAAGTCCTGCAGAAAGCATTCTGCAACGTCAATAACGGTCAGGATGTTCATTTCGCGCAGTATGATTATCGTGCGAAAAATGCCCTGCCGCCTGCAATCTGGTATCTGGATACACCGCTCTTTTCCAGAACGTCCAACGTCAAAGGCATGCCGCTCCGCACAGTTGGTCTGTTTAATCTGGAAGAAGCGGAGAAAATTTTGACTTTTACCCCGGAAGATTTGAAACTCCCTGCCGGGGAATATGTTTTGACCAATGTATGGACGGGTGAACAATATCCGTTCAACGGCACTGCATCTTTGCCGGTTCCGGCGCATGGCAGTTTACTGCTGGCGGTCAGCGAGACAAGCGGTATCCAGGTATTCGATTCCAACATCCGTCTGGAAAAATTGCAGGAAACAGCAGACAGTATTTCTTTCTCAACAGATTACAAAGCGGATGCAGAACTGTATTTGAACCGGATTCCGTCCGCCATTCTCTGCAATGGCAAAGCTCTGGAATTCAGCGTACAGGGTAAGGTGATCACATTCCATCAACCGGAAGCCGGAGTATTGGAATTTCAGTTTGCCTGAAATCAATCCATAATGTTTTTTGCGCGGCGGATATAGGCGTCCTGTTCTTCTTTCGCAAGTTCGACGAACCGGACGTTCCACCCGCAGA
The DNA here is from genome assembly GCA_045639325.1 of Victivallales bacterium. Taxonomy (GTDB): domain Bacteria; phylum Verrucomicrobiota; class Lentisphaeria; order Victivallales; family UBA1829; genus RGIG8244. The sequence continues at coordinate 182,773 of JAZUCU010000048.1, forward strand.
CGCGAATCTGCAGGTTCTGATATTTTTCCGGCGTCTGCTGCGCTTTTTCCAGGTCTTCCGCATCGAAAATATTGAATTGGATCACGATCCCGTTTTGTTTGATATAGGCAAAAAGCAGACCTTTTAATGCTTCGATTCCATCATCGCCCTGTGCCGCAGAGGGATGCAGCATGGCATCCAGCGGGTAATCCCCCGGCAGATAGGCCGAGTCGATAGCGGTGATGGATTGAATCAATGCAGTGATGCCGTTGGTATCTGCGCCCATGGTCGGGGAGAGATTTTTGGAAATTTCATCGCCTGCCATACGTCCATCGGGCGTTGCTCCGGTCTGTTTGCCGAATGTGATAAATGTTCTGGCACCATGACCGGACGCCATAAAAAATCCATTGCGGCTGTTGGGACGCAAGTTGATCCGGCTGCTGACATCGCGGATGATTTCAGCGGCATATTGATCCACTTCTTTGATGCCGTTGCCGTATTTATTTTTATCGTTCAGGATTTTCCGGCGCAGCCGTTCAGCACCTTCCCAGTTGTTGATGAGGAGTTCACCCAAAGCGGTCAGGGAAATTTCTTTTTTCTCAAAGACAAACTTTTTAACCGCCATCAACGCATCCACTGCAGTTCCGATTCCAGTCAATTGGATGAGGGAGATGTTGTGTACGTTGCCTTTTGCGAATCCATCCAGCCCGGTCTTCAGACTGTTTTCGATAGTCAGCGAATAGAGAGGCGAGGGGTTGATTTCGTGAAGATACCGTTCATTTTCATAGGTGCAGCGGATGACGGTCTCAACCGTATCGATCAGGTAATCACGGAACGTCTGATAAAATTCATCAAATGTTTGGATTTCTTCCAGTTTCTTTGTTTTGCATGGCGATTGATATTCGGACCGGGGTTCTGCACCGTTACGGAATACCAACTCGATGCTTTTCAGAATATTAACGAATGATGCACCGGTGACGTTTGATGCAGTTTTCGGCGCAAATTCGTAACAGCCTGTGATGTTGCAGGTTCTTGCTTCCTCGGCGGAGAAGCCCAGGCGCGTTAATGCATGTTTGATACCTTGTTCGGAGACAAAGGTCAGACTGCTGTGATGATCCCGCACCATTTTCAATGCGGTATTCAACAGTGTTTGCGGCGTATTATCTGCAATTTTGAGTTGAAGTTTCGGTGTCGGCATGGCAAGTTCCCGGATGATATCCAGAATCAGGTACGAGACTTCATTGTAAAGTGTTTCCCCATTTTTACCGGTTCCGCCGAGATAGAAAGGATGTCCCCAGTAATTATCAATGGATCCCCATTGAATAAAGAAACACGTGAGATATTCGCGGATCTTTGCTTCTGTGAAACGTCCGGACCGAATATCGTTCTGATAGAAAGGCAGAAGCAGGACGTCCAGGTTACCACCGATCGCCCGTACCTGCATGTGATCGATCTGTTCGCAGAAATAGAAATGCAGATAAATGAGCATCAAAACTTCATAAGTATTCCGCGGTGCGCCGATCGTAAGCTGTTTCAATGCTTCGACTTCATCCTGAATGCGCGGGTTCTCCGGATGATGTTCATTTGCGTAACGGATCAATCGTTGCAAGGTTTCCAGCAGGGCATCGACAGTGATTTTCATGCCATCGAAATGGGCTTGGATCTCCGGTGTCAGCGTGCCGTTATTTTTATGAAATTCCCGATAGCTTTCCGCTCTGTCACGCAGCCCGGGGAAGCCCAGGGAGACGAGAGCCTCCCAATCGGGAATGGAGTGGTCAAAATCTTTCCAATGGAGGAATGTACCTGTGGCGTTATTGATGTTGACGATATCATTGGTCGCGGTGTTGATACCGAAATCGATCTCTCTGTCCCACTTTCTGAGCAGTGGATAAATGGGGCGTTTCTTGCGGTCGAAAGAACCGAATCCGGGAAAAACGTCATGAGGATTGACATCAATACGGATATTTCTGCAGATATGTTCAAAACAGCGGGCTTTGATGACGGGTTTAGGAAGTGCCTGTTTTTCAAGCTCTTCGGCAAAAGCAACGATCCCAGCAGAAATCTCATCGCTTTCGATTCCGGTGGAAGGATCAAACACCGGACGCCGGAATTTATTCACGAGATATTCCCGATCCTGATCAAAACCTTCATATAACATAATAAAAGCCTCCAAAAATTGACTGCTTCTAATATATCACTATATTGTGAAAATAAAATGGAAAAATTTTTGATATTTTTGCTTTTTTGTGACTTTTAATTTTGCAAAAACAGATGTATATTATTATGGACACTCAACAGGAAAGGAGACAAAATCATGACAGGCGGCAGACGTGTTGATGTAGCTCTTTATGCAGACCGATACCGGCTCCATGTACACCGTTTTGCGAAAGGTACTTATCCGGAAGCATCGGGCGATGTGGAAAGTCTTCCCATCAACCGTTGTTTTATGCCTCTGGCAAATCCCTCTGGAGATAAATGTTTTCTGGAAGATAAGAAGCAGCATTTTACGCTGACTCCCGGGATGGCGTATTTTATTCCGTTGAATTACCCGGTACGCATCCGACTGGATGAATATCTGACTTTTGTCTCCATTCAATATACGTTGGAACTTTATGAAGGGATCGACGTGTTTTCCGCTTTCCGAAATATTTGCGAAATTCCTGGAAATCATTGGAAAGAAGCGGGTGATCAGGCATACGGATGTAAAAACGTTCCGCTGGCAAGTGCCCGTGTTTCCGCATTGGTGTTTGATTTCAGCAGTGTAGTCATGGAGCAGATGACAGATCAGGAATGGAATCCAGTGACCCGTTTTTCTGATTTTCAGAAGGAATTGGAGTTTGTCTATTCCAAACGGAAAAAACTGGCACAAATCACGGTTTCCGACCTTGCCAATGTGCGGAATTACAGTCGGGAATATTTTACACGGACCTTTACGCGTATTTCCGGAATATCGCCGAAGCAATTCCTTGCGGATGTATTGGTTAATGAAATCAAACGGGCATTGATGCAGGAAGATTTGAACATCAAAGAGATTTCCGATAATCTCGGTTTTTCCAGTGAATTTTATTTTTCAAAATTCTGCACCAAGCACACCGGGCTTTCTCCAAAGCAATACCGGAAAAAATATATGGGATAAAAAATTGTCTTAAACTTATCCTTTTGTGATATAAACATGTTTACATGTGACTTTGAAGTTGTATTTTTTCTGTTTTGAGATATTTTATATTGATTTATTCTTAACTATCGTGTAAAACTCAAGGAGAATTTTCTCATGAACAGAAAACGTGCAATATGTTTTTTTGTATTGTTGTCCGGCGCAAGCGTATTGACTGCATTCGAAACTCCGCAGGAGGCAATTGAGGCTTCCTCCAAAGCAATGAAATCTAAAAATTATGCGGAAGCGCACAAGTGTCTGGATGAAGGCTTCAAACTGGCTGTCAACCCTGTCGAACGCATGATTGTACTCAACCGTCACGGTGAATTGTTCCGGACCCAGGGCGATTGGAAAAATGCGGAAAAGAAGATCATGATGATCATTGAAGACAAGAAAGCGACAAACGATCAGAAAGCGGAAGCCTGGAACACAATCGCACGTTACAAAGACGCTCAGAGAAAATATGAAGATGCGATTGAAGCCTATCAGAAATCTCTTGAACTCCGCCCCACAGGCAATCAGGCACAGGAAATCATGAACAAATGCGGTATGCTTCTGGTCCGCATCAAAGATTACACTTCTGCCATCGAATGTTTCAAACAGGTTCCCACCATCCCCTGTAAAGACAAACGCCGCGCAACAGCAATCGCATTCCAGTCTTACTTGAATATTGCCAATGCCTACGTTGCAATGAAACAGCATAAAAATGCGATTCAGCAGTTGAATGATATGGCAAAAAAGCCGGAATTCAAAAGTGCAAGACAGCAGGCTGAAATCCAGAAAGCCATTTTCAAAATTTATGATACACAGATTCGGGAAGCGGTCCGCCTCAAACGCTTTGACGAAGCACAGAAAGGCTTTGATGAACTGAAAACCATCGTGAAAGATAATCGTATCATCGGTCTGGAAATGTATCTGCTGCAAGGCAGAGCCGATTTTGCTTCAAGAAAACGGGATTATAAAAAGGCGGAAGAATATTACAATACCGCCATCAAAATCGCCACACCGGCTTTGAAATTCGGCGCATACGGTTCCCTGATCCAGTATTGCCTGATCCACAGAAAATATGCCGATGCAGAAAAGGCTGTGAAAGCACTTCAGGCATTGCCCTGCACAAAAGTAGAAGAACAATACCAGATCAGTTTCTGGACTTTCCGTTATTTCAATATCACAAAGAAATATAATGATGCAATCAAGGTCATGGAAGAAACCGCAAAAATCAAAGGGCTTCCTCCTTACCGTCTCGCAAACTGTTACGGTCTGATCTGCGGAGTATATCTCAATGGGCTCAAGAACAAGGAAAAAGCAATCGAATATTATAAAAAAGCCACCGCAGTTCCCCGTGGAAACTGGAAAAACCTGTATATGAAAAAACAACTCGGATTGTAATAAAACACTCCCGCTCAAGGCGTATTCCATGAACCATCCGCATACGCCTTGAGCACAAATCATTTTATCCGGAGAATGTATCACTTATGAAACGTGTAATTGCTGTAACCCTTTTCTGTTCCGTTGCATTGACGGCTTGCCGCACGCCCGGACAGGCAATTGACGCCTCCGGTAAAATATCAAAAGAGCAGAAAGCAGCAGAATGGGCAGCCATTGCTGCTTGCAAAGCTGGTCAGAAAAAATATGATGATGCCATTGAAGCATATCAGAAATCTCTGGCTCTCCACCGGACGGGAACGCAGGCGCAGGATGTGCTGAACAAATGCGGACTGGTCCTGTGTCAACTCAAAGATTACACCGCTGCTCTTGCATGTTTCAAACAGGTTGCAACGATTCCCAATACAGATAGAACGCAATCCCGGAACATGATTCTGACATCGCTGCAAAACATGGCAGATGCTTATGTCGAGATGAAACAGTATAGCCATGCGGTAAAGGTATGGGAAGATGCCGCAAAAAAACCGGAATATCAGGATGCGGCAAGTCAGGCAGATATCCGGAAAAAGATTTGTGACATTTATTTTGATCAGATTCGTGAAAATATCCGGCTCAAATGGTTTGATGATGCACAAAAAGGCTTGGATATTCTGAAAACGCTCGCAAAAAATGAACGTATCACCGATCTGGAAGTTTACCTGTACTTAGGCAGAGCGGCTGCCGCAGCCCGCAAAAAGAATTACGAATCAGCTAAAAATCTTTATCTCGCCGCCCTGAACATTCCCGGATCCAAACGAAAAATCACCGTTTACTGCGAATTGATCCAGTTCTACTTGAAACATAACAGAAAAACGGAAGCGGAGAAAGCATTGAACAAACTTTTGACTTTGCCTTGTGCTAATGTGCAGCAACGATATCAGGTCAAATCCGTTCAATTTGCTTATCTCAACAAAATGAGAAAGTATAAAGAAGCAGTCGAACTCATGGAAGAAACCGTCAAAATCAAAGGACTGCATCCGAATCAGATTGCGACATGCTATGGACAGATCAGCCTTATCTATTATCTGTCGCTTCATGATGGTAAACGGGCAGTAGAATACTATAAGAAAGCAATCAGTGTACCCGGCAGCAATTGGCAGAAGCCTTATTTGCAGAGAAAAATCGGCGTATATTTATAATATATAACTTTGACAGGAGAACAACGTTATGAGCAGAAAAAGATTTACTCTAATTGAACTGTTGGTGGTAATTGCCATCATCGCAATTCTTGCCGGTATGCTGCTTCCTGCATTGAATAAGGCACGGGCAAAAGCACAAGCCTCAAACTGCATTTCCAATCTGAAACAAGTCGGACTTTCTTTCGCCATGTATGCCGATGATAACAACGATCTCCTGCCGCACCATAAGGGATATACAACAGAGACCTTTTCCAGCAAACTTGTCCGGCTCAACTACGCCCAGGAAAAGACCCTGTCCTGTCCGTCGGCAAGTCAACTGGATGTAACACCGGATACCCGTCCGCAGGAATTCAAATTGAAAGTGGTGCATTACGGTTACCGTCAGATTTATAATAACAAAAAAGTGGATGTGGAGGCAGTAAAAATCAACCGTTTACTGAATACTTCCAGTTGGGGAGCCGGTCAGCAGATCGTCTTGCTGGACAGTATTCCCCGGGTTCTGACGGAAGGATATATATTCACAAATCCGACGGATAACAGTTGGGGCGGCCGTTACCGCCATGATATCAAACTGAACATCCTGTTACTCGACTGGCATGTCGATACGGGACGCCATAAAGATTCTCTGCAAGGCAATTATTCCTGGTACTGATCTTTGCGGCAACCTGCGATAATGCTTACCTGAAACTCCATAGATAAGGAAAAATATAATCATGTGCAATTCCCACGATGTCCCTGAAAATATGCGGGAAATCAAAGAGCCGAAACGCAAAGTTTTTGAAAGCGGCCGTGCGGACGGCCGTTTCACCGGCAGTTCCGGTTTCATATACGCTTATCTCAAACACATGAAACCGAAATTGGCGTATGATCCTGCAATGACCGGAGAAGAATTTTTTGAATGGCGTGAAAAACTCCGTGCCAAATTGCTTGAGTTGATGTGTTTCCCCGAATTTGAGGAAGTTCAACCTCCCTGCAAGATGCTCTGGAGTGAACCCCGGAAAGGGTATACCCTCCAGAAATGGGAGATTTACCCCGAACCGTACAGTGTCGTTCCCTTTCTTATGATCGTGCCTGACGGTGTAACGGCAGACTCTCCCGCCCCCGGTGTACTCTGTTTTCCGGGTTCTTTTTCCAGCAAAGAATCCCTTTGCGGCGAATTGGAACTTGATGGTTCGGTCTGTTCGCACAAATGGTTTGCCTACAATCAGATGGCTCTCGAATACGGGCGTGCCGGTTTCGTCAGCGTTGCAGTGGAAAATCCGGCAACCAATGAAGTCGGAGATCCGAATCTCTGTCCGGACAGTTATGAATTTTCTGTCCACAGTATGTGGGCGGGCAGATGTTATGAATCCATTTCCGTCTATCAGAAATACATGATTCTCCAGTGGCTCAAAACCCAGCCTTATGTGGATAAAAACCGTCTTGCAACAAGCGGTCATTCTCTCGGGGCAAAACCCGCCGCCATTCTCGGATTGCTCGACCCCGACGTAAAAGCAGTTGTCTGGAATGACGGTATTTGCAACTGGCGCAAGCGCGCCTACTCCACCAATTTGACCCGTATCGGCACATTCCAGTATATTCCGGGCTTGCTCCAGTGGTTCGACTATCCCGATATGCTTGCCGCACTTGCTCCCGGTCATCTCTGCATCTCCGAGGGCGGTCCGGTGGAATTGCTCGACCTGATACAGACCGCATTTGAAAAAACGGGTACGCCGGAGCATTACAAATATTATTTCTACCCGAAATACGAAGATCCGGCAAACCGTCTTTACGATTATGCCCCCATGCCGGAGGGCATGACGATGGAAGAGTGTTGGGTTTACGGCAACTGCGATGCTCCGACCCACCGTTTCCGGGGTATCCATGCCGTACCTTTTTTAAGTGAAATTTTGAAACCTACACATAAAATCAGGGAGTAAGTACAATGAATATGAAATTATCCGGACTTTGGGCTTCTCTGCTGCTTGGAGGCGTACTTTCGGCTGGCACTGCGAAAGAGAATAATATGTTCCATTTTCTGACCGCTCCGCTGCAGCAGAATAATATCACAGATGTCACCACCTGGCTGCCCCGCAGGGAAGCCGGTGCCGACGGCTATGTCCGTTTGGATGGGAAAGGCGGTTTCCGTACCGACAGCGGACCGATCAAATTCTGGGGAACCAACTTCGTTTATGAGGCAAATTTCCCGCCGACCCGGGAAATGGCGGAACGGGTGGCATCCACCCTGGCGCGCTTCGGGTTCAACTGTGTGCGCATGCACCACATGGATTATGCGGGACATGGCATCTGGGAAGGCAGTCCCGACAATAAAACCGTCAATGCCCGGAAACTTGATATGCTCGATTACCTGATTTATCAACTCAAGAAACATGGTATCTATGTCAATATCAACTTGCATGTATTGCGTGAATTCGGTCCCAAAGAGGGCTTCAACGCTCCTCCGCCGACCCAGATGGGCAAAGGGATCAACGAAATTCATCCCCGGATGATCGAACTTCAGAAAAAGTATGCCAAAGATTTGCTGACCCATGTCAATCCCTATACCAAACTTTCTTATTGTGAAGACCCCGCAATTGCATTTATTGAGTTGAATAACGAAAACTCTCTGCTGAACTGGTGGCGGTATGGTGCGCTTGATAACATGGTTCCCGAATACGGCAAGCCCATGCAGGATAAATGGAATAAATGGCTCAAGAAAAAATACGGCAACGATACCAACTTGAAAAAAGCGTGGAATATCGGCAGTGATACGCTGGGTGCAGAAATTCTTGCTGATACGGCTTTTGCCCCTAAATCCGCTGACAACAAAAAACAGTGGAGTTTGCAATCCCATCCCTGGCTGAATGTCAGAGAGGAGTTCATCCCCGGCAAAGGCATAAACGGCAAACCGGTGCGCCGTTTCTCCATATCCCGGAAAAAAGAAAATAACCTCGGCCCGCAAATCGTCACAAATCAGACGTTCAGCGTGAAAAAGGGTCAGAGTTATACGCTTACGCTCCACTCCCGCACTAAAAAACCGCAATATGTCAAAGTGAATTGCATGAAAAGTTATGCCCCGTGGGGCGTAATGCTCGGACTTAACGCCTTTACCCTGACCAAACCCAATGTCTGGGAAAAACATGAATTTGTTTTTTGTGCGACCGAAAATGATGATCGCGCCCGTATCACGGTCATCATGGATCCGCAGGGTGAATATGAATTTTCCGATATTTCTCTCCGTCCCGGCGGTGCGATCGGCTTGCTTCCCGGCCAAAGCATGGAAAATCTCTCCATACCCATGGTGCGCCGTCATTTTCTTTCGCAGACCCGCATGAGTATCAAAGGGCTTTATGATGCGATTGATTTTATTTACGAAACTGAAAGAGAGTACAATAAAACCATGTACGACTATATCCGCAAGGATTTGAAAGCCAAAGCCCTTATTACCGGATCTCAAGTGCATGTCAGTCCGCTCGGGCTTCAGACGGAGTTTGATTTTGTTGACAATCACACCTACTGGCATCACCCGGTTTTCCCCAAAGGGGAGTCCTGGAATAAGGCCGCCGGCTGGTATGTTCTCAATGAAGCCATGGTCAATGCTCTTCCCGGTACGATCGGTACGATCGCCTCCCAGCGGGTTGCCGGGCAGCCTTATGTGATTTCGGAATACAATCATGCTGAACCCAATCAGTTTGTGACCGAAGGTTTCCCCATGCTCGCCGCTTACGCCGCATTTCAGAATTGGAATGGGTTGTACAGTTTTGCCTATTCTCACGGCAATGCCTTTGAAATCAACTATATCCCCGGATTTTTCGATATCCGTTCCTGTGCCAACCGCATGGTACACATGGCGGCGTGCGTGGCAATGTTTGTGCGCGGAGATGTAATGGAGGCGAAAAAAGTGATCCATGCACCTTTCACGATTGCTATGGAACGTTCTCAACTGCGTTTTCTGCCGGATCCGGACAAGTTGCGTTCCGAACTTTACGGGTTGGACCGCAAATATTCTCTGCTGCACGGCATCGGTTTGAAGAAATATCCGGACTGGCAGTACAGGAATGTGAATGCCGACAAGGAAAAACTGCCTGCCAAAAATGCGTTGAAGGACCAGAAACTCTTTGTTTCCGATACCGGCGAACTGTTGTGGGATGCCCGGAAAAAAGATAAAGGTTTCTTTACGGTCAACACTTCCCGTACCAAAGTTTTCACCGGCTTCTGTGATGAAAAAGGGGTCGAACTTGACGGTTTTTCCATTTCCGGAGTAAAATCTTTCTCCGGAGCTGCGACGATTTCGGCTGTCTGTGCAGACGGCAGGGATATGAGAAGCTCCGGACGTATTCTGCTTGCCGCCTCCGGCGTCGCTTACAACCGGGACGCAGTCTTTGAACTTATGCCGCCCGGAAACAAATCCACTCTGCGCAAGAATTGGGGTGCCAATACGCCGATCATGTGCGAAGGCATCACCGCCAAAGTAAAATTTGATGTCCCTGCCGGAAAGTTGGCTGTCTACGCCCTTGACGGAAAAGGAAACAGAGTGACCGCCGTGCCGGTTTCTGCCGAAAACGGCAAAGCTGCAATTCAGCTCTCACCCGAATATAAAACGTTGTGGTATGAAGTGATTATCAAATAAAGGAGTCCGGAGCCATGTTTGATAAGATTACTGCAACCGGCATCGTTTACAGCAGCGGTCAGCACAATGCTTTCCCATCGGTATGCCGGTTCGGAGAAAGTCTGTACGTTGCTTTCCGTACCGGGAAAGGGCATCTTTTTTTCGATGGCGTTATCAAAATCCTGCGTTCTGATAATGAGGGTGCAACATGGCAGGAAGTGCGTGATTTCTCCGCTGACGGTGACTTGCGCGATCCCCGGTTGCTGGTTCTTGACGGAAAACTTCATCTTTACTCCGGTATGCGTAATCCTGACCGGACTTCTGCCAAACGGCTGGAAACCCGTCACTGGATTTCCGCAGACGGCAGTAATTTTGAGGAAGTTCCTCTTTCCGGATTGCAGGAGAACACTTTTTTCTGGGGTTTTGCCGCATACAAGGGTAAAATCGTCGGAACGGGTTACTGCGTGAATGGGAGTGCTGCTACTGAAGCCTCGCTCTATACCGGAACAGACGGGATCCACTGGGCACATGACCGTTGTCTGGATGTTCCGGGCGGCAATGAAGTTTCGCTGGATTTTGATAAAAACGGGGTTTTGCACGGTTTTATCCGTTGTGAAACTCCACCTCAACATCCGGTTTATTTCACGCTTGCCCCCGATGGAGATATCCAGTATAAACAACTTCCTGTCCCCATGCAGGGGATCATGCTGAAATGTGTGGGAGAGGATTTCCTTGTCGCCTGCCGCCGCTGGGATGGCGCAGAGCGAAGCAACTTGCGCTGTGACTGTTTCCGTTACACCCGCAACGGAGAACTCACGCTGTTGGGTAAATTCCCGAGTGCCGGAGATTGCTCTTACGCCGTTTGCATTGAGCGAAAAGACGGTAAACTGCTCGTGATTTACTATTCCAGTCACAACCACTGGCATAAACGGGGAGAGATCAAGGACCCCGAACACGGCTTACCCGCCGACATCTGTTTTGTTGTGTTGGAATAGAGTCAAAAATAAGGTCTTATCTTCTGTCCGGCAGTCTGCCGCAAGCACGGAGGCAATAAAAAAACTGTTGCTCACCTTTTGGGTTTGCAACAGTTTTTTATTGAGATATGATTTTTATTCCGCAGTCAGTACGGAGGGATCGTAACCTTCGGGAGCGTTGTAGCCGAGAAGTTCGATACAGGTAGCGGCAAGAGAACTGATGCCGAGACCTTCTTTGAGTTCCTTGCTGTATTCGCCTTTGTATTCAGGATCGAATACGATGCAGGGAACCGGGTTCAGAGAGTGACTGGTTTTGCGGCAGGGAACGCCGTCAGCATCCAGTTTCACATTGCCCTTCTTATCGTGTTCAAGCATGTCATCGGCATTGCCGTGGTCCGCAGAGATGACCATGACACCGCCCGCCTTTTCGATCGCCTCTTTCAGACGGCCGAGCTGAAGGTCGAGAGCCTCCATGGAAACACGCACGGCTTCCATGCTGCCGGTGTGACCGACCATATCGCCGTTGGGGAAGTTCAGACGGATCATCTGATACTTGCCGCTTTCGATGGCTTCAATGACCTTGTCGGTGATTTCAGCGCACTTCATCCACGGACGCTGCTCAAAGGGAACCACGTCGGAGGGGATTTCCATGTATTCATCGTAAACTTCATCGAACATGCCGGAACGGTTGCCGTTGAAGAAGTAGGTCACATGACCGTATTTCTGGGTTTCGCTGATGGCGAGCTGATGAACTTTGGTCGCACAGAGATATTCGTCCATGGTGCGGTCGATTTCGGGAGGATTGACCAGATAGAGTTTGGGGGCGTGCAAGTCGCCGTCATACTCCATCATACCGGCATACATCACAGCCGGACGGCGGCCGCGGTCGAACTGGGTGAAGTTATCG